>JADMIL010000096.1 GCA_015478645.1 Candidatus Binataceae bacterium
GGCGCAGCGTGTTGTAGCCCTGCAGGCCAAGCACCATCCCGGTGAACGCTCCGATGAGCGCCACCAGCACGATCGACTCGGCTCCGATGGTGCGCATCTGGCGGATCGTCAGCCGCAGCTTGTAGGGCGGCGTGACCGCGCACCAGAGCGCCGTCACGAGAAACAGCACGAAGTTGCCCAGTGCGATTACATTATCGATCACCAGCGCGCCGAGGCGCTCGATCATCTCCACGATTGTCGGCATCCGGATAGCCGCTTAACCGTGAGCGATCCCGAGTCGGGCGAGCTGGCTATAGGTGTGGGTCATGCTGGGCGTGCGGACAAACTCGTTTAAATCTTCGATCACGTCAAGGTCGAGCGCCGGGCCTCTCTGCCGCACTACCCGGCTGGGCAGACCAAGCTGATAGCATTCTCCGAGATGGCGCGCGAGACTCTGGCCGCCGAAGCGGGTCGGAATCGCGCCGGCCGGCGATCGCGCGATTATATTGGTTCCGCTCAAGTCGCGCGAGGGCACTAATACCACACCGCGCTCCTCTTCGGCCAGTTCACTGAAAACCGCGTCGATATCCTCCGCGGTCACCAGCGGAATGTCCGAGAGCACCGTGCATAGCGTCGCGACGCCCTGCGCGGCAAGCGCCGCCGTCGCCAGACGAACCGCCGCGTTGAGTCCGCGCGGAAACTCCTCGTCGATCACCAGCGCTCCCGCGGTGCGCGCGATCTCGAGCAGCGCCGGGTCCGAGCTGACAACCGCCACGTGGTCCGCCGCACGCGCGCGCAGCGCCGCGCCCAGCACGTCGCGGAACATCGCCTCGGCCAGCGCCATGCGATCGGCGTCGCCCACGGCGCGGCCCAGCCGCGTCTTGGCGAAAGCGAGATGCTTGGCGGCGATGAGAATTGCGCGCACGGCGTACCTTTATAACTTACGCGGGCAATCGAGCCAACCGTAAATCAGCGGACCCGCAGCCTTGACAGTCTTCACACCCCTGCTCCAACATCAAAGCTGCGCTCCGCCATCATTTGCCGGGCAGCCGCACTGCGCCGCTCGCCCGCGCGCTGATGCGATAGTCGCGGCGGACGCGCGCCATATCCGTTAGAGTCGAGTGAGGCAGGTGGAGGC
>JADMIL010000013.1 GCA_015478645.1 Candidatus Binataceae bacterium
GGGATTCTTCGCTGCGCTCAGAATGACAACCTAACTTGCGCAGAGGTTCCCTAGCGACCCGGCTCAGCCGCGCTTGCCACCGCCGGCCCCGCCGATCCGCGCCGCGTCCGCCTCGCGCTCCTGCTCGCGGGCCCGCGCGATCAGTCCGCGATTGGTCAGGATGCCGGCAGTGAGCATCGAGACGCCGACCACCGAGACGATTACGCCGAGCAGTCCGCCCACCTGCGCGAGATTCTGCCCCGCCGTTTCGATCACGAGGTCGGTTCCCGCCGTCAGCAGGATCGCTCCGATAAACACCATCAGGTCGGCAATCAGTTTCATGCTTCGTCAGTCCGTACGTTACTCCATGCGCTCCGCGTGCGCCGCCAGAGCCTAGTATCGCACCGGCGTGCCCATTGGAATATGCGCCGCCCGCATGTTGGGGCGCGC
This sequence comes from Candidatus Binataceae bacterium, assembly GCA_015478645.1. Lineage (GTDB taxonomy): Bacteria > Desulfobacterota > Binatia > Binatales > Binataceae > JADMIL01. Next base: position 430 of record JADMIL010000013.1, read on the forward strand.
GCGCCGCGCTCCGCTCAATGGCCGCGCAGGCGATCGAGAATGATCCCGGCCGCCGCGCGCACCGACAGATGATTATAAGCGTCGGGCCCGAGGATCGGCGCGAGCACGATATCGGCCCGCTCGAGCATCGCCGGCGCCATCCCGAAGCCGGTGCCAATCAGCAGCATCATCGGCGGACCGTCGTCGCGTTCCATCCGCGCGCGCAACTGCGCATAGCTGACACCGCCCTCGGTGCGCGCCGAGGTATGCACGATCAGCGGACGCGCGCCCGCGATCGCTGCGGCCGTCGCGAGCGCCGCGTCGAGGTTCTCGACCAGATGCACCAGTTCGAGCGCCTCGCGCCGGCGCGTATCGAAGCGCCGGCCATTGCCGTCCTTCCAATGGTCGATTACGCGCGCGCCAAACTCGCGCTGGTCGGCCATCGGATGGACGACGAACAACGCGCTGGCGCCGTAGGTCCGCGCGGCCCGCGCCAGGTCGTGGATATCGAGGCTGGTGATCGCGCTCGTGACGATCCGGCCGTTGCGATCGACCACCGGATAATGGATCAGGGCGACGAACAGCGCGCTCACGGTTCAGGCTTGCCGCGCCGCCCGGCGACCAGCTCGGGACGCCGCCGCGCGGTGCGCCGCAGCGCCTCGGCCGCGCGCCACGCGCGAATCTTGCCATGGTCGCCGCTCAGCAAAATCTCCGGCACGCGCATCCCGCGAAACTCCTCGGGCCGCGTGTAATGCGGATATTCGAGCAGGTTGCCCGCGCCGAACGATTCCTCGTCGAGCGACTCCGCATTGCCGAGCACGCCCGGCACCAGCCGCGCCACCGCCTCGATCACCACCATCGCGGCCAGTTCGCCGCCGCTCAGCACGTAGTCGCCGATCGAGACTTCGCGATCGACCAGCTCGCGCACCCGCTCGTCAAAGCCCTCGTAGCGCCCCGCGATTAGCATGATTCCGCCCGCGCAGGTGGCGGCCAGCTCGCGCGCCAGCGGCTGGTCGAAGCGCTCGCCCTGCGGCGTCAACAAAATCTTCGTCAGCCCCGGCCGCGTCGCCGCCACTGCGTCGATCGCCGCCGCGATCGGCTCCGGCCGCATCACCATCCCGCTGCCGCCGCCGTACGGCGTGTCGTCGACCTGCCGGTAGTTGCCGAGACCGTGCTCGCGCAAATTATGCGCATGCACGGCGACCAGTCCGCCCTTTTGCGCACGGCCCATCAGCGCCGCGTCGAGCGCCGCGAACATCTCGGGAAAGAGCGTTATGACGTGAAAGTCCATGGCGGGATTATAGCGAGCGGCGCGGGCCGCGCGCGCGTCAGTCGAGCAGTCCGGGCACCGCCTCGATACGCATCAGGCGCGCCGCCAGGTCGATCGACTTGACCACATTGTCGATCACCGGGACGAGCACTTCGCGCGCCCCGTCGCGCACCACCCAGACGTCGTTGGCGCCGGTCGCAAAGATCTCTTCGATTACTCCGATGCGCTGGCCGTCGAGCGTCTCGACCGCGCATCCGACGGCTTCGTAATGGTAGTATTCGCCGGGCGTGGGCGCCGGCAAGTCGCCGCTGGCGACGCTGATCACCGCGCCGCGCAGCGCCTCGGCCGCCGTCGCGTCGCCCACCCCTTCGAGCATCATCCGGGTGGTCATGCGGCTGATCCGGGCGACGCGGAGCAAGCCGTACTCGCGCGCGCCGATGCCGCCGCCCGCCGGCGTCACGAACACACGACGCAGAGTAGCGAGCGTCGCGGAGTCGGGATTGTCCAGGCGGATGCGCAATGCGCCTTGCAGGCCGTGCGCGCCGCCGATCAGCCCGACCCTGATCAGGCCGGGCGCGGCGGATGGCGCCGGGCCGCAAGGGCCGGGCGTGAGCCGGTCGGCGTCGCCCATCACCGGCTATTTCTCTTCGATAATCTCAAGCACGACTTTGCGGTTGGTGCGCGAGGCCACAGCGTTGAGGATCGTCCGCATCGACTTGGCCGTGCGCCCCTGCTTGCCGATGACGCGGCCGAGATCCTCCTTGGCCACGCGCAGCTCGAGCACCGAGGCGGTGTCGCCCTGCGTCTCCTTGACCTCCACCGCGTCCGGGTTGTTTACCAACTGCTGCGCCAGGAACTCGACTAGCTCCTTCATGGCTGGCTCCCTGAGAGCGGTCAGGCTGTTTGCGCGGCGCTTGTCGCTTGCTTGATCAGTTTCCTTACGGTGTCACTGGGTTGCGCGCCCGACTTGAGCCATTGCTCGGCCTGGGCGTGCTTGAGCGTCACCTTCGGCGGATCAAACGCCGGATCGTAGGTGCCAATCTGGTCGACAAACCGGCCGTCGCGCGGCGATCGCGAATCACTCACCACAATACGGTAAAAAGGCTTCTTGCGGGCGCCATGGCGGCGCAGTCGGATAACGAGTGCCATAGTCTCTGTTCCTGATCTCCTGTCCTATTCTAGCTCCCAAGCTTAAGCCCGCGCATCATCGACGCCGATCCCGGCCCCATGCGGGTGATCTTCTTCATCATCTTGCGCGTCTGCTCGAACTGCTTGATGAAACGGTTGACGTCCTGGACCGAGGTGCCGCTGCCGGTTGCGATCCGCGCGCGGCGCCGGCCGTTGAGGATCAAATGGTTGCGGCGCTCCTGCTTGGTCATCGAATCGATAATCGCCTGGACGCGGCCGATTTCGCGCTTGGCCTCGGCCGAGTCGGCCTGCCCGGCGAGCTTCTTGAGCCCCGGGATCATGCCGATCAGGTCGCCGATCGATCCCATGCGCCGAATCGTCTTGAGCTGGTCGGCGAAATCCTCGAGCGTAAATTCGTTCTTCTTGAGCTTGCGCTCGAGTTCCTTGGCCTTGGACTGGTCGAAGTTCTGCTGGGCCTTTTCGATCAGGCTCAGCATGTCGCCCATGCCCAGAATGCGCGACGCCAGCCGGTCTGGATGGAAGACCTCGAAGGCGTCGAGCTTCTCGCCCATACCGGCGAACAGAATCGGCGCGCCGGTAATCGCCCGCACCGAGAGCGCCGCGCCGCCGCGCGCATCGCTGTCGAGCTTGGTCAGAATCAGCCCCGACAGCTTGAGCCGATCGTGAAAACCCTGCGCCACGTTGACCGCGTCCTGCCCGGTCATCGCGTCGGCCACCAGGATCGTATGATGGGGCGTGGCGGCGGTCTTGAGCCGCGACAACTCCTCCATCAGGTCGTCGTCAATCTGCAGCCGGCCGGCCGTATCGATCAGCAACGCGTCGTGGCCGCCGACGTCGGCCCGCATCAGCGCACGGCTCACAATCTCGACCGGGTCTTCGGTCTCGCGGCTCTCGGCCACCGGCACGCCAATCTGCGCGCCCAGGATGCGCAACTGCTCCATCGCGGCAGGCCGCCGCACGTCGGTCGAAACCAGCAGCGGATGGCGTTTGCGCCCGGCCTTGAGAAAGCGCGCCAGCTTGGCCAGCGAGGTGGTCTTGCCGGAGCCCTGCAGGCCGACCAGCATGATCTTGACGGGCGGCTTGACCTTCAGATCGATCTCGCGCGCGCTGCCGCCCATCACCTCGCACAGTTCCGCGGCGACAAACTTGATCAGATGCTGCTCCGGGCTCAGCGAACGCAGCACCTCCTGCCCCAGCGCCTTCTGCTTGACGTGATCGATGAAGTCGCGGACCACCCGGATATTGACGTCGGCCTCGAGCAGCGCGAGCCGGACTTCCCGCAGCGCCTCTTCGATATTGCGCTCGGTGATCCGCCCCTGGCCCTTGAGCCTCTTGAAGACGCCTTCGAGGCGATCGCTCAGCGTGTCAAACATGATTAAAAGATTGCTGGTGGTAGATGATGACGACTACGCGCAGGGAGGTCTCCACGTAATCGGCAAAGGAAGTGGTTCCAAGCTAGAGAAGTTAGGTGAGAGCCGCGGCGTTGTCAACGGCGCGCCCATCCGTCCAACCCGCGCATGGCCCCCGTCTTGCGTTTGATTAAGCCGTCACGCGCTCGAGCCGTTCTAATTGCTCAAGAATTAAATGCCCCAACGGGTTTACCCTGCACCAGGGGGCTTTGCCATTCCGTTTGCACGAAAAAATAATTCACAGCTCGTCAATTTCGCGGAGCTTAGCCTTTCCGTCATATAGTCGGCTCCGATTTCCCTCAATTCGCATCCGCCGCGACGCGCCTCCGCCCACCCCAGCGCCTTCGATTGACTCCAACAAACAGTAGGATAAACATCCACGCCGGTGGGAGGATCTCGGATGGCATTGATGCGGCGGAGGACGGCTCACGCGGCTGGCATTTCACGACTTGGTGCACTCCGGCTGACGCCGCTCTGGTGTCTCCTGCTGGTCGCCGTGACGTTCGCGACGGGCTGCGGCGGCGACAGCGGCGGATCGACCTCGCAACCACCCGGGATCGTTCACTTCGTCCCGAACTCGCATCAGTTCTGGAGCGACCCCGCCAACTGGACCACCACTTACGGGCCCGCCTACGCCAATATCCTGCTGACCGGGAGCAATTTCCTGCCGTGCCGCGGCGGACCCTACGCGCTCTGCTATTACTCCGGCCCGAGCACCGGCACCGAAGACCTCTCGTGCAAGCTGACCCCGAACGGGCAATACGCGAACTGCAACTGCTTCACGATCCCGTACGGCGTCTACTTCGTAGATATCAATGCCATCCTGAACCACTCGGTGTATGAGGCGACGGTCGCGCAATGCGGGAGCGACGGCAGCCGGTGCGGGACGATCAATTCGGCGCCGGTATGCAATTCGGTCAACCAGGGAACCCTGATCCCCGGTACCGGTCTGTACTCGGCCTTCAGCTTCGATTGCGTGCCGACCAACGGCATCGGCCAGACCAATTGCGGGCAAGCGCCGTACGTCGGATGTATGACCGCGCCCTGCTTCAAGACCGATAAGCCGGGCATCAGCAATTGCTCGTGCCCGGCCTTCGACGGTCCCTATCAAGTCGGCCAGAACGGGCAGGTCTGCTCGCTGGGCGGTGACCTGGTGTGGTCGGCCGCCTATGCACCGCCACCGCCGCCACCCCCGGTCACGGTCTCGCCATCGATCGCGGGGGATACGCTCAGCCTATCGTCGTCGATTACGGCGCCGGCCGCCAATACTGTGCCGGCGGCCGTACCCAGCCCGGGCACCTGCCTGCCCGACGCGCCCGGCGGCGTGGGCTGCCCGCTCTATGTCCCCGGAACCACCACTTTGCCGGTCGGCAGCGGCGTCGATTGCGCAAAAGTCTGCGACGAGTACAACACCTGCCAGCAATCCAGCGGCGTACAGACCGGCTATACCTGCGACGCGACGCTGTGCACCGATCAATGCAACGACCGCGATCTGCTTGGAACCGCCTGCTCGGGCCTGAGCAAATGCGATGTCTCGGAAATCATCAAGGCCGAAACCGCGGCCTCATGCAGTTGCTGCGCGAGCCAGCTATGCGGCTGCACCGCGACGCCTAAGACCGACGTGGCGATCTACGGCTTGAACCAGGATCAGCGCGCCCGCAGTATCGTGCCGCAATGCGATATCAACGGCACGCTATGCGGCTCGCCGTAGATTGCGCTGCGCGCTCGGCCAAGCGACCGCCTCACAGCGCCATCCGATCGAGCGAGCGATACTGGATCGCTTCGCTCAGGTGATGCGCCGCGATCGGCCCGCCGCCATCGAGGTCGGCGATCGTGCGCGCGACCTTGAGGATACGCGTGTAGGCGCGTGCGCTCAGCGCGAGGCGGTTGATCGCGAGTTCGAGCAGGCGCTCGCCGGCCGGCTCGACCTGGCAATGCTCGCGCAGTTCGCGCGCGCCCATCTGCGCGTTGCAGAAGAACGGGGTCTCGCGAAACCGATCGACCTGCAGGCCGCGTGCGCTATTGACCCGCGCGCGAATCGCCGTCGAGGTCTCGCCCTCGTTGCGATCGGTCAACTCCTTGTAGCGCACCGCCGGCACCTCGATATGGATATCGATCCGATCGAGCAGCGGCCCCGAAATCCGCGAGCGGTAGCGCTGGATGATCATCGGCGAGCAGGTGCATTCGTGCTGCGTGTCGGTGTAGAAGCCGCATGGGCACGGGTTCATCGCGGCGATTAACATCACGCTGGCCGGAAAGGTCATCGTGCCCATCACGCGGGCAATCGTGATGCGATTATCTTCGAGCGGCTGGCGCAGCACCTCGAGCACGTTTTTGCGGAACTCGGGCAGCTCGTCGAGAAACAGCACGCCGTGATGCGCGAGGCTGACCTCGCCGGGCCGCGGCACCGGTCCGCCGCCGATCAGGCCGGCATCGGAGATCGTATGATGGGGCGAGCGGAAGGGGCGCGTCGCGATCAGCGCGCGGCCCTCGAGCAGGCCGACGACGCTATGGACCTTGGTGGTTTCGATCGCCTCCTCAAAGGTCATCGCGGGCAGGATCGTCGGCAGCCGCTTGGCGAGCATCGTCTTGCCCGACCCCGGCGGCCCGATCATCAGCACGTTATGGCCGCCGGCGGCGGCGACCTCAAGCGCGCGCTTGGATTGTTCCTGGCCCTTGACCTCGCTGAAGTCGACTCCGTAATGGCTCGCCGCGTCGAACAGTTCGTTGAGATCGACGCGGGTCGGCGTGATTTCGCGCAACTCCTCGAAGAACTCGAAGGCCTCGCGCAGCGTATCGACGCCGAGTACCGTCACCCCCTCACCAATCACCGAGGCCTCGGCGGCGTTCTCGCGCGGCAGGACCACGCCGGCCAGACCCTGCGCCCGGGCCAGAATCGCCGTCGCCAGCGCGCCCTTGATCCCCTTGATGCGGCCGTCGAGCGCGAGTTCGCCGAGCACCAGGTAATCGCGCATCCGCGCGCGCTTCTGCATCACGCCGTTGGCCGCCAGCAGCCCGAGCGCCATCGGCAGGTCGAACGCCGAGCCCTCCTTGCGGATATCGGCGGGAGCCAGATTGATGGTGATTTTACGGTTGGGAAACTCGAACGCGGAGTTGCGGATCGCCGATTTCATCCGCTCGTAGGCTTCGCGCACCGCGCCCTCGGCCAGGCCGACCATGCGAAAGCCGGGCGTGCCGGCGCTGATATCGACTTCGACCTCGACCGCAAAAGCGTCGACCCCGGCAAGGGCGCTGGAAAGTACGCTGGCGAGCAAATTCCGTCCATCCGGACCGCACGCGGTCCCGTTCAGCGCGAGTCTACCCGAAGTAGAACAATTATGCGGCCTTTAGCGCAAGCGGACGCGACCAGATTAGTTAAGGCCATAGCGCTTTTTCGGCGATTAGCGCCTCCCGTTCGGCGCGGCCGATGCCGAGCAGTTCGCCCAGCACGTAATCGTTGCTCGAGGCGATTTCCGGCGACGGCGTGCGAATCGATCCGGGCGTGGCCGACAGCTTCATCGGCACGCCGGTGACCTGCGTCGTGCGGCCGTTCGCCAGCGTGACGGTACCCCAGAAATTACGCGCCTGAAGCTGCGGATCGCGCGCGCAAAGATCGGCGCCGTTAGCGACCAGACCGGTGGCGACGCCCGCGCGCTGCAAGTCGGCCATCGCGGCTTCGGCGGCCTGACCCGCCGCCCAGGCTGCCACGTGCGCGTCGAGTTCGGCGCGGTTGTGGATCCGCAAATAAAGCGTGCGGAATTTCGCCTCGGCGGTCCACGCGGGCGCGCCGAGCGCGGCGGCAAAGCGCTCCCATTCGGCCTGCGAGCGGACCGCGAGGGCGAGCCAGCGATCGTCGTCGCCGTCGCGCGGCCGGCATCGGTAGACCCCATGCGGCGCGGCCGGCGCCTCCTGCGAGACATAGCCGGGCGGCGTCTGCTCGCGCCCGTTCACCGCGATATCGAGCAGCGCCGGACCGACCACGCTGACCACCGCCTCGAATTGCGAGAGATCGACGAACTGCCCTTGTCCGGTGCGCCGCCGATGCCTCAGCGCGATCAGCGCCGCGAGCGCGCCGGTAAAGCCGCCCGACATGTCGGCGTAAGAATAGCCGTAGCCGGCCGGCTCGCCGTCGGCCTCGGTCATCAGGCGCGTAAAGCCGGCCAGCGCCTGCAACGTCGGCCCGTAGCTGACGTAACTCGCGCGCGGCCCGGTATGGCCCAGGCCCGACATGCTCACGCAGACGATCGCGGGCTTGAGCTTGCTCAGGCTGGCGAAGTCCATCCCCCACGATCGCATCACGCGCGCCGAGAAGTTATCGATCACCAGATCGCTGAGGGCGGCGAGCCGCCGCGCGATCGCGACGCCGTGCGGATGGCTCATGTTGACCGCGATCGAGCGCTTATTGCGATGCAAATCGCCCTGCAGGCCGGTCTGCCGCGGACCGATCGGGCCGGGCCGGCGCTCAATCTTGATCACCTCGGCGCCATAGTCGGCCAGGATCCGCGTCGCGACCGGCCCGGCGACCACCCAGGTGAAATCGAGCACCCGGATTCCGGCCAGCGGCAGCGCGGCATTCGTTATAAGGGGCGTCGCACCCATCGTCAGATAATCCCTGCGGCGGCCAGCGCCGCGAGTTCGCCCGCGTCGAAGCCTCGCGCCTCGCGCAGAATTTCCGCCGTATGCTCCCCGGTCAGCGGCGGACGCCGATAGACCCGCCACGGCGATCCGTTGAACAGATACGGCGCGCCCGGATAGCGGATCGTGCGGCCCAGTTCCGGATGCTCAACGTCGACGAAGTAGCCGCGCGCCGCCAGTTGCTCGTCCTCGAGCAGGGCCTCGGGCTGGCGCACCGTCGCGTAAGGCAGGCGCAAGGTCTGCGCGCGCTCGAGCAACTCGTCACGCGAATAGTCCTTGACCCATTCGTCGAGCACGTCGAACAGATGCTCGGCGTGGGTCGCGCGATAGACCACGTCGTTCCATTCGGGCGCCGTCAGATCCTGCGCCTTGCCATCGCCGGCCACCCATTCGACCAGCGAAGTCCAGTCGCCGAGCGTGCAATGCATGATGTAGCCGTCGCGGCATTTGCCGACCCGGAAGTAGCGGCTCCAATGCAGCGTGCCGCGGCGCGGCTCGATGCGCCCGTCGCCGAAATAACTGCCGGCGACATGCTCGACGGCCGCGGCCGTCGCCTCCTGCATGCTCAGATCGATCCATTGCCCGGCGCCGTCGCGATCGCGCGCGAACAGCGCGCATAGCACCGCGATCGCGGCGTAATAGGCCGACGCGTGATAGGCCTGCAGGCCGAGCGGCCGCACCGGCGCACGGCCCGGCGATCCGTTGACGTAAAGCATCCCGCCGAGCGCCGCGAGCACGGTGTCGTCGGCCGCCCAATCGCGATACGGCCCGCTCTGTCCGAAGGGCGCGATCGAGAGCAGGATCAGCGCGGGATTGGCCGCGTGCAGCGCGTCCCATCCGAGGCCCGCCCGGGCCAGCACGCCCGGCGCAAAGCTCTCGACCACCAGGTCGGCGCCGCGCACGAGACTCAGCAGAATCTCCCGTCCGCGCGGCTTTTCCAGATCGAGCGTGAGCGATCGCTTGTTGAGATTGTAGAACCAGAAAAACAGGCTGCGATCGCGATGCGGCAGGTCGTCGACAAACGGCCCGATCCGCCGCGCGCCGTCGCCGCCGGGCGGCTCGACCTTGATCACGTCGGCGCCCATGTCGGCGAGCATCCGCGCGCACAACTGCCCGCGATAGTCGCTCAGGTCAAGAACTCTCAAGCCGGCCAGCGCTGCCCCTTCGTTCACAATCCTCTCCCGCGATAAACTATCAGCCGCGAATATACGAGAGGGCGATCGCGCTGACAAATCGCGGCGCGGCGCTACTGGCGCTCGCGCGGGGACGAGTTCATCCGCTATCCTGTGCTAGATTATTTCGGTTGAAGATCGCGTTAAGCAAAAGGAGTTGACGCGCCAGCCGGCCTCGCGCCGGCGGCCCTCGCACCCGTGCCAGAGACCGACTACAAAGCGACGCTCAAGCTGCCCAAAACGGACTTTCCGATGAAGGCGAATCTGCCTAAACGGGAGCCCGAGATGCTCAAGCGCTGGAATGATGCCCGGCTCTACGAGCAAATCCTCGCCGTGCGCGCCGCCGCCCCGACCTGGATCCTTCACGACGGGCCGCCCTACGCCAACGGCCGCGTCCATCTGGGCACCGCGCTCAACAAGATCCTCAAGGACTTCGTCGTGCGATCGCGCTCGATGATCGGCCTGCGCACGCCGTTCGTGCCCGGCTGGGATTGCCACGGGATGCCGATCGAGTTCAAGGTTTCGCGCGACCTGGGCGCCAAGGCGCGCGACCTCTCCAAGCTCGAACTGCGTAAGCTCTGCCGCGCCGAGGCCGACAAATGGATCGACCTCCAGCGCGCCGACTTCATGCGCCTGGGATGCGTCGGCGACTGGTTCAATCCGTATATCACGATGGACCCGGCGTACGACGCGGCGGAAATCGGCGTGCTGCGCAACCTGGTCGCCGGCGGCTACGTCTATCGCGGCCTGCGCCCGGTGCATTGGTGCTTCGCCGATCGCACGGCGCTGGCCGAAGCCGAAGTCGAATATCGCGATCACGTCTCGCCGTCGATCTACGTCGCCTTCGCGCTCAATGCCGATGTGACCGACCCCGCGGCGCTCGCCGCCGATAATTCCGAGGGCGCCGAACTCGCCGCCGCCCATCGCGCGGGCCAACTGTTCGCGGTGATCTGGACGACCACGCCGTGGACGCTGCCGGCCAATCTGGGGATCAGCCTCAACGCGGCCTTCGATTACGTCGCGCTCAAGTCGGGCGATCTCTATTACATCGTCGCCGCGCGGCTGGCCGAGGCGGTCGCCAAAGAATGCGCGATCGCGGTCGACCAGATCGTCGCGCTCGATCGCGCCGCACTGGCCGCGCTCGACGGCCGCGACATCTTTCGCCATCCGTTTATCGCGCGCGACGGCATGCTGATGTTCGCCGATCACGTCACCGCTGACGCCGGCACCGGCCTGGTGCATACCGCGCCGGGCCACGGCTACGAGGATTTCGTGGTCGGCGCGCAATACGGCCTCAAGCCCTACACGCCGGTCGACACCGCCGGAATGTTCACCGCCGAGGCGGGCGAATGGGCCGGGCGCAACGTCTTCAAGGCCAACGACGCGATCGTCGAGAAGCTCCGCGAACTCGGCGCGCTGCTCCATACGCACAAGTTCTCGCACAGCTATCCGCATTGCTGGCGATGCAAGAATCCGCTGATTTTCCTGGCCGCCGAGCAATGGTTCATGCGCATCGACCATGAGAATCTGCGCGCGCGGGTGATCGCGGGAATCGACGGCGTGACCTGGATTCCCGGATGGTCGCGCGAGCGTATCCGTAACATGACCGAGACCCGCCCCGACTGGTGCCTGTCGCGCCAGCGCGCCTGGGGCGTGCCCATCCCGGCGCTCAAATGCGCGGCGTGCGGACACGTCGGCCTGGACGACGAAGTGATGCGCCTGGCGGAGAAAATCTTTGCCGAAGCGGGCTCCGACGCATGGTTCGAGCGGCCGGCCGCCGACTTCACGCCGGCGGGTCTCAAATGCGCGCAATGCGGCGGCGGATCGTTCAGCAAGGAAGAGGACGTGCTCGACGTGTGGTTCGATTCGGGCTCCTCGCAGGCCGCCGTGCTCGGCCGCCGCCCGGAACTCGCGTGGCCGGCCGACGCCTATCTCGAGGCGGTCGAGCAGGCCCGCGGATGGTTCGGGTCGTCGCTCGCCTGCGCGGTGGCGGAGCGCGGCCAGCCGCCATTTCGCAGCGTCATCAGCCACGGTCTGACGGTTGATGAGCAGGGGCGCAAGATGTCGAAGTCGCTCGGCAATTCCGAGGACGCGGCCGACACCGTCAACCGTATCGGGGCCGACGTCCTGCGGCTGGTCTACGCCTCGCTCGACTACACCACCGAAATCGCGCTCGGCAACACGATCTACACAGCAGTAGGAGAAGCCTACCGCAAGATTCGCAATACCTGCCGCTTCATGCTCGGCAATCTTTACGACTTCGATCCGGCGCGCGACGCGGTCGCCCCGGCCGAACTGCTCGAGTTCGATCGCTACATCCTGGCGCGCACCGAGCGGCTCAAGGCCGAGGTGCTGCGCGCCTACGAGGCTTACGAGTTCCAGGCCGCCTACCAGGCGATTTTGAATTTCATCGTGGTCGATCTCAGTTCGCTCTATATCGACGTGGCGCGCGACCGGCTCTACTGCGACGCGGCCAATTCGCGCGAGCGCCGCTCGGCGCAGACCGCGCTGCACGCGATGCTCGATACGCTGCTGCGGATGCTCGCGCCGCTGATTCCGTTCACCGCCGACGAGGTCTATGCCTACCTGCCGGGCAAGACCGCGGAAAGCGTGCATCTGCTGACGATGCATCCGGCGGACCCGGGCCTGGCCGACGCCGAGCTCGAGGCCCGCTGGCAGCGCCTGCTGCAGGTCCGCGGCGAGGCGATGAAGGTGCTCGAAACGATGCGCCAGGCGGGCGAAATCGGCGCACCGCTCGAAGCCCGGCTCGAACTCGCCGCGGTCTCGGCCGAGAGCGACGGACTAGCCACGATGCTGCGCGAGAGCCGCACGCAGATGCAGGATCTGTTCATCGTCTCCGAGGTCGCGATGCTGGCCGAGAGCGAGGCCGCGAGCCTCACCGGCCAGGCCGGCGGCAACGAGGATTTTCGCGCCGACGGCCGCTTCGCGCGGATCGCCGCGCATCCGCCGATCGTCATCGCCGGGCGCAAGGCGGCGGGGCGCAAATGCCAGCGCTGCTGGAAGTATTTCGACGGCGACGGCGATCTCGACGCGCGCTGCCGCGCGATCGTGCAGGCCTGACCCGGTGATCGGCGGTCTGGCGACGGCTTCGGCGGATCGCCCCGTGCGTCCGCGCTCATGGACGCGCACACTCGCGCCGATTGCCCTGGTCAGCGCGCCGGTGACGGTCCTCGATCAGTTGAGCAAGCAATACGTGAGCGGGCATTTCCGGCTCTACCAGATGCGCCCGATCGTGCCCGGCTGGCTCGACCTGACCTACACGCTCAATCCGGGCGCGGCGTTCAGCATGTTCGCGACGATGCCGGCCGGGTTTCGCGCGAGCTTCTTCGTCGTGCTCTCGGCGATCGCGATCGCGGTGCTCGCCACGCTGATCGTGCGGCGCACCACGACGCGACTGTCGGCGATCGCCTTCGCGCTGGTGCTCGGCGGAACGATCGGCAATCTAATCGATCGGCTGGCGCGCGGCCTGGTCATCGACTTCATCTACTTTCATCACGAGGCGTTCCGCTACCCGGTCTTCAATCTCGCCGACAGCGCGATCACGGTGGGCGTCGCGATTATCCTGCTCGATTCGTGGCGCGACGGCCGCAAGGCGGCGGCCGGTGCGGAGGAATCCGGCGCCGAAAATCCTGATCCAGCCAGTTCTGCGCGGGTTTGACGGGCTGGACGGGGCGGCGTTAGGTTGGCCGCAAGCGCATTCGCGCCGCCGCGGTGTCATCCCCAGCGACGGCACAGGTCGAGCGCACGCCATCGCACGCGACTATGCGCAAGGAGCCGAACACGCCCATGAAAAAGATCAACACGGTCACCGGTAGCGTCAGCACCGACCAGCTCGGCACCACCCTGATGCATGAGCATCTGCTGATCGGATGGTCGGGCTGGGAGCTCGACTGCAAGGCGCCGCGCTTCGAGCGCAAAAGCGCGCTGAAGTATTCGATCGAGCGGCTCAAGGAGCTCAAAGACCTGGGTCTCGGCACGTTCGTCGATCCCTGCCCCAACGATATCGGGCGCGACCCGGTCTTCATGGCCGAGGTGGCCGACGCGGCGGGCGTCAATATCGTCTGCGCGACCGGCCTGTATAAAGAGGACCTGGGCAATACGCCCTACTTCAAGCAGCGCTCGATCGACGAAATCACCGAGGTCTTCGTCACTGAACTGACCGAAGGGATCGGCGAGACCGGCATCAAGGCCGGGGTGATCAAGTGCGCCACCGGCAAGGACCGGATCAGCGAGTACGAGGACAAATGCCTGCGCGCGGCGGCGCGGGCGGCCAAACGCACCGGCGCGCCGATCACGACCCATACCGACGAGGGCACGATGGGCCGCGAGCAGCTCGACCTGTTCGCCTCGGAGGGGCTGGACCTGTCGCGCGTGATCATCGGGCATAGCTGCGGCGCGTCGGACCTGAAATACCACACCGACATGCTCGACCGCGGATGCTACCTGGGCTTCGACCGCTTCGGCCTGGACTTCCTGCATCCGGACCGGCTGCGGCTGGCGGCGCTGATCGGACTGGTCGGCGTCGGCTTTGAAAAGCAACTGGTGCTGTCGCACGACTCGGTCGCCTGCTGGAAGGGCAAGGGTCTGCCGGAGATGGACGCGAAGACGGCCAAGCTGATCGAGAACTGGAACCCGACGCACATTTTCAAGAATATTCTGCCGGCACTGAAGAAGGCGGGGGTCAGCGATCAGAAGGTCAACGCGATGATGGTCGAGAATCCGCGCCGCTATTTCGAGAGCTGAGCGCCGCGCGCGATGCCACGGCGCGCCCGCACATTCGCCACGATTCAAGCGAACGGCGCGAGAATCTCCGCGAAGGTCAGGCGGCGCGTGAGCGCGTGGCCGAGGCGATCGAGCAGGACGAATTCGACGCCGTCGTGGGCGCGTTTCTTGTCGAGCCTGAGCGCGCGCTCGAAGTCCGCCCCGCGCCATCCGGCGGGCATCCGCGTGGGCAGGCCGGCGGCCTCGATCAGCCGCACCAGGCGCGCGGCCTCGTCGTCAGGCAAACCGCCATGGGCGCGCGAGAGCGCCGCCGCCGCGGCCATCCCGATCGCCACCGCCTCGCCATGGAAATAGCTGCCGTAACCGGCCGAAGCCTCGAGCGCATGGCCGATCGTATGGCCGAAGTTGAGAATTTTGCGCAGGCCGCCCTCGCGCTCGTCGCGCTGCACCACGGCGGCCTTGTGGCGCAACGATTGATCGACGATTTCGGCAAGCCGCGCCGGATCGCGGCGCAGGATCGCGGGCATCGCGGCTTCGAGTCCGGCGATCATCGGCGCGTCCATGATCGCCCCGTACTTGATCACTTCGGCGAGCCCTTCGCGGAACTCGCGCTCGGGCAGCGTCGCCAGGGTAGCGACGTCGGCTACAATCAGGCGCGGCTGATGGAACGCGCCGATCAGGTTTTTCGCCGCCGGATGGTTCACGCCGGTCTTGCCGCCGAGCGCCGAATCAACCTGCGCGGTCAGGGTGGTGGGCACCTGCACGACCGCGATACCGCGCAGATAGGTTGCGGCGGCGAAGCCCGCGAGGTCGCCGACCACGCCGCCGCCCAGCGCGAAAACCACGCTCGAGCGATCGAGTTGCGCGGCGACCATCCGATCGTAGAGCGCGCCGAGCGTCGCGATCGATTTGCTCGCCTCGCCGGCCGCCACCTCGATCATGCTTGCGCTGAAGCCGGCCGCCGCGAGCGCCGTAGCCGCGCGCGCGCCGTAGAGCCGCGCGACGTGGTCGTCGGTGACAATCACGGCGCGGCCGGCGGTCAGGCCCGCCGCGAGCGCGCGCGCGCCCAGCCGATCGAGGAGACCCGCGCCGGTCTCGACGGGATGGGCGTTGGCGCCCAGTTCTACGCGGAAGCTGCCCATTTTTCCCTGCCGTGGAGAGCGTAGGCGGCGATCGTCGCCTCGGCGACCGCGCGCACGCTGAGATCTGAAGTATCGATGGTGACCGGGGCGCGCGCATAGGCGGCGCGGCGCGCCTCGATCAGTTCGCCGATACGGACGGCGAGCGGCTTGCCGCCCTCGGTGAGCAGCGGACGCGACGCGGCGGCCGGGCCGATGCGCCGCGCGATCACTTCGGGCCGCGCGATCAGGCAGATCACGACGCCCGCCCGGTTGAGCGCGGCGAAATTTTGCGGATCGACGATCGCACCGCCGCCGGTCGCCACCACCGCCGGCCGCGGATTACCGCATAGCGCGCAATGGCGGCGCTCACCGGCAATCTCGGCGATTAGATTGCGCTCGAGCATGCGAAAATGGGCCTCGCCGTGATCGCGAAAGATCTGCGCGATCGGCTGGCCGCGGCGCGCGACGATCAGCTCGTCGCAATCGAGCAACCGCCAGCCGAGCCGCTGCGCGACCGCGCGGGCCACCGCGCTTTTGCCGGTGGCCATGAAGCCCGTGAGAATCAGCTTCGGCGCCATGGTCGATCGCGCATGCTCAGAAGTTGCGCACCTGCTCGAGGTAGCCCTGGTAGTTGCGGGTAATTTCCGCCAGCGAATCGCCGCCGAATTTATCCAGGAACAGCGCGGCCAGCTCGAAGGCGACAACCGTTTCCGCGATCACGGCGGCGGCCGGAATCGCGCATACGTCGGAGCGTTCGATCGCGCCGACCGCCTCGTCCTTGCTCCTGATATCGGCCGACTTGAGCGGACGCATCAGGGTGGACAGCGGTTTGAAGGCGACGCGCACCCGCAGCGGCTCGCCGGTCGACATGCCGCCCTCGGTGCCGCCCGAGTTGTTGGAATGGCGGATGAAGCGGCGCAGCTCGCGGTCGTAGCCAATTTCGTCATGCAGTTGCGATCCGCGCACGCGCGCCGCCTCGAAGCCGATGCCGACCTCGACACCCTTGACCGCCTGCAGACTGGCCAGCGCGTGGGCCAGGCGCCCGTCGAGCTTACGGTCCCATTGGACGTGGCTGCCGAGGCCGACCGGCAGGCCCTCGGCGATTACTTCGACGACGCCGCCGAGAGTGTCGCCGACCTGTTTGCACTGATCGATCTCCGCGATAACGCGGCGCTCGGCGTCGGCGTCGGCCATCCGGACCTGCGAATCTTCAGTGATGCGCGCAAGATCGTCGAGCCCGAGTGCGGGCGGCGTGGTGGCCGCGATCGCACCGATACTGGCGACGTAGCCGAGCACCCGCACGCCAAACGGCGCGAGCAATTGGCGGGCGAACGAACCGATCGCGACGCGCGCGGTGGTCTCGCGCGCCGAGGCCCGTTCGAGCACGTCGCGGATATCCTCGAGGTTATACTTCAATACTCCCGCCAGATCGGCATGGCCGGGGCGCGGGCGCGTGACGACCTTGGCCTCGCCACGATCGGCGGGATCGGCGGACATCCGCTTCTGCCAGTTCTTGTAGTCGCGGTTTTCGACGATAAAGGTGACGGGGCTGCCGATCGTGCGGCCAAAGCGGATTCCCGAGACGACGCGGACCTCATCCTTCTCGATCAGCATCCGACCGCCGCGGCCGTAGCC
Source organism: Candidatus Binataceae bacterium (assembly GCA_015478645.1). Taxonomy (GTDB): domain Bacteria; phylum Desulfobacterota; class Binatia; order Binatales; family Binataceae; genus JADMIL01. The sequence goes on from JADMIL010000013.1 coordinate 17,543, forward strand.
CTTTTGACGCCGCGCGAGGTCGTGATTGATCCCCGCGAGATCGATCGCGAAGCCGGCCGGCGCACCCTCGACCATCGCAACCAGTTCGGGTCCATGGGACTCGCCGGCGGTAAGAAAACGCAGCATAGCGATCTATCTTAGCTTGAAGCGGCCCTCGCGCGCATCCGGGGTAATTCCTTGCCGTGAGTTATGCGCCGGAAACGATCGCGCAAGCCTCTCGCGCGATCGGACCGTGGCGCCAGTTTCTTTCCTTCAATCCCAGACGAGGCCGCCATCGACGTTGAATGATTGCCCGGTGATATTGTCGGATTCGGACGAGGCCAGAAAGGCCGCCATGTTGGCGATTTCGTCGGGCTCGTTCGAGCGGCCGAGCGGAATCGTCGCGTCGAGGCGCTTGACCGCCTCCTCCTGGGTGACGCCGCGCCGCGTGACCATCTCCTGCATCAGCGTCTCGAACATATGGGTGCGGGTGACGCCGGGGCAGATCGCGTTGACGTTGATATTGTGGCGGGCGAGCTGTGAGGCGGCGATCCGGGTCATCGCGATCACCGCGCCCTTGGTGCCGGCGTAGGCGATATTCGAGGTGCCGCGGAAGCCCTTGCCGGCGATCGACGCGATATTGATGATCTTGCCGGACTTGGCCTTGACCATCTCGCGCGCCACGCGCTGCAAGCAAAAGAACAGGCCGCGCGCGTTGACCGAGTACATCCAGTCCCAGTCGGCCTCGGTCACGTCGAACAGGCCCAGGCTGCGGGTCACGCCGGCGTTGTTGACGAGAATATCGACGCGGCCGAAGGTGGCGATAGTCGCCGCGACCAGCGCGTCGATCTCGGCGACCTTGGCGACGTCGGTACGCATCAGCAGGCCGCGGCCTTCGATATCGGCGAAGGTCAGGTCGCCGCTGGCGCGGTCAACTTCGGCGATCACGACCTGGGCGCCTTCGCTGGCGAAGCGCAGCGCCATCGCACGGCCCATTCCGCGGCCGCCACCCGTCACGATCGCAACCTTGTTCTCGAGTTTCATCGCTCCGTCCTCCCGCCAAAAGCGCGCGCCCGCGGGCGCTGATCCGCTTTTAGCGCGCCGCGCTTGAATTGCACAACTTGATTGGGCGCGCGGCGGCGCGGTGGTTGCGCGCGGGGCCGGCGATATAGATTAAGCCCACACCATGAGGGCAAGAGTGGTAATCGTCGGTGCGGCGGGCGCGGTCACGCAATTGACCTATGCGGTGCCGCCCGCGCTAGCGGGGCGCGTGCAATGCGGCCATCGCGTGCTGGTGCCGATGCGATCGCGGCGGCTGACCGGACTGGTGATCGAAGTTGGTGCGGAACTCGACAGCGGCGGCGCCGAGCCGCGCGCGATCCTGGAAGTGCTCGAGGCGCGTCCGCTGTTCGATCGCGCGCATCTGCAACTGCTCGAGTTTCTCGGCACCTACTACATGGCGCCGCTGGCCGAGGTCTACCGCAACGTCGTGCCAGGGATCGCGCGGGTCGAGTCGCGGCGCATGTTCAAGTTGGGCGCGCCACCCGGGCCGCTCGCGACCGCGGCGCTGACGGCGACCGAGCGGGCGATCCTCGACGCCCTCGACCGGCATCCGCAGACCCCGCGCCAACTGGAGCGTCTGGGCGCGCGGGGCGAGGTCGCCAGTGCGATCGTGCGGCTCGGCGCCGACGGGCTGATCGAGGCGCACGACGCGACCCGCGGACGCCATCGCGAGACCGCGCCGCCGATCGTGCGGCTCGGCGCCGGCGCGGCGGCGATAAAAATGCGCGGACCGAAGCAGCGCGAAATTCTCGAGCGGTTGGGAGCAAGCGGCGCGGCGGGCCTCCGCCTCGACGCGCTCGAAGCGGCGATCCCCGGCGCGCGCGGCGCTATCCGCACGCTGGCCGAGCGCGGCGTGGTCGAGATGATGGCCGGCGTCCCCGACGCATCGGCCAACGGAATCGCGCCGATCGCGGCCGACACATCCAGTGATGTTCCGTCCGGCGACGCGCCGGCCGTCCATACGCTAACCGCCGACGCGTATATCCAGGCCGCGATCGACGCGGCACCGTTCGAGCTCTCGCCCGAACAAATCGTCGCGATTGCCGCCGCCGCGCCGGCCGTGCGTGAACATCGCTTCGCGACCTTTTTGCTGTGGGGGGTCACCGCCAGCGGCAAGACCGAGGTCTACCTGCGGCTCGCCGCCGAGGCGCTGGCGGCCGGCCGGCAAGTGCTGATCATGGTGCCCGAAATCGCGCTGGCCGATCAGATCGTGCGCTCGTTCCGCAGCCGCTTCGGTGCGCTGGTCGGCGTCGCACACAGCGCGCAAAACGTCGCCGAGCGCTGGGCCTCGTGGATGGCGGCGCTGAACGGCGCGGCGCGCATCATGATCGGTCCGCGCTCGATTATCTTCGCGCCACTGCATGAGCCGGGCCTGATCGTGGTCGACGAAGAGCACGACGCGGCCTACAAGAACGAAGACGGCGTGCGCTACAACGCGCGCGATCTCGCGGTCACGCTGGGGCGCTTCGCCAACTGTCCGGTGGTGCTCGGATCGGCGACGCCGTCGGCCGAGTCGTACGTGAACACGCGGCGCGGGCGCTATCGGATGCTGCGGCTGCCGCGCCGGGCGGGCGATCGCGCCTTGGCCGAGGTCGAGATCATCGATTTGCGCGAATATCGGCCCGGCGGCGCCCGCGCGGACGCTTCGGGGACGCCTCGCGGCGCGCGCAGTATCGCGGCAGCGAACGGAACCGGCGCGGCGAACGGAGCTCGCGCGAGCCGCACCGCCATGGCGCGCACCGCCGACGCATCCGCCGACGCGACCGGCAACGCCGCGGCGGCCGATCCGGTGCCGATCTCGCCGCCGATGGCCGACGCGCTGCGCGCCAATCTCGCAGCGGGCGGTCAGAGCGTGGTGTTTCTCAACCGGCGCGGCTTTCACAATTTTCTTCAATGCTATCTGTGCGGCAACGTCATCGCGTGCCCCAATTGCAGCGTCAGTCTCACGTTCCATCTGCGCGACCGATCGCTGCGATGCCATTTCTGCGGCGCAAGCGCACCGGCCCCCGACCAGTGTCCGGAATGTGACGGCCTGGGCCTGCAGGGTCAGGGTTTCGGCACCGAGCGGCTGGTACAGACGCTCGCCGAGCTGATGCCCGACGCGCGGATCGAGCGGATGGACAGCGACACCAGCGGACGGCGCGGCGCGCGGACGGCGATCCTCGAGGCGCTGGCGCGTGGCGAAATCGACGTCCTGGCCGGCACGCAGATGATCACGAAAGGCTTCGATTTCCCGGGCGTCACGCTGGTCGGCGTGGTGCTGGCGGATCTCGCGCTCAACTTGCCGGACTTCCGATCGGCCGAGCGCACGTTTCAATTATTGACCCAGGTGGCGGGCCGCGCGGGCCGCGGCACGCAGCCCGGACGCGTGCTGATCCAGACCTACGCACCGCACCACTACAGTATCCGCGCGGCGCGCGACCAGGATTACGCGCGCTTTATCCGGCGCGAACTCGATTTGCGCCGCGAGCTGATGTATCCGCCGTTTGCGCGGATGGCGCTGGTCCGGATCGAGGGCGCCGACAACGCCCGCACGAGCCAGCTTGCCGCGCGCGCCGCGGGCATGCTCGGCCGGTTCGCGCGGCCCGACACGATGCGCATCCTGGGGCCGGCGCCCGCGCCGATCGAGCGGATCAAGCAGCGCTATCGATGGCAGGTCGCGGTGAAAGCGCGCGAACTCAACGACCTGCGCGCGGCGCTCACGGCGATGCGCGCGGAGGTCGCCGCGGCGGCCGAGGTAGCGCGCGTGCGCGTGATTATCGACATCGATCCGATCAACATGCTGTGACGGTCGAACACTCTCGACGATAGCCAGCGGTCCGACTTGCGGCAATCCACGGCGTACGGCGGCTGGGCGAGCGGCACTGCGCGGTAATTTTGCGCGCGCGGCGATTTGACGCTACCATCGGCGCATTCTCGCGGCCGGCACGCCTGATTGGTGCGGCGGGCGGCGGCAAGGAGAGCGATGTGATGATCGAAGCGCCCGCGGCGCATAGCACGATTGACGCCGTGATGGACGACGGCGCGATCGTACAGATCCGCCGCCACGGCAATCCGGCCGGGCCGCGCATTGCGCTCAGCCACGGCAACGGGCTGGCGATCGACGGCTACCTGCCCTTCTGGGCGCCATTGCTCGGTCGCTACGACGTCGTGGTCTTCGACTTCCGCAATCACGGGCGCAACCCGACCCATCGCCTCGACCATCACAACTGGCCGGCCTTCGTCGGCGATCTCGAGCGCATCTACCGGCTGATCCAGGAGCATTTCGGCGCCAGACGCACGGCCGGCGTGTTCCATTCGCTGTCGGCGGTGAGCGCCACGATGCATACGCTCAAGCTCGGCGCGCGCTGGGATCCGCTGGTGCTGTTCGATCCGCCGTTTTATCCGCGCGACGGCCATCCGCTGCGCGAACCGCAAGTCACCGGCGAGGATCTGATCGCCGCGCGCGCGGAGCGGCGCACGCCCGCCTATAACGATCCGGGCGAGCTGGCGCGGCAATTCAAAAAATATTTTCCCCGCTGGCAGCCCGAAGCATACGACCTGATGGCGCGCGCGACACTGCGCCACGATGCGGTCACCGGCCAATGGGTGCTGGCGTGCCCGCGCGAATACGAGGCGCACGTCTTCCGCAGCAATCGCGACACCAGCACGTGGCACGGGCTGGGCCGGATGCCGGTGCCGGTCAAGCTGATCGGCGCGGACCCGGACGGCGATTCGGGTGCGCCGGCCCGGATCGGCAAAGCGATCGCGGCGGAGGCCGGAGTGGCGTACGAAGCGATTGCCGACACCTCGCATTTCCTGCAGATTGAACGGCCTGCCGAGTGTATCCGCGCGATGGAAGCGTTCCTCGCCGAGCACGGCGCCGCCGCCTGACTGGTGCGCAATTTATCTGTGAAAAAAAATCCTGCGCCACCATCGCCGCGTCCGCGCCGCAAAAACTCATCGACGCCGGTGATCCGCGTCGCCGGGCTGCGCGTCGAGCGCGACGCCTTGATCCTCGACGCCATCGATTGGACCGTCGCGCGCGGCGAGCATTGGGTGATCCTGGGCGCCAACGGCTCCGGCAAGACCTCGCTGCTGAGCACGCTGACCGGCTACATGGCGCTGAGCGGCGGTGAAATCTCCGTGCTCGGCGAGACCTACGGCCGCAGCGATTGGCGCGAACTGCGCAAGCGTATCGGGATTTGCAGCTCGGCGATTAACCATTTGATGGAAGGGCACGAGACCGCGCTGGCGGCGGTGATCGGCGGACGCCATGCGATGGTCGGGATGTGGGGCGAGATCAGCGCAAGCGATCGCGCCGCCGCGACGCGCATCCTGAAGCAGATCGAGGCGGGCAAGCTGCGCGACCGCCCGTGGCGGTTTCTCTCGCAAGGCGAACGCCAGCGCGTGATGATCGGGCGCGCGCTGATGGCGCGGCCGCAACTGCTGATCCTTGACGAGCCGTGCGCCGGACTCGATCCGGTCGCGCGCGAGCACTTCGTGCAGTTCATCGAGCGGCTGGCGCGCCGGCGCGGATCGCCGACGCTGGTGCTGGTCACGCATCATGTCGAGGAGATTATGCCGGCCTTTACCCACGTGCTGGTGCTCAAGGGCGGCGCCGTGCTGGCCGCCGGACCCAAGCGCGAGGTGCTGACGTCGCGCGTGCTCTCCACGGCGTTTACGGCGGCGCTGCGCCTCAGCCGCAAACGCGGGCGCTATGCGCTGGCGGTGCGCGCCGCGCCGACCGCGATCATCTGATCGCAGCGGCCGGCGCGCGTGCGGATCCGCCAGGGAACCTCTGCACAAGTTAGGTTGTCATTCTGAGCGCAGCGAAGAATCCCGGATCCGGGACCCATGCGCTGCGCTCAGGGTGACAGCAGTGCCTGGTGCAGAGGTTCCTAGGGTGCATCGATCGGACCGTCGCGGGGCGTGCTTTATGCCCGATGCACCGTTTGTTAAATTAGCTGGTTGCGGCAGCATCCCGATGGCCTTGCTTAGAATACGCAAATTCCCCGACCCGGCGCTGAAAGAGCCGGCGCTCCCGGTCAAGAATATCGACGGGCGGCTCAACGGCTTCATCGACAGCATGGTGCAGACCATGTACGCCGCGCCGGGGGTGGGCTTGGCGGCGCCACAGGTCGGCGATTCACGGCGTATCGTGGTGCTCGACACCGACCACGAGAATCCCGGCAAGAGCCTGCTCAAGCTGGTCAACCCGCAGATCGTCGAGTCGCACGGCACGATTACCTGGGAGGAGGGCTGCCTGTCGGTGATCGATTTCACCGCCGACGTGCAGCGCGCCGAAAAAATTCTGGTGCGCGCCTGGACGCCCGAGGAGAAAGAGATCGAGATCGAGGCCGACGACCTGCTCGCGGTCGCGCTCCAGCATGAAATCGATCATCTCGACGGCAAGCTGTTCATCGATCGCATCAGCCGCATCAAGCGCGAACTCTACCGGCGCAAGCTCGCCAAGCTGATCAAGGAGGGCAAGGCCGATGGGAAGCCTCCCTCCGCCGTCCGCATCTAGCGCCACGCCGCTGCGCGTCATCTTCATGGGCACGCCGGCGATTGCGGCGCAGATCCTCGATCGGCTCGCCGCGACGGCCGGTGCGGACTTCACGATCGTGGCGGTGGTCACGCGGCCCGACCAGCCGCGCAAGCGCGGGCTTAAGCTCGAGCCGTCGGAAGTCGGCGCGGCGGCGGCGCGTCACGGTCTCGCGACGCTGAAGCCGGCGAAAATCCGCACGGCGGAATTTCTCGCCGAACTCAAGGCGTTCGCACCCGACGTCCTGGCAATCGCCGCCTACGGCCGCATCCTGCCGAATTCGATTCTCGAAGCGCCGCGGCGGATGCCGATCAACGTCCACGCCTCGCTGCTGCCGAGCTATCGCGGCGCGGCGCCGATCGAAGGCGCGATCCTGGCCGGCGACGCGGTCGGCGGCGTGACCATCATGCGGGTAATCGAAAAGATGGACGCCGGGCCGATCCTGATCCAACGGTCGATCGCGATCGCGCCCGACGAGACGCAGGGCTCGCTCAAGCGGCGGCTGGCCGAGCTGGGCGCCGGCGCGTTAATCGAAACGCTCGCGCTGATGCGCCGCGGCGCGATCGCCGAGACGCCGCAGGACGAGTCGGCCGCGACCTACACGTCGCCGATCGAAAAGGAACAGGCGATCATCGATTGGCGCGGCGACGCGATCCGGATCGAGCGGGTGATCCGCGCCTACAATCCATGGCCGGTGGCGCGAACCACGTTCGACGGCGCCGAACTGCTGATCTGGCGCGCGACGATCGCCGACGGGGCCGGCCAACCGGGCGATCCCCACGCCGACGAGGCGCCGCCCGGCACGCTCGTCAGCCTGAAACCCGCGCCGATCGTGCAATGCGGACGCGGGCGGCTCGCGCTGGCCGAGGTGCAAGCGCCGGGCCGCCGGCGCATGAGCGCGATCGAATTTATGCGCGGGCGGCGCGCCGCCGTCGGTATGCGGCTCGGCGGATGAAGCGCCCGCCGCCATCCGCGGACGCCCCGCCGCAGAAATTCATCACGCGCCGGCCGTCCGCGCGATCGCATCCTGCGAGCGATACGCCGCACAGCGCCGGGGCTGGACCGCTCGCCGGACTTGCCGCGCGCCGCACCGCACTCGCGATCCTGGTTCGCGTCGCGCGCGAGCGGGCCTTCGCCGACGTTCTGCTGGGCCAGCGCCTGGACGAGTTCGCGCCAATCGATCGCGGGCTGATCACGCGTTTGGTGCTCGGCACGATCGCCTGGCAGGGGCGGCTCGATTACGAGCTGGCGCGCATCGCGTCGCGGCCGCTCGATTCGCTTGCGCCAGAGCTGCTGGCGATCCTGCGGATGGCGCTGTTTCAACTGCGCATGCTGGATCGCGTGCCGGCGCACGCCGCCGTCGACACGGCGGTCACGCTGGCGCGCGAGACGGCGGGCCGTGCGGGCGGCGCCGGTTTCGTCAACGCGATTTTGCGCAGCGCGCTGCGCCGTCCGGTCGAACTGCCGCCGCGCGACGCCGGCGAGATCGGCTACCTGGCGATTGCGCATTCGCATCCGCGATGGCTCGCGGAAAACTTCGTCGAATGGTTCGGTCGCGATGATGCCGAAGCACTGATGCGCGCGAACAACGAGGCCGCACCGAACGTAATGCGGCTCAATCTCGCGCGCGGCGGCGCGGAGGAAGGCGCGGCACGCCTTGAGCACGAGGGGTTTGCGATCGCCGCGCGCGGGCGTTTTCCCGAAACGATCATACTCGAGAGTGCGCCGCCGCCCGATTCGAGCGCGATTCGCGAGGGGTTTTGCTATCCGCAAGCGGCCGCGTCGCAACTGGTCGCGCGGATGCTGGCACCGGCGCCGGGCGCAACGATCCTCGAATGCGCGGCGGCGCCCGGCGGCAAAGCGACCCATCTGGCGGAACTGGCGGGAGCGGCGGGACGCGTGATTGCCGCCGATCTCAATTTCGCCGGGCTCAAGAAAATCCGCGTGCTGGCGCGCCGCTTAACCCTGCGCAACGTCTATCCGGTTCGCGCCAACGCGGCGACTGCGATACCGCTGCGCGCGGCGAGCTTCGACTACGTCTTGCTCGACGCGCCGTGCACCGGAACCGGCACCCTGCGCGAGCATCCGGAGATCCGCTGGCGGCTCGCGCCGGGCGACTTCGCACGGATGGCGGCGATGCAGGCCGCGATGCTCGCGACGGCCGCCGCGATGGTCCGTCCCGGAGGCATATTAGTCTACTCGGTGTGTAGTGTTGCGCCGCAGGAAGGCGCCGGGGTGATCGGCGAGTTCCTGGCGCGCCATGCGGAGTTCGCGATCGATCGCGAATTTGCGGACGCCGAGCGTTTCGCCGGCTTGATCGGCGCCGACGGCATGATGCGCACGCGGCCGGATCAAGCGTCGATGGACGGGTTCTTCGCCGCGCGCATCAAGCGGCGCATGACACCCTGAACGTGGCGCGCAATGCGCGGCACCGCGCGTCAGTCGGGCGGAGCCGCCGTCGCTTCGCTCGCCCCGGTAACCGGCGCGACCTTGACGCGCGCGACGCCCTTTTTCGTGATGCCGAGAGTCTTTGCGGCGCCCTTTGACAGGTCGAGTCCGACGCCGCGCTTGAACGGACCGCGATCGTTGATACGCACTTTGACCGAATGGCCGGTGTTGGGATTGGTCACCCGGACGACGCTGCCGAGCGGCAGGGTCTTGGAAGCGGCGGTCAGGTGATTTGGGTCGAACTTCTCGCCGGTCGCGGTGCGATGATTACTGAACTCCTTTCCATACCATGAGGCCTTGACGACGTGGCTCGGTCCGGCTTTCGGCCGCATTGCGACCGGCGGCGCGAGCGCTACCGGCGGGGGCGGATTAGCGTTGCTCGTCGTGCCGCACGAAGTCATAACCAGCGCCATCGACAAGCACAGAGCGATGGACACCGATAGCGCGATCGCCGCGGACAGCGCTGTCGAAATGACCCGACCGCCGCGACCCTCGGAAGCTTTCGCTGACGATGCGGCGGCGGCCGCGCGGCGCGCGATCATCGATTGGAGCGGCGAAATGGCGAAGCAGGCGCGGCGGTAGGTGGTTGATCGACGCATCGAAGATTAGTAGCAGCAACGTCGATGCCATCCGCGATTCCCGAAAACTGCTGTAAATTAAAGCATTTAGCCGATCCCGATGGCGACGCATCAATTTGCGACCATGTAATTGCTACCTGGCGCGCCGCTCGGCGACGCCTCGCGTACGCAGATTCCCGCCCTATTCACAGCCACCGCCAGACCCCTCACGGACGCGCTTTGCGACCGCTAGCGCGAGCCGCTACTCTCGTCGGTATGCGACCTGCAGCCAAAATCGCGCCCTCGATTCTCTCGGCCGATTTCGCCCGTCTGGGCGATGAAATCCACAATGTGGCAGCGGCCGGTGCCGATCTGATTCATTTCGACGTGATGGACGGCCATTTCGTGCCCAATCTCTCGATCGGGATTCCGGTGCTCGAATCGATCCGCAAGATTACCCGGCTGCCGCTCGACGCGCATTTGATGATCGAGGAGCCGGCGCGCTATATCCCGGCGTTCGTCAAGGCCGGCGCCGACGTGATTTCGGTGCATGAAGAGGTGTGCGCCGACTTGCCGGCAATCGCGGCGCAGATGCATGGGCTGGGGATTCGCGCGTCGGTCGCGATCAATCCCGAGAGCGCGCCCGATCGGGTGATCGCGGCGGCCGAACATTTCGACATGATCCTGGTGATGAGCGTTCATCCGGGGTTTGGCGGCCAGGGCTTTATCGCGGATTCGATCGCCAAGCTGCGCGCGATACGCCAGGAACTCGACCGGCGCGGCCTGCATATCGATCTCGAGGTGGACGGCGGAATCAAGATCGACAATATCGCCGACGTGGCGGCAGCCGGCGCCAACGTGTTCGTTTCCGGATCGGGAATTTTCGGCCATCGCGACTACCGCACGATTATCGCCGAAATGCGCGAGCACGCCGCGCGCGTGTGACGTTGTATCGCGAGGCGAGCAGGCCGCCCACCAGGCCCTTGGAGCGCGCGCCGGGCGACTCGCGTTCGCGGACGCGCGATGCTATAAGTTTTGTCCCGCGTGCGGCGGCCTGAAGCCGCATCCAGGTTGGCTTCGGGAACGGGGTGTAGCTCAGCATGGCTAGAGCACTGCGTTCGGGACGCAGGAGTCGCTGGTTCAAATCCAGTCACCCCGACCATCTTTTACCCTGCGGATAACGGGCAACGGCGACAACCCTGATACTGGTGCTGCTGATAGCGGCCGGCTACCTGATGGGATCGGTGCCGGTCGGCGTACTGGTCGGTCGCGCGCGCGGCTTCGATCCGCGTGCGGTGGGCTCCGGCAATATCGGCATGACCAACGTGGCGCGGGCCGGCGGCGGGGGCGCGGCGGCGGTAACGTTGGCTGGCGACCTGCTCAAGGGGCTGATTCCGGTGTTGATCGCGCGGCTGGCGGGATACTCCGCGGCGGGTCTGGCGGCGGTCGGGATGGCCGCCTTCGTGGGATCGATCGCGTCGGTCTTCATGGGCTTCGGCGGCGGCCGCGGGGTTTCGGCGGCGTTGGGCGTATGGCTCGGCCTGGCGCCGGCGGTGATCGCCCTGGACGGCCTGGTGTTCGTCGTGATAATTGCGGGCACGCGGATAGTTTCGCTGGCCTCGATCGGCGCGGCGATAGCGCTGGTGCCGATCGCCGCCGCGATGCATGTGCCACGGCCGTACCTGATGATCGCGATTGCGATGTCGGCGCTGGTTCTGTTACGACATCGCGGAAATATCCGTCGTCTGATCGCGGGTGAGGAGCCGAAATTGGGCGCGCGTAAGCCGTCGCGATCGGGATGACGTCTGGCGCCGATGCCTAAGTCTTAATCTTGCGCCCGTTAACTGACCATCGGGCGACCGATTTGGCATGCTACAGAGGGGAAAATGCTCCAATTGGAGTGGCACCGTGATTGCGAATGCGCCGAAGGGGCATATGCCGCCGGCACTCTCTCGAGAGGCCAGGGGAGCGGATAGACCACTCCTTGTTTGAAAGGTGTATTCTTTAGTTGCCGGGGCTGGTCCCGGGTGGGAAGACCACCTCCAAATCCGCCCAGAGGAGAAATATGAAGAAGGTTGAGGCGATTATTAAGCCCTTTAAGCTGGACGAGGTAAAAGAGGCCCTGTCGAGCATTGGAGTGCAGGGTCTCACGGTCAGCGAGGTCAAAGGATTTGGCCGCCAGAAGGGGCACACCGAACTCTATCGAGGCGCCGAATACGTGGTCGATTTCCTGCCGAAGGTGAAGCTGGAAATTATCGTCTCGGACGAGACTGCTGCTCAGGTGGTTGAAACGATCGAGCGCGCGGCACGGACCGGACGGATCGGCGATGGCAAAATCTTTGTGATGCCGATGGAAGAAGTCGTGCGAATCCGCACCGGCGAACGCGGAACTAACGCACTCTAAGACCTCGACTTCATCGGTCGGCGGCAGCAAGCCCGGCTATTATCCGGTATCTTCCGGATGATAGCCGGGCTTGAACGTTTCATACCCACCGGCCGCGACGGCGACCCGGCCTTGCTCGCGCAATATCGGCATCGTGGCGACTGTCGGCTGTTAACCGAATTCACGGCTGGCGCGTTGTTAATGCTGTTATGCTCAATGCGATGCGCAACGCGGGGATAATGGCGGGGAATCCAAGCGACGACGACGCGCTCTATCGCGCCCATCACCCGCGAATCCTGCGGTTGTGCCGGATGATGCTGGGCAATCGCGACGATGGTGACGAGGTAGCGCAAGAGGTCTTCGTCAAGATGATCGGCCAGCGCAGCCGCGGCCCCGAGCCGGCCAACTGGAGCGCATGGCTGACGCGCGTGGCGATCAACGGCTGCCGCGATCGGCGTCGCTCGGGATGGTGGCGATGGTGGGGGCGCGATGGACGCGAGTTGCTCGACAGCGACCTGACGACGCTGCGCCACGCCGAGGACCTGGCCATATCGCGCCAGGAGCAAGGGGCGGTCTGGCGGCGCTTCCGCAAGCTGTCGCCGCGCCAGCAGGAGGTCTTTGTCCTGCGCCATGTCGAGGGTTGGGCGACGCGCGAAGTGGCCGAGGCGCTGAACCTGTCGGCGCAGGCCGTCAAGCTACATCTTTTCCGGGCCACGCATCGTTTGCGCGAGGCCGTGCGGAGTGAATCATGAAGGGCTGTCTCAACGAAAACGATCTGATCCGGATTCAGCACGGCGACGATTTCGAGTTCGCCGCCGAACGGCTCCATCTGCGGAAATGTCCGGCCTGCGCCGCGCGCGCGGACGAGCTTGCCAGCGATACGCGGCGGATTGCCGCCGCGCTGGCTGCGACGGCGGCCGACAGCCGTGCGCTGCGGCAATCGCGGCGCGCCGGCTTTGGTCGCACTGCGGTGCTCGAGCGCGGGCGCTTGCGCAAATTCGGCGTTTACGCCGGCACGGCCGTGTGCGGCGGCACGGTGGCTTTCGCGATCATGATGGCGCTGGGATGGCGGCCGATGCCGGTTAGCCCAATGCAAACTGCGCGCGCCACGATGACCCGCACACCGGAGCGCCGTGCTCATCTGAACAGCGATCAGGTGACGAACGGGGAGGCAACGCCAAGCTACGGCACAGTTTCCGATCCCGTCTCGGATGTCGTCTATGGCGAAAATAGCGACCTCGACAGCGACAGCGGGACCGCGTCGGAGGGATCGGAAGCCACCGGAGAATTGCTTTTTTGCGCACCCGGAGAAGACCGGATGCTCTGCGCCGATTCAGGGGACCAGGGCTGAGCGCGATTACGAGCGCATCAGGCGCAAATCTTTCAAGGAGAATTTTGTGTTGTTACGGAAACCAAGGTTATTGGCGATAGCGTTTGCTTTAGTGATCCTGCCCGGGCTGGCGGTCGCGCAGATGATGGATCACGGTGGCTCGATGGAGGGTTCAATGGACGCTCCGATGGGTGGCCATATGATGGGCGATCATATGGACGGTCCGATGCACGGGCATATCGACGGTGGCATGACGCCGTTTCCGCTGTTCCTGCGCGCCGCGCATCTGACGCCCGATCAGGACAAGCAGGTGCACAAGATTCTTGGCGACAGTCATGTCGCGTTCGACAAATTGTTCGAGCAGATGCGGACGGCGCGTGGGCAGATGGCCGCGAAGCTGCTATCGGCCGGCCCGGTGAACGCGAGCGACCTGTCGGCAGAAACCGGGCAGATCAACCAGGCACAGCAGCAACTGCTGGCCGCGGAAGTTAGTGTAGCGATGAAGATCCGGGCGGTGCTCAAGCCCGACCAGTTACAGAAGATTGCTACCTTCCATCAGCAGATGAAAAGCCTGCACGATCAGATGCACGCCCTGATCGCGGCCAACTGTGGCCCGTCTGAGTGGCCCCAAGGAGCGCCTCCGCCGCCTCTACCTCCGCCTGGGCAATGATCACCGGCGCAATGATCGGCCTCGGCAATAATCGCCTCGGCAAAGATTGAGTAATCGAATGCGCGGCCGGCTCCGGGTCAAGCAAGCGCTGGAGCTGGCCGCACTGGTGCTAATCGACGCTATCTTTCGAGACGTAGCCGCGCAGGCCCTTGCTGGCCCCGTCAAGGACTTCGATTTCACAGCCCTCATCGTCGCTGGAGAGAATCTTGATCGGCGCGCCGTCGTCGACCTTGCGGGTAACCATGCTCGCGCCCACGCCGCCCAGCAGGCCGGAGGGTCCGCCCTGACTTTGCATCGATTTCAGGTGCTCGAATGAGGCCCTGTCGGGGTAGACCGCAACCGTGGTGTCGCCATTATGCGCGACCAGCTTATGGCCGCATCCGGCAAGCGCGAGCGCGATTACGATGATTCCGGCGCGGAAGCTGAGTTTGGTGATTTTCACAGGGCGATTTTCCTCCGAAGCGATTTTAGAGCCGAGTCGCGGCGTCGGTGGCAAACGAGCCGGACCGGAGCCGGGCTTTACGTCGGCCGTCGCCGTTAGCCCATCGGCAGCGCGCCGGCGGCGCAAATTGCCGCGGCCCATAACGCATGATAACTTGGACGGACTCGCTGCGGAAACCCCGCATGGCGGGCCCATGCGAATCGGACTCATCTCGGACACCCATATACCGGAGGCCTGCGAACATCTGCCGGCGCCGGTCTTCGACGCCTTTGCCGGGGTCGACCTGGTGATGCATGCGGGCGACGTTTACGTCAATCGAGTGCTCGACGAGTTGGCGCGGATCGCCCCGGTGATCGCCGCGATCGGCAACGGCGATGAGGGCCTCGACGGCCATCGTTTCAAGCTCGCGCCCGACCCCCGCGTGCGCACGGCCCATCTGATCGAAGTTGAGGGGCTGCGGATCGGTCTGGCGCACGCGCTGCCGACGCCAGACGAGACCTCACAGGCGGTCTTCGAGCGGGCGATGCAGCGCCATTTCGGCGGCCCGGTCGACGTGCTCGTGATGGGCCATAGCCATATCGAAGGCGTGGTACGTTACGGCGCGACGCTGGTGGTGAATCCGGGCAGTGCGACGCTGCCGCGCAATCTGATCGACGTGCCGGGCACGGTCGCAATCCTCGAAGTAGCCGCGGGCGGCCGCGTGACGGCGGAAATTATCCGGCTCGGCTAGCCGGCCGCCGCGGCGCATCGAGCTCAGCGCAATCCCAGGAGGACTCATTTTGTCCGCTCAAAACTCCCCTGAATCGACCGCCGCCACCGCACGCGCGGTCACGATGGAAAAGCTGGTCAGTCTGTGCAAGCGCCGCGGGCTGGTCTTTCCGACCAGCGACATCTACGGCGGCCTGGGCTCGACCTTTGACTACGGTCCGCTCGGCGTCGAGCTCAAGCGCAACGTCAAGGAGGCCTGGTGGCGCGACATGGTGCAGGGGCGGAGCGACGTGATCGGCCTCGACAGCGCCATCCTGCAGCATCCGCGGACCTGGGAAGCGTCGGGCCATCTGCAGAACTTCACCGACCCGCTGGTCGATTGCAAAAGCTGCAAGCAGCGCTTCCGCGCCGACCATCTCGAGGGCACGCGCTGCCCGGCGTGCGGCGGCGAGCTGACGGCGGCGCGCCAGTTCAACCTGATGTTCAAGACCTTCATGGGACCGCTCGAGGACACGGCCAACACGGTCTACCTGCGGCCGGAGACGGCGCAAGGGATTTTCGCCAACTTCGCCAACGTGATCGACACCCAGCGGGTCAAGCTGCCGTTCGGCGTGGCGCAGACCGGCAAGTCGTTTCGCAACGAGATCACGCCGGGCAATTTCATCTTCCGCACGCGCGAATTCGAGCAGATGGAGATGGAGTTTTTCGTCCAACCCGAGGCGATAGAGGAGCAGCGCTGGTTTGATTACTGGGTGGCCGAGCGCTTCAACTGGTACGTCAAATACGGTATCGCGCGCGACCATCTGCGGATGCGGCCGCATGCGCAGGACGAGCTGTCGCATTACTCGCGCGGCACCACCGATGTCGAGTTTCTCTATCCGTTCGGATGGGGCGAACTCGAGGGTATCGCACGGCGCGGAAGCTACGACCTCGATCAGCATGCGCAGTTCAGCGGCAAGGATTTGACCTATTTCGACGAGGAGGCCAAGGCGCGCTATCGTCCGTGGGTGATCGAGCCGGCGGCCGGCGTCGATCGCGCGATGCTCGCGTTCATGATCGACGCCTACGACGAAGACGTGGTCGAAGACGAGACGCGCATCGTGCTGCGGCTCGATCCGCGCTTGGCGCCAATCAAGGTGGCGGTCTATCCGCTGCTGCGCAAGGGCGGCCATCCGGAAAAGGCGCAGGAGATTCGCGCGACGCTCTCGCGCTATGTGACGACGGCCTACGATCAGGCCGGATCGATCGGGCGGCGCTATCGGCGGCAGGACGAAATCGGCACACCGCTGGGCGTTACGGTGGATCATCAGACGATCGAAGACGGCACTGTGACGATCCGCGATCGCGATACCACCGAGCAGCAGCGTGTGCCGATCGAAGGGCTGGTGGGCACCGTAATCGAGCGCATCGGATGGTACCGGTAGGCGCAGCGGCGATCGAAGGATGAGCGCGCCGCGGCGATGAGCGGCGCGGGATTCTTCGCACCGGCGGCGTGCAGTCACAATGACAAACAATTGGCGGCCGAAGAAATTTTTCGGCCGATAACGGGAGATTGAAGATCAATGGCGCGGGTTCATCCTGAAATTTACTTTTTTGGCGCGGGCGTGGCGGAAGGGCGCGCCGGCATGCGCGATATCCTGGGTGGCAAGGGCGCGAACCTGGCCGAAATGGCCTCGCTCAAGCTGCCGGTGCCGCCGGGCTTTACGATTTCGACGCAGGTCTGCAACTATTTTTATGCGCACGGCGGCAAGTACCCGAAGGGGCTCGCCGAGGGCGTGGCGAAAAGCGTGGGGCGGATCGAAAAGGCGCTGGGCCGCAAGTTCGGTGACGTGCGCAATCCGCTGCTGGTCTCGGTGCGATCGGGCGCGCGCGTGTCGATGCCCGGGATGATGGACACGGTGCTCAATCTGGGGCTGACCGACGCGACCGTCGTCGGGCTCGAGGCGGCCAGCGGCAACCCGCGCTTTGCCTGGGATTCGTACCGGCGGTTTTGCCAGATGTACGGCGACGTGGTGCTGAAGCTCAAGCCCGAGAACAAGAACGATCGCGATCCGTTTGAGGAGCTTATCGAGCACAAGAAGCGCGCGCGCGGCGTGACCGAGGACGTCGATCTGAAGGTCGACGATCTGAAAGAGCTGGTGGCGGAGTTCCGCGCGCTGATTCGCCATCGCGTGGGGCGCGACGTGCCGCAGGATCCGCGCGAGCAGTTGTGGGAAGCGATCGGCGCGGTCTTCGGTTCGTGGAATAACGATCGCGCCGAGACCTATCGCAAGATCAACAATATCCCGGGCGACTGGGGCACCGCGGTGACCGTGCAATCGATGGTCTTTGGCAACCTGGGCGCGGACTGCGCGACCGGCGTGGCCTTTACGCGCGATCCGTCGACCGGCGAGAAGGGCATCTACGGCGAGTTCCTGGCCAACGCGCAGGGCGAGGACGTGGTCGCGGGCGTCCGCACGCCGCTGCAAATCAGCGTGAAGGCGGGACGGGCGTGGGCGGCGCGCAACGGCGTCAGCGAGAGCGACCGCGCGGCACATTTTGCTACGCTCGAGGAGAGTTTCCCGGCGGTCGGCAAGGATCTGCTCAAGATCGCGGGCCGGCTGGAAAAGCATTTCCGCGACATGCAGGACATGGAATTCACCGTCGAGCGCGAGCGGCTGTTCATGCTGCAGACGCGCAACGGCAAGCGCACAGCGGCGGCGGCGGTACGCGCGGCGGTCGACATGGTGGACGAAAAGCTGATCGACCGGCGGGCCGCACTGACCCGCGTCGACCCGCTTCAACTCGAACAACTGATGCATCCGCAGCTCGATCCGAAATCGGCCAAAGAGATAATCGCGCGCGGACTGCCGGCGTCACCCGGCGCGGTCTACGGCGAAGTCGCATTTTCCGCCGATGAGGCGGTGATCGTGCATCAGGCGGGACGACCGGTGATCCTGGTGCGGATCGAGACCTCGCCCGACGATATCCACGGGATGCAGGTGGCGGAGGGCATCCTGACGGCGCGCGGCGGCATGACCAGTCATGCGGCGGTGGTGGCGCGCGGGATGGGCAAATGCTGCGTGGCGGGATGCGGAGCGCTGGAGATCGATTACACGGCGGGAGCGCTCAAGGTTGGCGACCGGGTGATCCGCCGCGGCGAGTACCTCACGCTCGACGGCACGGCGGGCGAGGTGATTGCGGGGCGGGTGCCGACGGTGCCGGCGAAGATCTCGGACCATTTCCGCAAGTTCATGAAATGGGCCGATCAGGAGCGGCGGCTGGGCGTGCGCGCCAATGCCGACACGCCCAAGGATGCGCAGGTGGCCAACGAGTACGGCGCCGAGGGGATCGGGCTGTGCCGCACGGAGCATATGTTTTTCGGGCCTGGGCGAATCGAGGCGGTGCGCGAAATGATCATGGCGGAGAACGCCGAGCAACGCGCGCGCGCGTTGGAAAAGATCGTGCCGATCCAGCGCGGCGATTTCGTCGCGATCCTGCGCGAGATGAAGGGCAAACCGGTGACGATCCGGCTGCTCGATCCGCCGCTGCATGAGTTTTTGCCCAAGGAAGACGAAGAGATCCGCAAGCTGGCGCTCGAGATCGGCACCGACCCGGCGCGGCTCACGCAGATTCGCGACAACCTGGAGGAGGTCAACCCGATGCTCGGGCATCGCGGTTCGCGTCTCGGGATCAGCTATCCGGAAATTTACCAGGCGCAGGCCCGCGCGATCCTGGAGGCAGCGCTGGAGTTGAAGCGCGAGGGGGTCGATGCGCGGCCCGAAATCATGCTGCCGCTAATCGGCGAGCGCAAGGAGTTCGAGATCCTGGCGGCGGAAATCCGCGAGGTCGGACGCGCGCTGATGGCCGGTAACAAGCACAAGATTCACTATCAGATCGGCACGATGATCGAAGTGCCGCGGGCCTGCATGGAGGCCGATCAGATCGGCGCGGTGGCGGAATTCTTTTCCTTCGGCACCAACGATCTGACGCAGATGACCTACGGGCTCTCGCGCGACGATTCGGCGAAGTTTCTCAACGACTATATTGAGCGCGGCGTTTACAAGAAGGATCCGTTCCAGGAGCTCGACCCCGACGGCGTGGGCGACCTGATGCGGATCGGAATCGAGCGCGGGCGCAAGGCCAACAAGAAGATCAAGATTGGGATTTGCGGCGAACACGGCGGCGACCCGGCCAGCGTCAAGCTGTGCCATCGCCTGGGCCTCGACTACGTTTCGTGCTCGCCGTACCGGCTGCCGGTGGCGCGGCTGGCGGCGGCGCAGGCCGCGATCGAAGAGCGCAAGTCGAAGCGCGAATTCAAGGACGTTTAGGCGGGCGGGCGGCTCGCCAGAACAGTCGCCGGCCCGCTAAGGAACCGCTGCACCAGTTAGGTTGTCACCCTGAGCGAAGCGCATGGGTCCCGGATCCGGGATTCTTCGCTGCGCTCAGGGTGACAACAGAGCCTTGTGCAGAGGTTCCCTAGCCGAGGAAGTCGTCGATGATAATCGCCGGCACCTCGATATTGTGCACCTGGTTGGCGCGCAGGATGCGGAGCTGAATGCGATCGCCGGGGCGATGGCGGTTGATCGCTTCGTAGAGCGCCCGGCGTTCGTGAATCTCATCGCCGTCGGCGCTGAGCACCAGATCCCCCTGCTTGATGCCAGCCTTATCGCCCGGACTACCGGGCATCACGCCCGCAATCACGACGTGCTCGCGCAAGGTGTACGAATAAAGGCCGAGCCACAGGCGCGGTGGGGTGCTGGTGCGGCGGCCGTTGCGCACCAGCTCGTCGCGGCCGGAGAGGAAACATTCGCCGGGGATACCGAGGATTGGGCGAATGAGATCGGCGAAGTTGAGGTAGGAAACTGCGATGAGCTGACCCTTGGAATTACAGATGGGGCCGCCGCTCAGCCCGATATTGAGCGCCGAGGCGGTGACGCAGACGCAGCGCTGAAGGACGAATTCCCACGCCGCGTCAAACGGCCCAAGGTAAGTAATAAGGCCGGTGTCGGCGCAGCGCTTGTCGCCGCCGATGCTCGAGGCGATCAGCACCTCCTGGCCGAGCTCGCAGCTCTCCGAGGAGGCCACGTCGATATAGCGATGGTCGCGGCCGTCGATACGCAGCAGGCCCAGGCTGGTGGTGAAATCGCGCGCGACGATCTGCGCGGTCATCTGTTCGCCGCTGGCGAGCGTGACGATCGCGCTCGCGGCGCCCATGATTACGTAGTTGACGGTGAGGATCAGGCCGTCGGCGCTGACCAGCGTGCCGGTGCCGCGGCGATCGGTGCCGAGACCGATGGCGACGGACGGATGTTCCGGCGGCACCTCGCAGTGAATGTTCACGGTGGCGCGGCCGACTTTTTCGAGCAGTGGTACTGAGGCGTTCACGAAAGAGGCTCCTGCGCCACCCTATCAGGCTGGCGCGGCTTTAACATTCCCGGCCGCATCGCATCTCTACGATCGCCAACGGCTGGCGCGGTGGATGCGTCCAATTATCCAACTGCGATCGGGCGACGAATGCAAAGCGCGCCGGCGCCTTCGCGCGATGCGCCGCACTTGACTTTTAGCGGCGCCGGGGCCTACGCAAATGAATCCGGGCTCGCCAGAGGTGGAATCGCTGATGCCGCACGATCTGATAATCAAAAACGGAACGATCGTCGATGGCACGGGTGCTGCGGCGCAGCGCGCCGACCTCGCGATCACGGATGGACGAATCGCGGAAATCGGCCGCGTGAGCGGGGCGGCCGCGCGCACGATCGACGCGTCGGGGCTGATCGTCACACCGGGCTTTATCGACCCGCATACGCATTACGACGCCCAGATCTGCTGGGACCCGCTGGTGACCTGCTCGTCGTGGCACGGGGTTACGACCGTACTGATGGGCAATTGCGGTGTCGGACTGGCGCCGTGCAAGCCGGCCGAGCGCGATATCGCGATGTGGAACCTGGTGCACGTCGAGGCGATACCGCACGAGGTGCTGAGCCGCGGCATCACCTGGGACTGGGAAAGCTTTCCGCAGTACATGGACGCGGCTGCGCGGCGCGGACTGGGGATTAACGTCGGTTTTCTCGCCGCGCTCTCGCCGTTTCGGCAATGGGTGATGGGCGAGGAGGCGATGGCGCGGGCGGCGACGGCGGACGAGACCGCGCGGATTCGCGGACTGCTGCATGAAGCGGTCGCGGCGGGCGCGTGGGGCTTTTCGCTCACCGTGATGCCGCAGCATCTGGGCTACAAGGCGCAGCCGCTGGCCTGCCGGCTGGCGAGCGACGACGAATTGCGCGCCTACGCCGGAGTGCTGCGCGAGCTGGGGCGCGGCGCGATCGAGATCGCGCTGACCAAACAGCCGACCAGCGTCTCGGCGCGCGAGTACGCGCTGCTCGATCTTCTTTCGTCGGCGAGCGGGCGGCCGGTGACATGGCTCAACCTGCGCGATCGCGACGACGAGCCCGGCGCCTGGACCGCGACGCTGGCGGCGGTGGCGCCGCTGCTCGAGCGCGGCTGCGTGCCGCAGGTTGCGGTGCGTCCGCTGGTGATCGAATTTCATCTGCGCAATCCGTTTCTGTTCGGCAGCATGAATTCGATCAAGCCGGTGTTCGGCGACCAATCGATCGAGGCGCAAAAGCAGGTCTACGCGAGCGCGGACTTCCGGCGCGCGTTCGGCGAGGAGCTCAAGCGGCGCACCGTGTTTCACGACCTGTGGGAACGCACGCGGGTGAAGGAGACGGCGCGTCCGGAGCTGCATGCGGCGGCCTGGAAGACGGTCGCGGAGCTTGCGCACGAACGCGGCGTCGATCCGCTGGACGCATTTTTCGACCTCGCGGCGGAGGACAATCTGCATACCGTATTCATGATCGAACTGCTCGATATCAACGAGGCGCGCGTGGCGGCCAAGTTCAGCGACCCGCGCACGATGATCGGAATTTCCGACGCCGGCGCACACGTCGATATGCTGTGCAACGCGGGCTATCCGACCTACCTGATCGGCACGTACGTGCGCGAGCGGCGCGCGATTACGCTCGAGCACGCGGTGCGGCGCATCACCTCCGAGCCGGCCGCGTTCTTTGGGATCAACGATCGCGGCGTGATGAAGCCCGGGATGGCGGCGGACGTGGCGATTTTCGATTTCGATACGATCGGATCGGCGGAGCGGCCCGAGCCGCGCGACGATTTGCCGGGCGGCGGCCGGCGGCTGGTGGCGCCTGCGCGCGGGATAAAGTACACGATCGTCAACGGCGAGATCTTGTTCGACCACGACCGTCATAGCGGCGCGCTGCCCGGCCGGGTGCTGCGCTCGGGCCGCGCGGCAAACTGATCGATCAGGGCGCAAGGGAGCGTAGCCAGATGAAAGCATTACGAGTGGTTTCGGCGGATTCGCACATGACCGAGCCGGCCGACTTGTGGGTCGAGCGGCTCGATCGCAAGTATCGCGACAACGCGCCGCGGGTGATCAGGAACGAGAAAGCCAATGGGCCGGCCTATCTGTTCGTCGGCCCGGGAATCCATCCGCTGGCCGTGGCGGCGGCGTTTGCCGCGGGCAAGAGCGGACGCGAACTGCGCGAGCACATGAATCATGGGTACGAGGCGGCGCGCCCGAGCGGATGGGATCCGGTGGAACGGCTGAAGGACCAGGATCTCGATGGGGTCGCGGCCGAAGTGCTCTATTCGACGCTCGGAATCGCGGTCTTCAACGTCAAGGATATCGAGTTACAGCTCGCGTGCCTGCGCGCTTATAACGATTGGGTCGCCGAGTTCTGCGCGCACGATCGCAAGCGGCTAATCGGCATCGGCCTGTACTCACTCGCGGCGCTGCCGGACGTCACCGAGATCGAGCGATGCGCGCGGCTGGGCCTCAAGGGCATCATGGTGCTCGCCTCGGAAAGCAACGAAGTGGCGTACAGCGACGAGCGCTACGATCCGCTGTGGCGCGCCGCCGCGGCGGCCGGCCTGCCGATCTCGCTGCACAAACCGCTGGTCTCCGGGATGCCGCTGACGCCGGCGATGCCGACCATGGCCGACCTGCAAATCCATGTGATCCACGTGGTCGAGCAATGCATCACGCGGCTGGTATACGGCGGCGTGCTGGAGCGCTTTCCCACGCTCAAAATCGTCTCGGCCGAGAACGACGTCGGCTGGATTCCGAACTGGGTGAGCCGTCTCGACCACGTGCATTCGAAGATCGCGAATCCTCAGCGGCTGCCGCTCAAGCCCAGCGCATACGTGCGGCGCAATGTCTGGGCGACTTTTCAGGACGACGCGCTGGGACCGGCGACCTATCGGTTCTTTGGCGAGGACAACTACATGTGGGCATCGGATTTCCCGCACGCCGACTCGACCTTTCCCAATTCGCTCAAGGTAATTGAAGGCAATTTCGCCGGCGTGCCCGAAGCGATCACGCGCAAGATAGTCTTCGACAATGCGAACCGGCTTTACGGAATGGGCCTGGAGTGACTATTCGTTCCGCGGCACGGCTTGATCTGGCGCCGACTTGCGGGGTTGCCTCAAACACGCTTGCTGAATAGTACGCCGGAATGCTCCAGTTCGTGGATCTGTTCGGGGGTATAGTCGAGGACCCGACTGAGTATTTCACCATTATGCTCGCCGAGCAGCGGCGCCTCGAGCTCGAGGTTTTGCGGAAAGGCCGAGAAGCGCAGCGGAAAGCCCGGCAGGTCGACGTCGCCGAGCAGACGATCGTGCACGCGCGTTACCGTGCCGCGCTGGCGCATGTGCGGATGATTAATCGCCTCCTCCACGGACAGTACGGGCGCCGACGGCACGCGAAACTCATTGAGGCGCGCCATGATCGCGTCGTCGCTGGGCAGCGACAGCAGCCAGCCCTGGATGATGTCGAAGAGCGCGTCCATGTTGTCGACGCGAGCGGCGCCGGTATGGAAGCGCGGGTCCTCGGCCAGGTCCGGCCGATTCATCGCGTTGCACAACTGGAGCCATTGATGCTCCACGCCACCGATGATGATGATGTAGTGATCGTGGCCGCGGTAGATACTGCATGGCGCACCATACGGTAGATGCCGGCCGGAGCGCGTCGGCTTGATGCGCCCGTCGCTCAAACTATACATCTGGACGGCGGTGTGGTGGCAGTAGAAGTAGGAATCGAGCAGCGCGATATCGAGGTACTGTCCGACGCCGGTTTTTTCGCGATGCAGCAGCGCAGCGACGATCGCCAGAGCGCCGTTGATGCCGGTGCCGACGTCGCCCAGCGCGGCGGTCGGAAAATAGGCCTGCCCATCTTTTTCGCCGATCATCGAAGTGATGCCGGAGTAGGCTTGGGCGATGAAATCGTAACCCGGCAGGTGAGCCAGCGGACCGCTCTGGCCGAAGGTTGAGATCGAACACATGATGATATTCGGATTGAGCAGCTTGACGGCGGCGTAGTCGAGGCCCATCCGCGCGACGACGCCGGGAGCGAAGTTTTCGACGAAGACGTCGGCCTTGGCCACCAGTTCCCTGAGCAATTTGAGTCCGGCGGGCTGCTTTACGTCGATGCAAATGCTTTTCTTGCCGCGATTCTGCTGGACGTAGTATCCGCTGCGCCCGTTTTTATGCAGCGGCAATTCGTGCGTGCGATCGCCGGCGGTGGCAATTTCCACCTTGATAATCTCGGCGCCCATCTCAGCCATCATGCGCGTGGCGGTGGGTCCCGCAATGTACTGGGTAATGTCCAATACCGTATAGCCGTCGAGCACGTGGCGGGGCGTTGTCATCATAACCTCGTCTTTCGCGCGAACTGGGTGGCTGAATTGGTCTGACGCAAATTCGCAACTGCCGCAATGCTTTCGCTCGCCCTGGATGCGCGTAGAGCACCGAATCTAGCCCCTGCAATTGGATTGTCAAGGACGCGTTGCACCAGATTTCGCGTGCCGATCAATTGCCGCGCCGCGCCGAATGCGATTGTCGGCCAGTTCGCGGCTCGATTACAATCATCGCATGGATCACGAAGTGGCGATCGACGCCGCGTGCTACCAGGCCGAGGAGATTTTGCGCGACGGCAGTTCGATCCACGTGCGCGCGATTCGCCCCGACGACGGGGAGCGGCTGCTCGCGCACTTCAACGGCCTCGGCCAGCAATCGAACTATTTCCGCTTTTTCGGCTTCCGGCGTTCGCTCAGTGACGCTGAGGTGGTGCGCCTGACGCGGCTTGATTTCGATGGTCACGTCGGGCTGGCGGCGACCCTCAAGGACGCCGGCGGCGAGCGCTTCATCGGCGTCGCCCGTTACATCCGGGGCGCGGAGCGATCGCGCGCGGAGGTGGCGTTTGCGGTAATCGATGAGCATCAGGGACGCGGAATCGGCACCGTGCTGCTCGAGCATCTGGGGCGCGTGGCGCGCAGTGCGGGCGTGACGGAATTTGAAGCCGACGTGCTGGGCGACAATAACCGGATGATCGAGGTGTTCGCGAAGACCGGGTTCAAGGTGCGGCGCTCGACCCAGGCCGGCGTGATTCACGTCAGCTTTCCGACCGAGGAGACGGCGCAATCGATCGAGGCGAATAGTGCGCGTGAACGATCGGCGCGGGCGCAGAGCGCCGCCGGAATTCTGCGGCCGCGATCGGTCGCGGTGATCGGCGCGTCGCGCGACCGGGCCAAGCTGGGCGGCGCGATTGTCGCCAACCTGATACGCTTCGGCTTCACCGGTCCGGTCTATCCAATCAATCCCGCGCCCGGCGACGTGCAGGGGCTGGCCAGCTACGCCGCGATCGGCGCGGTCGGCGCACCGATCGATCTGGCGGTAATCGCGATACCGGCCGAAGCGGTCGAGCACGAGATCGTCGAATGCGCGCGCGCCGGAGTGCATGCCGTGATCGTGATCTCGGCGGGCTTCGCGGAGGTCGCCGGCCAAGGCGTCGCGCGCGAACGGCGGATCCGCGATCTCGTGCGGCGTTCGGGGATGCGGCTGGTCGGGCCGAATTGCATGGGCGTGATCAACACGGATCCGGCGGTGCGGCTCAATGCGACGTTTGCGCCGGTCGATCCGCCGAGCGGAAATATCGGGATGTTCTCGCAAAGCGGCGCGCTGGGTATCGCGATCCTGGATCACGCGCGGCGCCGCAGCCTCGGACTGTCGGCCTTCGTGTCGGCCGGCAACCGCGCCGATTTGTCGAACAATGATCTGCTGGCCTACTGGGCCGACGATCCGCGGACGGCGGTCATCGTGCTGTACCTCGAGAGCGTCGGCAATCCGCAGATGTTCGGGCGCCTCGCGCGCGAGGTGGCGCGGCGCAAGCCGATCGTCGCGGTCAAGTCGGGACGGTCGGCCGCCGTGCGGCGCACCGCGCGCAGCCATTCGGCCTCGCTGGCGAGCCTCGATATCGTGGTCGACGCGCTGTTCGAGCAGGCCGGGGTGATTCGCACGGAAACCCTCGAACAACTATTCGATATCGCGGCCTTGCTCTCGATCCAGCCGGTGCCGGCGGGCGCGCGGGTCGGCGTCGTCACCAATGCGGGTGCCCCCGCGATATTGCTGGGGGACGCGTGCGAGGCTCACGGACTGCAATTGCCGCCGCTCGATCAAGCGACCGTCAGCCAGTTGCGCGCGTATCTGCCGGAGAGCGCGGGCTTGGCAAATCCGGTCGACCTGACGGCCGGGGCCAGCGCGGAGGACTACGCCCGATCGATCGCGGCGGTCGGCAACGATCCGAATATCGATGCGCTGGTGACGGTCTATATTCCGCCGATCGTCACCAATTCGCGCGACGCGGCGGCGGGTATCGCGCGCGGCGCGGCGGCGGTGCCAGCGCATAAACCGGTGCTGACGGTTTTCATTTCCACGGCCGGCGCGCCGGCGGAGCTCAACCAGGGAGCGCGTGGTGCGATTCCCGCCTACAATTTCCCCGAGAATGCGGCGATAGCGCTGGCCGCCGCGGCGCGCTACGGGCGATGGCGGGCGCGGCCGCGCGGCGAGGCGCTAACGCTCAGCCGCTTCGCCCGCGAGACTGTACGCGCGGTCATCGATCGCGTGCTGACCGGCGCCGACGGCCCGCGCTGGCTCTCACCGGCCGACCTCAACACGGTACTGCGCGCGGCGGGAATCGAAATCGCTCAGGCCGAGCAGACCACGGTCGGCGAAGCGCGGGAGGTAGCCGAGCGGCTGGGTTACCCGCTGGTGGCCAAGGCGATCGCGCCCGGCCTGGTGCACAAGAGCGACGTCGGCGGCGTGATCCTGGGACTGACCTCGGCGGACGCGGTCGCCGCCGCGGCACGATTGCTCCAGGAGCGGATAAGCGCGACCGGCGCGACCCTCGACGGCGTGCTGCTGCAGCGCGAGATCAGCGGTGGAATCGAGATGATGGCCGGCGTCACCAGCGATCCGACCTTTGGTCCTCTGCTGGTCGCCGGGCTGGGCGGAACGATGGTCGAGCTGATCCGGGACGTCGCGTTTCGGCTGCAACCAGTGACCGACGTCGATGCCGACGACCTGCTGGCGAGCCTGCGCTCGAGCCGCATGCTCGACGGCTATCGCGGTGCGCCGGCGGGCGATCGCGCGGCGTTTGCGGCGCTGCTCACACGCCTGTCGGCGCTGGTCGAAATCGTTCCGGAATTGACCGAACTCGATCTCAATCCGGTCAAGGTCCTCGCGCCGGGCAGCGGCGCAATCGCGGTCGACAGCCAGATGCGGGTGCGGCCGGTGGCGGCGGCGCGGGATTGATTTTTGCGCCGCGATGGCGCGCAATTGCCGCGTCGGGCCGGAGCGGCGCGTGCGCGCGAGGACACCGCGCAAGGCTTTACCGGATCTGACATTGTGGCGTACAATTAAACTATTCGCAGGAGAGCGACCATGCCTTACGCCCGCGTCAACGGTATCGAGCTTTACTACGAGAGCCACGGCGAGGGGCCGGCGATCGTCCTCGCGCACGGCGGCGGCGGAAACCATCTGAGCTGGTGGCAGCAGGTTCCGGTGTTGGCGCGGCACTTTCGCTGCATCACATTCGATCATCGCGGTTTCGGCCTCTCGCGCGACTTGGCCGACGGTCCGGGACCCGCGGCGTTTGTCGAAGATCTGCGCCAGCTGCTCGATCACCTTGGTCTCGAGCGCACGGCACTCGCGGGGCAATCGATGGGCGGATGGACGGTGCTCGGCTTTGCGATTGCCTATCCGGAGCGCGTCACGGCGATTGCGCTGTGCGATACGACGGCCGGGATGGACGACGCCGAGGTGATGCGCGAGCAGGCGAAGCTCCGCGAGTCGGCCAAGGGCGGCCTGGCGCAGGTGCTGACGCGCGCCTACGCGGCGGATTTTCCCGAGCGCGAACCGCAACTGTGGTTCCTCTACCAGCAGATCTCCGGCCTTAATTCTCACGTGCCGCCGAATCTGCTCGCGGCCCTGTTCAGCATCCGCAACCGGGTCCAACCGATCATCGACCGGCGCGTGCCCACGATGCTGCTGGTCGGCGAGCAGGACGCGCTGGCCCCGGCGCATGTGATGGAAGTGATGGCGCGGCGGATTCCGCATTCACGCTTCGAGCGGGTGGCGGGCGCGGGCCATTCGGCGTACTTCGAGAAAGCCGGCGAGTTCAATCGGTTGATGATCGAATTTCTGCGCGAGGCGCAGTCGGTTAACGGGCTGCCGTTATGCGGGCGATAGGGTTATCTCGATTAGCCAGTCGGAATAGCCATTCAAAATAGTCATTGACGGCGCCGCAATGCGCGCGTCATTTTGATAAGTCGCGGCAGCAGAGCCGATCGATGACCTCGAGGATCATCGCCGGACCGCGCTCGAAAGCGCCGCGCCCGATCGATTCGTTGGGCTGATGGGCCTGATCGAAATCGCCGGGGCCGCAGATCAGCGTCGCGATACCGGCGCGCGCGAACCAGGCGCCGTCGGTGGCGAAGGGTGCGCCGGCCGCGGTGGTGGCTCCGGTGACGGCGAACAGCGCCTGCTCGAGCGTGGTGCCGCGCGGAGCGAGCATCGCGGGCGCGATCATCGCCGGTCCGAGTTCGATTGCCGCGGCGATATCGGGCGAGCCGTAATCGTGCGGATCGATTTGCGCGAGGCGGCGGCCGACTTCGCGGTAGAGATCGAGCGGGTCGACGCCCGGCAGCGAGCGGTAGGTCATGCGCATCGAGCAACGCTCGGCGATAACATTGGTTGCGATACCGCCGGCGATAGTCCCGAAGTTCATCACGTCGTGCGGTGACTCCGGAAAGACCTCGGCGAATTTGGCACTGCGCGCGGCGCGGCGCTCGGCCTGCAGGCGGCCAATCGTCTCGATCACCTTGCCCATCACCGCGATCGCGTTGACACCCATTTGCGGCGCGCCGCTATGGCCGCCGCGGCCGCGAACTTTGACCTCGAAGGCGCAGACGCTCTTGTGCGCGTTCATCACAGCGTAGGAGGTCGGCTCGCCGATCCAGGCGAGATGCGGCCGTGGAACTTCACCGAGAATTTCGGCGAGCAACGGCGCAATCCGCTCGGCGCCAAGCATCCCGACCTCCTCGTCGGCGGTGAAAAGGAAGACCAGCGGACGCTGCAAGCGCTGGCGATCGAGCGCGCGCGCCGCATCGGCGCATTGGGCGAGAAAACCCTTCATGTCGGTGGTGCCGCGGCCGAAGATGCGATCGCCTGCCGTTTCGAGCTTGAGCGGATCGCGATTCCATCCGGGCTGCCCGGCGAAGGGAACCGTATCGACGTGGCCCGAGATAATCAGTCCGCCCTCGCGCGGCGGACCCGCCCATGCAACCAGGTTGGCCTGCGCCACGCCGCCGACGTCGATACGATGCAGCGAAGTCGTGAAACCGGCGTGCTCGAAATGGCCGGCAAGGTATTCGATCGCGGGCACGTCGCTGTTGACGCTCACCGTGTCAAAAGCGACCAGGCGATCAAGAACCTCGTACAAGTAGGTATTCATTGTCGATCACCCGCCGTCGGCCTCATTGCCAGCCTCATTACTCAGTCACTACTCATTAGATATTCATGGGACGCCGCGCCTCGTTCGCGCGAAGGTCACGGATCGCGCGTGACCACGATCGCGCTGCCGCGCAGCATCGGCGAGCCGTCGATCGCGCAGACCGCGGCGGCGCCGGGAATCTGCCGCGGACCGGCCGCTCCGGTGACCTGGCGGACCGCCTCGGCGATATGCCCCATGCCGTGCATTCGCCCCTCGCTCAGGCTGCCGCCAAAGGTGTTCACCGGCAACTCGCCGTCGAGCGCGATACGGCCGTCCTGCACGAACGAGGCGCCCTCGCCCTCGGCGCAGAAGCCCGCCGCCTCGAGCCAATAGAGCGTCGACGGGTTGAAGCCGTCGTAGAGCTGCGCCGCGTCCATCTCGCGCGGACCGAGTCCGGCCGACGACCAGAGCTTGCGGGCGAGCGACCCGCCACAGGCCATGTAGTCGTCGAGCGTATAGTAGAGCAGCGTGCGGCGGCGCGCGGTGTTCTGCCCGTAGCCCGCGATGAAGGCGGGAGGATTGCGCAGATCGCGCGCGCGATCGGCCGTGGTCACGATCATCGCGACGCAGCCGTCGACCGGCACGTCGCAATCGAACAGGCAGAGCGGCTCGGCGATCCAGCGCGAGTTGAAATAGTCATCGCGGGTCATCGGTTCGCGATGAAAAAACGCGCGCGGATTGAGGTTGGCGTTGCGCCGGCTGTTGAGCGCGAGCGCAGCCAGCGCGTCGCGCGTGGCGCCATAGCGATGCATATAGCGCTGCCACGCGAGCGCATGGGTCTGCACGATCGAAGCGCATCCGTAGGGCGCAAGAAATTGCGCGTCGCCGGATGCGCGCGGCGCGCCACGCGATGCGGCGGTGACGCTCGCGCCGGCCGCGCGCGGCGCCGGTCGATGCAGCGCGCGCCAGATCAGGACGTATTCGCAGGCGCCCGCGATCAGCGCATTGACGGCCTCGATCAGCGGGCTCGCGATCATCCCGGTTTCAATCTGCGCGTACCACCGGAGGTCGGGCGCGAGCGCGAGATGATTGAGTATAAAGGCGACGCTGACGACATCTTCACCGTCGCGATTACCGGCGCCGGCGAAGGGCGATTCGGGATAGGTGGCGAGGCCGTCAACCTGTTCGGGCGCCAGGCCCGCATCGTCGATCGCGGCGCGGCAGGCGTCGGCCGCAAGGAGACCGAGCGGCTTTTGCGGCCGGCGGGTAATCTCGGAATAGCCAATGCCGGCGATGGCGGTTTTTCCCCGGCCCTCCCACATCTCGAATAACTCCGATGCGCGCATCGCGCGCGTTACTTACACGATACGAAATTGCGGGATCACCGCGTCGCCGCGATCCTCGAAATATACTTCGACGCTGGCGCCGATCTGGACGCTCGCGCGATCGGCCGCCGGCACGTTCGCAACCATCAGGAGCATCGGCTGCTCGGCGAGTTCGACCACGATATTGGCGAACGGCGCCTCGTCCTCGTAACCCACGACGTCGCGCTGATGCATCACGGTGAAAGTATGGATCCGGCCGCGACCGCTGACCGGCGCGAAACTCAGTTCGCGGCCGAGGCAGGCGTCGCAAAACGGGCGCGGCGGATGATTGTAGTAGCCACACGACGCGCAGCGCTGAATGACCAGGCGGCCGGCTTTCGCGCCGTCCCAGAAGGGGCGGCTCAAATCGTCAGCAACCGGAGTCGGTTTTTTCGCGTTGTCAGTCACTGCTCGGCTCCTCGACGGCGCGTCGATCGAAGTTTAAGGTTTCGCCGCATGCGTGTCACGGCGCGGCGCGGGTCGTCGCCCGGATTGTATAGCGTGTCCGCGCCCCAGTCTGGTTTGTAGCAATTTGCGGAGTGAATCGACAAACGGCGCGCCGGGGCCGGCCGCGGATGGCTAGTTAAAGTTGGCTGGATCGAGGCGGTCGCGCAGGTGATCGCCAAGAAAATTGAACGCCATCACGGCAACGGAAATAAAGACGCCAGGAATCAGCACCCACGGATAATGCTCGATGTTCTGCGGATCCATCGCCTGCGCGAGCAGGTTGCCCCAACTCGACGCGGGCTCCTGGATGCCCAGGCCGAGCAGCGAGAGCGCGCTCTCGCCGAGGATATAGCCGGGGATCGAGAGCGACGCGTTGACCGCGGCGAAGCCGAGCACGGCCGGAATCACGTGGCGCATCAGCAGGCGTGTGCGCGACCCGCCGAGCGCACGCGCCGCCTCGACATAGGGGGCGGAACGCAGCGAGGCCGCCATGCCGCGGATCACGCGCGCAAAGCCGGCCCATCCGATGAATGACATGATCGCGACGATCATGAAAAATGTCGCGACCGTACTCATCCCGGACGGAATCACGGCGGCGAGTGCGAGCAGAAAATAAAAGCTCGGCAGCGACATCTCGATTTCGCACCAGCGCATAATTAGATTGTCGATGCGGCCGCCCACCAGGCCGGAGAATGCGCCGACGCTGATACCCAGCGAGAAGCTGATCAGCACGCCGACCAGTCCAATACACATACTTACCCGCGCGCCGTACACGATACGTGAGAAGAGGTCGCGGCCGAGGCCTTCACTGCCCAGGATGAAGCAGGGATCGTCGGGCGACTCGGTGGTGAGGAAATGCCCGCGATGGAAAAAACGCAGCCAGATCTTGCGCGAGCGATCTTCGACGAAATGGCGCGCGAGCGCGTCGTCCATCTTCATCGGATAGGCGAACAGCATGCCGTGCGGCCAATCCGCGGGCGCGCTCAGATGCGGCCGCATCGGCGGACAGTCGGGAAGATTGCGGTATTGATGAGTCGGATCGTAGGGAGCAATCAGCGGCGAGGCGGCGGCGAAAAGATAGAAGATCAGCAGGCATAGGACGGAGACGCGCGCGGTGAACGGCGCCACGCGCCATTCGCGCCGCGCCGCGGACGCCAATTGGCCAACACGCGAGCGATCGCCGCGCCGCGCGGACTCGAATGCGGGCGTGAGCGACGGCCGCGGCAGCGCGCTCATTGCGAGGCCAGCGTGGAAAAATCGACGCGTGGATCGACCGCGACCAGCGCGATATCGGCGAGCAGATTTCCCACCAGCAGCAGGATCGTGCCCATCAGCACCGAGCCCATCACCAGCGGCACGTCGAGCGAGCGCACGGCCGTCAGCAGCAGCAGGCCGAGGCCTTGCAGATTCATCACGGTCTCGACCAGCGCGGCGCCGCCCAGCAGATCGGCCAGACCGTAGCCGGCCATCGTGACGAACGGGTTCAGCGCGTTGCGCAGCACGTGCTTGTACATGACGCGGCTTTCGGAGAGGCCCTTGGCGCGCGCGGTGCGCACGAACTCGGCATGCTTGATCTCGAGAATCTGCGACCGCATCAGGCGCATCAGCGAGGCCACCCCCGCGAGGCCGAGGACCAGCGCCGGCAGGATGAGATGATTGAAGCGGTCGGCGACCTGGCTCCAGGTGTCGAGCGTGGCGTAATCGGGCGAGAAACTGCCGCCCACCGGAAACCATCCGCTCCACAGCGCGAAGTCCATGGCGAGAAACGCAAGGAAAAATCCCGGCACCGACATACCCAGAAAAGAGATGAAGGAAAGCGTACGGTCGAGAATCGAATTCTGCCGCACCGCGACGATGATTCCGACCGGGATCGCGATTGCCCACGACAGGATCATGCTCGCGAGCGCCAGCAGCACGGTATTGGCCGCGCGCGAGGCGATAAGGTTGGTGACGTTGACGCGATAGGCCAGCGAGACGCCAAAGTTCATATGCACGACCTGCCAGAGCCAGCGCAGGTAGCGGATCATCAGCGGCTGGTCGAGGCCGAATTCCGCCTCCATCTGCTTGAGCACCTGGGGCGAAATCTTCGGATCGAGCGCCAGGCTCGAGACGAAATTGCCCGGCACCAGCGACATCGCGGCAAAAGAGATAAAGGTGATTCCGATGATCAGCGGAATCATCAGGAGCAGTCGTTTGAGCAGAAACCGGCCCATCGGCTTACTCGCGGATAACCACGCGCGGCGGCAGATTCATTGCGCGCGAAACTCCATCCATTCGGGCTTGTACAATCCCCACACCGTCGGATTGTACCCGACGATCGTATTGCGATAGGCGATGTATTCGGCCTGGCGCACGGTCTCGATGATCGGCAATTCGTCGTGCAGGATCTGCTGGATGCGCCAGTAAAACGGCGCGCGCTGGCGCTCATCCATCACGGTGGTGCCCTGGTCCATCAGGCTATCGATCTCGGCCTCCCATGGCGTCGCGGGTTTGGACTGCGACGGATTCCAGACATGCAGATTGCCCGACGAACGGAGAAAGTTCGACGCGTCGTTGGGTTCGATCGTTCCGCCGAAACCAATCAGCACGCAATCCCAATCGAATGACGATTCCAGCGCCTTGACCAGCGAGATGAACTCCAGCGGCCGGTAGTTGACCTGAATTCCCAGCGTCGCGAGATCCTGCTTGAAGATCGCGCACATCTGATCGCGCACCGGCACGCCGGTGTTGGTCGTGAGACTGAAGATCAGCGGATGGCCGTCGGGGTCGCCGCGCACGCCCGGCCGCAGCATCCGGTAGCCCGCTTCGTCGAGGATCCGCGCCGCCCGGTTCAAATCATAGTCATACGGAGTGAGATTTGGATTGTAGAATATCTTGTTCTCCGGCGAGGTGTCCGAGATTGCCGGAACCGCGAGTCCGCGAAAACACAGATTGATAATTCCCTGCTTGTCGATCGAATGGGCCAGGGCGCGCATGAAATTCGGATCGGTGAACCATTTATACTTCGGATTAGTCACTGTACCGGCTACATAATGGCGCGGATTGCGGTTGAACACGAAAAACAGGGAGCCCGTGTCGATACCCACATCCTTGACCGTTATATGCAGTCGGGCGGCATTCTCGCGCAGGCCGTTTACCTCTTCGGGACGCGGCGAATAGACGTCGGTGATGCCGACCATGAAGCGCAGGTATTGGGCGTTTTGATCGGGCACGATCAGGCGCACCTGGCCGCGCAGGCGCGGCAATTCGCCGCCGCTCCCGTCGCGCATCCAGTAGGCCGGATTGCGCCGGTAGGCAAGCTGCTGGGCCGGCACGTAACGCGTCATCAGGTACGCGCCGTCCGCGATCAGCTTGCCGGGCGGCGTGTCGATTCCCCAGGTGTGGATAAAGGCGCCCGAAGCGACGTCCGGCTCAAGTATATGCGCCGGTATGATCGGAAAGCCGACTGAGTAGAACAGCGGCGCGAACGGCCGCGGCAAGCGCATCACGACTGTGTAATCGTCCGGCGCCGCGAACGCGATCGGTTGGCCATCGATCAGCATCGACGAGACGGTCGAGTTTGGCACCTTGGGGTCGTAGATCGTGCGCATTGTGAATATCACGTCGCGCGAGGTGAACGGCACCCCGTCGGACCATACGACGCCGTGGCGCAAATGGAACGTGATCGTCTTGCCGCCATCACCGAGAGCCCAGCTTGCCGCAAGGCCGGGCTCGGGCAGGAGCGTCTGCGGATTGATGCGCACAAGGCTCTCGAACAGATCGCCGATCGCTGCATTGGACGCCGAGTCGGTCACCAGCAGGGGATTGAAGGTGCCCGGATCGCTGGACATCGAATCGTACAACGTCTGGGTCGCCGCGTGGTCGTTGGGCGGCCGGTTGACGCGGCATCCGGCGGCCAACAGCAGCGCCGCGAGCGCGAACAGAACCGCGCGGATTCGGATCACGCGCGATCAGCCCCGCCCGGCGGTCGTCGCGCCGCCGATCATGCCGAGGTCGAGATGCTTGACCACGTGGTCCGGCGCAAGCACGAAAGTTGAATCGGGAATGTCCTTGTTGATCACCGGGTTGTCGTAACGAAAGGTCACGCTCGCACCGGTCGTCGGAAAGCTGGCCGCGATCACGCGGGGAAACTTCTGCCCGCCGCCAATATCCTGATAGTCACTGTAGTTTACTTCGTAGTTGACGCGGCCGTCGGCGCGCGTCTCGCGCACTTGCGCCAGATAGCCATCGGGACCGAAGCCCAGGTCGTCGGTCACGCCCAGCGGCTCCTTATACCTCAGGATCTCAAGGCCGTTCGGATCGGTCGGATGGATCATCAAATCGGGCGGAAAGGCGAGCATCCCGGCATCCGGCGAGAGCCCCATCAACAAGCGCACAGCCGCTTCCGGAGCCATCGGGATGCGTGCGTAGCGATCGAGCACAGCGGCCGTCGCCAACCCGTGCATCAGCGTATTCTTGCCCGGATCGTAGATCGTCACCTGGCCACCGTCGGCCGCGAGCACCAGCGCGACGCCGAGCGCGGAGAGCGCCTCGACCCGCAGGCTGGCCGGCCGCCGCACGACGATATTTTCGCGCAGCTTGAAGTGCTGGCCACCGCCCGTGTACTCCATCACCGCGCCGGTCTGCATCGAGATCAGCATCGCGTCGGTGTCGGCAAGCTCCGCGGCATAGGTATGCGCGGTCGCCATGTGCAGGCTGACGTTGGTCTGGGCGGCGCACGCCGCGAGCGCGACGCTCGCGATCAGCGCCGCCGCGAGCGTCAGCCGGTGCGGCGCGGAGCTAATGCTGGGCGCGCTGCTGATCGGCGCGCAGAGCGGCAAGTTTGTTCTTGAGGCGCTGGATCTGGTCCGCATCCTGGGCTTTCCTGAGCGCGTCTTCGTACTGATGGCGGGCGTCGCGCGGCTTGCCCACCTTGGCGTAGGCGTCGCCAAGATGTTCGGTGATGGTCGGATCGTCACCGGTCAAGTTGACCGCGCGCTCGAGTTGATCGACCGCCAGCTGGTATTCGCCCTTCTCGTAATAGACCCACCCGAGACTGTCAACGTAGAAACCATCCTCGGGTTCAATCACCAGCGCGCGCTTGATCAGCTTTTCCGCCTCGTCGAGGCGCGTGCCGCCTTCGGCATAAGTGTAGCCGAGATAGTTGAGGGCGGGCGCATTGGCGGGATTGATTTCGATCGCCTTGCGCATCTCGTCGGCGCTGAGCTGCTTTTCCTTGGCCTCGTCGTAAAGCGCACCGAGCGTGAAATGGAATTTGTCGTTGCGCGGCTGCAGCACGATCATCTGTTGCGCCAGATCGATCGCCCGCGGGTAATCCTTTTGCTCCTGGTAGACGCCCACCAGGTAGCCCATGATTTCGGGATCATTCGGCTTGCGCGCCAGCGCCTGCTGCAGGTTCGTGACCGCCGTGGCGTAGTCGCTCTGCTTGTCGTAGAGGTAGGCGAGCTGGAGGCGCGCCTCGACGTAATGTTCGTCGGTCTCGGGAATCGCCTGGAACTCCCCGATCGCCTGGTCGTTCTCGTTGAGCTCGGTGTAGACCGTGCCGAGATAATAATGGACGCGGTAATTCTTCGGCTCGGACCCAAGCACCAGGTTGAACTCGGTCGCGGCGCGATCGAAGTCGCCACGCTCGAAGAATAGCAGCCCGATCTTGGTGCGCGTATCGGCGGGATTGGTCTCGAGCTGCTCCTGGCGCTGAAGCTGCTGGCTCAGCGCCACGTCCACGCTCTGGTCGCCGCCGTAGAGTTCGGCCAGCCGCTTATGGACTTCGTCGTTCGTGGGGTCGGTCTGGAGAATCTTCTGGTAGAGCGCGATCGCGTCCTTGGGCTTGTTCTCGAGCTCGCGCAGCACGGCCAGGTCGAGCAGCACGAGCTCGGATTGCGGATTGAGCTGGAGCGCCTTCTGGTAGTAGGTCTCGGCGGCCGGATAGTTCTTCGCCGCGACCATCACGCGGCCGGCGTAGTAGTAACCCAGGAACGAAGTCGGATCGAGCGCGATAAGCTGCTTGAAGATGCCCTCGGCCGTCGTGTACTGGCCCTCTTTGGCGTAGAGCGTGCCCAGGAACAGGTAGGCCTCCTGGTTGTCGGGCTCCAGCTTGATCACTTCCTGGTAGCGCTTTTCGGCGGTGGCATCGTCGCCCGTCGCGGTGTCGATACCGGCGGCGAGCAATTGCGGACGGGCGTAGGTCGGATCGAGCGCGATGGCCTCCTCGGCCTGATCGAGCGCCTCCTTCAGATGACCGTCGCGCACGTAGAGCGTCGCCAATTGCACGCGCAGCGCAGCATTATGCGGATCGTATTTCACGGCGTTGGCGTACTGCCTGAGCGCTTCGGCGCGGTCGCCGTTCTGGGTGGCGACTTCCGCCTTGAGATACGCGCCCATCGCGAAGGCGTCCTGCGGAATCGCAACTGGCGGGGCGCCGCCAAACGGATGGCCCTGGTCGCCGCCGACCGCCGCCATCGGCCTGCCGCCACGCATTGCCGCGCATCCGACCATCGCGATTGCGGCGATCGCGATTGCGGCGATCGCGAGCACGCCGTGTGCCCAATTGGGAATCAATTTCATATAGCGGTGGGAACCTTGCGGCTGTGCGGGAACCCTAGTTAACATAGCGGATTCTGACGCTCAACGTGACAATCTCTCCGGGTGTGCCGCCGGCTTCGCCGGACGACTGCGCTTTAGCCAACACTTAATGTTGCGCCGCTCAATAATACCGCGCAATCCCCCCTCTCCGAAACCGCCCGAGCGTAGATTTGGCGCCGGATGCCGGACGGCCCGAATCGGCGAGGCGCCGGCGCCTTGAACAACGGCGGCCCGCGCACCGACCGCGAAGTCGGCGACGCTATACGCGGCGGCGCTGCCGGCCCCGCATCGCCGGCCCCCGGATCGCCGGGTGACGGGTCTGCCGCGCGCGTCGGCGTGCTCGCGCTGGCCGCCCTGATGTACCTGGTGGTCAGCGGCGGTGCCTACGGGATCGAAGACGCGGTGCGGATCGCGGGTGCGCGGCTGACCCTGCTGCTCTGCCTGGTCGTACCGCTCGCGTTGAGCCTGCCGTCCGCGCTGATGGCCACCGAACTGACCGCCCTGATGCCGCTCGAGGGCGGGTTCTATTTCTGGGTCAAGGAGGCGCTCGGACCCTTTGCCGGCTTCGCCGAGGCCTACCTGACAATCCTCTACACGCTGGTCGACATGGCGATCTACCCGGTGCTCTTCGCGTCGTACCTGTCGTTCGCGATTCCGCTCGGCGCGCCCGCGCAAATCGCGATCGGCGTGGCCCTGGTATGGCTCGCCGGCGGCCTCAACCTCATGGGTATCCGGCCGGTCGGCGGCGCCTCGATCGGACTGGCGGTGGTGCTGATCGCGCCGTTCGCCGCGCTGGTGATTGCCGGGATGCCGCGCCTGATCCATTGGACCGCCCCGCTTCAGCCGATGTTCGGGCGCGACGCGCTGGGCGCGCTGGGCGGCGGCCTCAGCATCGTGATCTGGAATTACAGCGGATGGGAAAATCTGAGCGTGGTCGCGGGCGAGATCAAAAATCCGCGCCACAACTACCTGCGGGCGATCGCCATCGCGCTGCCGCTGGTCGCCCTCGGTTACCTGATGCCGCTCGGCGTCGCGCTCACCGGCGCCACCTCGACGGCGGCGTGGCAGGCCGGCTACTTCGTCGAAGTCGGCAAGCGTATCGGCGGACCGCTGCTCGGCCTCGCCCTGGCGATCGGCGGCGCGATCTCGGCGTTTTCGATTTTCGAGGCCGCGATGCTGTGGGTCTCGCGGATGCCTTACGTGCTGGCACGCGAAGGCTATCTGCCGGCAGCCCTCGGTCAGCTTCGCGCCGGCCGCGGCATCCCGGCGCGATCGATCGTCGTCTGCTGCATGCTCTTTTCGTTCCTGGTGCCGATGGGCTTCATTGCGCTCGTGCTGCTCGACGTATTTTTCTACATGGGCGCGCTGGCGCTTGAGCTGTGGGCATTGATCCGCTTGCGGCGGATCTATCCGGATCGCTCCGGGCTGTTCGTGATTCCGGGCGGGCGCGCGGCACTGATCACGGTCGCGATGGCGCCGATGGCGACGTGGATCGCGACGTTCGGCCTGGCCGTATCGCATAACGCCAGCGGCCGGCGCGACTTGATCGTCGCGATCGTGCTTGGCGTATGCGTGTGGCCGGCCTATGCGATCGCGCGGCGGCGCTTCGGCGGCCCGCCCCCCGCGTAATCATTCTGCTGCGCCGCGCCGGTAGCTGCTCCTCTAGGGAACCTCTGCACAAGTGTTTCGGTTCGGGTATAAATAGTTAGTTGGGTCGGCAGGCGTG
>JADMIL010000014.1 GCA_015478645.1 Candidatus Binataceae bacterium
GACCCATGCGCTGCGCTCAGGGTGACAGCAGAGCCTTGTGCAGAGGTTCCTTAGGGAACCGCTTGGCGGAGCGATGAGGGACGCACGATTGAAGCGTAGGATAATATAACACTTCGTATGATACGGTGGTGTCGTCTTTGGCCTTGCGTACCCGGCCGGCGTCGATTTAGATCATCGCCAGGCGCATCATCCACGCGCGATGCGCCTGGCGTGATGGGCCGCTCAGGCTGCCTTAAGATCCGCCGGCGCGGCAACGGCTGGAATCGCGCGTGGCGCATTCTCGCGCCGCCGCAAGGCCAGCGTTTTGGGACAGATGCTGAACGGCGTGTCGAAGCGCAGCCCTCGGCCACCTTCGAGCGCTTCGTACCCAAATGCGCCGACCTCGGCGATCGCGCGGGCCAGGGCGTCGGCCTCGCCGACCATTGCCTGCACATAAATCCGTCCGCCGTCGAGAGTGCGCGCATAGGGCCATTCGATCGCTTCGCCGACCCGATTGAATCCTTTGTAGCCCTGGGTCAGATTCCACGGCCGAAAAATCGGATACACCAGCAGCGCCTTGGCCTCGAGCATCTGCGCCAGAAGCGCCCCCGCATGGCGCAGCACGCCGCCCGCACCTGCGGCGACCGCCCATAATTCGCCACATTCAAAGACGCTTTCGGGCGGTAAATGCGTCAGATCGGGCTTCGGATAGCTCTGGCCGAACATCGCGAGGTCGTGCATCGCGAAGCCACCGAGCATTTCCGGATTGGCGGCCCGTTCGTCGAACAACCCGTACAGATTGCCAAACGCGAGATGCACTTCGCCGATCACCGAACGGCGGGTCTCGCTGAACCCGGCTCCGCGCATCATGCGCACCTCGCTCAACCGCTGCGCAAATGCGCGCCGTTCGGCTTCTGTAGTCAGCAGACGTAGCTCCATCGGATACTCCTTCAAACCAATCGGCCGTCGGTCTCACAATTGCCTACCGCACTCGAACCAGCTGTGCGGAGCCCCGACGGGAGTTCCGCACGTCGGTATCAGTCTCTGCAGATTCGACGGGTCATCGACCACCCTTTACGAAAAAATCAGTCACCGAAAACAATTTCGCATTCCGCTATCCGTGGCGGAGAGCTATAACACTTATGCGCACTGAAATGGGCAATGCAGGTGGCTCGAGACGGTATGCGACTGCCACCGTCGGAGCGTGAATGTTGCGAAATAGGACATATTTATAAGGTCAATCAGGGCGCAAACTTAGTCAAGGCTGCGTATCTTTCCGATTTTCCTGCTCCTGAATCCAGGCGATAATGCTCGCCTAAACTGCAATCAGGCATATACAGAATGCTTATTAACGCCACACGACGACCGGTTGCAAACGACCGCAAAGTCGATAAAGATGGTAAACTGATCCGACCGAGGCGCTCGATGCGATGACTAGCGCGGTTAATTCAGACGCTCAGGTGGAGAAGCTTATCACGGGTATTTTGGCGACGACCCGCGATGGCGAGGCGGATAAGTTTGCCGCCTGGAAAAAGCCCAGCGACGATATCCGCCGCCTGGTCCGCCATGACTACGTTCGCAGTCTACGCCGCAACCTGCCCTATCGCGAACTCAAAACCTTGGTCGACGCATTTACCCTGGCGATGCCGTCGTTTAATCGCGAGCCGGTCGGGATGCTCTCCGAGGAGCGTCTGAGCGGCTGGGCGTCGGAGCTTGGGCTGCATTTCAAAGCCGCCCCGTACGCGGGTGATGACGGCCTCGCATTGCGGGGGTTTTATGTCACGCGATCGCACGGTATGCTCAAGCGTCCGTTAATCTATGTGAATACTGCGCACCATCCGCTGGCAGTTTGCTCGACCTTCTGCCATGAAGTTGGGCATCACATGAGCGCCGAATTGCTGGGCGAGCAGAATGAACTGGTGCATTTTTTCTTCGATGCGGATTACGCTGCACACCTCGAAGATCCCTGCGAATTGGCGGCCGATGTGATGGTTAGTTTTGCCGCCTATCCGGAGCCGATTGCGCGCAAAATTTTTGCCGTGCCGTGGCGATGGGGTCTGGTCGCGCGGGCCAAGGATTTGACCGAGGCCGCGCTGGCTGAGGTTGTTGGCCATCTCAAGCGGTTTTACGGATTCGATCTGATGGAACGCATTCCGGCCCCTCAGAAGCTTAATTATCTGTCGGGTATGATCCATTTCGCGAAATTACGATGGGCACTGCTCGCCGAGTACGACATATGAAAAAGAAGACTTTGGGTTACGTCCTGAAGGGCCAGCGCGAGATTCTCGGGCTCACGCAGCGGGAGTTGGCGCGTAAACTCGGCGTCAAGCCGAGCCATGTGGCCTATCTCGAGAAGGATCGCCGGCGCCCTTCGCTGGGCCTTGTCAGCCGCATCGCCGACGTCCTGGGCCTCGAGAAAGAGCCGCTTTTTCTGCTCGCCCATCCGGAGGCGAGTTCCCTGTTGACCGGACGGCGCGACCCGGCCGCACGACGCGATCCCGACCAGGTCTGGCGTGATTTCACCGGCAACAAGGCGCTGCTCGCCCGTCACAGCGTCAAGGCCCGTGAGCTGAAGGTGCTCTCGCAGGTGAATCTGCTCGGCAAGATCACCGCGCCGCGCCATTTCCTGTTCATCCTCAATGCGATACGCCAGGCAGTCGAGGCCGAAGAACAGTAACCCGTCACCACCGTGAGGAGACCGCCGCCATCACGTGCGAACGGACGCCGGGGTCAGGTGGCCACCCGCGCCGATTGCGCCTCGCAGACGCGCTCGCTCAACCGATCAGGCGGATGAACAAAATCAGGTATTTGGCTGACGCCGCGCGCTGAAAGTTCCATCACGCGCGGCGTTAGTGTATTGGAGCAGTGTAGCCTCAGGACTCGGCAGTGTAGTGGGAGGCGCGAATGACGCGCGATAACGGCTCCCGGCGGTTAGTCAAATTCTGGTCGGCACTGGCCTTTACCCTTGGCGTTGCGGCCGGTGCCATCGCACTCACCTACCTCCAGGCGCAACGCACGCTCTGGCTCATCGGCTTCCTCGGCGCGGTCGCCGGAGCGGTTGCAATCTACGAGCAGTTCGGCGAAACCCGCGCGGGCAGCCGCGGCACCCTTAAGCATTGGCAGACCCGCGGACGGACCAGTTTTCCGCCGGCCCCGCGCAAAGATACCAAGACCAAGCCGCCCACCCGCCGCGGCCAGTTGCGCGCAATCAACGGCAAGAAGACCGCCGATCCGCCGTCCTCCGGCGCCTCCTGACCGCACTCGGCACGCCGCGCGTGAATTTCCCTCGCTCCTGCACCATCGACGTTCTCAAAGCTGTGCATCACGCCGCGTGCATTCCCGTCTGATAGCCAGTCTTGACTGTCGCGCGCGGGCGGCGCTAAGCGTGGCGCTGATCGGCCGATTGTGCCGAGCCATCGGGGGAGGGAAGGCGTCATGCTCGATCTGATCATCCGGGGCGGCAAGGTGGTTACGGCGGCGGGGGTTGGCGACTGGACGATCGGCGTCAAGGGCGAGCAGATCGTCACGGTGGGCGTTGACGATCCCGCACAGACCGCGGGCCGCGTGATCGATGCCCGCGGCAAGATCGTGGTCCCCGGCGGCATCGAGCCGCACGCCCATCTGGCGAGCCTGGTCACGATGCATCCCGAGGGACGCGAGTTCACCCTGGGGCCGGAGGAAGACACCGTCGGGATGGCCTTCGGCGGCACCACGACGCATCTGGATTTCTGTTTCGTCCATCCGAAAACCGATATTCCGACCGCGCTGGCGGCGCGGCGCGCGCGCTGGCAGGGCCGCTCGCATGTCGATTACAGTTTCCATATCGCGCTGGGTGGCGCATTGCCGCTCAAGATATTCGATCAGATCGGCGACGCCGTCAGCGAGGGCTTTCCGAGCTTCAAGGTCTTTACCAACGAGACCCTGCCGCCGCATCCGGGGCGCCAGCCCTTCAAGCTCGACTTCGGCCGTATCGGCCTGGCGATGGAACGCGCGGCGCGTCACGGCGGCCTGATGGTCGTCCACGCCGAGGACGACGACCTGGTCCAGTTCAATTACGAGCGCTTTCG
Source organism: Candidatus Binataceae bacterium (assembly GCA_015478645.1). GTDB lineage: Bacteria > Desulfobacterota > Binatia > Binatales > Binataceae > JADMIL01. The sequence goes on from JADMIL010000014.1 coordinate 4,047, forward strand.
CGCCGAAGGACGGATGGCGGGCGCCAACCTGCATCTGGTGCATAGCAAGCTCTCGGAGCGTCTGGCCTTCACCCGCACCATCGAACTCGCCACGGCGACTGGCGCGGCGGTCTATTTTGTCCACACCTCGGCCCGCGAAGGGGTCGAAGCGGTGGTCGAGGCGCGCGGCCACAAGCTGCCGATCTATGCCGAAACCCTGCATCACTACGCCTGCTTCTCGGCCGCGGAATACCAGCGCCCGCGCGGCTTCTGCTACCACACCTACCCGTCGCTCAAACTGCCCGAGGATCAGCGCGCGCTGTGGCAGGGACTGGTCGGCGACGGCGTTTCGACCACCGCCACCGACGAGTATCCGACTTCGCTCGCAACAAAACTTCGTGGCGAGAAAATCGACGACGTGACGGGAGGCAATCTCGGCGCCGAGGCCCGCATGGGCATCATTTTCACCGAGGGCGTGGTTCACCGCGGCATGACGCTCGAGCGCTTCGCCCAGGTCACGTCGACCAATGCAGCGCGCATCCTGGGACTCTATCCGCGCAAGGGCGTGATCGCGCCGGGCAGCGACGCCGACCTCGTGCTGATCGACCCGGCGATCGATAAAACGCTGACCCGCGCCGACTTTCACGTTAGCGACTACAGCCCGTGGGAAGGCTGGAATGCGCGCGGATGGCCGACGACGACAATCTTGCGCGGCAAGGTAATCGTCGAGGACGGCCGGATGATCGGTCAACTGGGCGACGGGCGCCTGATCGCGCGCAAGATCGACCCGGTGATGCTGCGCCGGCCGGCCTGCTGATCGCGCGACCGGCTACGCCGGCGCAACGACGCTACCCTAGTCATTGAAAATCGCCCGGCTTGACCGATCCGATCGTCCATAATTTGGGCACCGCCGCACGACGCTGCGCGTCGACTTGCGCGTGGCCGAAGCGCCTGCGCGACGTTCCAGCAGGATAATGTTGGTTCATTAAACATTAATTAGATATATTAATGACATTAATAATTCTAATTGCTAAATAAAATATGTTTAGAGATGTATAATCAAAATAGACCTAACGAAAAGGATTTATACCTATCATGCGTCGATACAGACGTGTTCAGCTTGTTCATGGAGACGACGAACAAATTAAAACGCCTAAGACCCGTGCTTGACTCCCTTCTCCCGCTAGTGCTAATCCATCTCCGTGTTGGATTGACGGTCGTAGTCCGTTTGGGACGACTCGGACACCCGTCTCCTCTCGGGATGGCGTGGGGCGATGGGCGGTGCGGCTCCAGAGGGCGGCGCCCGGCGGCAGGATTAAAGTGCGGCTCTCGAACATTGGTCCGGATCGGCCGTTCGACATCGCGAAGATTTAGTAGCCCGGCTTGCTGGTAGTGCGGACGCATTGGCGGAATCTGTGGCGATAGGGTGGGCCATTAGTGGCTCTGGACGAGAGGGAAAGCGTGATGAAGAACAAGCTGACAACGCTCCTTACGACAGTTCTGGCGGTTGCTTTGACGGCCAGCCAGGCGATGAGTGCGACGGTCTGCGGAGTCGCTACGGACGCCCAGGGCAATCCGCTCGCCGGCGCGACGGTCACGATTAAAGATTCGTCGGGTGCGGTTATCGGACAGGCGACGACGGGCGCCAACGGCAGCTATTCGGTCGACGGTCTGCCAACCGGCAACATGAATCTTTTTCTGACCTCGGGTGCGGGCGGTGGCTCGGGCGTACTCGATCTGACAGGCCGCAGCGAGATGGTCAACTGGCAGACGGGTGCGAGCGGCGCGGTCGCCTCGCAGGCCGGTCCGTGCAACGAGCCGGCGGGTGGGTTCACCACGGCGGAATGGGCCTCGGTGGGAGTCCTGGCGCTCGGCGTGGGCGCGGGTGCGGCGGCGATTGCGTGGGCCGAATCGGGTAATCGCAGCGACCATAATCATCCGATCAGCCCCTCGTTCTAGTTAATCGGGGACGTTCGGCGCGGGTCTGTGCGGTGCTCCGCGCAGGTCCGCGGTCTTGAGGGCACCGCCCAAGGGCGGGGCCAAGCGTTTTGGGCAACTGGGCGAAGCGATCGCTCATCCGCCCCTTACCTGCGTGAATTTTTCTTACACAGCATTGCAACCGGAAACAGACGCATCGCCGCTCGCGGATGCGCATGGCGGCACCGTCGCGTGCTGGCGGCGCCGCCTGCTTGCGTTCGCCGCGGGATTGCTCCTTGCGGCCTGCGCGACCGGCGATCCGATGCGCCTCAATCCGCCCAATTTTTCCGACCATCCGGCCACGACCGCGGACTCCGACACCGATCGCGGGACTTCGGCGCCGGGCGGCCAGGGCGCCTCGACCGCGCAGAGCACCTCGACCGCGGGCCAGGGCGCCTCGACTGCGGGCCAGGACGCCGACGACGTGGCGCTCAATGATCTCTGGCAGGAGCGGACTTCGTCGATGTCGTCGAACCAGGACTATCCGATTGGGCCCGGCGACATCCTGACGATTTCGGTTCCGCAGATGGAAGAATTGCAGGAACGCCGGGTGCGGGTTGGGGCCTCCGGCACGATCGAGCTGCCGCTGATTGGTTCGGTGCAGGCGGGCGGCCTGACCGAAGACGGGCTGCAAGCCGAGCTCGACGAGAAGCTCAACAACTTCATGTACAACCCGCAGGCCTCAGTGTTCGTCGAAGAATACCACAATCGCGAAGTCGCGGTGATTGGTGCGGTCAACCATCCGGGCCTGGTGCTGCTCAACAACGCGAACGAGACTGTCCTCGACGTGCTGACGCAGGCCGGCGGGCTGGCGTCAACGGCGGCCGACGAAATCATTTTGATACCGATTCAGCAGGGCTCGGACCCCAACCTGGCGCAGCGCGTTTCAATGGTGGCCGAAAATGGCGCGGTCGGCAGCGCGGCGGGTGCGACGGCAACCGATGCCGGGCCGGGCGCGGGGACTTACGACGGTCCCTCGACCGAGCTTCGGCCACGGGCCGCAGGCCAGGCCATCAAGGGCGGCAACGCGGCGCTCGGCGAACGGCAAAAGCGCGAGAATGCAGAGGAAACGGCGAGCGCGCAACCGGATATCGCGGCCAGTACGCTACGCATGCTGCCGGGCAACGCGCGCCCGTTGACAATCAAGATCAAGAGCACTTCGCTGACCGGCGCGGGCAAATATATCAATCTGCCGATGCGGCCTGGCGACGTGATCGTGGTGCCGGGTGGAGGCAACGCGATGGTGGTCGGATGGGTCCAGTCGCCCGGCTATTTCCAGGTTGGATCGGGTTTGACGGTGCTGGGTGCGATCGGCGCCGCGGGTGGTCCAATGTACGCGGCCGACACCAAGGCCATAACCCTGATCAGGAGCAACAAGGACGGGTCGAAGGAGACCATTCCGGTCAATCTGGATCGGGTATCGAAGGGCACCGATCCCGATTTGCCGGTTAAGGCGAACGACGTGATCGACGTGCCGTACTCCGGCCTGCGTATCGGACCATATATCTTCTACCAAGTACTGTCGCGCATGGGAGTAATGGGCCCGGCGATACCATATTGATGGAACCCTCACGCTATTTCATCCGGCGGGGCGGCAACCTCCCGATGGACGCGCCGATCGACGCCGAAGCGTCGCCGGTCTTTCTTGACGAAGGGCAGCCGCTCCTCGACTTGCACGCCTACTGGCGGGTAGTCCGTAAGCATTATCGCCTGATGATTGCGATCACGGCCGCCGTGGTGATGTTGACCATGGTGCGCGTGATGACCGAACGCCCGACGTACTATGCCGAGACCACGATCATGATCCAGCCGGCCGCCGAGGGCGGCGGCTCGGACACGCTCGAAAACCTCATCCAGATCGAGGCTGCGGCGAGCAATTCTGACCTCTATTACAAGACCCAGTGCGAGATTCTCGAAAGCCGGGCGCTGGCGGCGAGCGTGATCAAGACGCTGGGCCTCGAGCGCAACCCGGCCTTCGTCGGCGCGCGCGCCAAACCGGGCTTCATCGATCGCCTGTTCAGCCGCATCGCCCAATCGCTGCATCTGACCGGTGGCAAGGCCGAGCCGCGGCTGGCGCTGCCGCCGGGGCTCGATAACACCCAGGGCGTGCCGGCCTACCTGGTGCACGCCTACCTCGCGGCGCTCCAGGTGGAACCGGTGCAGGACACCAACCTGATCCGGATTCGCTTCGACTGGTCGGACCCGGTGCTCACCGCCCAGGTCGCCAACGCGCATGTCGCGGCCTACTCCAGCAATCAGATCGAGATGCACGGGCAGGAGAGCAGCGAGGCCGAGAGCTTCCTGCAGGGCAAGCTGGTCGATCTGAAGGATAAGCTCGAGAAATCCGAAGTCGCACTCAACGACTACCGGCGCAAGAACCGGATCGTGCCGGGGCTGGTCTCGCTCGACGGCAAAGACGCGATCGTGCTCGATCGACTGGCCGACCTCAGCAAGGATCTAACCCAGGCCCAGGTCGCGCGCATCGGTCTGCAGGCGCAGGCCGAGATGATCAAGCGGCATAACTACAGCGGCCTGGCCGCCGTGATCGACGATCCGGAAATTCAGGACGATCAGAAGGCTCTGGGCGCGCTTTACGCGCAGCAGGCGGCGCTGGCGAGTCAGTTCAAGCCGAGCTATCCGCCGCTGGCCAAGCTCGACGCGCAGATTCGCGAAGTGCAGGGGCAAATTGGCGCGGCTACCAATAAAAAGGTCGTCGCGCTGCAATCGAGCTATGACGAGGCGGTCGAGCGGGAAAAAGAACTCGAGGACGAGATGGAAAAGCAGCGCCAGGAGACTTTAGCGCTGAACGATCTCGGTGCGCAGTACGCGATTCTGCAGCGTGACGTCGACACCAACCGCGAGCTCTACAACGCGGTGCTCACGCGCATGAAGGACGTCGAGGTCGCGCGCGATATCCAGTCGACCAACGTCTCGGTGGTCAATCCGGCCGAGGTGCCCGAAGCGCCGAGCGGTCCCAAGAAGATGCTCGCCCTGATCCTCGCGTCGGTGGTCGGCCTGGGCCTGGGCCTGGCCGTCGCCTTCGGTATCGAGTTCCTCGACAATACGCTGAAGAATCCGGAAGAGGCGGAGAATTATCTGCATCTGCCGAATCTCGGCGTGGTGCCGGAGTTCTCCAGCGTCAACGGCAAGACGGCTTACGCGCCGCTGATGCTGCCGGGCGACGCGACGCCGTCGACGGTGCTGCCGCCAGGACGCGAACTGGTCACCACGCATGGTTCGTACTCGCGCGTCGGCGAGGCCTATCGCAACCTGCGCACGGCGCTCCTGCTGTCGCGCGCGGGCGGTCCGCCCAAGGTGATGCTCATCACCAGCGCGCTCAGCCGCGAAGGCAAGACCGTCACCGCCGTCAATATCGCGGTGATGCTCGCGCAGTTGGGCGGCAAGGTCGTGCTGATCGACGCCGACTTGCGCCGCGCCCGCTGCCATCGCGTGCTCGCCGTCGATAATCATCTGGGGCTCACCGAGGTGCTGACCGGTTCGCGCGAACTCACCGAGATGATCCGGCCGACCGAGATCGAAAACCTGTTCTTCCTGAGCTCGGGCTCGGTGCCGCCCAATCCGACCGAGTTGCTGGTCTCGCCCAAGATGGCCGAGACGGTCGCCGAGCTGCGCGATAATTATGAATACGTGGTCATCGATTCGGCGCCGGTGCTGCCGGTCAGCGACTCGATGGTGCTCTCGCGGCTGACCGACGGCGTGGTGATCGTGGCCAACGGCTCCGCGACGCCGCGCCAGCAGGTCAAGACCGCGTGCGCGCGGCTGGAGTATGCGCGGGCCAAAATCCTGGGCGTGGTGCTCAACCGCATCAAGCTCCACAGTCCCGACTACCATTCCTACTACCATCAGGAATACTACGCCTTTGAAGGCGACGACCGGCGCGACGATGAAGATGCCGTTTGAGGCGCGCGCCTGCTCGAACAGCTTGCGGGCCTAGGCGGACGGCGGCATGCGGATGTTCCGCGCCCTGACCGGCTCGGCGGGAGGTGCCGTAGGCGCGATCGACGCGGCGATCGGCGGCGGCCTGATGCTGCTGCTGGTCTTCACGCCGCTGGCCTTCGGCGCGGTGCATCAGTGGGCCTTTACGCTGATGGAGATCGTGGCCTTCGCGCTGGCCGCTCTGTGGATGCTGCGCGTGCGGGCCGAAGGCGCGGCGCCCGCGCGCATGAGTATCGGGCGCGCCGCACTGCGCCGGCTGCTCGTTCCGGCCGCGCTGTTCGCCCTGCTGCTGGTGGCTCAACTGGTGCCGCTGCCGCCCGGCCTGCTCAGGATCATCTCACCCGCCACCTACCAGCTTTACGCCGCGAGTCTCTCCGATTGGCCGGCCTCGGCCCCGTTCGCCGCCTGGCGCGCCGCCTGGGATGCCAGCGCGCACGCCGATCGCCGGCAGATGCCGATGATCCTGCCGCCGGTCGGTGCGCAGCCGGCGGCGCGCGCGCAGGCCGCCGCGCCGGCGGCGGTGAGTCATCAGCTACCGCCGGTCGCCACCCAGCGTCCGCTGCCCGCCACCCCCGGATATTTTGCGAGCCTGCGCTGGCGCACGCTCTCGATTGCGCCGACCGTCACGTGGGCCGGGCTGATCGAGGCGCTGGCCTGCGGCGCGATCTTTTTTCTCGTGCTGCTCTATCCGATTGGCTACAGCGGCGCGGAGCGCGAAGCGGAAGCCCGCTTCATCCGCTGGCTGGTGCTCGGGATCGTGGCGACGGCGACCTTCGTCGCGCTGATTGGACTGGCCGAGCGGGCCTGGTGGAACGGACGGATCCTGTGGTTCTTCGTGCCGCACGACTGGAGCGGCCCGCTGATGACTAACGACCGCGCAAGCGGGCCGTTTATCAATCCCGACCATTTTGCCGACTACCTGGCGATGGCGCTGCCGCTGGCCGTGGTGGGATCGCTCTTTCCGATCATCCCGCGCCAGCGCCAACGGGCGCCCGATCTGCGTTTGCCGTGCGCGGTGGCCGCGACGATTATCGCCTCGGGTATCCTGCTCAGCCTGTCGCGCGGGGGCTGGCTGGTCGCGGTGGTGAGCGTGACGGTGGCGTTGTGGGCGAGCTTCAAGCAAGCCCCGGATCGCGCGCCGCAGGTGCTCCTGCGCTATCGCAAGCGGGCGGTGCCGGTGGCGATCGCGGCGGGAGCGATGTTCGTGATCGCGGTGCTCTGGCTGATCGGGCCGAATGCGCGCGACGCCGCCGGCGCGCGTATCGGCATGACCGTGGCGTCGCGCAGCATGTTCATCGGCTACAAGGAAAAGGCCTGGCGCGACACGCTCGGGATGTTGCGCGAGTTTCCGCTGTTCGGAGTCGGCCTGGGCTGCTGGCCGGAACTGTTTCCGCATTTTGAGAGTCCGCCGTGGATGGAGTTTTATTACCGCCAGCCCGAGAACGACTATCTCCAGCTACTCGCCGAAACGGGCGTGGCCGGATTCGCCTTGGCTTTGTGGTTCGCGGCGGCGGCATCGCGCGCCTGGCGCGCCGGCGTGCAGCGGCTGGGCGAGCGCGAATGGCCGATGTTTGCCGCGATCAGCGCCGGCGTGCTCGCGGTGATGATTCACGAGCTGTTCGAGTTCAGTCTGCATACTCCGGCCAACGCGCTGCTGTTTGGGGTGATGCTGGCGCTGGCCCTGCGGATCGCGCTGACCCGCGCCGCAGCGCGGCCGGAGTCCGGCCTGCGGCGGGTCGGCGAGCCGAGCCGCCTGACCAACCTCAAGGCCGCCGTGGGGATGATTGCGGCGATCGGGCTGATCGCCGCCGCGATCACCCAAAGCGGTACCGCCTATCCCTATGACCTCGGCGACCCGCGGACCTTTGCCGAGGCGGAACTGGCGATCGCGGCCCATCCGGGCGACGCGCGGGCGCATCTGGCGCTTGCCGCGATGATGCCAGCGGGGGCACCCCCGGCGCTGCGCGACAATCAATTGCGGGCCGCGGTATGGCTCGACCCCAACGATCCGCTGGCCCGCGACCTGTACGCGCGGAGTCTCTTTCTGGCCGGCCATAAACATGCCGGCCTGCGGCAGATCATGCTCTCGGTGAGCCATGCGCCCGAACTCGGAAACCATTATTACCTGCAGCCGCTGGCGATTCCGTGGCTATTGCCCGAAGAGCAGAATGCCATCTCCGAGGGCTTCCGGCTGGCGATCGCGGCGCATTATTACGCCGCGGTAAAAGACCTGGCGGATTTTTACGGCGGCCTGGGACGCTTCACCGACGCCGCGCAACTGTTCGTCGCGGCCGAGCCCAGCGCCGAAGACGATGCCGAGCGCCTCGAGGACGATCGGCTGGCCGGGGTCAACTTCGCGCAGGCCCATCTGTACGGGCGGGCCGAGAGTGAATTTCGCGCCGCTATCGCGATCGATCCCTCCGACCCGCAGCCCTACCGGGATTTGCTCGAAGGTGTGATGGCGCCGCGCGGCGACGTCAAGGGCGCGATCGCGGCGGTGCGCGACGGGATCAGCAACGGCGCCGACCGGGTGGCGCTCGATACGGCGCTGGCCAACGTGGCCCATCAGGCGGGCGATAACGATACCGCCGAGGCCGCGATGGCGGAGGCCTTCAGGTACGATCCGACGTTCGACTCCGCGATGCACCTGGGCCAGCTCTATGCCGACGAGGGCAAGTACGATCACGCCGCAGTGTCATTCCGGCGCGCGACGCAAATCGACGACCACTCGGCGTCGGCCTTTTTGAGCCTTGGACGTGCCGAAGAGGGCGCCTTCGATTACGCCGCGGCCGAGCACGCTTACGCCCGGGCGATGGCGCTCGCGCCGCAAGACGAGGGGCTGCGCGTCAACTACGAGGATTTTCAAAAGCGCACCGCCCCCGCCACCCGACCGACGCCTGACCCGTGAGCCATTCGTCCGGCCGATCATCAATGGTCCGGATCGGCACCGGGCCATTGCCGCGAATGGGCGGCCGGGCCGCGGCGTGAAGATTCTTTATCTGAATGCGGCCGGCAACCTGGGCGGCGCCGAACGCGCGCTGCTCGACCTGATCGCGAGCCTCCGAACGGCGCACCCGGATTGGACCTGCGAGCTGATCGCGGGGGCCGAGGGTGGCCTGGTGGCCGAGGCCCGGGCGCTCGGCGCGGCGGCCTCGACGATCGCATTGCCGCGCGCGGCGGCGGTGATCGGCGACGCCGCGGCGGGCGGTCCCGCGGGCAGCGTCATCGCGGCCTGGCGCATCGCGGCCGGACTGGCGTTGGCGGCCCCTGCGCTCGCCCGTTACACGCGCCTCCTCGCCGGCGCGATCGCGCGATCGTCACCCGACCTGATTCATGCCAACGGCTTCAAGATGCAAGTGCTAGGCGCGCGCGCGGCCGCCGGGCGTACGCCGCTGTTGTGGCATGTGCACGACTACCTGCAGGCGCGCCCGCTGATGCCGACGCTGCTGCGCGCCCATGCGCGGCGCTGCACGGCCGTGATCGCCAATTCCGCCAGCGTCGCGGCCGACGTGCGCGCGGTGCTCGGCGGGCTCTGCAAAGTCTACACGGTGTATAACGCAATCGACCTCGAGCGCTTTGGTCCGGCCGGGCCGTGCCTGGACCTCGATCGACTCTGCGCGATGCCGCCGCTCGGCACGGGCGGCGTGCGCGTGGGGCTGGTCGCGACGATGGCGCGGTGGAAGGGCCATGCGACGTTTCTGCGGGCGATCGCGAAAGTCGCCGCGGCCGTGCCGCTGCGCGCGTACGTCATCGGCGGTCCGCTCTACGAAACGCCGGGCAGCCAGTACACGATCGCCGAAGTGCGGGCCTGCGCGGCGGCTTGCGGGGTGGCCGATCGGGTGGGCTTCACCGGCTTCGTCGACGATCCGGCGGCGGCGCTGCGCGCGCTCGATGTCGTGGTCCATGCGAGTACCGCGCCGGAGCCTTTCGGGCTGGTGATCGCGGAGGCGATGGCGTGCGGCCGCGCGGTAATTGCGAGCGCCGGGGGCGGCGCGGCGGAGATCGTCACGGAGGGCGTCGACGCGCTGACTCATCGGCCGGGCGACGCCGACAATCTGGCGGAAAAGATTATCTTATTGGCCAACGATGCGGCGCTGCGCAGGCGCCTGGGCACGGTGGCGGCGGCCGCCGCGGCGCGGCGCTTTACCCGGGAACGCCTCGCCGCCGAGGTCGCGCCGATCTATCGCGAAGCGGCCGGTGCGGCCGGTCGCCGGAGCGCCTGAGCGTCGCAATGCGCCTACTGCATCTGCATAGCGGAAACCTGTTTGGCGGGGTCGAGACGATGCTGCTGACGATCGCCCGCGAAGGGCGCCGCACCGGCCGTCTCGCGCATGAGTTTGCGCTCGCCTTCGACGGACGGCTGGCCGCCGAACTGCGCGCGGCGGGCGCGCCGGTCTATCATCTGGGCGAGGTCCGCGCGCGCAATCCGATGAGTGTGCGGCGCGCGCGGCGACATCTCGCTGAATTCCTCGCGAGTCGGCCCTACGACGCCGCAATCTGCCACATGGCGTGGGCGCAGGCGCTCTTTGGCGCGGTCGCGCGGCGCGCCGGGATCGCCGAAATTTTCTGGATGCACGACGCGGCGGCGGGGCGTCATTGGGTCGAACGCTGGGCGGCGCTCAGTCCGCCCGATTTTGCGATCTGCAACAGCCGCTACACCGCGGCGACGCTCGGCCAAATCTTTCCGCGGACGCCGTCGCAAGTATTGTATTATCCGGTCGCGCCGGCGCCGGCGCGATTGAGCGCGGCGGCGCGGGCGGCGATTCGCGCGGAGTTTAAGACCCCGCCCGACGCGATCGTGATTATCCAGACCAGCCGGATGGAGCCATGGAAGGGCCATCGCATGCATCTGGAAGCGCTCGCGCGGCTCGCCGACCTGCCCGGATGGGTCTGCTGGCAGGCCGGTGGCGGGCAGCGGCCGCGGGAGCGGGAGTACCTGACATCGCTGGAGCGGATGGCGCGTGAGCTGGGTATCGGCGATCGGGTAAGGTTTCTCGGCCAGCGCACCGACGTGGCGCGGCTGCTCGGCGCCGCGGATGTCCATTGCCAGCCCAACGCCGGAGCGGAGCCGTTCGGGATTGTATTTATCGAGGCGCTCGGGGCCGGGCTGCCGGTGGTCTCGGTCGCGCTGGGCGGCGCGCTGGAAATAATCGACGAGAGCTGCGGAATACTGGTTGCGCCCGGCGCGACGGCCGCGCTGGCCGAGGCCCTGCGGCGATTGATCATCGATGGCGCCGAACGCGCGCGGCTCGGTGCCGCGGGGCCCGCGCGGGCGGCGCAATTGTGCGACACGGCGACCCAGATGGCGCGGCTTGAGGCCGCGATCGTCGGGCTCACGGGCGGCGCCGATCAAGCCGATAGGGCAGGCGAGGCGCGAGTATGATCGAAGCGGCGACTGCGGGTTTGCAGGCTGCGCCGGAGCTGGGCACCGGGCCAGACGTGAGCGTGGCGCCATGATTGCGTTAGCTCTCTGCGTATTTTCGTTGGTCGGCTGCTTTATCGCGGGACGGCGATCGGTCGCGGCGGGATTTATCGCCACGATGGTGGTGGGCTACGCGTACGGCATCGTGCGCGCCAATGTGCCGGCGACCTTTTCGCATTTCATCTTCGATGCCGCGTGCATGGGCTTCTATCTCGCGCTGATGACCCGGCGTTACACGCCGGTCGAGCGGTACAAGATTCGCGCAGTGATGCCGTGGCTGGCGGTGCTGATCATCTGGCCGACGCTGCTCCTGCTGGTGCCGCTGCAGTACCCGCTGATCCAGTTGGTCGGATGGCGCGCGCAAATCTATTTTTTGCCGTTCGTTCTGGTGGGCGCGATGCTGGACGGGATCCAGTACCGCAAGATCGCGATGGGCTTCGCGGTGCTGAGCGTGATCGAGGTCGCGTTCGTGGCAGCCGAAGTGAAATTGGGCGTGCCACGGTTTTACCCGTTCAACGAGGTCACCCAGATCATTTACAGAAGTACCGACGTGACTATCGGCAACACCTCTACCTTTCGCATCCCGGGGACCTTCGTACAGGCGGCAGTGATGGGCGCGATGATGGTGTCGACGATACCGGTGCTGCTCGGCGCGCTGGTGCAGCAATGGCGATCGGGCTGGCGGCGCAACCTGCTGCTGGCGGCGATCGGCGCGTCGGCGATTTGCGTATTTCTATCGGCGTCGCGCAGCCATGCGGTGTTTTTGTTCGTGCTGGTCCTGGCGGCGATGGTCTCCGGGCGGATTAGCAATCTGCCGTGGTACGGATGGCTGCTGATGGTCACCGGGGTGGTGCTGTTGGTCTCGACCTCACAGCGGATGCAGCGCTTCATTCAACTCGACGACACCACGTACGTCAAAACCCGCCTCTCGTCGAGCATCAACGAGAGCCTCATCACCCTCGCCGAGGAGTATCCGCTGGGTAATGGGTTAGGTGGCGGCGGCACCAGTATGCCGTACTTCCTGGCCTCCGAGGTGCGCAACCCGGTCGCGATCGAGAACGAGTACGGGCGCATCATGCTCGAGCAGGGCTTGCCCGGGCTGGCGATCTGGCTGGCCTTTATCGTCTGGACGCTGTCTCGTCCGCTGCCGCCCACACGGGATCCGTGGTATTTGGGCAAGTGGCTCGCGCGGATTGCTCTCGGGTTCTCGTTTCTCGCGGCACAAACCGGTATGGGGTTGCTGACCTCGATTCCGGACAGCGCACTGCTGCTGATGTTCATGGGTTGGGTCGCCGCGCCGGCGCTGATTCCGGCGGCTAATCCCGCCGCCCGGCGCCCGGCGGAGAAGAGCAAGACCGCGTCCTCCGCGATGCGCACGGCGTGACGGCTTTGAACGCGCGGGACAGCCGTCCGGAGCCGTGGGTGCTGGTCTGCGGCGGATTCCATCGCGAGGGCGGGATGGACCGTGCCAACGCCGAGCTGGCGGCCTGCCTGGCCGACCGCAGCCATCCGGTGCATCTGGTGGGCTATCGCGTCGCGGCTGAACTTGCGGCGCATCCCGGCGTCCAGGTGCATCGCGCGGCCAAGACCGGCGGTTCATTTTTTCTCGCGCAGCGCGCGCTCGATCGGATGGGCCGGGCGGTGGCCGCCGCGGTCTGCGCGGCCACGCCAGGCGCGCGGGTGCTGGTCAACGGCGTCAACTGCGACTGGCCCGATATCAATTGGGTGCATTACGTCCATCGCGCGGCACCGGCGCCGCCGGCCGGCGCGCCGCGATGGTTTCGGCTCAAGCATGGCATCGAAGATCACCTCAACGCCCGCCGCGAGGGCCGACTGATTCAGCGCGCGCGTATCGTGCTGGCGAATTCCAATCGCACGCGGCGCGACCTGATCGAGCGGACCGGAGTGGCGCCGGATCGGGTGCGCACGGTGTACCTGGGATGCGAACCTGCGGGCTCCGCGACGCCAGCGCGGCGGGCGGCCGCGCGCGCATGGCTCGACCTTCCCGGCGACCGGCCGGTGGTCGCGTTTGTCGGGGCGCTCGGGCACGATCGGCGCAAGGGTTTCGATACGCTGTGGCGGGCCTGGCGTGCGCTCTGCGGCGAACCTTCATGGGATGGCATCCTGGTGGTCGCCGGCGGCGGACGCGGCCTGGCGGCCTGGCGCGCCGAGGTCACGCGCGCCGGACTCGAGCAACGGGTGCGGATGATTGGCTTCACCGCGCGGGTCGACGACCTGCTGGCGGCGGCCGACCTGCTGGTCAGTCCCGTGCGTTACGAATCGTACGGGCTTAACGTGCACGAGGCGCTGTGCCGCGGGGTACCGGCTATCGTCAGCGCCACGGCGGGCATCGCCGAGCGCTATCCGCCGGAATTGCGCGAACTGCTCTTGCCCGATCCGGACGACGCGCGGGATTTGGCGGCGCGGATCAGGCATTGGCATGGCGAGATCGCCGCGACCCGCGAACGGGTCGCCCCGCTCGCGGCGCGGCTCAGCGCCTGGAGCTGGCGCGCGATGGCGCTGCGGATCGTCGCCGAAGTGCATAGTGCGCCGGACGCCGCCGGTGCGATTGGCTCGGGCGGCGCGATTAGCTTTGATGAGAGCGCGCGATGACCGGTTGGACTCAAGTCCGGAGGATTGGTTGAAGCCTGGCGACAACGCACTGTTAGCCGCGGACGCGGATGGCCCGGCGGCGCCGGCCCGCGCGCGCGGCGCCGCGCCGATCGCGCAGCCGCGCCCGCCCATGCTCATTATCGAGAGCGCGGGGCGCTGGAGTGGACTTGACCTGCGCGGCCTGTGGGCGCATCGCGATCTACTCTACTTTCTGATCTGGCGCGACGTCAAAGTGCGCTACAAGCAGACCGCGCTCGGCATTGCGTGGGCGGTGCTGCAGCCGTTGCTGACGATGCTCATCTTCACCGCGATTTTCGGCCGGCTGGCGGGCGTGCCATCGGACGGCGAGCCCTATGCGATATTCGTCTACGCCGGCCTGCTGCCGTGGAACTTTTTCAACCAGGCCGTGACCACCAGCAGCAACAGCCTGGTCGGCAACGCGGCGCTGATCACCAAGGTCTATTTCCCGCGCCTGGTGATTCCGGGTGCGGCGGTCGGCGCGGGACTGGTCGACTTCGCGATCGCCGCCGTGATCATGTTCGCGATGATGTTCTACTACGGGGTCGCGCCGGGCGCCGGAATGCTCATGCTGGTGCCGTTGATGGCGCTGACGACGCTGTTTGCGGCGGGTGTCGGGATGTGGATGTCGGCGCTCAACGTGAAGTATCGCGACGTGCGCTACGCGTTGCCGTTCATCCTGCAAATCTGGATGTACGTGACGCCGATCATCTATCCGGTCAGCTTTATTCCCGCGCGCTGGCGCTGGGTGCTCGAGCTCAATCCGCTCTGCGGAATAATCCAGGCCTTTCGGGCGGCGGTTTTTGGCCACGCCTTTGACTGGCGCGGCCTGGCGCTCGCGGCGCTGATCACGACGGTGGTGCTGGTGTATGCGGCGCTGGACTTCCGTCGCATGGAACGCGAATTCGCGGATATTATTTGAAGGCGACGGTGCCGCGGCGGCGCGCGTGATGGAATCGATAATCAAAGTCGAAAAGCTGGGCAAACGCTACGCGATCGGCCGGCGTGAACCCTACCGCACGATGCGCGACTCGCTGACCGGCGCGGTCACGGGACCGTTGCGCAGTCTGCGCGCGCGGCTGAGCCGCAATGGCGGCGGCGCGCCGGCGGCCTCGAACAACCATCTCTGGGCGCTCGAGGACGTGAGCTTCGAGGTGGCGCCGGGCGAAGTGCTCGGGGTGATTGGGCGCAACGGCGCCGGCAAGTCGACGCTGCTCAAGGTCCTCTCGCGCATCACCGAGCCGACCACTGGCCGGGTCGAGCTCTACGGCCGGGTGGCCAGCCTGCTCGAGATCGGCACCGGCTTCCATCAGGAGCTGACCGGGCGCGAGAACGTATATCTGAGCGGCGCGATCATGGGCATGCGGCGCGCCGAGATCGCGCGCAAGTTCGACGAAATAATCGCCTTTGCCGAAATTGAAGACTTCGTCGATACGCCCGTGAAACGCTATTCGAGCGGGATGTACGTGCGGCTGGCGTTTGCCGTCGCGGCCCATCTGGAGCCCGAAATCCTGCTGGTCGACGAAGTGCTGGCGGTCGGCGACCTCGCGTTTCAGAAAAAATGCCTCGGCAAAATGGGCGAGGTTGCGCGTTTCGGCCGCACGGTGCTGTTCGTCAGCCATAACATGGCGGCGATCGAAGCGCTGTGCACGCGCTGTCTCAGGCTAAGCGGCGGGCGCCTGGCCGCAGCCGGCGATCCGCTGGCCGTAATGTCGGGCTACGTCGCCGAGGGGTTGCGCCCGGGCGCGGGCACCGCTGCGCTCGACGTTCATCCGGGACGCCGGCCCGGCGACACGCCGACGATGACGCGGGTAGAGTTGCGCGGCGCGGACGGCGCGGCGGCCGGCGCGATCCGCATTGGCGATCCGCTGGAAATTCGCGTCGCATATCGCGCCCAGCGGCCCCTTCGCCCGGTGCTGGGTTCGGTGATCAGGACTGGCCACGGCGCGGCGGTGTTCTGCGTCAGCGATCGCTTTTGCGGGCAGCTCGCCGAATGTGCGCCGCGTGCCGAGGCGATGGTCGTCTGCCGCGTCGAACGGCTGATGCTGATACCCGGAACTTACGCGATCAATCTGTGGCTGGGCGACGCGACCGGCGACTTCGACGTGATCTTCGACGCGATCGCCTTCGAGGTGCTGCCCGCCGATCTGACCGGCACCGGACGCCTGCCGCCGCCCAATCTCGGCGCGGTGTTCTGCGAAGCCAACTGGAGTATCCACGACGCATGAGTAAAGGCGGCCAGGCGATGATTCGGGTTTCGACGATTATCCCGGCATACAACGGCGCGGCGACCATCCGCGCGGCGATCGACAGCGCGCTCGCGCAGGAGTTCGACGGCCACGAGGTGATCGTGGTCGATGACGGATCGACCGACAGCACGGCGCAAGTGCTGGTCGAATATGACGCCCGCATCCGCGTGATCCATCAGCCGAACCGCGGCGTTGGAGCCGCCCGCAATGCGGGAATCGCGCTTGCGCAGGGCGAGTACATCGCCTTCCTCGATGCCGACGACGTGTGGCTGGCGGGGCACGTCTCGGCTCTGGCCGGGGCGCTTGACGCGAATCCCGAAGCGGTGCTCGCCTTCGGTGATTTCGCGATAATCGATGAGCGGGGTGTGCGGCTGACCGATTCGGTCTTTTCGGCCGATCCGCCGCGGGCGAGGGCGCCCACGATGCAGGAACTTTTGAGCGGTGCGTTCTCTATCTTACCGAGTTCCGTGGCGCTGCGTAAGCGCGCCTGCCAGGATGCCGGCGGGTTCGACGAAGGCTTTAAGCAAGCAGCATGGGAAGATTTCCATTTGTGGCTTTTGCTGCGGGAGCGCGGCCCGTTCGTAGCGGTTCGTCGTTGCATAACGGTGCACATGGATCACGTCGCGCTGATACCCGAGAAGTACGTGGCTGGCAGAAAACGCTTCCTGCGGTTGGTGAGAGCGCGATACGGGAGGCTCGCGTATGGAATGATTCGCGAGTCGAACCTTTATTTTGCGCGGGGATTTCTCCATCGCGGCGTGGGCCGGATCAAGGCGGGCGAATACCTTTCCGGCGCACGGGACATTATCCGGGCGGCGCGCTATGCACCGATCTGGGTCGCACGCAATCTCAGGCTCTTGCATAAGCTGCGCCAGCTCGCTCACCTGGCGCGCCAAAGATCCGTCGGAAAACCGCTAGATAGCGAGCGCTGAGACTGCCCATATGATCCGCGTTTCGACGATAATTCCGGTCTATAACGGGGCGACGACAATCGCCGCCGCGATCGACAGCGCGCTCGCGCAGGAATTCGACGGACAGGAAATCATCGTAGTCAATGACGGCTCGACCGACGGCACGGCGGAGATCCTCGCCGGCTACGGCGATCGCGTCCGGGTAATCGACCGGCCAAACGCTGGATCGGGGCCGGCCCGCAATACCGGAATCGCAAACGCGCGCGGCGATCTTATTGCCATGCTCGATGCCGACGACCGATGGCTGCCCGGTCGGCTGAGCCGGACAATCGAGGCACTACAGGGCAATCGGCCCGCAGTGCTGGCGTTTTCGGATTATATGCGCGCCGATCGCTGGGGTGCCCTGCTTGAACGCTCCAGCGTTGGGGCGCCCTTCGCTCATCCACCTTCGATGGATGAACTCCTCGCGCACTGGTGGCCGATCGCGCCAACGACCGTGACCATGCGCCGAGACGCCTGGGAGAGATGCGGGGGCTTTTCTACCATCGCGGGCTTTGAGGATCTGGATCTCTTCATCCGCGCGCGCGAGTTCGGCGAGTTCGAGTTTCTCGCTGAACCACTCGCGGTATTTCGCATTAATAATCCCGACGTGGGACCCGACAAATGGAGTCCGGATAATTTTATCCGCCTGATCGTCAAGAGATACGGCGCGCGGGCGTGCGGATTGGTCGCGGCAGTCCGCCTAACGTACGCTCACGCTTTCGCGGCCAAGGCGCTGCGCGAAATGGACCAGGGGCATCGGGCGGAAGCCTTCAGATGCTGGCGCAGGGTTATCCGCTACGATCCGCTGTATCTACTTCAAGCGGCCCACCTCGGGCGCCTCCTGCGTCCGTGGAATCTCAGGCGCGTGGCGAAGATGTTATTGCCCAAGCCGCGAGCCCAATGACGTGCAGGAGTCGCTAAACCTCGGATGCGGGCGCAAGCGGATCGACGGTGCGCTGAACCTCGACATCAGTACCGAGGTCGGCGCGGACGTGGTTCACGACCTCAATCAGATGCCGTGGCCGTTCGCGAGCGGTCGCTTCAAAGAGGTTACGGCCTTTGACGTGATCGAGCATTGTCGCGACGTAATCGCCGTGATGGACGAGATTCATCGCGTATGCCGCGACGGCGCCATCGTGAAGATCACGGTGCCGCACTTTTCGTGCGCCAACGCTTTCGCCGATCCGACGCATCGGCAGTTCTTCAGTCACATGACGATGGATTATTTTACCGGCGAACGCGAAGTGTCCTATTACACGCGATCGCGATTTCGCAAGCAGGCTGCCCAGATCATCTTTACGCCGAGTCTGGTGAACCGGGTGGTCGGTCGTCTGGCGAATCGCTGGCCGCGGAAATATGAGAGCCGCTGGCCGTGGATCTTCCCGGCCTGGTTTCTCTATTTCGAGTTGGCGGTGCTGAAACCCAAGGACTAGCGCAACGGCCGGCGGAACCGTCCGGCGACGGCAAGGACCTCGATGAGTGCCGCTTCAACTTGAGAGGGAAATGACTTTGACGGTTCGTGTATCGACCATAATCCCGGCGTTCAATAGCGCCGCGACGCTGGCCGCCGCGATCGACAGCGCGCTCGCGCAGGAGGTCGACGGCCAGGAGATTATCGTCGTCAACGACGGATCGACCGACGCTACCGCGGCGATCCTCGCGAGCTATGGCGATCGCATCGTCGTGCCTGAACAGGCCAATCGCGGCTTCCAATCGGTGCGCTACGAAGGCGACGAGGAGATTCTGCGGATCGAGTGCTACCGGGGCCGGCTCGAGGGCTTGCGCCAGCAACCGCGACGCTACACGCGAAATTTGCGCGCCATCGCATCCGCTCAATGGCGCAACACCGGACCGTGCGCGGCGCATTCGGCGGGGCGGGACACGCCGTCCGCCGACGCGGTCGCCTGAAGCGGCGCCGTGCGGATAGTCCACATCGTGCCGGCGACCTTCGGCGACGACGGAGTTTTCGGCGGCGGCGAACGCTACGCATTCGAGTTGGCGCGGCATATGGCGCGATCAGCCAACACGCGGCTGATCGCGTTCGGCGAGCGCGATCGCCGCGAGCGGATCGGCGGACTCGAGGTCCGCGTCATTGGCCATCCGTGGTACGTGCGCGGCCAGCGCGGCAATCCGATTGGCTTCGCGATGATTGGTGAATTGCGCGGCGCCGACATCGTCCATTGCCATCAGCAGCACGTGGTCGCCAGCAGCGTCGCGGCAATCGCCTCGCGGCTGGCGCGGCGGCGGGTCTTCGTGACCGATCTTGGCGGCGGCGGATGGGACGTGTCGGCTTACATTTCGACCGATCGATGGTACGACGGGCATCTGCATTTGAGCGAGTATAGCCGGCGCCTGAGCGGCCATGAGGAAATGCGCAATGCCCACGTGATCCTGGGCGGCGTGGATGGCGAAAAATTTTCGCCAGGCGCCGCGCGGCGCGCCGGCGTGCTTTACGCCGGACGCATTCTGCCGCACAAGGGCATCAACGACCTGGTCGACGCGATCGCCCCGGAGCTTGAGTTGCGCATCGTCGGGCGGGTCGCCGACCAACGCTTCCTGGCCGATCTGCGACGGCGCGCGGCCGGCAAGCGCGTGAGCTTCGAGCATGAAGCCGACGATGCGGCGCTGATCGAGGCCTATCGCGGTGCCCTGTGCGTCGTGCTGCCGAGCGTTTATCGCACCATGTATGGCGAAGAGACCCGCGTGCCCGAGCTGCTCGGGCAGACTCTGCTCGAAGGTATGGCGTGCGGCGCGCCGGCCATCTGCACGCGGGTCGCGAGCTTGCCCGAGATCGTCGCGGACGGAGTCACCGGATTTATCGTGCCGCCCAACGATCCGGCGGCGCTCGCGGATCGCATCGGCTGGCTCGCCGCGCATCCGGAGGAAGCCGCGGCGATGGGTGCGGCGGCGCGCCGGCGCGTGCTGGAGAAGTTCACCTGGCCGTCGGTCGTGCGCCGCTGCCTCGATATCTATGCGGGCGAGGCGCGCGGCTGAGCGATGGCGATCGGGGCAGGATCGGGCCGGAGTCCCCGGCCTTGCGCAAGCTTAGCGCGACTCAGGTTGTCATTCCCGAACGGAGTCGCGAGGTGAATAATCCCGGGATTCTTCGCCGCGCTCAGAATGACAAAATGGAAATTGTGCAGAGCTTCCCCAGGCGCTGGCGGATAATCACCGGCGAATATCCGCCGCAGCCCGGCGGCGTCAGCGATTACACCCGGCTGGTCGCATGCGGACTGGCCGCGGCGGGCGACGATGTGGAGATATTCGCACCTAATTGTAGCGGTCCCGAGGCGAGCGACCCCGGCGTAACGATCCATCGCCTGCCCGGTCATTTTGGGCCGCGCGCGATCGCGGCACTGGCCCGCGCGCTCGGGCGCGGCGGCCAAGCGCGCCTGCTGGTGCAGTACGTGCCGCATGCGTTTGGCCTGCGCGCGATGAATCTGCCGTTCTGCGCGTGGCTCTATGCGCATGCGCGCCGCACCGGCGGCGCCGATGTGATGTTTCATGAGGTGAACTTTCCGCTCCGCCCCGGCCATCCGGCGCGCTATCGAATTTTGGCGGCGGCGACCTCGGCGATGGCGATGATGGTGGCGCGCGCAGCGCGGCGCACGTTCGTCGCGACGCCGGCATGGGAGCCGCGCCTGCGCCGCTATCGCAGAGCGCCGACGCCGATTAGCTGGCTGCCGGTGCCGAGCAATATCACACCGATCGGCGATCGCGACCGCGTGATCGCTGCGCGCCGCCGCCACGCGCCCAACGGCGAATTCGTCATCGGCCACTTCGGCACCTATCCGGCCAACGTGGCGGCGATGCTCACGATCCTGTTACCGCCGATCCTGGCGGCGTGCGGCGACTCGACGATGCTGCTGATGGGAACCAACAGTGAAAGCTGGCGCGGCGCGCTGATCCGCGAATATCCCGGTCTCGCCCCGCGCGTGGTCGCGACCGGAACGCTCGCCGCCGACGAGCTTTCGCTCGCGCTCTCGTCCTGCGACGTAATGGCGCAACCGTTTCCCGACGGCATCACGACGCGGCGCGGTAGCATCATGGCGGCGCTCGCCCACGGCTCAGCGATCGTGGCGACGGCGGGCGAACTGACCGAGCCGCTGTGGGCCGCGAGCGGGGCGATCGTGCTGGCAGCGGCGGGCGACCAGCGGGCGTTCGTGACGGCGGTGATCGATCTGATCGGTGACGATGCGCGCCGGCGGCGCCACGCCTGCGCGGCGCACGCGCTCTATGCGGAGCGCTTCGCCCTGCGCCATACGATCGAGGCGTTGCGCGCCGGCTGATGCGGATCGCGATGGTCACCGCCAACGCGCGCGTCGCGGGCGGCGTCGAGCGCTACCTCGACGCGGTCATCCCGGCGCTGGCGGGCGCGGGCCATGCGGTCGCATTGCTCGCGGAGCGTGAGGGGCCGCGCGATCGTCCGCGGATTGCGGCGCCGGCCGCGCTTGAAGCATGGTCCGTCGCCGACCACGGAGCGGCGCGCGCGCTCGAGGTGCTCGCGGCGTGGCGTCCCGATCTCATCTACGCGCACGGCCTCGAGGATGCGGAAGTTGAAGCGCGAGCGATGGCGGCGGCGCCGGCGGTGGCGTTTGCCCACGACTATCGCGCCACCTGTATCAGCGGCGCCAAGAGTTTCGCGCGGCCGGCACCCGCGCCGTGCACGCGCGTCTTTGGTGCGGGATGCCTGGGGCAGTTTTATCCGCGGCGGTGCGGCGGACTCAATCCGTACACCATGATCCGCGATTACCGCGCGCACGCGGCGCGGCTCGAGCTCAGGCGCCGGTTGCGGATGGTCCTGACCGCGTCGCAGTATATGCGCCGCGAATATCTGCGCCACGGTTTTGCGTCCGCGATGGTGCGCTGCGTGGGCCTGCCGATCGCCGAACCTCCGCGCGCCCTCGGCGCGCCGCGCGGCGCGGGTAACGCGATTGATCCGAGCGGGCCGGCGCGGCTGCTATTTGCCGGGCGAATGGAGCCGGCCAAGGGCGGTTCGCTGATGTTCGATGCGATGCCGCTGGCCGCCACCGCGCTCGGTCGTCGGCTGACGCTGACCTGCGCTGGCGACGGCCGCGAACGCGCGCGGTGGCAAAGCCATGCGGCCGGCGTCACGCAGGCGCATCGGCAGGTGCAAATCGCCTTCACCGGATGGATCGGCGACGGCACGCTGGCGCCCCTGATCGACGCCGCCGATCTGCTGATCGTGCCGAGCGTATGGCCCGAGCCGTTTGGCCTGATCGGCGCGGAGGCCGCGATGCGCGGCTTGCCGGCCGCCGCGTTTGCGGTCGGTGGTATTCCGGAATGGCTCGCCAACGGGGTAAACGGATGGCTGGCGCCGGGCGATGAGCCGACGGCGGCGGGACTCGCCGTGGCGATCGCCAAATGCCTGCGCGACCCCCGCGAGCATGCGCGGCTGCGCTGCGGCGCGATCGCCGAGGCACGGCGTTTCGCGCCCGCCTTGCATCTCGCGGCGCTTACGGCGGTGTTCGACGAAGTGGCCGGGGCGGATTCGCGGACATGAGGACACGGCCGCTGCGCCTGCTCTCGATCGGCCATTCGTATTGCGTGGCGCTCAACCGGCGCCTGGCGCATGAAGTGGCGCGCGCGGGCGCCATGGAGTGGGAGGTCACGGTGGTGGCGCCGGCGCATTTTCCGGGCGACCTGCGGCCGATCGCGTGCGAGCGCTTTGACGGCGAACTCAGCCGGCTTGAAGCGGTTCCGGCCTACCTGACCAGCCAGGTTCATCTGTTCGTTTACGGGCGCCGCCTGCGCGAACTGGCACGCGCGGATTGCGACCTGATCCATTGCTGGGAAGAGCCCTATATCTTGGCCGGCGGCCAGGTCGCGTGGTGGACGCCGCGCCGCGTGCCGCTGGTCTTCTGGACGATGCAGAATTTGTCCAAGCGCTATCCGCCGCCGTTCGCGCAGATCGAATATTATACTTTCCGCCGCTGCGCCGGCTGGATGGGCAGCGGGCGCCTGGTGGTCGACGCGATGCAGGCGCGCGGGCATGGCGGCAAGCCGCATTGCGTGATGCCGATCGGCGTCGACGCCGAGCAGTTTCGTCCCGACTCCGCCGCGCGGGCCGCGATGCGCGTGCGGCTGGGATGGACCGCGGACGGTGCGCCGGTGATCGGCTTCGTCGGCCGCTTTATCGAGGGCAAGGGACTCGGCCTGATGATGCGCGCGCTCGACCGGATCGACCTGCCGTGGCGCGCGTTGTTCGTCGGCGGCGGTCCGCTCGAGCCGGCGCTGCGCACGTGGGCCGCGCGCTACGGCGAGCGAGTGCGAATCGTCACCGGCGTGACGCACGATGAAGTCCCGGCGTATCTCAACGCGATCGATCTGATGTGCGCACCGAGCCAGACCACCGCGCATTGGCGCGAGCAGTTCGGCCGGATAGTGGTCGAGGCATTTGCCTGCGGCGTGCCGGTGGTGAGCAGCGACAGCGGCGAACTGCCCTACGTAGTCGGTGACGCGGCGATGGTCGTCGGTGAGCACGACGAGGACGGCTGGGTCGCGGCGATCCGCGGGCTGATCGACGACGCCGCGCTGCGCCGCGAATGGGCCGGGCGGGGCCGCGAGCATGCGCTTGCGAATTACGCTTGGCCGGTGGTTGCGCGCCGCCATCTGGATTTTTTCACCGAACTGATCGAGCGCGGCGCGCCGCGCGAATGATTCGGGCGCAAGGGTAACGATGGCGAGCGACTACCAGACCGGACGATCGCGAAGCCGGGATCTGTCGCGAACCGGCGCAGCCGTGGCGCGGTGCGCATCGGTACGACTAAGGAACCTCTGCACCAGTTAGGTTGTCATTCTGAGCGCAGCGAAGAATCCCGGATCCGGGACCCATGCGCTGCGCTCAGGGTGACCGCAGAGCCTTGTGCAGAGGTTCCCTAAAACGGGCGGGAAGACTTGGCACAGACGAAACTGCGCGTCGCGGTAATTGCGGACTTGGTCGAAGAGGGTTGGCCGAGTATGGACCTGGTTGCCGAGATGCTTTGCGATCGGTTGGCCGTCGAGCATCGCGAGGAACTGGCGGCGACCCTGGTGCGACCGCCGATGGTCCGGCGCTTCACGCGGTTCGCGCCCCAGCGCGGCGGCCGGGCGGCGGTCAAGCTGCGCTTCAACGCTGACCGCCTGTTTAATCGTTTCGTCGACTACCCGCGCTACCTGCGCACGGCGCGCCCGCGCTTCGACGTCTTTCACGTGACCGATCACAGCTACGCCCATCTGGTGCGTGACGCGGTGGCGTCGCGCACGGTGGTGACCTGCCACGATCTCGAGGCGTTTCAAGCGTTGCTCGAACCGGCGATCGCGCCGCGCGCGAAGCCGTTTCGCCTGATGACGGCGCGGATTCTCGAGGGCTTCAAGGCAGCGGCGGCGATCGGCTGCGACAGCGGGGTGACCCGCGACGAGGTCCTGCGCTATCGCCTGGCGGCGCCCGAGCGGGTGGCGACGATACCCAACGGCGTGAGCGCGACCTTTTCGCCCGCGCCCGACGCCCTGGCCGATCGCGCGGCGGCGGAATTGCTCGGACCGGCGCATGCTGGTGCAATCGAGATCCTGCACGTGGGCAGCACGATCGCGCGCAAGCGAATCGACGTTCTGATTCGCGTCTTTGCGGCAATCCGGGAGCATCGGCCGGCGGCGCGGCTGGTGCGGGTCGGCGGACCGTTCACCCCGGCGCAAGACGATCTGATGCGCCATTTGCGGGTCGAGGACGCGGTCGCGGTGATGCCGTTTGTCGATCGCGCAACGCTCGCAGCGATTTACCGGCGCGCGGCGATCGTGATGGTCACTTCCGAGCTCGAGGGCTTTGGCCTGCCAGTGATCGAAGCGCTGGCCTGCGGCGCCCCGGTGCTCGCGAGCGATCTCGCCGTGCTGCGCGAAGTCGGCGGCGGCGCGGCACGCTATGCGCCGGTCGCCGATGTGCCGAAGTGGACCGCCGCGGCGATCGAAATAATGCGCGCGCGCGACGCCGCCCCGGCCGGCATGACCGCGCGGATCGGCGCGGCGCTGGCGCAGGCGGCCCAATTTTCATGGAGCGAATATGCCCGGCGCTACGTCGCGATCTATCGGGATCTGCGTCGATGAAGCGGCGCTAAGTTTTTCAATTTATCTGGCGCGCCGGCCGAGTTTCGCGATCGGCCGCGTGCGGACGGCCGGAAGCCCCCGGAGCTGATCGGGATGCGGAAAATTAAGTCAGTGGAGGAGTTGCAATGAAAGTCACGAACGCGGGAGATGGCGGTGCGCCGGGGCGGAGTCCGGACGGCGTCGCCGAGCCGCGCATCCCGGCGCCGGCCGCGCTGGCGGATCCGCGGGACGCGGCCGCGCCGCCGCCGCGCATCGCGGAAAACGGCCGCGGCGGCGCGCTGTGCGTACTGCATGTAGGAAAATATTACCCGCCCTATCGCGGAGGTATCGAGAGCCATCTGCATGCGCTCTGCCGCGAGCTCAAGAAGTCGGCCGCGGTCAACGTGATCGTCGCCAACGAGACGCGCCGCCTGATGGACGCGGAGTTCGAGGGCGTGCGCGTGCGGCGGTTGCCGCGGCTGTTCAACCTGGCGTCGGCGCCGGTGTGTCCGACGATGGCGGCGGAGATTCGCCGCACCGCGGCCGATATCGTGCATCTGCATCTGCCGAATCCGCTGGCTTCGATGGCCTACCTCGCGAGCGGACACCAGGGGCGCCTGGTGATCACGTGGCATAGCGATATAGTGCGCCAGCGGACTATCTCGCGCGTGCTGCGGCCGCTCGAGGAGGCAATCCTGCGGCGCGCCGGCGCGCTGATCGCGAGTTCGCCGAACTACGTCGAGAGCTCGCCGGTGCTCTCGCGCAATCGTGCGCGCTGCCGGGTGATCCCGTTCGGGATCAGCGCCGACGCGTTTCGATCGCGCGACGCCGAGACGGTCACCAAGATTCGCGATCGCTACGGTCCGCATCTCGTGTTGGCGGTGGGCCGGATGGTCTATTACAAAGGCTTCGAGCATCTGGTCAGCGCGATGTCGCGGGTCAACGCCCATCTGCTGATCGTGGGTGACGGACCGCTCAGGACGAAGCTCGAGCGCCAGGCCTTCGACACCGGCGTGATGGATCGGATCACCTTTCTCGGACGGGTTTCGCAGGAGCAGGTGGTTTCGTACTACCATGCGACCGACGTGTTCGTGCTGCCGTCGGTCGCGCGCAGCGAAGCGTTTGGCATCGCGCAGCTCGAAGCGATGGCCTGCGGCAAGCCGGTGGTCAATACGCAGCTCGCGTCGGGCGTGCCGTTCGTCTCGGTGGACGGCGTCACGGGGCTGACGGTGGCGCCGGGCGACGCGGGTGAATTGGCGGCGGCGATGAACCGCCTGCTTGACGATCCCTACCTGCGCGGGAAATACGGGGCGGCGGCGGCGCGCCGCGTGCGCGACGAATTCAGCGTCGAGCGGATGGCCGAGCGGACGCTTGGCCTGTACCACGAAGTGATTGCCGGCAGTGGCGAATATCCGGCGGTCGCCGCCGCGCGGGTTGCGGCGACATCCGCCTGAGCGGCTATCGCGCGCGGCGTTTACTGCGCGGCGGCCGGTGAATTGGCGGCGGCCGGTTGATTGGTCACGCCAGATTTATTTTCAATGGGAAGCGCGCCGCAGGTTTTGCACGCGCCCGCCGCGATCATCGCGCAGAGCTTGTCGCCGATCAGGCGGCCGGCGATCGCATGTCCGTTGGCGTTCCAATGGCCGAAGCCCCGCGGCGTGTTCTTGAAGCCGTGCAGGAACAGGTGCGTGCGTTGCGCGTACTGCTGGAGCGGCTGGGCGAGGTTGAGCACCGCGAAGCCGTCGCGCTCGCCGAGCGCCGCGATACGCCGATCGGGATAGAAGAGGTCGGGGACGCCGAGCCGCGCGATAAATTTTGCGCGCACGGCCGGATCGGGCCACGCCTGGATGCCGGTCTCTTCGGTCACAGCGAGAAACGCGACATGATGGCGCGCGGCCTCGTCGTGGGTTGCGGCGATGAGTTGCTCGGTGATGCGCCACGCGTCCTGCCACGATTTTCCGACCGGCGGCGAATAGATGCTGTAGTTGATCGCGCGCTCGACCGGATGCTCGGCGGTCGGGGCGCCGGCGCCGCCCTTGACGATCTGCCAGGTATTGCTGAACAGATCGAGCAGGCGCAGATCGCGATAGTCGAAGCGCGCCATGCACCAGAGCTTGAAGCTGGGTGAATCGATAAACGGTCCGGTGAGCTTCATCGCGCCGCCGTCGCCGGTCCAGAACGGGCGGCATTGATCACCTTCGAGCACGACTGAATTGTTGCGCACGTCGTTGCCGAGAAAGATCGCCAGCACGACGAAATCGGGGTCGTAACTCCAGACCTTGCGTTGCAGCGTGATCAGCTCCTGGGCGGTGCCGTAACCGTCGACGCCGAAGTTGAGCGCCTCGACGCGCTTGCCCTTCAGCGCGGGACATTGCGCGAGTTCGCGGCCGGCGACGGCGGTGAAGGTCTGATCCTCGGCGACCTGGATCGCCTCGACGTAGGAATCGCCGATCACCGCGATGCGCACCGTGCCGGGAGGCTTGGCGCGCGGATAGTCGGGCCCGCGAAAGCCGTCCTGGTTGATCCGCACATAGGACCCACCCTCGCGCCGGTACCATCCGTGCGCACCTGAATTCAGGCCCCATCCGCGATATTGATCGTAGCAATAGAAATACGGGAACCATCGGTTCGCGACGCGGATGCCGAGGTCGGCGACGACTAGCGCGAGGCCGAAGCCGAACGCGATCAGAGCCAGTGTGCCGAGCAGTTTCCTCATCGGGCGGGTGACGATTGGATCCGGAATTGCGGACGGTGGCGCGGGAGCGCGTGCGGCCGCACGGCAGTTTCATCGAGCGGCCACGCCAAGTCAACCGGGACGGGCGGCGCGATCGCGAGGGCGCGCGGAGCTGACGGCCGGGAGTAGGCGAAATCGCGTGGAGTGAAAGCGGCGGCGGCCGGCATCGATGCCGGCCGCCGCATTAGTTTGCGCGGCAAATCCGCCGCGATCTTACGCCTGCAGGCGATACGCGCCCGGATCCGCGCTGGCTCCGACGCCGGCCGCGGCGAGCGCCTGCTCGTCGGCCGGAACGACTTTCTTGAGCTCGGGCATCACCTGGGTGGCGAACAGCCGCAGATTGTCCTCGGCGATATCGTAGGGCATCCCGGCGTAGCTGAAGATGCCGGTGAAGGCCTGCGCGTCGACGCGCATCTGGTTGGCGACGATCTTCTCGTAACACATCTCGGGCGTGCCCCAGATCTGCAGGCCCATGAAGTAGTCGACCATCTTGTCGACCCCGCCGGGCAAGCTCGCCCGCTCCTGCATTAGTTTGTAGGCTTCGTAGCCCTTCATTTTGGTCAGATGGTCGCCGACGAATTCGTAGTGGCGGACCACCGAATGCCAATAGCCGCCGATGTACTTGCGGGCCAGTTCTTCGGCGCGGTCGCGGTTTTCGTCGCAGAAGGTCCAGCCGGCGACGATCGGGCGCGGCGCGTCGATGCCGTTGGACTTGCGGAAGATCGCGCGGTAGTCGGCGATCTCCTGTTCGACCTGATCCCACGGCTTCTGCGGGATGATCAGCAGGCCGACGCCAAGCTCGGCCATGATTTGCGACGATTCGGGCGAGACCGCCGCGGCGAAAGTGCGGCCCTTGAACGACTT
The DNA here is from genome assembly GCA_015478645.1 of Candidatus Binataceae bacterium. Classification (GTDB taxonomy): domain Bacteria; phylum Desulfobacterota; class Binatia; order Binatales; family Binataceae; genus JADMIL01. The sequence goes on from JADMIL010000014.1 coordinate 32,892, forward strand.
GAACGGCGCGGGGCGCAGCGTGCGGCGGGTCTGTTCGACGAACTTGCCCTGGAACTCGCACACGCCGGTCTCGAGTCCGCGCAGGATCATCTGCGCCGACTCGACGAACATGTCGCGGCTGGCCTCCTGGTTGAGGCCAAAGCCCTCGAACTCGACGCGGCCGAGACCGCGGCCCATCCCGAAGATGAAGCGGCCGTTGGAGAAATGATCGAGCATCACGACCTGCTCGGCGACGCGCAGCGGGTCGTGCCACGGCAGTACGACGACCATCGAGCCGAGCTGCACGCGCGTGGTGCGGCCGGCGAAGTAGGTCAGGAACTGGAGCACGTCGGGGCACATCGTGTAGTCGGTGAAATGATGTTCGACGCCCCAGATCGAGTCGAAGCCGAGCGGCTCGGCCAAGTCGCCGAGGCGCAATTCGTTGCGATAGACGTTGCGGTCAGTGCGTTCCTCGCCCTGTCCCTGGAAAATCACTGCCATACCGACGTGCATGCGAATAGTCTCCCTGAATTCGATTGATTGATTCACGCCCGGCGAATTGCCGATGCGCGTTCCAATCAACGAAATATATCAGCAGAGCGTGACGCCATGCCACGATCGCGCGGCGGGACGCGCGGTTTAATCCGGCGCGCGAATCGGCTAAAAGGCTTCAGCGGCGCGCCGCCGCCGCGACTCGCATACGGCGGCCGGGATTTAAGTTCGCGAAGCGGGATTTGAGTTCACGAGAGGTGATGCGATGATTTCGATTGGCTACATGCCCGATACGCACGGCGGTCCCTACGAGCAGCCCGAACCGAGCGCCGAGCGCAGTGCGGATTTTGCCGCGCAACTGCTCGACGAGGCGGCCCAGGCCGAGCGCTACGGCTTCGACGGGGTGTTCGTGCCCGAGCGCCACGCGCGCACCGAATGCATGTTTCCGAGTCCGCTCCCGCTGCTCGCCGCGATCGCCGCGCGAACCACGCGCGTGAAGATCGGCACCGACGTGCTGATGCCGCCGCTCTACAATCCGGTGCACCTGGCGCAAGCGGCCGCGCTGATCGACGTGCTCTCGCGCGGGCGGCTGATCGTCGGCGCCGGGGTCGGCTATCATCCGCGCTACTTCGCCCATTTCGGCGTGCCGATCAAGCAGCGCGAAGGGCGATTTGAAGAATCACTTGAGATTATGAAACGCGCGTGGACCAGCACCGAGCCGTTCGCGTTCCATGGTAAATACTACAATTACGACGCGATCCATCTGACCCCGAAGCCGTATCAGCGGCCCTATCCGCCGTTGTGGATTGGCGCGTTCGGGCCGAAATCGATCGCCCGCGCGGGGCGCCTTGGCGATGCATGGACGATGGCGCCGTTTTTCGACAGCGTCGATCAAATTAAAGCGCACCTTGATATTTATCGGGAGGCGGCGATCAAGGCGGGCAAGACGCCGCGGCTGGTGCTGCTGCGCGACGGCTGGCTGGCGTCGTCACGCGAGGAGGCCGAGCAGACCTTTGGCCGGCTGTGGCTCGAGGAATGCAAGTTTTACTTTAAGTGGGGGATGCTCGCGCCGACGCCCGAGTTCGCCAGCGAGGCGGACTTCACGCTCGACAAGATCCGTCCGCTCGGCTACCCGATCATGGGCACGGCGGACGACTGGCTCGAGCAATTGGACTTCTGGGATCGCGCGATGGGCGGCCTCGACTGGCTGATCCTGCGCGTTCGGATACCGCTCGGGCCGGCGCCGGAAAAGGTCATGGAATGTATCCAGCGGCTGGGTGAAGAGGTCTTGCCGAGATTTTCGTCCGGCCTGATCGGATGAGCTTCGCCTTCGCGGCACGCAAGGCGCGGCGAAAATTGCGCGACGAACTGACGGCACCCGATCGACGAATCGATCCGTGACGCGTCCGCGCGAATAATCATCCGTTCGAGATGCGCGCCGAAAATATGCGCTGAAGAAGCGCGTCGGAGAGCAGGCCAGGGCGCCGTGGCGGAAAGCGCACCGGCCGGCTATGAGGCGTGCGCGGCCGGTATCGCGTAGGGAGCCTGCCCGGGCGCGATCGGGTTCGACGACGAATCGCCGGCGGTGGCCGGCCGCAATCCGTAGCTCTCGGCGGCCTGGCGATGCCGTCCACTCTGATAGAAATACAACCCGGCCACGATCAGCAGCGCGGCAACCACGAGGATTCCGCCGCGCCGGCCGCCGCGTTTGCGCACGTCGGCGTTGAGCGGCTGATCGAGGCGCGCCTGGGGCACGCTGTCGGAGCGCTGAACCTCACGCACGAAGCGCATCGCGATCTCTTCCGGGTCGAGATCGAGATATGCGGCGTAGCGCCGGATGAACGGCACCATGTAGAGCTGATCGGCGATCATCGAATAGTCGTTGCTCTCGATCATGCGCACGTAATGCGCCGGGACGTGGCTCTCGGCGGACATCTGTTCGCGGCCCACGCCGCGCTTTTCGCGCATCGCGGCGAGATAGTTGCCCAGCGTGGCCGGCGGTGCGTCGGCCGCGACCCTGGTCGCGGATGCGCCGCGGCCCGCATCGGCGGGAGCGCCGGGCACAAGGGTTGCGCGCGCGCTGCCGGCGGCATTGGTTGCCGCCGACGTGCCGTCGCCAGCGGCCAAGGTCTGCGGGTTGGCCGCCGTGCGCGGATCGATTGGCTGATTTTCTACCCGACCTTCCACCACATCCCCTCCATCTGCCTTGTTGTCGCTCACCGGATTGGATCCTCGGGACCGCCGCGCGATACGCTCATCATTCCGGAAGATTTGCGATGGGCCGCGGCACGCTATGCAGAATCAGGCACCAGTATGCGGCGGAAGATCTGGAAGAAGAAGAGAGGTTGCGGGTGGTCCGCGACGCCCGGCCGGCGCGCGGAGAATCCGCCGCGAATGCGTGGATGGCACAGGGGCGCATCCGCTTTCCGATCAATTCGTCGCCAGCCGCAAGCTGCCCGTTTGTCATCTGAATGTCTCAATAAAACTATAGGTGACTGCGCTGCGATCCAAGCCCCTTTGATGACCTGACTTGCGCACGACCGAACGCCGCCGCAGATCTCGCGATCGATCCCGGCGGCGAATTTGCGTGGACATCCCGCCCCAATTGCACGCGAGTCGGCGGATCGGATCCATGAGATGGCATGCGGAGCCGCGCGTGCCGGCCGGCCGTCTTTAACTCGCATCAGGCGTTTGTCAGAATGAATCGATCGCGCTGGCACCGAATCGTCAGGCCAGTGCGTAGCGGCGGGATATCGTCCCGCGCCACCGGCTATCCGATTGAACAGTGCAAGCAAAATAACCCCGCTCCGCGACCATCTTGTCCATCCGGCGGAACTCGTCTCGATCGTCGTTCCGGTCTACAACGAGTCGGCCAACCTGCGCGCGCTGTGGGCGCGGCTGGCGCCGGTCGCGGCCGGACTTGGGCGGCCGTGCGAAGTGCTCTTCGTCGATGACGGTTCGAGCGACGACTCGCTGACGATTCTGCGCGAGTTCGCCGCGGCCGACGAGTCCGTGCGGGTGGTCGAACTGGCGCGCAATTTCGGCCAGCATTCGGCGCTGCTGGCCGGCTTTCGGCATTGCCGCGGCGAGATCATTGTTACGCTCGACGCCGACTTGCAGAACCCGCCCGAAGAGATTCCGAAGCTGATCGCGGCGATCGACGAGGGTAACGACGTGGTCGGCGGCTGGCGCGAGGAGCGGCAGGACCGCACCTATCGGCGGCTGGCGTCGCAGATGCATAACCGGCTGACCTCGGCGATCGTCGGCGTGCAGATGCATGACTACGGGTGCATGCTGCGCGCCTATCGCCGGCATATCATCGACACGGTTGTCGAATGCGACGAGAAGGCGGCCTTCGTGCCGGCGCTCGCCAACACCTTCGCCAAGCGCGTCGCCGAGATTCCGGTCGGTCATGCGGAGCGCGCGGGCGGCGAATCGAAGTATAATTTTTTCAGCCTGGCGCATCTGAGCCTCAACCTGATTACCGGCTTTTCGCTGCTGCCGATGCGGGTGCTGAGCCTGACCGGCATGGGGATATTTATCCTCGACGCGTTCTTCGCCGCGGTGCTGTTTGGCCATCGCCTGATCTACGGTCCGCAGCAGGAGGGCGCGCTGTGGACGCTGTTCGCGGTGCTGTTCTTCCTGGTCGGGCTGATGTTCCTGGCGCTGGGGCTGGTGGGCGAATACGTCGGGCGAATCTATATCGAGGTGCGGCGGCGGCCGAACTATATCGTGCGCGCGATCCACGGCGAGCGCGCGGCGCTCGACGGGACCGATTCGCCGCGCCGCCCGGGATGAAGTCCGCCGACGATCGCGCGCTGGCCGCGGCGGTGCGCGAGGCGCGCTGCGTGCTTTTCGCCTACCACGAGATGGGCTACGCGTGCATGACGGAACTGATCGCGATGGGCGCGCCGATCGCGGCCCTGTTCACCCATCGCGACACCCCGGGCGAGGAGATTTGGTGGCGATCGTGCGCCGAGCTCGCGCGCATCCACGCAATTCCGGTGGATTATCCCGAGGAGCTTGGCGCGGACGCGATCGCGCGGGTCGCGGCGCTTCGTCCCGCGGTGATCTATTCGTTCTACTATCGCAACCTGATTCCGGTCGCGATCCTCGAACAGGCGGCGCTCGGCGCCTACAACCTGCATGGTTCGCTGCTGCCGAAGTATCGCGGACGCGCGCCGGTCAACTGGATGCTGGTCAACGGCGAACGCGAGGCCGGCGCAACGCTGCATCATATGGCCGCGCGGGCCGATGCGGGCGATATCGTGGCGCAGCGGCCGGTCGCGATCGCCGATGAGGACGATGCGCTGACGCTCTATCGCAAGATCGTTCCGCTCGGCGCGGCGCTGATGCGCGAGTTTCATCCGCTGATCGTCGCCGGCCGCGCGCCCCGACGCCCGCAGGACCTGACCCAGGGCAGTTACTTCGGCCGCCGCCGCCCCGACGACGGACGCATCGATTGGCGTTGGCCGGCACGGCGTATCTGCAATCTCGTGCGCGCCGTGACGCATCCTTATCCGGGCGCGTTCTGTACGGCGGGCGGGCGCAAGCTTTATATCTGGGAGGCGCGGATCGCGTCGGCAGGCGGCATGCGCGGCGCGGCGGGATCGATTATTGGCGAGAGTGCCGACGGCGCGGTCGAGGTCGCGGCCGGCGCGGGCAGCGTGATCGTCGGGCGCGTGCAATTCGAGGGCGGCGCCGAAGGACCGGCGCGGGCGATCCTCGCGAGCATGGCGGGGCCGGCGGGCCAATTGCCGCAGGTGGACGCGGGCGCTGGCGCAGCGCCTCAGATAAGGTTCGACTGAAGGGAGATCACATGCGGGTATTGATAACCGGCGGCGCGGGCTTTTTGGGCTCGCATCTGTCAGAGGCCTTCGTGGCGCGTGGCGACGAGGTCTTCGTGCTCGACACGGGATCGATCGCCAAGGTGCGCCATCTGCTCAACGAGCCGCGCTTTCATTACATTCACGATTCGATTTTCAATGTCGAACTGATCGACACGCTCGCGGCCAAGGTCGATCTGATCTACCACCTGGCGGCGGTGGTCGGCGTCGAGCATTACGTGGGCGACCCGTACGAGACGCTCAACGTCAACGTCAACGGCACGCAAAACGTATTGAAAGCGGCCTACAAGTACAACAAGAAAGTCGTCTTCAGCTCGACCTCCGAGGTCTACGGACGCAACCCCAAGGTGCCGTGGAAAGAGGACGACGATCGGGTGCTCGGCGCGACCACGATCGATCGCTGGTGCTATTCGACTTCCAAGGCGGTCGGCGAGCATTTCTGCTTCGCCTACCACAAGCTCGGGATGCCGGTGGCGGTGGTGCGCTACTTCAATATCTACGGGCCGCGGCTGGACCGGGTCGATGTCGGGCGGCTGTTCACGATCTTCATGGGCCAGTTGCTGCGCGGCGCCGATCTGACGGTTATCGGCGACGGCTCGCAGACCCGCTGCTTTACCTACGTGACCGACGCGGTGGCGGCGACCGTGCAGACCGGGCTCAACCCGGCGGCCGACGGAATCGCGATCAATATCGGAGTCGACGTCGAGACCTCGGTGCTCGAGTTCGCCGAGCTGATGCTCGACCTGTACGGCCCGACCAAATCGAAAATCAAATTCGTTGAGCAGGCCGAGGTCTACGGCACCAGCTATGAGGATATTCCGCGGCGCGTGCCCGATAACACCAAGATGCGCAAGCTGCTCGGCGTCGAGCCGACGGTGAGCCTGCGCGACGGCACCGCGCGATCGATGGAATGGTTCCGCAAGGAGGCGCAGTCGTAGGCGGCGCGCCGCGGCGCGGGGCCGATGCAGGTAGCGCTCAAGGTCGACGTCGACACCCATCAGGGCTTGGGCGAGGGCGTGCCGCGCCTGATGCGGGCGCTCGCCGCCGAAGGCGTGGCGGCGAGCTTTTTCGTCGCGATGGGTCCGGACAATTCGGGCCGCGCGATCGTCCGGGTGCTGCGTAATCCGGGGTTCCTCAAAAAGATGCGCCGCACGCGCGCGGTCGCGATGTACGGATGGCGCACGGTGCTGTCGGGCACGCTATTGCCAGCGCGGCCGATCGCGCTGGCTTATCCGCAGGTGATGCGCGACCTGGCGGCGGCCGGATTCGAGGTTGGCGTGCACGGCTACGATCACGTGCGCTGGCAGGACCAGCTCGAGAAGCTCGACGACGCGGCGGTGCGCGCCGAACTGGCCGAGGCGTTCGAGGCGTTCCGCGCGGTGATGGGCGAGCCGGCGCGAGCGTTCGCGGCGCCCGGATGGCGCACGACCGCGGCCGCGCTCCATGCGCTCGATGCGCGCGGGCTCGATTATCGCAGCGACACCCGCGGCCGCGCGCCCTATCGATGCGTGATCGACGGCGCCGCGCTCGCGACGATCGAGATTCCGACGATGCTTCCGACGCTCGACGAAGTGATCGGTCCGGAGTTGAACCAGACCGCGCCGATCGTCAACTACTATCTGGAGCGTTTTGTGCCTGACGCGCTCAATGTCCATACGATCCACGCCGAGACCGAAGGACTGGGCCGGCTCGATACGCTAGTTGCGCTGGTTCGCGCATTGAAAGAGCGCGGCGCGCGCTTCGTCGCGCTGCGCGAGGCCGCGGCGAGTCTCGATCGCGAGGCGCTGCCGCGGTGCCCGGTGGTGCGCGCCACCCTGGACGGCCGCGCGGGATGGATCTCCGCTCAGGGGGCGGCGGAGCCGGCGCGCGACGCATCGGCGGATGTGGCGACGGCGCGGCTGTTGGCCTGAAGCGGTTTCGTGTTATCTGTTGCCGGAGTTTCTCCGAGGAGTAGCCGCCATGCCGCAAGCGCATCAGATTGCCGCGAGCCCGCGCGAAGTCGGACTCGACCCCGCGAAGGTCGCGGAACTGTTCACGCGCGCCGAGCGCGAAGTTAGCGAAGGCCTGCTGCCGTCGTGCCAGATCGCGATCGCGCGCGGCGGCAAAATCGCCGCGATGAAGACCTTTGGCCGCGCGGTGCAGGGCGGCGTGGAAAAGCCCGCGACCGACGAGACCCTGTACTGCATCTTTTCGTGCACCAAGGCGATTATCTCGTCGGCCATCTGGATCCTGATCGGCGACGGCAAGCTCGCGGTTGGCGAGCGCGCGGGCGATATCGTGCCGGAGTTCGCGAGCAACGGCAAAGAGACCATCACGGTCGAGCAGTTGCTGCTGCATACGGGCGGCTTTCCCAACGCGCCGTTTCCGCAGCCCGACTGGAACAGCCATGAAAAGCGCCTCGAGCGCTTCAAGTCGTGGCGGCTCGAATTTCCGGTCGGCCAGCGCTTCGTCTATCATCCGACGGCCGGCTTCTGGGTGCTCGGCGAAATTATCGAGCGGCGCGCGGGCGTGGACTTTCGTGCGTTCGTGCGCGATCGGATCGCCGCGCCGCTGGGCCTGCCCGGCCTGCGCGTGGGGCTGCCGCGCGCCGAGCACGATCGCGTGGCCGACCTGGTGTGGGTCGGACAATCGCTGACCGCCGAGGATTACAAGAAGGTGGGCGCGCCGATGCCGCCCGAGACCGAAGTCACCGAGACCGCGATCACCGGTTTTAATTCGGCGGTGGTGCGCGAATCGGGCGTGCCGGGCGGCGGCGGAATCACCACGGCGGCCGACCTCGCGCTCTTTTACCAGGGCTTGCTGCACAATGCCGCGGTCGCCGGCGGCCGACCGATCTGGCGTGCGGAGACGTTGCAGGAGGCGCGGCGCGTGCGTTCGGGCGACTACTTCGATCCGATCTTCAAGTACAAGTGCAATCGCGCGCTGGGTGTGGTGGTGGCGGGCGACGACGGCTTCGCCAACTATCGCGGCTTCGGCCGCACCAACTCGCCGATTGCCTTTGGCCATGGCGGCGCGGGCGGCCAGATTGGATGGGGCGATCCGGTGACTGGAATCTCGCTCGGCTACTGCACCAACGGCTTCGATCGCAACGAAATCCGCCAGGGGCGCCGCGGCGTCGCGATCTCGAGCCTGGCGGCGGTCTGCACGGCATAAGGCCGCATCAAAATGGATTGACCGCGCGGCTTTCTGCGCGAGAGCATCAGTAAAGGCGCCAAATGAAGTTCCTCGTAACGCTTGAGCATGATGAAGACGGATGGATCGTCGCGGAGTGCCCCTCACTTCCCGGATGCGTTTCGCAGGGCCGGACGATCGAGGAGGCGCTGGCCAATATCCGCGAGGCGATTGAACTCAGCCTGGAAACTCGCGCGGCCGAGGGCATCGCCACAGCGATTGAGGTCGCTTAGCCCTAAGTCAAAATGCCGGGGCGTTCTTAGACCAAAAACGGATTTTCGAGCACGATCGTGGCTTCGCGGGCGGCGCCGACGCCGACCATCGCGAGCCGTACGCCCGACGTTTCGCTGATCCGTTCGAGATAGCGGCGCGCGTTGGCGGGCAGTTCGGAGAGGCTGCGCGCGCGCGTCAGATCCTCGCTCCAGCCGGGCAAATCCTCGTAAATCGGTTTGGCCTTTTCGAGCCGGCGATGGCTCGGCGGAATTTCGTCGTGGCGCTGGCCGGCGACCGTGTAGGCGACGCAGATGCGCACCGGGTCGACGCCCGTCAGCACGTCGAGCTTGGTCAGCGCCAGTCCCCACATCCCGTTGAGCCGCGCGGCATAGCGGGCGAGCACCGCGTCGAACCATCCGATGCGCCGCGGGCGGCCGGTGGCGCTGCCGAATTCGTCGCCCTCGACGCGCAGCGCGTCACCGAGCTTGCCCTTGATCTCGCTCGGAAAGGGTCCGCCGCCGACCCGCGTGGTGTACGCCTTGCTGATCCCGAGCACGCCGTCGAGCTTGCCCGGCGCCAGGCCCGCGCCGCCAAACACCGCGCTGGCGCCGCAGTTCGACGAGGTGACGTAGGGAAAGGTGCCGTGGTCGATGTCGAGCATCACGCCGTGCGCGCCCTCGAACAGCACGCGGCGGCCGGCGCCGATCGCGTCATTGATATAGACCGAGGTGTCGCACAGGTAGCGCGCCAGGCGGCCGCGCACCTTACGCATCTGGGCCAGGATCTCGGTGCCGCTCACCGGCTTGGCCTTGAGCACGCTCTTGAGATAGAGATTTTTTTCGCGCACGTTGCGCTCGAGCTTGGCGGTGAAGGCGGGGAAGTTCGCCAGGTCGTCGAAGCGCAGGCCCATCCGTGACATCTTGTCCTCGTAGGCCGGGCCGATGCCGAAGCCGGTGGTGCCGATGGCGTTTTTGCCCAGCCGCGCCTCGCGCGCGCGATCAATCGCGCGATGGTACGGCATCACCATGTGGGCGTCGAAGCTAAGCCGCAGCAGGGCGTCGTCCTGGAAGCGCCCGCGGCTCTGGAGGCTGTCGATCTCCTCGGCCAGGGCCATCGGATCGACCACGGTGCCGTTGCCGATCACGCAGACCTTGCGGTCGTGGAGCGCACCGGCGGGGACCAGGCGCAGGATGAATTTCTCGCCGTCGACAACCAGTGTATGCGCGGCGTTGTTGCCGCCCTGGAAGCGCACGACCACGTCGGCGTCGGCCGCGAGCAGATCGACAATCTTGCCCTTGCCTTCATCGCCCCATTGCGAACCCACCACAGCCACAGTCTTCATAGAGTCATTCCACAGGCCGCGCCGTATCCGCGGCGGACCGCCAGGCGGCGCCCGAGCACGCGGCGGATCGGGTGAGGCCGTCCGCGCGGCGCGTTGCGAGGCTCGGGCGGCGGTGCAGGGTTATATAGTTCAAAGCTTGATCAACGACGCGGCGGTGATCGCCGGTATGGTCTTGAGCTGATCGAGCACGGCGGCGGGCACCGGGCCGTCGATTTCGACCAGGCTGAGCGCCGTGCCCCCCGCGCGATCGCGGCCGAGGTCGAAGCCGGCGATATTGATGCCGGCCCGGCCCAGCATCGTGCCGACCGCGCCGACCACGCCGGGCACGTCGCGGTTGTGGAGCATCAGGAAATAGCCTTCGGGCGTCGCCTCGACGCGAAAGCCGTCGATGCGAATCAGGCGCAGCGCGCGATTGCCGAAGACCGCGCCGGTGACTTCGTGGCTGCCCGCGCCAGCGCGCACGGTAATCGTCAGGAAATTGCGATAGTCGGTGGTCTCGCGCGAGCGGGTCTCGATAATCCGGATGCCGCGTTCGCGCGCGATATACGGAGCGTTGACGATATTGAGATCATGGTCGAGAAAGCCGCTGAGCAGACCCTTGAGCACGGAGGCAACGATCGGCTCGGCGTTCAAATCGGCGGCCTCGCCGGCGAAGCCGACGGTGACCTCGTTGGGCGCCTCGTCGATCAATTGTGCGGCGAGGTGGCCGAGCTTTTCGCCGAGCGTCAGATGAGGCCCGAGGACCTCGAGTTCCTTGACCGAAAGCGCGGGGATATTGACCGCGTGGCGCACTGTGCCCTCAAGCAAGAAGTCGGAGACCTGATGGGCGATATCGACCGCGACCTGGACCTGCGCCTCGTCGGTCGCCGCGCCCAGATGGGGCACCGCGATCACGTTGTCGTGATGGATCAGGGGATGGTCGGGCGGCGGCGGCTCCTGGACGAAGACGTCGAGCGCGGCGCCGGCGACCTTGCCCGAGTTGAGGGCGGCGAGCAGCGCGGGCTCGTCGATGATGCCGCCGCGCGCGCAATTGATCACGCGCACGCCCTTTTTCATCATCGCGAAGGCGGCCGTGCCGACCAGTCCGCGGGTCTCGTCGGTGAGCGGAGCATGCACGGTGATGAAATCGGCGCGCTTGAATAGCTGATCGAGCGCGACCAGCTCGATACCGGCGCGGGCGGCGGCTTCAGCCGTCATGATCGGATCGAAGCCGATGACCTTCATCTTGAGGCCGACGGCGCGATCGGCGACGATGCGCCCGATATTGCCCAGGCCGACGATGCCCAGGGTCTTGTTGGCGATCTCGACGCCGGTGAAACGTCCGCGCTCCCATAGGCCGGTGCGCAAGGCGGCGTTGGCGGCGGGTATATGGCGCGCCATCGCCATCATCATCGAGATGGTGTGCTCGGCGGTCGTCACGCTGTTGCCGAGCGGACTGTTCATCACGACGATGCCGCGGCGGGTGGCGGAATCGAGGTCGACGTTGTCGACGCCGACGCCGGCCCGGCCGATCACCTTGAGCGCCGCGGCGGCCTCGATAACTTCGCGCGTAACTTTGGTCGCGCTGCGAATGATCAGCGCGTGATAGGGCGCGATGATCGCGGCGAGTTCGCTCGAACTCAGCCCGGTCTTGACCTCGAAAGTCAGATGGGGGTAGCGCTTGAGCACGTCGATCCCCTGGGGCGCCAGGGAGTCGCTCAACAGGACGCGGAAGTTTTCCGCCATGGATTTTTCAGCCACTGCGCGCGATTCTCTCCTGCACCGCGGCCACGCCCGCGCCGATCGTAAAGCGATGGCCGAGCCGCTGCAGCCCGATTTCGAGCGCGCTCACGGCGGCCAGCATATCGAACGCTCCAAGATAGCCCATGTGGCCGATGCGGACGAGCCGGCCCTTCATCTGATCCTGCCCACCCTGCACGCCGACGCCCAGCTCGTCGCGCATCAGGCGGACCAGTTTCGAGCCGTCGAGGCCGTCGGGCGTGAGCAATCCGGTGACGCCGGGGGCGGGCGCGTCGGGCGCGATGAGCGTGAGGCCTAATGGAGCGGCGGCGGCGCGCGTCGCCTCGGCCATCAGTTGATGGCGCGCGTAAACCTGCGGCAGCCCCTCGGCATGAATCAGTTCGAGAGTTTTGTTGAGGCCGAAGATCAACGATACGGCGGGCGTCCAGGCCGTCGTATGCTCGTCGCGCTGGGACTTGAGCTCGCGCGTGAGATCGAAATAGTAGCGTGGCGCGCGGCTCTGGCTGGCTCGGGCGAGCGCGCGATCCGACAGCGCGATCATCGCGAGCCCGGGCGGCAGCATCAGCGCCTTCTGGCTGCCCGTCAGGTAGGCGTCAACACCCCATTCGTCCATCTTTTGCTCGAACACGCCGACCGAGGTGATGCCGTCAACCACCAGCATCACGTCACGTCCGCGGGTGATCGCGCCGATTTCGCCCACCGGATGGATCGCGCAGGTCGAAGTCTCGCTGGCCTGCACGAAGACCGCGCGGGCCTCGGGATGGGCGGTGAGCGCCTCCGCGACCTGTGCCGGGCGCACCGGACGGCCCCATTCGGAGATGACGGCGTGGCCGATCATGCCGTTGGCCTTGAGCAGCTTGCCCCAGCGTTCGCCGAATTTGCCGCCGTTGACATAGATCGCGTGGTCGCCGGGGGCGAGCAGATTGGTGACTGCGGCCTCCATCGCGCCGGTCCCGCTCGAGGAGAGCAGCAGCACCTCCTGGCGGGTGCCGAACAGCGGCTGCATCCGCGCGCGCGCGCTGTCGAGCACGGCGCCGAATTCGGGCGTGCGATGATGGATGAGCGGGCGAGCCATCTCAAGCAGAACTTCGGGCGGTACCGAGACCGGACCGGGAGTAAAAAGATATTTCTTCAGCGGTGGCACGATTAGGCGGACGATGCAGAGCCCGTCCGCAGGGCTGCGGCGACGGAAGTTTCAGCCGTCAGGCACCCGCATAGTCAAAAAAAAGCCTGGTGTCCGCCTGAGCGGAACGCCAGACCCGAATGCAGTATCAAGCGCCTGCTGGCCCCGTCCCTGATGAATTGGATAACGGAGCCGCATCGCAGAGTCAAGTTATCCCCCTCACCGGGTGCGGTCTCAAGGACGGCACCCGCACGCGAATCCGATGACGCGAATCGGGCCGGCGCCGGTCCGGCGACGGGGCCTGTGCGGGAATCGGGCCTCGGGTGTGGCGGAGCGGGAAACGGCGGCGCATGTGCGCGTTGAAACAAGGCGCACGCGCATGCTTAAAGTTGAGCTACCGCCATGGCTATTGAATACGAAGTGCGCGACGGCGCGCTGGTGTGGATCAAGAATCCGATTACCGGCGTGATCTCTTACGTGGTTGACGTGCGCGGCAAGAGCTTCGCGTTCACGCTCGGCGGACGCGAGGAGCTTGCCCCCGATCCGCCGCCGCCCGACGAGCCGACGCTGCGCAAGGCGATGGTGGCGTGTCCGTTCTGTCCTGGTAACGAGGCGCAGGCTCCGGCCGAGCTGATGCGCGTGACGCCGGCGGAATTTCCGGGCTGGACCGGGGCGGGGAAGATCGAGGGGGTAAGCTGGACGATCCGGGTGTTCAACAATCTGTTTCCGCGGATCCCCGAAGTGCTGACCGGCGGGCGCAACGAATCCTACGTGGTGGTCGAGGACCCGCGCCACTTCCTGGACCATCCGCGTTCGGTCAACGATCTGACGTTTACCGGTGCGCTCGGCGAGGAGCATTTCTTCGAGCTGATCAAGATGGACGTGCGCCTGATGCGCCACATCTTCACGAATTCCGCCGTGCATTCGGTGGTGATCCGCAAGAATCAGGGGCGCGAATCGGGCGCCTCACAGCCCCATCCGCATCAGCAGTTGATCGGCGCGCCGTCACCGCTGCCGGTGATCGAGGCCGAGGCGCGCGCGCAAGCCGCGCATCCGGAAATGTGGCACGAGCTGATCGAACTGGTTGATCGGCTAGGCCTGCTGATCGAGCGCGATGACGGCGTGGTGAGCTATTCGAGCCCGATCGGCGCGTTTCCGCGCAGCTACGAAATCGTGATGCCGGAGTACCGCGGCCTGCTGACCGATCTGCCGCCCGAAGAGTTGCGCCGGTTCGCCCGCACGCTCTATCGCATGCTCAAGATCCTCGGACCGCTGCCGCTCGATTACGAAATCCATCAGGGGGCGGGATTGCCGCTGCACGCGCATATCAACGGCCGGCTCTATCCCTACTCGAACGTGGCGGGCACGCTGAATCTGCCGAGCGTGCTGCCGAGTAACGTCGCGGCCTTGCGCAAGGCGCTCGCGCGCAACTGATCGCGAGCGCGCGCCGCGTTGGCGATGCGCGGACACGCATCGTGACGCATGGATGAGAAATTCACGGCCCGCCGGCGGCATCGATAAAGGTGCCGCGGACGGGCCGTCGTGATCGAGCGGGCACCGAGGTGCGCGCGTTATTCCGCCTTCCAGACCGGCTTGCGCTTTTCCAGAAACGCGCGGATGCCTTCCTTGGCGTCCTTGCTGGAACGGACCTGGCGGCCCAATTCGACGATGTCGTCGTGCCACGCGTCGTTGGAACTGTCGACCGAACGGCGCAGGCTCATCTTCATGGTGCGCAGCGACAGCGGCGCGTTGGCCGCGACCTTCTCGGCCCAGGCGACCGCCGCCTCGTCGAGCTTGGCCGCCGGCACGACCTCATGCACCATGCCCATCTGGATCGCGCGCGCCGCATCGACCGGCTCGGCGGTAAAGATAATCTGCGCGGTGTTGGCGGTGCCGATAATTTCGATCAGTTTGCGGATGAAGTTGTAGGGGACGATCAGGCCGACGCGCGCGACCGTCATGCCCATGCGCAGATCGTCGGCGGCGACGCGCAGGTCGCAATGCAATCCCAGTTCGCATCCACCGGCCAGCGCCGCACCCTGCATCGCCGCGATCACCGGCACCGGCAGATGTTCGAGGCGCTTGAAGATGCGCTCGAGGCTGACCGGATTGTGGCCGCCTTCGAGCCGCTCCGCTTCGGCCAGATCGATGCCCGAGCAGAAGGCGCGCCCGTTGCCGCGCAGGATGATCGCACGGATCGATTTGTCCTGCTCGACCGACGCGATCGCATTGTCGAGCGCGACGAGCATCGGTTCGTTGAGCGAATTGCGTTTCTCGGGGCGATTGAGGGTAAACGTCACGTAGCTCGGATGACGTTCGACTTTGAAAAGTTCGTCGGCCATTGCGGTCACTCCTTGATCTCCAGCGGAAATATAATTTGGCCCCGAGCATCGCACGCCCGCCGCCGCCCCATCAAGCCGTCGCGGCTTGCCGATGGACGCGGTGCGGAATTCGTTCGCGGCGTGCGTGATGACGGCCGTGCGGCGCGCGTCGTGCCGATCTATTCGCCCTTCCAGACCGGCTTGCGCTTTTCCAAAAAGGCGCGCACGCCCTCTTTGGCGTCGTTGCTGCCGCGGACCTTGTTGCCCAGCTCGTCGATGTCGCCGTGCTCGAGATCGAACGCCTTGCTCATCACGCGCTGGATACTCTGCTTCATCGCGCGGACCGAGAGCGGCGCGTTGCCGGCAATCTTTGCCGCCCATGCGTCGGCCGCTGCGACCAGGCCGTCGTCGGGCACCACCTTATGCACGAGGCCGATTTCGCGAGCGCGCGCGGCGTCGAGCGGATCGGCGAGATACATGATCTCGGCGGTGTTGGCCGGCCCGACGGTCTCGACGAAGCGGCGGAAAATCGCGAACGTCGGCAGGTAGCCGATGCGCGCGGGCGTCATGCCGAGGCGCGCGCCCGCACCCGCGATACGCAGGTCGCAAGTCAGCGCAAGCACCAGGCCGCCAGTGAGCGTATCGCCCTGCAGCGCCACAATCGTCGGCATCGGCAGCTTCTGGATACGGCTGAAGATCTTCTCCGGCGCTGGCGCGCCGCCGCCGCCAATGTTGCCGATCTCGCGCAGATCGATTCCGGAGCAAAAGGCACGCCCCTCGCCACGCAAGATCACGGCGCGCACCTCGGGCGACTTTTCAATTTCGCCGAGCGCGTGGTCGAGCGCCTCGAACATCACACCATTGAGCGCGTTGCGCTTCTCGGGCCGGTTCAGGATCAGAGTTACGTAATTCGGATGACGCTCGACTTTGAGTACGTCGTCGGCCATGGCGGGGCCACCTCGCGATCGGATTAAGAATTTTCCGACAATCGCACGCCGCCGCCACGCGCATCAAGCGTCGCGATCTCACCGCGGGGTAGCGGCCTGTTTGTCATTCTGAGCATGGCGAAGAATCCCGATTCTTTTGTGAAATCAATCCGGACCCATTCGCTGCGCTCAGCCGGGACCCGTTCGCTGCGCTCAGGGTGACAACTTTGGATGCGCTGCCAGGCGATCGAGGTGAGCGTTCGATTGTGGACCGATCGCAAACGTGCGGCGAGCCTACACTACGATGTTCACTAATTTGTCGGGGACATAGATTATCTTCGTGTACGATTTGCCGGTCATCAGTTTCATCACCGCGCCGCAATTGAGTGCGGCGGCGGTGTTGGCCGCCTCGCCCTGGCCGGCCGGAACCTGCAAGCGATCGCGGACCTTGCCGTTGACCTGCACGATCACCGTGACGGTTTCATCGCGCGTCAACTCGGGGTCGAACGTCGGCCATGACTCGAGATGGATCGAGCCGTCATGGCCGAGCGCGCGCCAGAACTCCTCGCCGAGATGCGGCGCCATCGGCGCGAGCATCAGCACGTACGACTCGATCGCGAACCGGCCGGTCTCGCCGGGCGTGAGTTTCGCCAGGTAGTTGAGCTGATCCATCATCGTGGCGAGCGCGGTGTTAAAGCGCATCCGCTCCATGTGGTCGGTAACGGTGCGGATCGTCTTGTGGGCGCGCCGCAGCGTTTCGGCGGCGGGATCTCCCGGCGGACATCCGGCCTCGATATAGCGGCGCACGACCGCCCATACGCGCTGCAGATAGCGCGCGGTGCCGAAGACCCCGTCCTCGTTCCAGTTGGTCGCCTCCTCGAACGGCCCCATGAAGAGTTCCCACAGGCGCAGCGCGTCGGCGCCGTACTTCTCGACCATCGCGTCGGGCGTGACGACGTTGCCCTTGCTCTTGGACATCTTCTGGCCGTCGGCGGCCCAGATCATGCCCTGGTTGCGCAGCGCAGGGAACGGCTCCTTGAACTTGATCAGCCCCGCGTCGAACATCACCTTGGTCCACATCCGCGCGTACAAAAGATGCATCACGGCGTGCTCGGCGCCGCCGACGTAGAGGTCGACCGGCAGCCAGTAGTCGCCCGCGCGCGGGTCGAACGGCGCGGCCGCGTAATGCGGCGAGGCGAAGCGCAGGAAGTACCATGACGAACAGGCGAAGCCGTCGAGCGTGTCGGTCTCGCGCTCGGCCGGACCGCCGCACTTCGGACAGACCGTGTTGACGAACTCGGCGACGTTGGCGAGCGGCGATCGTCCGGTGCCCGACGGCTCGTAATCTTTCATGTCGGGCAGCAGGACCGGCAACTGATCCTCGGGCACTGGCACGATACCGTCGGTCGGGCAGTAGACGATCGGGATCGGACAGCCCCAGTAGCGCTGGCGCGAGATGAGCCAATCGCGCATCCGGTAGCTGACGGTCGGGCGGCCGATGCCGTGTGCTTCGGCGTACTTGCACACCGCGCTGATCGCGTCGCTGGTCTTGAGTCCATCAAGGAAGCCCGAATTGATCGCGACGCCGCGCTCGGTGAACGCGCGGTCGGCGGGCGCCGCGCTGCCGTCGGCGGGCGCGGTCACGATCGGAATTTCGAGACCGTATTTTTTGGCGAAGGCGAAGTCGCGCTCGTCCTCGCCCGGCGCCGCCATGATCGCGCCGGTGCCGTAGCCCATCAGGACGTAGTCGGCGATCCAGATCGGAATATCCTTGCCGCTGAACAGGTTGCGCGCGTGGGCGCCGGTGAAGACGCCGGTCTTCTCCTTGACCGTCGAGAGCCGTTCGATTTCGCTCTGGCGGCGGGCCTGCGCGACGTATTCCTCGACCGCCGCGCGCTGCGCGCCGGTGGTGATCGCGGTGACCAGCGGATGCTCGGGGGCGAGCACCATGAACGATACGCCGAAGACGGTGTCGGGCCGGGTGGTGAAAAAGCGCACCTCCTGACCGGCGTGGCCGCTGACCGGGAAGGCGAGTTCCGCGCCCTCTGAACGGCCGATCCAGTTGCGCTGCATCAGCTTAATCGGCTCGGGCCAGTCGATGCCGTCGAGGTCTTCGATCAGGCGATCGGCGTAGGCGGTAATCTTGAAGTACCACTGATCGAGTTCTTTCCTGGTGACCACGGTATCCGGATGGCGCCAGCAGCATCCGTTGATCACCTGCTCGTTGGCCAGGATGGTGCGGCATTTTTCGCACCACCATTGCGAGCCCGGCGCACGATAGGCGAGGCCGCGCCGATGCAGGAGCAGGAAGAACCATTGCGTCCAGCGGTAATAGTCGGGCGACGAGGAATTGATCTCGCGCGTCCAGTCGTAGGCGCATCCCGACAACTTCAACTGACGCTTGAAGTTTGCCGCATAGCGCGGCACGGTCTCCTTGGGATGCAGTCCCTTGAGCAGGGCGTCGTTTTCCGCCGGCAGCCCGAACGCGTCCCAGCCCATCGGATGCAGCACGTTGAAGCCCGCCATCCGCTTGTAGCGGCCGACCACGTCGCACGGCACGTAGTTATGCAGATGGCCCACCGAGAGGCCGTTGCCGGACGGGTAGGGGAACATCTCGAGCACATAGAATTTGGGTCGGCCCGGATCCTCGCGCGTCAGGTAGAGGTCGGTGCGCTCCCATTGTTCGCGCCAGCGCGGCTCGATTGTATGCGGGTCGTAGCGTTCATCCATCGGGGTTATCGCGATGCTCCAGATCGGCGAGTTTAGCGTGCCGCTATGCACCGCTCCAAGCCCGTTCCGGCGCGCAATTGCGAATAAAGCAGATTCCGGCCACCAGGCAACCGGGCGCACGAATCCGTGCCCGCGGCGCTACTTGTCCGGTGCGAACGACAGATTTGCCCAGGATTGTTGAACCGTGATGAACGCGGCGGGAGAGACGCTCACTTTCCCGCGAAACGGCCAATCGAGCGCGATGATCAAAACGATTACCAGCGCGAGCGAAATCGCGACCGACGCGGTCATCGCCAGGTGCATGCGGAAGTCGTGGAATCCGAAAAGATAGGTGTAGCCCGTGGTGAGCACGCCGCCAACGAAGATGATCCACCAGATCACCGATGGAATATGTCCCTGCGCCGCCGACAGTCGGCTGGCGCGCGCGCGGTAAAGCTCGTTCAATGTTCTGAGCAGCTCGGCCTGGATTACCATCTCGCCGAGGTTGACCGGCTGCATCGTCACGATCGCGCTGTGAATCTTGCGCAGCGGTTCCCATCCCTGGCTCGGCGTCCGTCCGCGGCGCTGGACCGGCCATTCGTCGGTGATCACCGTTTCGAGGTACTGGCGGGTGTCGTTGCGGATGCTCTCGCCCATGCTCGCCGGCAGTCCCTGGGTATCACGGTAGATGCTGCCGACGTAGTCCGCCTCATTGTCGACGACCAGCGCGGCCTCACTGAATGAATCCCACGTGGCGATCGCAATGAATGCGAGCAGAACCGCGTAGGTGACGCTGATAATCGCAATCGTAAAGCCCGTCAGCTCGTTGTGCGTCCGGCGGACCTCCACGTGGACCAGGCGGTGAAAGACTATTAGTCCGCCGCAGGCGATGCCCGCGAAGAGTGCGACGAAGACCGTTCCCCATAGCCACGTCGGGCTGCCGTATATCCAGTTGAGAATCACACTCGCTCCGTGATGATCGGGCTTCGCGTTGAATAGTACGTCGGTGCCGTTGGCGACGGCCCCGGCGATTTTTACGCATGCGGATACTCCCGTCGAGTGGCGGGCAGATTGTGCGAGGGCGAATTATGCGGACGCCGGCGCAGGCGCCGGCAGACTGTGCGGTGCCGCGATTTTCGTTGCGCCGAGGTTTTCAATGAGCGCCGCGCGGCGTGCGGTTCTATCCGATCCCGAGCATGCTGCGGGTCTCGGATGGCGTCGCGACCTCGCGGCCCATCACCCGCGCCATCCCGGCGACGCGCTCGACCAACTCGGCGTTGCGCGGCGTGCCGAGCTCGGTATACGGATAGTCGCCGAGACCGATCGCGATATGGCCGCCGCGCTCGATCGCCGCACCGACGATCGGAAAGAGATTGCCGCCCGCGCACATCACGGTCCACGGCATGCGGATCGACGCGGGGAAAAAATCGGCCATCGCTGCGAGCCCGCGCACTGTGCCGGGATTGCCGGCGAACAGGCCGCCCTCGGTCAGTACAATCTCGCTATAGACCGGTTCCTCGAACAGTCCCGCCTCGACAAACGCCGCGGTCGTGCGGATCGCGCTGACGTTCCACAGCACCGCCACCGGCCGCACCCCGGCCTCGCGAATCGTGCGGGCGAAGAATTGCAGCGTGCGCGTAGTGTTGAGGTAGACCGTCTCGTCGGAAATGAAGCGGCGGTTGCGCGCGTCGTAGGCGTCGACGTTGCTGGTGCCCATATCGATCGGCGCGAAGTCCGGACGCGTCGCCGGATCCCGGGCCAACTCGATGATATGGCTCATGCGCGCCTCGGGTGACGGCAGCGTCCACGCTCCCAGCGTCGGCATCACCAGCAGGTCGGTCTGGTCGCGAATCCGGCGCGCGGTCTCGCCGTAGATCTCGCTCAGCGCCGACGGCGCGCCCGAATGCGGATCGCGCGCGTGGTAATGGACGATCGACGCGCCGGCTCGCCAGCAACGGAGCGCCTCTTCGCAGATTTCAGCCGGGCTGAACGGCACGTTGGCGTTATGCTTGCGCGACGCGTACTCGTTGATCCGCACTTCGATAATCAGCTTATTCATGACGAATGACTCCATTGTGCACGACGCATGCGCCGGCGTGCAGGCGCGCGGGCCGCGCGCCGGGCGATCGGGTCAGCATTTGCGGCAGACCGTGAGGCCGTCGGCGACCGGCAGCATGACCGCCTCGACCCGCTGGTCGGTGGCGATAAAATCGTTGAGCGCGCGAATCGCGCGAGTGTCTTCGGTCTGCACCGCCGGATCGATCACCGCGCCGTTCCAGAGCACGTTGTCTATCAGGATAAGCCCGCCCGTGCGCATTCGCGCGAGCACCGCTTCATAGTAAGCGCGATAGTTGGATTTGTCGGCGTCGATAAAGGCGAGGTCGAGCGGGTCGCCGGCCGGCAGCGTCTTGAGAGTCTCGAGGGCGGGGCCAAGGCGCAGCGTGATCCGATCGGCGACGCCCGCCCGCGCCCAGTAGCGCCGGGCGATCGCGGTCCATTCCTCGCTCACGTCGCAGCACAGCAGGCGGCCGCCGGTGGGCAGGGCGCGCGCGATGCAAATCGAGCTGTAGCCGGCGAAGGTGCCGATTTCGATCGCCGAGCGGACGCCGATGGCGCGCGCCAGGATGGTCATGAAGGTCCCCTGCTCGGGCGCAATCTGCATCCCGCTCACGCGGCCGAGTTTGGCGCGGGTCTCTGCGGCGAGTTCGCGCAGCAGCGGATCGGTATTGTGGCCATGGGCCACCAGGTAGTCGTAGAGTCGGCCGTCCAGCGCAATGAATTTTCCGTCGGGCGTCATGCGAGCACGATAATCCGTCGCGTCGCTCCGCGCCAAGTCCGGCGAACCGCGATGAGCCGTGCCGCGCGCGATAAGTCCAATGGCTCGCGCCGCGGCCCGGGGTGCTCAATGATCGAACGAGCGGCGTCCGCTTCCGCGATTGCCCGGCGATGTATTATAGGGAAGCGGGGCGACCACGGCCGCGCGGGGCTCGCGTGCGGTCCGCGCGCCGCGGCGTCAATTAAAGCGTTACTTTAACTCGCGAGGAAGCCACGATGAACGAGCAGCGCATTACCTTTCCCTCCGGAGCGCTGACGCTCGAAGGATTGATCGCCCGCCCGGACAGCCTCAAGAGCGTGCGCGGTGGCGTGGTCTGCCATCCGCATCCGCTGTACGGCGGCTCGATGTACAACAACGTGGTCGATGCGATCCTCGACGCGATGTGGCGGCAGGGATGGGCTACGCTGCGCTTTAACTTCCGCGGCGTCGGCGAGAGCGAGGGCGAGCACGACGGCGGCGCGGGCGAAGCCGCGGACGCGGCGGCGGCGCTCGAATTCCTGCAGGCGCAACCGGGGGTGCTGAGTACCGGGGCAGTGCTGGCCGGCTATTCGTTCGGATCGGTCGCCGCGATGACCGCCGCCTCGGCCAAGGCCGCGCCCGGCGCATTGGTGCTGGTGGCGCTGCCGCTAAAGATGGTTGACGCGCGTGCGCTCCAGCACTTCGCCGGGCCGATCGTGCTCGCGGCGGGCGACCAGGATATGTATTGCCCGGCGCCGCAACTTGAAGCGTTACATCAGGATCTCGGAGCGCGCGCGCAACGCGCGATCGTGCCGGGCGCCGACCATTTCTTTGGCGGATGCGAACCGGAACTCGCCGACGCGCTCGCCGCCATGTTCAAATCGATCTGATCGCGGCGTGTAAATTAGGCGCCGGCGTAATTCTAGTGTCCTGAGTTAGAGATTCGCAGTACATGTTTCGGCGAAAACACCAGCAATTCCAACGCTTCTTTGTTCAAGGAACTTCAAACTCAGGACCCTAGGGAACCTCTGCACAAGCTAGGTTGTCATTCTGAGCGCAGCGAAGAATCCCGGATCCGGGACCCATGCGCTGC
>JADMIL010000015.1 GCA_015478645.1 Candidatus Binataceae bacterium
CGGGACCCATGCGCTGCGCTCAGGGTGACAGCAGAGCCTTGTGCAGAGGTTCCCTCGCGCCTGTCGCTGGCGCAGGGGCGTGTGTTATACCAGCGCGGAATCCGCCGCTGTCCCGGGCGGGCAAAGGTCTGATGAGCGCCGCTCGCGATTGATCGTCCTGCGCGGACTATCAATCGCACAGGCGCTGGAGGATGCCGAAAAATGGATTTCAGATCGACGTTACGCCGGCTTGGCGTTGCCGCGCTGATGCTCGCGATGGTCGCGCTGCCGACGGTCGGCCGCGCGCAGCCCGAACTGCGCCGGGTGGTCGCCCTGCTGATGACGCCGCCGACGATCAAGGCCGCGCCCGGCTTCACGGCGCGCCTGCTGGTCCCGCCCGGCCAACTCTACGATCCGCTGTTTCCCTTCATCCACGACGGTGCCGTCTGGCTCAACGACGACGGCGGCGAGATCGGTGACAGCGGCAGCCGGATTCTCGCCGTCAGCCCGGCGGGCAAAGTTTCGGTCATCGTGGGCCTGGGCAAACTCTTGCCGGTGACCGGCATCGACCTTGCCCCGCCCGGCTTCGGCAACTATGCAGGCCAACTGATCACGCTGTCGCAGCCGCGCGTCGAAGCCGAGGGCGCGGTGCTCAACCACGTGATTCAGGTGGTCAATGCGCAGACCGGCAAGGCGACGGTCGCCTGCACGCTGCCGCCCGCAGGTACGGTCGCCAAGGGCATTTCGGGCTTTGGCGTCGAGGCCAAGTTCGGTCCTGACGGCGGCCCCTTCGCCAAGCGCTTCTTTGCCGTGACCGCCTACAATGACGCGGTCTACGAATTCACCAGCGCGGGCGAATGCAAGCCGTTCGCCGATTTCAGCAAATATGGCGCGCCGATCGGACTCACCTTTACGCCCGACGGCGCCGCGATGCTGGTCAGTATTGCGGCTAGCCTACCGGCCTCGCCGACACCCGGCCTGGGGCTGATCATGAGCGTCTCGCCGAGTGGAACAATCGACGCCAAACCCTACGCGCGCGGCTTCACCTCGCCGGCCGGGATGGAATTTGCGCCGGCGGGCTTCGGTCCCTATGCCGGCCAGCTATTCGTCGCCGACGTGGGCGACTTTCAGATTCCGGTGCCGATGACGCAGCGGCTCAAGCCCGACGGCGTGATCTATCGCGTGACCGCCGACCGCCAATTGCATCGCGTGGCCACCGGCTTTGTCAATCCGCTGGGGCTCGCATTTGTCGGTGACGGCAAGCTCTGGGTGACCGATATCAACGGCGACTTCATCGCGGGCAAGCGTGAACTGCCCGACGGGTTTATCGTCGAGATCAAGCCGGCCGGGTGACCGCGCGGCGCCTGCGAGGCGGTTTCAGCCGCCCGGCGCCCTTAGCCGCTCAGAGGCACGCGGCGGCGATGCTCGACAGCGCGACGCTGCGGCGGCCTTCGCGCAGATCGTTGCGGTCGAAACCGTTGGTCAGGTAGCCGAACGAGATCCCGGTCGCCGGATCGGCCCACGCGCTCTGCCCGCCGAAGCCCGGATGGCCAAAGGCGTCGGGCGAGTTGGTCTTGCCGAAGCCGCGCAGATTGGCCTTGCCGTCGCCGCCGGCAATCACGATGCCCAAGGCGCGATTCGCGGGCATCCCGCGCGCCGGATCGATCAAGCTGCCGCTGCGGATGCGCCGTGCCTCGTGCAACATCGCGGGCTGCCAGACCTGGCGCCCGTCCCAGGATTTTCCGTCGTGCAGCAGCGCCTGGTAGAACAGCGCAAGGTCGCCCGCCGTCGTGATACATCCGCCGGCCGGAAATGAGCATTCGCGCGTTTCCGGTTCGTTGAACTCCAGGATCATCGACTCGTCGATCGACGCCATCGCGGCGCGCGGCGGCGTCACGCCGATCTTCTTGTAGTCTTCGTCCTTGGCCGGCTCGCCCACCCAGGTCAAATCCGCGATGCGCCCCTGGATCGTGCGCGGGACGCCGACGCGCAAGTCCGGCAGACCCAGCGGCTCGGCGATCCGCGTGCGGATGAACTCGCCCAACTCCATGCCGCTGAGGCGTTCGATCGCCTCGGCGATCGGCCAGTAGTTGGCATGGACATGGTAGGCGAATTGCTCGCCCGGCGGATGGATCGGCCGCCATTGCGCGTAGCGCTCGAGGCGCCGCGCATGGTCGCCCCATTCGCGCGGCCGGCCGGGCGCCTGCGGAATACCCGCCGTATGGATCAGCAACTGCTCGACGGTCGTACGCTCTTTGCCGTTGGTGCCGTACTCGGGAACGTACTTGACGATCGGATCGGCCGGGCTGATTTTGCCCTCCTGCATCAGCAGCCACAGCGCGGCGGAGGTGATCGCCTTGGTCGCCGACATCGCGACGAAAATCGTCTCGTCGGTGGCCGGCCGATCGCTGCCGCCCTGCGTCGCATGCCCAAACGTGCGCATCGCGGCGATCTTGCCGTTGCGCGCGATTGCGAACTGGCAGGCCGGCAGCAGCCCTTCCTTGATCTCGCGCTCGGCGCGGTCGAACAGCGCCTGCACCTTATCCGGATTGAGGCCCACCTCGGCGGGACTGTCGGCAAAGAAATGGGGTGCGGGCATATTCGATCTCCTTGAGCGGCGCGTGCGGCGATTATTTTGGGGCGCGACCGATGCGTATCGCCGACCCTAATGAAAAACAAACGCCGCGCGAAAAGTCGAGCGGCGCGATCGGCTACTCGCCGAGCCGGCGGACCGCCGGCATCACTTTGGTGGCGAACCGTTCCATCGTGGCGAGCACGTCGCGATGCGCGATCTGGCCGCCCGGATTGAACCAGCAGACGATCTGGTTGATCCCGGAGCCGCGATGGATCTCTTCGATCCGCGCGATACATTCGGCCGGCGGCCCAAAGATGCCCATAGTCTCGGCGACCGCCGGCCAAGTCATCGCGGCGACCCGATCGCGCACCTGCTTGAGATAGTTGTACGAGCCCTCGTACTGCGTGCGATCGCCCAGGCGCGCCTGCTCGCCGATGGTCTTGAAGTAATGCATCATCGACGGCTCATACTCGGCGCGGCTATGCGCCAGCGTGTCGGCGGTGTGCATGAAGAACAGCGCGGCGACGTCACCCGGCGCGCCGGCGCGGCCCGCGGCCTCGCGATGGCCGCCGCGCTCGAGCGCCGCGCGATAGCCGCGCACGTGGTCATAAAATCCCGGCAGTGGATTGATCGGCGACGCGACCAGCACGTCGTAGCCGTTGAGCCCGGCGAACTCCGCCGTCTCCGGACTGTTGGCGGCCAGGCGAATCGGCGGATGTGGCCGTTGCAGCGGCCGCGGCACCACCGTGGTCTCGGGTATCTGGAAAAATTTTCCGTGATGCGCAAAAGCCTCGCCCGTCCAGGCCTTGCGGATCACCTCGAGCGTCTCCTCGAAGCGCTCGCGGCTCTCCTCGCGCGAGACGTTGTAGCCCTGGAAGTGCACCGCGATCGTGCCGCGTCCGACGCCCAGGTCGAGCCGCCCGCCGCTTAGGATATCGACCGTCGCGGCCTCGCCCGCGAGTTTGAGCGGATGATGGAACGGCAGCAGCGCGACGCCCGTGCCGAAACGGATCCGCCGGGTGCGCTGCGCGGCGGCGGTCGCCACGATGAGCGGCGCCGGCATGATCGAGAAGGGGCGAAAGAAATGCAGTTCGGCCAGCCACGCGGTGTCGAAGCCGAGCTTGTCGCCGTGGATAATCTGCTCGACGGTTTCGCCATAGCGGGCGGCTTCGGATTGATCCGGGGCGCAAGGGAGTTGGTAGAAAAGGCCGAATTTCACGCGATTTCTCCTGATGCGCGACGCCTGCCGCGGACCGCGCAATGCCCTGCGATGCTTACCGCATCGCGGACGCCCTTGCCAAGCGCGATCGCGCGCGCCGCTTAAGGCGTGGGCGTCGGTGCCGCCGTCGAATCGCCCACTACCGTGCCCGCGATGTGGAACTTGAGATCGACCTCCTTGCCCGCGGCGAGCGCGCCGAACATCGCGCGCGGCGGCGTGATGCCGTAATCCGTGTAATCGAACGTCACTTCGCCGTTCGCGCTGAAATCGTGGTCGGGGCTGAGCGTTACCTCGACCGGCACGCGGATTTCGCGCGTCGTGCCGTGCAGTTGGAGATTGCCGACCACGGTCGCCGAGCCGATCGCGCCGGGCGCTTCCATCTTGAGGTCTTCGATACGCGTGCTGACGAACCGGATCATCGAATAAGTCCGCGTCTCGAGCGCGTCGCGCAGGACCACGTCGTCGCGATGATTGCTGTCGGAATGATAGGTCGTGGGATTGATGACGATCTCGACATGGCCGGTGCCCGCCGGATCGGCCGGGTCGCCGATGATTTCTCCGTTGAGGATCTGAAATGTCCCGTCGACCGAACCGTTGATGCGGCTGATGGGTTCGTCGACTGTCGCGGTGATCGACGAGTTCTCGGTGTCCACCGTGAAATGCAGCACCTCGGCCCGCGCGATCGCGCGCGATGCGGCGAGCATGCAGAGGCCGGCGATAAAAACGACGATCGGGTGAGGGCGAGGAGTAGGGCTGCGGCTGAGCATCCGTTGGGTCTAGGCGAATCCGCCGCGCATGACAATCATTGAGGCGGCGATCCGACGCCGCGCGCGGCGCGCGGCGTTAACGGTAGCTCACCAGCTCGAGCAGATTGCCGTCGGGATCGAGAAAGTAAACGCAATCGTGGTCGCCCCAATCGATCGGGCTCGCGCTTTCGACGCCCGCCTCGGCCAGCCGCGCGCGTGCCGTGGCGAAGTCGGCGCGGCTCACGCGGAAGGCATGATGACCATGGCCGAGCGGCCGCCCGATGCGCGCGCGGCGCTGCTCGGGCGTCGGCGCGGGACGCTCAACCTGGAAGAGCGCGAGGTTCTGATCGCCGCATTGCAGAATCGTCTGATCGCCGAGATGGGCGACCACCGCGAGTCCGAGCACCTCGGTATAGAAGCGCTCGGCGCGGGCGAGTTCGCCAACTTCGAGACCAAAATGATCGAGCCGCTCAAGTTTCATCCGCGTCGCTCCAGCTTAATTTACCGATCGCCGCATGCGTTGGGCGCCGCCGCTCAGCCGAGATCGGCCAATAACACGCCGGTCAGGTATTCGCCCTCGGCATGGCCGAGCAGCACCGGATGGTCGGGGCCGGGACCGAGCCGCCCAATCGTGCGCAGTTTGCGCCCGGCCTTGATCTGCGCGATGCGCACGGCGCGCATGAAATCTTCGCCGCCGAAATGGCTCGAGCAACTAAACGTCATCAGGCTGCCGCCGGGCGCCAGCGCGCGCATCGCCAGCGCATTGAGATCGATATACAGGCGCCCCGCGTTGACGGCGTCCTTGAGGCTGCGCGCCAGCGGCGGCGGATCGAGCACGATCAGGTCGAAGCGCTCGCCGGCCGGGCGCTCGGTGGCTGCCGCGGCGAGATAGCGGACGGCGTCGCCGTGGACCAACTCGGCGCGATCGGCCGGGTAGCCGTTCAAGGCGAGATTGCGCCGTGCGGCGGCGATCGCCCGCTCCGACGAATCGACGCCGACGACCTGGCGCGCGCCGCCCGCAATCGCCGCCAGCGCGAAGCCCCCGGTGTAGCAATACGCGTCGAGCATTCGCGCCCCGCGCGCGATTTCGCGGATCGTCGCGCGATTGCCGCGCTGGTCGAGAAAGCCGCCGGTCTTCTGTCCGTGCTCCAGATCGACCGCGAGCCGGATGCCGTCCTCCACCACCTGCGCCACGGCGATCGGTTCGCCGGCGAGTACGCCCGTGCGATCGTCGAGCCCCTCCTGCCGGCGCACGGCGCCCTGGCTGCGCTCGAGGATGGTGCGTGGCGTGATCTGATCGCCGAGTGCCGCGACCAGTTCGCCGCGCATCCGATCGGCGCCCGCGGTCAGTAGCTGGACGACCACCGCGTCGCCATAGCGATCGATGATCACGCCCGAGAGGCCGTCACCGTCGCCGTTCAGCAGCCGGTAGCAATTGGTCTCGCCGGTGACCACGCGATTGCGCAACTCGAGCGCGCGCGCGAGGCGCCGGTGGATCAGATCGCCGGGCTCGATCGCCGTGTCGAAGGCGAGCATACGCAGCGCAATCGTGGTCGCCGGATTGTAGTGGGCGAGGCCGATCGCGAGGCCCGTGCTGTCGTCGACCTCGACCAGGTCGCCGGCCCGCATCGCGGACGGTTCGAGCCGCGCGATCGCCTGCGAAAAAATCCACGGATTGCCGCCGCGCACCGGTCCGTCACGACCCGCCTTGAGTACCGCGCGCCCGTCGATCTTCATCATGCGCACGCTCCGATCGCCGCCGGCGTAGCGATGCGCCGGCCGCTTCCGGCCGCGCGCGGCTCGCCGACGCTTCCGCGCCGCGCCGCGGCAATCGCTACGACCATGCGGATTCGTCCGGGCGCGCGTACTCGCCGCTGCGGCCGCCGCTCTTGCGCACCAGCCGGATCGCCTCGATGGTCATCGCGCGGTCGATCGCCTTGGCCATATCGTAGATGGTCAGGGCGGCCACGCTCGCCGCGATCAGCGCCTCCATCTCGACGCCGGTGCGCGCGCTGGTCACGGCGCGGGCCTGCACGTGCAGCGTGGCTTCGGCCGGCGCTGGGCGAAATTCGACCTCGACCAGTTCGAGCGGAAGCTGATGGCACAGCGGGATAAGTTCGTGGGTGCGCTTGGCCGCCATGATCCCGGCCAGACGCGCGGTGGCGATCGCTTCACCCTTCTTCAAGCTGCCGTCGGTAATCGCCGCAAGCGTTGCCGGCGCCATCCGGATCGCCCCGCGTGCGATCGCCTCGCGCCGGGTGATCGGCTTGGCGCCGACGTCGACCATTCGCACGCGCCCGTGCGCGTCGAGATGGGTCAATCGAGCGCCGTGCTGTGCCGCCTTTGCGCTTCGTTTCTTGCCTGTCATTGATGATAATGCCGATGATAATGCCGCAATCTGATCGTATTCGGGGCCGTCAGAATGTCGTGGGCCAGAGCTTATGCCGCGCTGCCCGAGGTGTAAAATAGGGCAGCGCTTAATCCAATTCATCGCGGCCGCATCCGCCGCGCAAAGGTCTTATGCCAGACGCATCCCATGCCATCGTCAACCGCCTCGTAATTCTCGGCTCCGGCCCGGCCGGCCTGACCGCCGCGCTCTACTCGGCGCGCGCCAATTTGGCGCCGTTCCTGATCGAGGGTCTGGTGCCCGGCGGCCAGCTAACGATCACGACCGAAGTCGAAAACTATCCGGGCTTCGAGCACGGTATCCAGGGGCCCGAGATGATGGACGTGTTCCGGCGCCAGGCCGAACGCTTCGGCACGCGCATTGTTACCGGCGACGTCTCCGCGTGCGATCTCAGCCGTCATCCGTTTGCGCTCACGGTCGACGGCGCGACGATCATGGCCGAGGCGCTGATCATCGCCACCGGCGCGTCGGCCAAGCTGCTCGGCATCGAATCGGAAAAGCGCATGATGGGCTACGGCGTCAGCGCCTGCGCGACCTGCGACGGCGCCTTCTTCAAAAACAAGGAAGCGGTGGTGGTGGGCGGCGGCGACACCGCGATGGAGGAGGCGATTTTCCTCACCCGGTTTTGCAGCAAGGTGACCGTCGTGCATCGGCGCGACGCGCTGCGCGCGTCGATGATCATGCAGGATCGCGCAAAGAAAAATCCCAAAATCGCGTTCATCTGGAACTCCGCGATCGAGGAGATTTTCGGCGATCCCAAGGCCGGCGTCAGCGGCGTGCGGCTCAAGAACGTCGCCACCGGCGCGGCCTCGGATTTCCGCACCGACGCGGTCTTCATGGCGATCGGCCATCAGCCCAACACGGCGATTTTTCAGGGCCAGCTCGACATGGATGAAACCGGCTACCTGAAGGTCCGGCCGGGCTCGACCTACACCAATATCGCAGGCGTGTTCGCGGCGGGCGATGTCGCCGACAAGGTCTACCGCCAGGCGATCACGGCGGCGGGCACCGGCTGCATGGCGGCGCTCGACGCCGAACGCTGGCTCGAAGCGCGCCACGGATGACGAGCGCGCGCGGCACCGATGCCGGCGCAATCGCAATCGTCACGAATCGCGCGACGCGGATCGCGGCGCGTGACCGGATCGTCGAGAATGCAGCGGCCTGCGCCGCATCGGGCGATGCGCGCTGCGATCGATGATTTTGCGCTTTGATTCCGCATTCGTATCCTGCGAGAGTTTGGCCATGCCGCCGAATGAAACCGCCGAGTCCGCCGCCGCGCCGCACAAGGCGACCGGATCCCTGAAGGCCGCCACCGGCTCACTCGGCCCCGACGGCGCGCAACCGGCGCCACGGCTGGCCGCCACACCCGCGCCGCGCGACCTCTCGCTACGCATCGGCGAGCTGATCATATTTCTTGCCGCAATCCTCGGCGCGATGGCGGTTGGACTAGGCCTGAGCGACTATCTGGCCGCCCAGCCTTACGTCAGCGTATATCTGATCGCCTACGCGGCGTTTCGCATCGCCGATCTGCTGGTGCGCGAGGACGCGACGCTCGAGGCGGATCGCCCGCACCTCGCGCGGCGCATCATGGCCGCGCTGCCGGTGCTCGCGCTGTTCGCCGCGGCGCCCTTCGAGCGGACCTATCTCTATGGCGGCAGTGCGCCGAGATGGCTCTCCGCATTGGGCCTGCTGATCGAACTGATGGGGCTGTGGCTGGCGCTGGGCGCGCGTATCCAGCTCGGCTATTTCTCGACGGCCGCAAGTGACGAGGCCTCGCGTCCGATCGTCCGCAGCGGCCTCTATCGCCATATTCGGCATCCGATTTACGCTGGCGAGTTCCTGGTGCTGTTCGCTTGGCCGTTCGAGTACGCCGCGCCGCTGACCGCGATCGTGATGGTCGTGATCGGCATTTTTGTGCTGCGCCGGCGCATCGGCGAGGAAGAGGCCGCCCTGCTCGCCAGCTATGGGGACGAGTACGCCGACTATATGCGCACGACCGATGGCGTGATTCCCAACGTATGGTGATTGCGGACCGCGCCGCGCGCCCCGCCGCCGGAGCCGGCGCGCGATGAAGCCGCGCATCCGCCGGCTGCTGCGCCTGGCCGGGGTCGTCGTGATCATCGCCGGGCTCTACCGCCTGGGCGGCATCTACCTGTGGCCGCCGCCCGACACCAGCACGATCCGGACGGTCGGCATAATCGAAGCGCCCGAGGTTAATATCACCAGCCGCATCGCCGGCCGCATCGCGCGGCTCGACTTGATTGAGGGCGACCTCGTCGAGCTGGGCCAGACCGTGAGCCTGATCGAGGACGTCGATCTGCGCAATCAGGAGGCCAAGGCGCAGGGCGATCTGGCGACCGCGCAGGCCGATCTGGATCAGGCGGAACTGACGATGCGCCGCGATCGCGAGCTCATGCGGCGCGGAGTGATCTCGGCCAAGGAACGCGACGACGCCGTCGCCGATCTCGATCGCAAGCGCGCGGCGGTCGTGGCGGCCAAGGCCAACGTGCAATACTACGGCGACCAGATCGCCGACATGGTGATTCGTTCGCCCATCACCGGGGTCGTCGTGAGCAAGGCGCTCCAAGTCGGCGAATGGGTCACGCCGGGCACGCCGATCCTCACGGTCGACGACCTTTCGACCATCTGGGCGCGGGTCGATGTCGAGGAGACGGATCTCGGCGCGATTCGCCTCGGGCAGCCCGCGCTGACCGCCCGTCCGCCCCAGGTCTACACCGGGCGCGTGATGGCGATTGGCCAGGAGGGCCAGTTCGCGACCGAGACCGATGTGCGGCGCGGCCGTCAGGATATCCGCACGTTTTACGTCAAGGTGCGCGTGCTGCAGGCGGGCGGCGACGTGAAGCCCGGAATGACCGCCGAAGTAACTTTTTCACGGCGCGATGGAATCGAACTCGGCAGCAATCCAGGCGCACGAACTGACTAAAAAGTTCGGCGCGTTCACGGCGGTCGACCAGATCAGCGTCGAGGTCCGCCGCGGCGAACTATTCGGCCTGCTCGGCCCCAATGGCGCCGGCAAAACCACTCTCACACGGATGCTCACGACGCTAATTGGGCCAACCTCCGGCAGCGCGCAGGTGGCCGGCGAGGACGTGGTCCGCGCCCCCGGCCGCGTGCGCGAACGGATCGGCGTAATCCCGCAGGCGCTGACCTCCGACCTCGACCTCACCGGCTGGGAAAACGTCGACATCTATGGCGAATTCTACGGTGTTGGCCGCCGCCAGCGCCATGAACGCGCCGCGCGGCACAGCGTGCGCTTGAGGTTGAGTCCGGCGAGCGCCAGCATGATCGCGGTGAAGATCACCAGGAAGCGCAGGTCGGACGAACCGCGCATCCGCGCCGGCAGCGACCTGCCTATGCCGCCCGTCAGTCGTGCGATTTGCGCCGTACGCCCGACGTATCGGCGGCTCGGCGCGCCTTGAGCTGACACGCCGCCAGCGCGCAGTAGGGCGCGGCGTCACCAGCCGGACCGACGAAGGCGCGTCCACAGCCCACGCATCGGCGGATCGTTTCGTCGGCCGTGAGCAGCGCGCGCAACTCGCGCACGACCTCGCCGTCGGTGCCGAAATCGCTGGCCGGGCTGGGTTTGGGCTCGTCACTGACGATCGATAATCCGTGGTAATGGATCCGCCCGCTCTTGGCCGCGATCGTCGCGCCGTGCCGCGCGTTGCGATCGGCCTCCTCGTTGAGCGGGTCGCCGGCGTGTCCTTCGACCCATTCGAAAACGACTCGGCGCTCGCCGGCTTCGTGGTCGAGCTTTTCCCACAGGTCGACGTTCTGCTTGCGCTTCCAGCCAAGCGTCATGGTCTTGACCACGTACTGGCTGTCGCTGCGCACAACCACGCGCGTGCCGGTCGGGACGACCCGCAGCCCTTCGATCGCCGCCGTCAACTCCATCCGGTTGTTGGTGGTGGCGGGGTCGCCGCCGTAAATCGTGCGTGAGACCCCGCTAGGCTTGACGATCACCGCGGCCCATCCGCCGGGGCCGGGATTACCGAGGCAGGAGCCGTCGGCGTATACGTAATGAGTCTCTTTCGGCGCGGGCATCGCGGTCATTCCGCCGCCGGCCCGATCCGCTCAAACCATTCGAGGTACTCGGCGGCGGCGCGGTCCCAGGAAAAATCCGACTTGAAACAGTTACGCATGACCACCTGCCATTGCGACGGTTTGTGGAACACGGTCACCGCGCGCGCGACCGCCTCGATCAGCGCCGCGGCGCTGTAGTCGGTGAAGACGAAGCCGTTGCCGGTGCGCGTACGTGAGTTGAATTCGCTCACCGTGTCGCGCAGTCCGCCGGTCGCGCGCACCACCGGCGCCGTGCCGTACTTAAGCGCGTACATCTGGGTCAGTCCGCACGGCTCGAACCGCGACGGCATCAGGAACAGATCGCTCCCGGCCTGAATCCGATGGGCGACGGCGTTGTCGAAGCCCAGCAGGATACGGATGCGCTCGGGATAGCGCCGTTCGGCCGCCTGGAAGATTTTCTCGAGTGCCGGATCGCCGCTCGACAACATCACCAGTTGCAGGTCGAGGGCAATGATCGCGTCGAGCGCCTCGGCCAGAATATCGAGACCCTTTTGAGGCGTCATCCGCGTGACCATACCGGCCATCGGCACCGGTTTGGATTTCGCCGGATGCGGTAGCCTGAGATCGTCGCGCAGGACGTCGAGGCAATGCTTTTTGTTGGCGCGGTTGCGCGGCGAGTAGGGCTTGGGGATCAGCCGGTCGTGCGCGGGATCCCATTCCTCGTAGTCCGCGCCGTTGAGAATTCCGATGAACCGGTCGCCCTTGGCGGTGAGCACGCCGCCCAGCCCGAAGCCGACCTCCGGGTCGTGCGCGGATTCGTAGGCATAGGTCGGACTCACCGTCGAGACCGCGTCGGCCAGCACCACCGCGCCCTTCATCAGGTTGACCCGGCCCCAGAACTCGAGACAGCCGACCGTGTTCCACGATGCGTCGATCCCGAGCATCGGATAGTCCGCGGCGTCGCATACGCCCTGGTAGGCGAGATTATGAATCGTGAAGGCCGAGCGCACGTGCGCAAAGCGCTCGCGCAGCCCGGCGTCGGCGCGGATCGCGATCGTCGCCGCGGCGGCGTGCCAGTCGTGCGCGTGCAAGACGTCCGGATGAACCAGGTCGGCCGCCGCATGGGCCGCGGCGCGGCCAAAAAAAATGAAGCGGCGCGCGTTGTCGGGATATTCCTCGCCCGCCTCGCCGTAAATGCCGCCGCGGCCGAAAAATCCCGGATGGTCGATCAGGTAGAGCGGCACGCCCGCCGCGCTCTCGGCGGCCAGCACCCGATACGATTCGACCGCCGCGCCCATCGTGAGCGTGAGGCCGTCGGCGACGACTCGCGTCGCGATCTGTTCGGTCAACGCGGCGTAAGCCGGCGCGATCACGCAGGCCTCGGCGCCGCGATGTATCAGCGCCGGCGGCAGCGCGGCGATGACGTCCGCCAGTCCGCCCGCCTTGGCGTAAGGTCCGATTTCCGCGGCTACGATCGCAACTCTCATGCTTCCGGCTATCCTGTTTCCGCGCCGGTGCCGGCCCGGCCGTGTTCACTCGCTTGCGTTCGCGCGACTCGCGTGCCGACCCGCCATGCCGGCCGCGCCGCGATGCCGCGCGGAGTCGTCACTAACGCGGCGCGTCGTGCTCTTGCTGACACTGATGTATGGAGCGTCTGCTGTCCAGTCAATCGCGCGCGCGTGCCTGCCGCGCGCCTACGACGATAACGCGCCGTTGGGGCTCGCCACCGCTGCCGGATTGGCGCCGGTGATTACATCGCGCAGGAACCCGGCCGCAAACTCCGGCGGCACCGGGTTGATATGGAAGCCCGTGCCCACCTCGAAGCCATTGCTGGCGTGCTCGAAATGCGATCCGTGCACGCGCGCGGCACGATGCACGCGAGCGCTCGGTTCGCCCCGCCGCTATTGGCGCAGTGCGGGGCGTCCCGGACGGCCGGCTTTGCCCGCCGCCGCCTGCTCGTCGGGAACTTGCGTCTCCATGATCAGCGGCGTGGGCGCGGGCTCGTCGGCCGGCGTTTGCGCCGGGGCGTCGCGCAGCGCGTGACTCAGGGCCTCGTCGACCGTATCGACGAAAATCGCCTCCATCTCGGCGCGCACCTCGGGCGGAATATCCTCGAGGTCGCTCTCGTTGCGCCGCGGCAGGATTACCGTTTTGATTCCGGCGCGCCGCGCCGCGAGCACTTTTTCCTTGATCCCGCCGACCGGCAAGACCTTGCCGCGCAGGGTGATCTCGCCGGTCATCGCGACGTCGGAGCGCACCGGCCGCCCGGTCAGCAGCGACGACAGCGAGGCAGCGATCGAAACCCCCGCCGACGGACCGTCCTTCGGTATCCCGCCGGCCGGCACATGCACATGGATATCGGTCTTCTCGAAAAAATCCGGCGCGATCCCCATCCGCTCGGCGTGCGATCGGATGTACGACATCGCGGCCTGCGCCGATTCCTTCATCACGTCGCCGAGCGATCCGGTCAGCGTCAGACCCTTCTGCCCGCTCATCCGCGTGCTTTCGATAAAGATGATGTCGCCGCCGTTGGGCGTCCACGCCAGTCCGGTCGCGACGCCCGGCTCGTTGGTGCGCTCGGCCACCTCGGAAAAAAACTTTGGCGATCCCAGGTAGCGCTTGAGCATCTCGGGCGTAATCTTGGCCGGCGGCGTCTCGCCCTCGGTGACCGATCGCGCGATTTTGCGGCAGACCCGCGCGAACTCGCGTTCGAGGTTGCGCAGCCCGGCCTCGCGCGTATGGTTGCGGATGATCTCGGCGACCGTCTCGCGCGGAAATTCGATCTCGATGCCGCCGAGCCCGTTCTCTTCCATCTCCTTGCGGACCAGATGGCGCTGGGCGATCTCGAGCTTCTCCTCCTCGGTGTAGCCGAGCAGCTCGAGCACTTCCATGCGGTCGCGCAGCGCCGGCGGAATCGTGTCGAGCACATTCGCCGTGGTCACGAACAGCACCTTCGACAGGTCGAATGGCACGTCGAGGTAATGGTCGACGAAGGCGTGGTTCTGCTCGGGGTCGAGCACTTCAAGCAGCGCCGAGGCCGGGTCGCCGCGGAAGTCCGCGCCGAGCTTGTCGACCTCATCGAGGATGAACAGCGGATTGTTCGATCCCGCGTTGCGCAGCCCCTGCACGATCCGCCCGGGCAGCGATCCGATATAGGTGCGCCGATGGCCGCGGATTTCCGCCTCATCGCGGATTCCGCCGAGCGACAGCCGCACGAACTTGCGCCCGAGCGCGCGCGCGATCGATCGCCCGAGCGAGGTCTTGCCGGTGCCCGGCGGTCCGACGAAGCACAGGATCGGCCCCTTGGTGTCGGCCTTGAGTTTGCGCACCGCCAGAAATTCCAGGATGCGTTCCTTGACCTTCTCGAGATCGTAATGGTCCTCGTCGAGCACCTTGCGCGCGTTGCCGATGTCGAGATTGTCTTCGGTCGAGAGGCCCCACGGCAGGCTCACCAGCCAGTCCAGGTAGGTGCGCACCACCGTATGCTCGGCCGACTCGGGCGGGATCATGCGCAGCCGCTCGAGCTCCTTGTCGGCCGCCTTGCGCGCGTCCTCGGGCATCTTCGCGGCTTCGATCTTTTTTTCCAGATCCTCGATTTCCGACGACCGCGCGTCGCCCTCGCCAAGCTCCTTCTGAATCGCCTTGAGCTGCTGGCGCAAGTAGTATTCGCGCTGGTTCTTGTTGAGCTCGGATTGCACCTGCGACTGGATCTTGTGGCCCAGTTCGAGCAGCTCGATCTCGCGGCTCAGGATCACGATTAGCTTTTCCAGCCGGCTTCGCACCTCGAGCGTCGCCAGCAGATCCTGCAGCTCTTCGACCGCGACCTTGAGATACGACGCCACCAGGTCGGTCAGGCGCGACGGGTCGCGCACCTGCATCGCCATCACTTGCAATTCGTCGGGCAGGTAGGGCACCAGCGAGACGAATTTCGAGAACTGGCTGACCAGATTCGCCTGCAGCGCCTCGGCCTCGCGCTCGGGTTTGTAGATCTCTTCGAGCCGCTCCACGTGCGCCGTGAAATACGGTTCGCGCTGGACGAAGTCCTTGAGCTCGATCCGCGCCAGCCCCTGCACCAGCACGCGCACGCTCTGGTCGGGATACTTGAGCATCTTGAGAATCCGCACGGCGGTGCCGCGCACATGCAGCGCCTCGGGATGGGGATTCTCTTCTTCGGGATTTTTCTGCGCCGTCAGCCCGATAATCTGCTGCGCTCCGCCAACCTCTTCGATCAGCTTCAGCGACGACGCGCGCGAAACCAGAAACGGATGAACCTGGCTCGGAAAAATCACGATGCCGCGCAGCGGCAGCACCGGCAATATATCCGGTATCTCAGCCTGGCTGAGATCTTCCTCCGTCTCGAAACGTTTTTCCCCTGTCGATCGATCTGTCATATGTCAGGGCCACCTGCGGCCGGTACGGCATGATGCCGCCCACACTTCCCCCATCGCCCGGATTTACCGTAATATACGAACCGATGAGGCACAAGGAAGATTCCTTGTGCGGACAACCTAATCATGATCGGCCGCGTGCGCCATTCATCCAGAGGCTGAATTGTCCTCGCATCAATTTGATAAATTGTTCAGCGCTAGCGACGCGAACGAACTCATACCTGCCCTTGAAGTGCTTATTCGTGACCTGCAAGGCCAGGCCGCCGAGTTGCGCACGCGCATCCAGGATCTCATCCGCGCCGATCAGAGTCTCGACGCGATGCATCTCGCGGAGATCGTCCAGCGCTATCCCGACCTGCGTCCCAACACCGCGCGGATGGCCGAAATCGCCAGCCAGATTCAGACCCTCGGCGGCTTCCTCAAGGATATCGATCAGGGGCTGGTCGATTTTCCCGGCGAGGTCGGCGACGACGTGGTCTTCCTCTGCTGGCAATTCGGTGAGCCGCGCGTAACCACCTGGCATCCGATTGACGGGGGCTTTGCGGAGCGCCGGCCGATCCCGGGCGCGCCCAAGACTTATCTAAATTGAGGCGGCCGCCGAAATTGCCGCGGTCGCCGCATTTGGTTCCACCGTCGGCGCATCGCGAGTTGCCCGACCTTATGCTCTCCCGGATACGCGCGGATTTTCTCCCATGGTGATTGCGCTCTTCATCTACCTGTTGTGTATCGTCTGCTGGCTCGGTGGGATGGTCTTCTTCTCAATCCTGTCCGCGCCGATCATCTTCACCGTGCTGCCGCTTGCCGAGGCCGGCAAAGTCGTCAGCGGAATCTTTCCGCGCTACTACATCCTGGGCTACGTCGCCGGAATTATCAGCGTGATTATCGCGCTGTACTTCGCCGTCGTCCGCGGCCAGCGCCTGTGGTGGAGTTGCGCGACGCTCGCGCTCGCCGCCGCGCTCGCACTGACGTTCTACGCCGGCGCGGTAATCCTGCCGCGGGCCGACGCGATCCGCGCCGTGGTCGTGGAGCCCAATCCCGACGCCGCGCGCAAAGCCGAGTTCGACCGGCTCCATCATCTGTCGGTCGCGCTCAATGGTGGTGTGATGGTGCTCAATTTACTCGCGCTGCTGGCCAGCGCGGCGGCGCTGGCGCCCCGTGGCTAAGGCCGCCTTCAAGGCGCTGGTGTTCGATCTGTTCGACACCATCGTGAAATGGGAGCCCGAGCGGCTGCCCGTGATGGAACTCGGCGGGCGCCCGACGCATACCACGCTGCCGTGGGTCTTCCCGCCGCTCGCCGCGCGCCTCGGCGCTGACTTCGATCGCGATCGCTTCATCGAAGTTTACGGCGCGGTGGTCGAGGAAATTTTTGTCGAGCGCGAGCGCGACGGCACCGAGATTACCTGCGCTGAGCGCTTCGCACGCACGCTCGAGCGCCTCGCCGCCGGACCCGCCGCCGAACGTCTGGCCTTTGCCGAACAGCTCACGCGCGTCCACATGGACGGCGTGCGCGCGGTCACCTGGGCGCCGGCCGATCGGGTCGCCGCGGTCCGCCGCCTCGCGCCCCATTATCGCCTCGGCCTGCTCTCGAACTTCGACGACGCGCAATGCGGACGCGACGTGCTGAGCGACACCGGCGTCGCCGGCCTGTTCGAGACCGTGATCATTTCGGCCGAAGTCGGCCTGCGCAAACCTAACCCGCGGATCTACCATCAGATGCTCGAGCGGCTGCGCCTTGCGCCGCACGAAGTGCTCTTCATCGGTGACACGCCGCGCGAGGATGTCGACGGTCCGCAGCGCGTCGGGATGCGCACGGTGTGGATCAGCAGGGGCGCGGCCGGCGTGCCCGAGGGCATCCCCGAGCCGCATTACATCATCCGCGACCTCGCCGAGCTGCCCGCGATCCTGGGCGTATGACGATGGCGCCGCGAAGCGCGATCGCCGTGATTGGCGGCAGCGCCGCGACCGATCAGATGATCGCGCAGGCATTTGATGTCGGCGGCGCGATCGCGGCGGCCGGCGCGGTGCTGGTCTGTGGCGGCCGCGGCGGCGTGATGGAAGCCGCGGCGCGCGGCGCCCAGGCGGCCGGCGGCGTCACCGTCGGGATTCTGCAGAGCTACGATCGCGCCTCGGCCAATCCGCATATCGAGATCGCGATCGCCACCGGCATGGGCCACGCCCGCAACCTGATCGTCGTCGCCAGCGCCGACGCCGTCGTCGCGCTGCCGGGCGCGTCGGGCACCCTCTCGGAAATCGCGATGGCGCTGACCATCGGTCGCCCGGTAGTCGCACTCGACGCCTGGCGCGAGCTGGCCGGCGTCCATCACGCGGCGACGCCCCAAACCGCCGTCACGCTCGCGCTGGAACTGGCGCGCGATCCGGCGCGCGCCCGCATCGCGCCCCGATGAGCCGCGCGATGCCGACGATCCACGAACGCTATCCCGCGATCGCTTCGCTCGAGGCCTCGCCGTTCTCGGCGCTGCTCGGCCTCAAGGTCGAGTCGGCCGAGGACGGCGCCGCGGTGGTGCGGATGCCGTTCGCGGCGCGCCTGCTCAACGACGGCGGACTCGACGTGCCGATTCACGGCGGGGCGATCGCGTCGCTCGCCGACTTTGCCGCCTGCGCCGCCGTCTGGACCAGGCCCGCGACTTCGCGCAGCGCGACCATCGCGATGACGATCAATTACACCGGGCCGGGAATCCGCAGCGACCTGATCGCCCACGCGCGCGTGCGCCGCGCGGGCCGCCGCGTCGCGAGCCTCACGGTCGAGGTCCGCGATGCGGCCGGCGCGCTGATCGCCGACGCGCTAATCACCTACAAAGTCGCCTGAGCGCACGCCGCCGCGGCACGACACTGATTGGTCGCGCATTCGCGCGCGATCACTCGTACAAAAGCCACCTTGCCCGTGACGCCAACGGGCCGGCCCGGGTGGGCGGTTCGCGACAAGCCTGTTAGGGGGGTCCACTCGGCGCGCTGGTCCGTTCGCATCTCTGCCAAATTGTCGCGGCAATCTGGGCGTACGCGTGAGGATCCGGGCTCGCGTAAACTGTCTTAACAAGGTCGGTTAGGGTGTCGGCTACCATTTGATCGGGTACGGAGTATTCCAAGCTTCGATTTCATCGTTTGCGGGCCTCGCATGTTCGCCTCGGCCACCGGCATAATGTCGTCAACGTCACCGTGCGGCGTATCCGGGGCCGCCCATCAAACTGGCGCTAGAGTTCGTTATGATTGACGCACAACCCAGGTTTCCGTTCCCTTCGCGCAAACCGCGCCGCCTGCGCGCGATCGCACTCTTCGGCGTCTGCGGGCTCGCACTCGCGCTCGGCCCGTGCGGCATCGCCGGCCGCGCAATGGCCGCCGATGCGGCCGCCGTGCCCAATTCGGCCACGCCGGCCGTCGCGCCCGTCAACGACACGATCTATTCCTTCGGCGACACCGGCAGCGACGACGGCGCGGTGCCCAACGGCAGCCTGACCTGGGACGGCACCGCGCTGTTCGGCCGCACCACGACCACCGTCCAACATCACGATGGCGTGATCTTCGAGATCAATTCCGACGGCACGGGCTACGACGTCCTCCATCGCTTCGGCGGCAAGCCCAACGACGGCGCCGATCCGCGCCACGACGCGATGACGCTGGTCGGCGGTCTGCTCTACGGCAC
This sequence comes from Candidatus Binataceae bacterium, assembly GCA_015478645.1. Classification (GTDB taxonomy): domain Bacteria; phylum Desulfobacterota; class Binatia; order Binatales; family Binataceae; genus JADMIL01. The sequence goes on from JADMIL010000015.1 coordinate 19,017, forward strand.
CACGCTGAAGGGCGGCGACCGCAACGACGGGACCATCTTCAGTATCGCCACCGACGGCACCAACTACTCGGTCCGGCACAATTTCCATGCGCCTTTCGGTGCGATGCCGTATAGCTGCTTGGTCGATTTGAGCGACATTCTGTACGGCATGACCGCGGCCGGCGGCATCAGCCACGGCACGATGTACCAGATCAATCCCGACGGCACCGGCTACAGCCGCAACTTCAGCTTCCGCGCGAGCGGCGGCTCCGACCCGCACGGCGCCCTGGCGACCGACGGCGCGAACCTCTACGGGATGACCCGCAAGGGCGGCGCGCGCGGCCTGGGCGTGATCTTCTCGATCAATCCCGGCGGCGGAGAACACACTGTCCTGCATAATTTCCGGGGCGGTGACGGCGACGGCGCAAGCACCGACCACGGTAACGTCACGATCGCCGGTTCGACCATGTACGGAATGACCACGATGGGCGGCGCGAAAAGGGCCGGCGTGATCTTTTCGATGGGCCTCGACGGCAGTGGTTTCACTATCCTGCATTCCTTCGGCACCAGACCAACAAGCCAACCGTTCAATCCCGGCGTGTGCAAAAATTTGCTTCACTGCGACGGCCGCAATCCCTACGGCTCGCTGCTGATCAATGGTCCCGACCTCTACGGCACGACCGGCAAAGGCGGCAGTTTCGGCGGCGGCACCGTCTTCCATATAGCGATCGACGGCAGCGGCTACGCGGTGCTCCATTCGTTTTCCGGCAAGCCCGACGGCAAGAAGCCGATCGACAACGTGGTCCTGATCAACCAAACGCTCTACGGCATGACCAGTGCCGGCGGCGCGCATAACCAGGGTGCCATCTTTGCCGTGCCGGTGGCCGGCGACTGAGCCCGCCGATCGGCGTCCAGCCCGCGTCAAGCCGTTCGATCGTGCGCTCAAGTAAGGTGTCCGATAGATCGGAGATGCTCGATTTGACCAATCCGCTCGAGGCGATTCGCCGCGCCGCGGCGCCCCACGGCCTCAACCTCGTCGCCGCGCTTCCCGCCGCGCGCTACGACGATGCCGTCGCGCCCGCCCTGCGCATCGCGGCAATCCCCGCCGACGCCGTGCCCTTCGCCGCGCGATCGATCGTCCTGATCGGCAACGGCGGCGGCGCGTTCTGGCGCGCCTTCACCGACCATGCCGATCGTCATCCCGGATGGCGCGAGCGCGCCCATCCGCTCGACGACTTCAGCCGCGCGATTGTCACGCATGAGGTCGCTCCGGCGGCGCAGGCCGCGGGCGCGCGATGCACCGCGATCTATCCATTCATCAATGGCGGTGCGACGCTCAACTTCATCGAACTGGCGAAAATCGCCGGCCTCGGCGGACCCAGCCTGCTCGGCGTCGTCGTCCATCCGCGCTTCGGACCCTGGATCGCGTTTCGCGCCGCGCTGATCGTCGATTGCGATCTCGACGCGCCCGGCCCCGCGATCGGCTTCGACCCGTGTCCCGGATGCGTCACGCGAAGCTGCCTTGCCGCCTGTCCCGCCGGCGCCGTCGCCTATCCCGCCGGATGGGACATACCGCGCTGCCTCACCCACCGCGTCGAACAGGAATCCGCTTGCGCTCCGCGATGCCACGCGCGCGCCGCCTGCGTGCTCGGCCCCGAGCATCGCTACCCCGACGACGAACTCGCCTACCATCAGCGCCGCGCGCTGGCCGCGATGCGTCCGTGGTACGACGCGCACGTGCGCCCGCCCCGCTGATCCGCACCGCGCTCCGCTACTTCAGGCGCCGGGCCACGTCGGTGGCGAAATAGGTCAGGATCATGTCGGCGCCCGCCCGCTTGATCGAGGTCAGCACCTCGAGCGTCGCGCGATCCTCGTCGATCCACCCGTTGATTCCCGCCGCCCGGATCATGGCGTACTCGCCCGACACATTGTAGGCCGCTACCGGCACGTTGAATTCATGCTTCACGCGGTAGATCAAATCCAGGTAGGGCAGCGCCGGCTTGACCATCACGATATCCGCGCCCTCGTCGAGATCGAGCGCGACCTCGCGCATCGCCTCGTCGCCGTTGGGCGGGTCCATCTGGTACGAGCGCCGATCGCCAAACTGCGGCGCCGACTCGGCCGCCTCGCGAAACGGCCCGTAAAACGCCGACGCGAACTTCGCCGAGTACGCCATGATCGCCGTCGCGCTGAAGCCCGCCTCGTCCAGCGCCGCGCGAATCGCGCCGACCCGCCCGTCCATCATGTCCGACGGCGCGACGATATCGGCGCCCGCCCGCGCATGCGACAACGCCTCGCGCACCAGCAGGTCGAGCGTCGCGTCATTGTCGACGTCGCCGCCGCTCACCGCGCCGCAATGGCCGTGGTCGGTGTATTCGCACATGCAGACGTCGGTGATCACGGCCAGCCCCGGCACCTGCTCCTTGATCTCGCCGACCGCGCGCTGGACCTCGCCGCGATCGTTCCAGGCCTCGCTGCCGAGCGCGTCCTTGCGCGCCGGAATCCCGAACAGGATTACCGCCGGCACGCCCGCTGCGTATGTTTCGCGCGCCGCGCGGACCACGTTGTCGACCGACATCTGGGCCACCCCCGGCATCGCGCCGATCGGCTTTTTCACGTCGCGTCCGGGACAGACGAAATAGGGCTGGATAAAATCCTCGGGCGCCAGCCGCGTCTCACGGATCATCCGGCGCAGCGCGTCGGTGCGCCTGAGCCGGCGCGGTCGATTGATCGGAAATGCCATCGGCGGTTACCCCCCGTCGGATGCGGGATTCGTCGCGCATTATACCGCGCGCCGCGCCCGCTTGACGATCCCCGCGCGCGACGCCGTTGCGGGCCTTTTGAGGATTACGCGCCGGAGCCGACGGCAAAGTAGCGCACGATTTCGTCGGCCAGCGCCGCGACCGTGTATTGCGCCGGCTCGGCCACCACGGTGAAGCCGTGCGCGCGCGCCGTCGCCGCCGTGATCGGACCGATCGCCGCCGCTTTGAGCCCGGCCGGCGGCGCGCCGGCGATCGCGCAATAGTTGGTCACGGTGCTCGAGCTGGTAAAGGTCACCAGATCGATCGCGCCCGCCGCCGCCAGCGCTCGTATGCGTTCGGCGTCCGCGCCCGCCGCCGGAATCGTCCGGTAGGCCGGCGCGACAATCACCTCGCGCGCGCCATGCGCGATCAGCATTTCGGGCAGGATTGCGCGCGCCACCTCGGCCCGCGGAATCAGGATCCGCGCCCCCGCGATCCGCGCCGGCCCGAGCGCGCCGATCAGCGCCTCCGCGCGATACTCGGCCGGCACCGCCGCGACCGTGAGCGCGTAGGCCGCCACCCGCGCAGCGGTCGCCGGACCGATCGCCGCGATCGCCGCCGCGCCAATCTCGCGCAGATCGTGCCCGGTCGCGCGCATCCGATCGAAAAAACTTGTGACTCCGACCGCGCTGGTAAAGATTATCCAGTCAAACGCGCCACGCTCGGCGATCGCGCGATCGAGCGCGTCGTAGCTCGACGGCGGCGCCGTCGCGATCACCGGAAATTCGATCGCCTCCGCGCCCTGCGCCCGGATCCGCGCGGCAAACTCGGCCGCGCCGCCGCCGGCCCGCGTCACCACGATCCGCCGGCCGAACAGCGGCAGCCGCTCGGCCCAGCGCAACTCGGCGCCCAGCGCCGCGCATTCGCCGACCACGATCACCGCCGGCGACCCGATCGCCGCGCGCGCCGCCTCATCGGCCAGCGTCGCGACCGTCGCGATCACGCTCCGTTGCGCCGCCGTCGTGCCCCACTGGATCGCCGCCGCCGGCGTGGCGGGTGCGAGACCACCTGCCGCCAGCCGCGCCAGATTCTCGCGCATCCGCGCCGTCGCCATCAGGATCACGATCGTGCCGCGCGCGCGCGCCGCCCGCGCGAGATCCTCCCACGGAATCGCCCCGGCGGAATCGTTCGCGGTCTCCTGATGCCCGGTGACCAGGATCACGAACGATCCGCGCTCGCGATGGGTCAGCGGGATTCCGGCAAACGCCGGCGCCGCGATCGCCGAGCTGATGCCCGGTACCACTTCGTAGTCGATTCCGGCCGCGGCCAGCGCCTCGCACTCCTCGCCGCCGCGTCCGAAGATAAATGGATCGCCGCCCTTGAGGCGCACCACGACGCGGCCCGCGCGGGCCTCTTCGATCAGCCGGCGATTGATCTCGGGCTGCTCCGCCACGCGCTCGCCGCCGCCCTTTTTACCGACGTAGATTCGCCGCGCACCGGCCGGCGCCAGGCGCAGAATTTCCGCGCTCACCAGGTAGTCATAGACGACTACCTCGGCGCGCCCCAGCACCGCCGCCCCGCGCATCGTGATCAGGTCGGGCGCGCCCGGCCCCGCGCCGACCAGAAAGACTCTGCCGCGCGCGTCACTCATAAGTAGTCAGATTGCATCGCCGCTTCGCTTGCATGACGGATTCAAGTCGCTTCGCCGATTAGGTCGCGTGCGCCGCGCGCCAGCATCCGCTCGCCCAGCGCCACACCGATCGCGACCGCATCATCAGTATTGATCTTGCCGATCGCCTTACCGCTGTTGCCGATCTTGCCGAGGACGCAGGCCCCCGTCAGATCCTCGGTCAGGCTCCGTCCGCCGTCGGCGCTGAAGAGGATCGTGCGTATCGTGATCGTCGCGCCGTCGGCCACCGCGCGCACCCCGACCGGCGAGACGCACGACGCGCCGATCGTCGCGAGCATCGCGCGCTCGGCCGCGACCTCGGCCATCGCGCGCGGGTCGCTCAGCGCCGCCACCGCCTCGTCGATCGCCCGCGAACCGCCGATCGCGCCGTCGCTGGCGCGGCCGTCCGGCCCGTTCGCCGCTGGCGCCGCGCTCGCCATCGCCTCGATCGCCAAGGCGCCCTGGCCGCCCGACGGAATGAATTCGCGCTCGTCGAGCGGCTCGAGCGTGATTCCGTGGCGCGCGAGTTCGTCGATTTTGCCCAGCCGCCGCAGCCCCGCCAGCGCGAGGATAATCGCGTCGTAGTCGCCGCCCGCCAGCCGCGCGACCCGCGTATCGACGTTGCCGCGCAGCGGCTCGATCGCGAGGTCCGGACGCAAGCGCACCGCCTGCATCCGCCGCCGCGTGGACGAGGTGCCGAGCCGCGCTCCGCGTTCGAGCTCCCGCCAGCCTCCCGTCGCACGAGTGAGAAAAACGTCGCGCGGATCTTCGCGCGCTGGCACCGCCGCAATCCGGTAGCCGGCCGGCAGGATCGCCGGCAGGTCTTTCATCGAATGCACCGCGAGGTCGATACGCCCGTCGGCCAGCGCCTGCTCGAGTTCGCGGATGAACAGTCCCTTGCCGCCGATTTGCGCGAGCGACGCCGTGGTCAGCCGGTCACCGCTGGTGCTGATTGCGACGATCTCCGCGGCGAGCCCGTCGACCGCCGCCTCCAGCCGCGCCTTGATCAGTCCGGCCTGCGCCAGCGCGAGCGCGCTCGGCCGCGATCCGATTCGCACGCGCAAGGCCGTCATCGCGCCCCGCGCCTCATCAGAATTCCTCGTCGTCGTCCGGGTCGTCGTCAAACCCGTCGCCGGCCACCGCCAACTCGCTGCTGAGCAGCCGCCGCGCGATCTCCGCCGCATGGACGCCGTCGGCCGCGCCGCTGCGCCCCTCGCGCAGGCCCGAGAGAATCCGATGTAACAGTTTGTTGACCAGCCCGCGCGTCAGCGCCTCGATCCGTTCGCGTTCCGCCGGCTCGAGTGCCGCCAGCCATGCGCGATGCCGCGCGAGTTCACCGTCGCGCAATTGCTCGACACTCGAGCGGATATCCTTGATCGCCGGCACCAGGTCGAGCCCGTCGAGCCATTTCAGGAAGCCTTCGACCTCAAGCTCGACGATCTCCTCGGCCTTGCCCGCCTCGCGCTCGCGCTCGCCGCGCGACTCCTGCACCGCCGCGCTCAGATCGTCGATATCGTAGAGGTAGACGTTTTCCATCGCATGCAGGCGCGCGTCGAAATTGCGCGGCACGCCCAGATCGATCAGGAACACCGGCCGGTAGCGCCGCTCGCGGATCACGCCCTCGTAATCCTCGGGACCGAGCACCGCGCGGGTCGCCGCGATCGATCCGATCACCACGTCGGCCAGCTTCAGGCACGGCCCGAAGTTGTCGAACGGCACGGCCGTGCCGCCCAGTTCGCGCGCCAGCGCGACCGCGTTGTCAAAGGTGCGGCTGGTAATCAGCAGCGACTCGATTCCCAGGCGCTTCAAATTGCGCGCCGTCAGCTCGGCCATCTGGCCCGCGCCGATCAGCAGCACCGTCTTGTCTGTCAAAGTGTCGAAGATCTTGCCCGCCAGGCTGACCGCGGCCGAGCTGACCGAGACCGATCCGTGGCCGATCAGCGTCGCCTTGCGCACCCGCTTGGCCACCGCAAAGGCCTTGTGAAACGCGCGATGCATCACCAGGCCGGCGGTGCCCGCCTCGGCCGATTGCGCGTAGGCGACCTTGAGCTGGCCTAAAATTTGCGGCTCGCCCACCACCATCGAATCGAGACTCGCGCCGACGCGGAACAGATGGCGCACGGCGGCGCGCCCCTCATGCGCATAGAGCGCCGGCCCGAAAGCCTCCGCCGCCACGCCGCGATCGGCGGCCAGAAAGCCGCGCGCCTGGGCGCCCGCCGCCGCGGCGCTTTGCCCCACGCCGATAATCTCCACGCGGTTGCAGGTCGAGAGTAGCGCCACCTCGCTGATCGCCGGCCCGGCCGCCTTCAGCCGCGCCAGCGCCGCCGCGATCTCGCCCTCGGCATAGGCCAGGCGCTCACGCACCGCGACCGGCGCCGTGCGATGGTTCACGCCCACGATGAACAGCGTCTCATGCATCGCTTAGCCGAAATTCCCCCCATGCTTGCCCGGCGTCGCCAGGCGCATTCCCAGGAACGATCCGACCAGCACCGTAAACACCGCGATCGTCAGCGCCGCCGCGCGCCGCCCGCGCCAGCCCACCGTCAGGCGTGATTCGAGCAGCGCCGCATAGAGCATCCATAGCACCAGCGACCACGACTCCTGTGGCTCCCACGACCAGAAATGGCCCCACGTCGCGTCGGCCCAGATCGCGCCCGTGACGATCGCCAGGCTCAGCATCACGAAGCCCCAGCCGAGCAGCCGATAGTTGATCCGATCGAGCTTTTCCAGGCTCGGCATGCGTTCGTCGGCCGGCCGCAGCGGCCGCTTGGCTTTGAGCCGCTTTTCGTAAACCAGGTAGACGATACTCACTCCGGCGGCCAGCACAAACAGGGCGTATCCGGCCAGCGCCAGCGTCACGTGCACCGGCAGCCATGCGCTGCGCAGGCTTTGCGGCATCACGATTCGCCCCCGGCGCGACATCGCACCGGCCACCCCCAGCGTGATTAGTACAATCGAGGAGACGAAGGCTCCGATCACCCGCATGCGCCAGCGCACGATCAGCACGCTACCGGCTAGCGCCGTCAGCCAGGCCAGAAATTCCAGCGACTGCGCGATATTGGTCACGGGAATATTGCCGGCCTGCAGCCCGCGCATGATCAGGTCGCCGGTCTGCATCGCCGCGCCCGCGCCCAGCAATCCGGTCGCCCAGTCCGCCCGCCGCCCGCGCACGCCCGCGCGCTCCATCACGAAGCCCGCCGTCGAGAGGGCGTAGCAGATCAATGCGGCGATGATCCAATCGGTGATCATTGAAATCTCAGGTTCTTGCGACGCTCAAGTTCTGGGGAACGTAGGATCCTTGGCCATCCCGATTGCGGGCAGCGCGTCATCGCCCGCTTCCGCGCGCGCTCGCGCCTGGGCCGCTTCCGCGCGCGCTCCCGGCCCCGCCGGCGATCGCGACGCCGAGTTCGCGCAGCGCGGCTTCGCAGCGTATGCGATCATAGCCGAGTTCGGCCAGCCCGGCGCCCACCGCGCCGCGCATCGCGTCGTTGGCCAGGTCGAAGTCGCCGCGCCGCAGCGCGTCGCGCAGGCCCGACCGGGCCAACGCGATCAGGCGTGGGCCACGCTCGCCGGCGTCGCCGAGCGTGACGCGCAGCCACCGGCGCGCCGCCGCCATCAGCTCGATCGTCAACTCATATTCGGGTCCATAGCGATCTTCCAGCTCGGCGCGGATCACGCCCGCCAGGGCCGGACTCGCGCCGCCCGTCGCAATCGCAATCTGCAGGCCGCCGCGCCGCATCACCGCAGGCGCAATAAAGCTGCACAGCTCCGGCACGTCCGCGACATTAATAGGTATACCCGCCGCCGCCGCCTCCGCCGCTATCGCGCGCTCCGCTGCGAGGTCGCCGGTCGCCGCGAACGCGAGCGCCATCCCGGCCAGATCGCCCGGCCGGTACTCGCGCGCCAGGCGAGTGATCGCGCCCGCGTCGGCGAGCGCCGCCAGGCCCGCGCCGACCGCCGGGCTCACCACCGTGACGATCGCCCCGGCCGCCCGCAATGCTTGCACTTTACGCTCGGCGACCGCGCCGCCGCCGATCACGACGCAGCTCCGTCCCGTTAGCTCTATAAATATCGGCAGGTAGGCCATCGAACCAGCCAAATTCTAATCTATCGATTGGCCCGAAACCTAACTGACACGGGCGCGCCACCGGGCCGGACCCTGCGCTGGCCACCCCGGCCAATCAAATCGTCTTGATACCTCGATGCCGCGCGTTCAACAATTGCATCCTGAAACCTTCGCCGAAGGGGAGGGCGACCATGGAGCCACCTACCCACGAATCCAGCGGTAGCACGACGCTGCGCGCGATCAATCGAACCCGGGGCACTGTGCTCTGTGCGCACCTCGAGGACGCCGGCGGCCTCGCCGGCCAGAGTCACGGCCTGCTCGGGCGCGACGGCCTCGCCGACGGCGCCGGGATGCTCTTCGTGCGCGGCCGGCTCGATCCGTTTATGTGGATGCACATGTTCTTCATGCGCTTCCCGATCGACATCGTGTTTCTCGATCGCAATAACGTCGTCATGCATATCAGTCATCGCTTGCGACCGTGGCGGGTCTCCGCGATGGTCTTTCGGGCGCGCCGCGCGCTTGAGCTCGCGGCCGGTGCTACAGCGGCCAGCGGCACCGCGGTGGGCGATCAGATCGATCTCGCCCGGAGCTGACGGTGGGTCAAGCGCGTCCCAAGCCGAAGTTTAGGCTCGTCCATGCTCCTCACCACAAAAATTCGTAGGTTTTACTTGCTTCTGTTGCGCACAGGCAACATGATTTGTGGTGAAAGTGCACCACAACGCATTGCAACAAAAGCTACGCTAGCGTATTTTCATCGATGACGGGCTAAATTGTCTGGTACAGTAACTGCTGTAAAACACTCTTATCGCGGGAGGCGCGGTTCAACCGCGTACCTAAAATACACCCGTAGTCGGCGGAGGATTAAAGATGGAGATCGTATCACGGATGTACGTGAAGGCGCGCGAAATGGGCAAGCGCCTGAGCAAGGGTCAGACGATGACGGAATACGCGCTCATCCTGGCGGCGGTCGCGATTGTTGTGTTCGCGACCTACGAGCTCATGGGCCAGGACATCGGCTCGATGGTGAACAAGATCGACTCGACGCTGACTTCTTCTTAATCCTTGTAACCAGCCAGGGCGGGGCTACGGCCCCGCCCGGCCCGATCGCACCGCCAGCGCCAGCAACGATTATTCTCCCAACACCCGTTAAATCGATCGCTGATCGCGAGTCAGCCCCGGTCGACGGTTAGTCCACTCGTTCCGCCGAATCGGCGCTCAGAGCGCACTTGTATCAGCCGAACTTCCGGCTTTGTCTAGCTTTCCTCATAGCTCGTCAAATGACTCACATGATCGGCCACGAGCCGTTTTATGATTATTTCTAGTCCTTAATCACCAAAATTACCATTTGTTGCGCAGCCGCAACGCTACGTTCCTGTTGCGCGAACTATAAGTCGCCAAAGCCTACGATCACGATAATCAAGCATTCCCGATCGTGGCATCAGAGATGCTTTACTCTGTCGGCTTGGTCGAACGGAGTTTGTGCCCCTTCGACTCCTCCCGGCGCGCGAGGCGTCGCATCGGTGCAAGCCCGGCCTATCGCGAATTTTTTCCGAGCCTTGAGGAGGTCTTAATCAGATGAGTTATCCAGTTCGCTTTGGCCGGGGACAGACCGCGGTGATCCTGACGTTAGCTCTGCCGAGCCTGATTGCGATGATCGCCTTCGGTACCGATATCGGTGTGCTCTACTTCAACTGGCTGCAATTGCAGAAGAGTGCCGATGCGGCCGTGTTGGCCGGAGCGGTATATCTTCCGGCGAACCCCGCGGTGGCGATCAACGCCGCGGATTTTTTCGCCCGTCAGAGCGGTCTCAAAGCATCCGAAATTACCTCGACCGGGGTCGGTGCCGACGACCGCACCTTGACGATCTCGATATCGCGCAAAGTCAGGCTGCTGACCAGCGTGCTGGGATTCGGCGCACCGCAAGTGGCCGTGAACGCGACGGCGGTAGTTGTCGGCGCACATTGGCCAGGTGGTGCCGACACAAGATTCATCGAAGCATCCGTAGATGTGCAAATGCATCAGATAACTGCCTTCATTGCCTGACATTAGGCAAGGTAGACCTAATATTACATGTTAAAGAATAATAAAATAGCTAAAAACTATAATTGCCAATTGTTGACACAGAAATAGAACCGAGAATAGGATCGCTTGCAACCCCAAGGACGCTGTCTTGAATGCTAATGAAGTGCCGCGTCGATTGTAAATTGCTAGTTGGCAGCGAAACATTGGAAGGACAGGCGATACCGTTAATTGGAGTCAATGCCATGAATGAGCGGGACTCGGTGGTTGGCAACCGCGTGATCAGAAACCTTGTAGGGTCATTCTTAACGCTGCGCGAGCGCTTCCGTGCGAAGGCCCGGGGTCAAACGATGACCGAGTACGCGCTCATCCTGGCGGCCGTGGCAATTTTGGTGTTTGCGACCTACGAGACCATGGGCAATGCCATCAATTCGATGGTCGAATGGCAGACCATCGACGTTTGGTTGGGATCCTAGGTCGATCAAAAGATCGAGGATTGCGGAGCCTTCGATGCGACCAATGGATGCGCACGCGAATTCTAAAGCGGACGGGGGTAGGCGGGGTCTCATCAGGATGAGCATACGCCGCCGGCTTGAAGGGATTTCAGACTGCGATTGGGCACCGTGATGAGCAGGGTGATTTTGGTTAGGCCGAGCGGTTAGGCGAGCGTTTGGATGATTTCATTTAATGCACGGTGATATACTTGCTTACAGTTATCTATGGGGCGTAAATTGGAGCGTCGACTGAAATGCGCTCAATAGAGTTGTGGTACGTGGGGAAGATTTGTCGAACTTTCAGATCAGGGCGGCCGATTGGTCACAATGGGCGAGCGATCATCGAGGGGTAATATGGAACGCGACCTCATGATCTCGAAGCTCTCGAACCTGCTCACAGGGCTAACGAAGCCTCGCGCCGGCGTTGGCAAGCAATTCTTACGCCCGGTCCGCGGGCAGGCCGCAGTGGAGTTCGCGCTGGTTCTGACGGTTGCGATGATTGTTTTGTTCGTCGCCGTGCAGCTCGCGATTATCGGCGAAGCGGCGCTGTCGCTGGGCCAGATGAATTACCAGGGCGCTCGCTGGGCAGCCGTTAATGTCTGTGCCACCGACTCAGAGGTGGCAACTTACATGACGGTGGTCGGATCGCCCACGATTACCACGCCCTCCTCGTGCGGCAGCGCCCTGGCCATCTCAATCACCGAAACGAACTCCAACAACGCAACTTCGACCAATTCAGCAACCTCGACTAGCTGCACGGCCGCGCCGACGCCGGCGTCCAGTTGCACGCCAACGCTGCGCAATTTCGGCACCTCGGTGACGGTCAATATCACTTATACGATACCGTCGAGCCAGCTGGTGTTGGGCACTTCATTTCTTGGCATTAGTTTTCCAACCAAGTTGACCAGTTCAGAGACCGCTATGGCGGAGTAGGCGCGCTCTGGTTTTTTCAGATATTGACCCGGCGGGCTGGGTGCGTTCGGGTGGGGGAGGGGATAGATGAAACGACCAATCATTTTCGTCTTGCTGGCGGGGCTTGCGGCGCTGGTCGCCGCAATGGTGGTCTACACCCAGCTCAAAAAGCGCGAAACCGAGGTGCAGGAGGCGATGGTCCAGTCGGTCGATATCGTGGTCGCCGCGCATGACCTCGGTATCGGCGCCAAGCTCGATCCATCCAGCGTCAAGACCGTGCGCTGGTCTCGCGATTCAATTCCGCCCGGGTCGTTCACCGACACCGCCGCGCTAATGAATCAATTTACCAAGAGCAGTTTTATCGAAAACGAACCGATCGTGCAGAGTCGCCTGTTCGGCGGTGATAAAAACGCCGGCGTGCTGCCGCTCTTGATTCCGCAAGGCATGCGCGCCCTCTCAGTGCCGGTGGATGAGGTCAGCGATATCTCGGGCTTCGTGCTGCCGCATACCCATGTTGACGTCCTCGTCTCGGTGACCTCCGGCGACAAACCGCTGGCCAAGATTGTTTTGCAGAACGTCGAAGTGCTGGCGACCGCGCAGGATATCGAACAGGTCAACGACAAGCCCGAACCGGTGCGAGTCGTGACGATGCTGGTGACGCCCGATCAGGCCGAGCGCCTTACCCTCGCCAGCCATGAAGGGGCGCTGCGGCTCGCGATGCGCAATTATGAAGACAAGAACCTGGTCGTCACCGGCGGAATCGACATGGCGCAATTGCTGGGGGCGCAGCCCGCGGCGATAATTCCGGTAATGGCGCCGCAACGGGTTTACGCGCCGCGCAAACCCAAGCCGGTCGACGTTGAGGTGCTCCGCGACGGCAAAACCAGCGAGCATGTTGCCTTTGTCAAAGCGCCTTCCGGCGGCAATGCGGCGCCACCGGCGGATCCCGGCGCTAACCTGATTGGGTCCGACGGCGGTTCCGCGGCGGCGGCCAGTCCCGAAAGTTTTATCGATGCTACGGCGGTGTTTCCTGCGGCGACTCCGGCCGGTCGGTCGGCGGAAACGGACCGCCCAAGCGCGCCCGGGACGAATGCTGTCCGGCGCGCCCGGCTGGCCGGATCGACGGTCCCGACGGCGGCCGCGCCCGCGCCGCTGACGCCTGGTTCGCTCACCCCGGATCCGCTGGCTACGGCCGGATTGGGCCGCGGCGTCGCACCGGTTGCGACCATGGTGGCTCCCGGATACACGGGGCCCCGTTCCAGAACGATCGATGTACCGTGAGGCTGGCGGAAAGAAGGTTGAGGTAAAATCAATGAAGGCAGAAAGCGGCAAGCGACTGGTTCGTTCGTTGCTCGGGGGGGTCGGCCTTTTAATTTTCGCGGCGGGATTCGGCAACGCCTCGGAAGCCAAGCCACCGGCGCGCGAGGTTTCGGTCACGCTCAACGCCGGCGAGAGCTTCGTCATCAAGGATGTCAGTAAAGATGCGACGCCCGCCGTGCATGTGGTCAGCAATCCCAACGCTATGATCGTTAATAGCGATCCTTCGGGCGGCCTGATCCTGCTCGGCACCGAGGCGGGAAGCTGGAGGATCTCGGTCAAGTCGGCCGACGGCGCGCCGGTCGTCTACAAAATTCAAGTCAACTCGATCAAAGGCTCGAGCGCCGATCCGTTCGCGCCGGGCAAGATGCCGCCGCCGCTCGGCCGCCCCAGCTTTGGCAGCTCGGCGGATCGGTCGACTGCGGTCGCCGCGCTTGATTCGGGCAGCGGTCCGGTGAGCGCCGGGCCCGTCGGCGTGAAGCCGGCGATGGCCGCCCCAAGTGCCGATGACGCCGCGGATGCCGCCTTGGCTCCGGGTGGCGGCGTTGCCGCGATGACCGCGGCGGCGCTTGGCGCAACGGCTCCCGCCGCGAGTCCGGCGAGCCCCGCGCCGGCGCTCATCGCCAGCACTGCGGGAAGTGGAATCGGCGCAACCGGGCCGCGGCCGGTGACCAGCGCATCTGCCGCGCCGGCCGCCGCTCCGATGGCTGCTGCGGCGCCAGCTTCGATGGCTGGTGCGGCGCCAGCCCCGATGGCTGGAGCGGCGCCAGCCCCCGCTCCGGTTATGATGGCGGCGAATGGCGCGCGCCTGCCGCCGGCACCCGCCTCTTCGACTTACACCAGAGACAGCATGTACAGCGGCTCTCTGATGCCGAGCCAGTCGATCATCACGAACCCGGATCAGGTTCCGCCCCAGAACTACAAATCCGACCCCATGGCGCCCACGCGGGCCGAGTCGATAAACGGCGGGACGCATTATCTGCCCAACGACATGGTTGACCTGTCGGCCGGGAGTTCGCGAGTTTTTGATTTCGCGCGGCGCATCAGGCGAATCTCGATCGCCGACACCGGAGTGGCGGACGTTCAGGTGATCAATCCCTACCAGATCAACCTGATTGGCCATAAAGAAGGGTTCACCACGCTGGCGGTATGGGATAATCGCGGCCAGTACGACGAGCGCCAGATCCGCGTCGATCCGTTTGGGCCGCAACAGGTGATGCTGAACGTGATCGTGGCGGAACTCGATCGTAACCGGATTGAAGGCGAGGGGATCAACTGGAGCTTTGCCCTGCCCAAGTACAACGTGTCACTGGTTGGTCTCGGCGGCCAGGTCGCAACGCAGTACAACGGCAGTTCGAACCTGACCGCGACGCAAGTGTTCGGCGCCGGCTCGCCGAGCGCGATCACCACTACCTCAACCGCGACCGGTACCCTGCCGTCGCCCGGCACGCTGATTCCGCTGCTGCTGTCGACCAACGTGAACTATGGTCTGGCGGCGGGTAATTCCAACGTTCAGACCCAGACTTTTTTTGAAGCCCTCGAGGAGCACAACCTGGCCAAGATTCTGGCCGAGCCGCATCTGCTGGCGAACTCGGGGGAGAAGGCCGAATTTCTTTCCGGCGGTGAGATTCCGATCGTTATCTCGCAGGCCCTCAACACCTCAATCGAGTTCAAGCAATTCGGCACCTCGGTGATTTTCGTCCCGACGGTGATCGGCAATGACCTTATCGGCCTGCGCGTGAAGCCTGAAGTTTCGCAGCCCGACTTTTCTCACGGAGTCAATCTGTTCGGTTTCACCGTGCCGGCCTTCGTTACCCGCCGGGCCGAAACCTACGTCCGCCTGAGGAACAACCAGACGCTGATCATCGCGGGCCTGTTGCTGCATACCAAGACCTCGAATGTGCAGAAAACCCCGTACCTTGGCGACATCCCCTATATTGGCATGCTATTCAAGAGTACTTCATATCAGGAGAATCAGACTGACCTGGTGATGAGCGTGACGCCGCAGATTGTTTCGCCGCTGCCGGACAACGGGCAAGTAGCCTTGCCGACGGATCGGAGTCCGATGACCGCCTCGGAGATTCGGACTCGTGAAATTAGTCCGGCGGATGCCAGCCGGCCCCGCTTCTAGGAGGGAGAACAGGCAGGAGCAATCGGGTGCCAGTGCTTGGATCAAAAGTTGAGGCGCGGCGCGGCGCGATCAGAGTTCTGCTGGTCGGCGAGGCCGAAGACCGGCGTGCCGAGGTCAAGGCCGCGCTCACCGCGCTTGGCGATCCACCCCTCGAGATCATCGAGGCGGCGCCGGGGGGCGCCTTCAACGGTGGTCCGCCGCCGGACGTTACGATGGTGCTGTTTAACGGCGGCAACGAGGAGGCCTCGCTAAACTACCTGCAGGCCCAAGCCGAAATCGAACAGCGGCCGATGCTCTTTGCGCTGGCCCACGAACGCTCGCCGGTGCTGATGCGCCGGATCCTGCGCGCGGGTGCCGACGAACTTCTGTTCCTGCCGCTCGACGCGGGCGACGCCACCCGTGCGCTGCTCAAGATTAGCGAGACCCGGCGCCGGGCCGAGCGCCAGAGCGGCGGCGTCATCGTCTCGATGGTCAGCACGGTGGGCGGCGTCGGCGTTACCAGTCTGGCGGGCAATCTGGCCCTGGCGCTGCGTTACACGCTCAACAAGCGCGTGGCCGCGGTCGATCTGGATTTGCAGACCGGGGCGCTCGCGGTGTTTTTGAATCTGGAGCCCGAGCGCACCGTGATGCAGTTGTGCGAGGGCGACCGCAAGCTCGATTCGATCCAGCTCGAATCGGCCCTGACCAAGCATCCGTCGGGAATTTACGTGCTCGCCGCGCCCAAGCGGATCGAGGACAGCGAGCTGGTTTCGGACAAGGTGATCGGGTCGGTACTCGAATTGCTGCGCCAGCTATTTGATTTCGTGGTGGTCGATTGCGGCGGCTATATTGACGAGAACGCGGTCGCCGCGTGGGAGCGCTCCGATCATCTGTTCTATCTGCTCGACCAGTCGATCGCCGCGGCGCGCTGCGCCTGGCGGTTCGTCGATCTGTTCGGACGGCTGGGACTGTCGGGGGTCGAACCGAACTTTATCCTGAGCCGGTATATGCCCCATCATCCGATCACCGAGGAACAGATCACGCATACCCTGGGCCGGCCGATCTATACGAAGATTCCACGCGACGAAAAAGTCCTCGAGCGGAGCCAGCTGCGCGCGCAGGACTTATGGCAGGTCGGCCAGGGTTCCGCCCTGGCCCGCTCGATTGAGGACCTGGCCCGGCGGCTGGCAATTGGCGGGGAGGTGGCGGCGGAAACCAGCGGGGGACTCGTAGCAAGACTATTATCTGCACTAGGCGGACGCGCCTGAAGGTGTAAGCGATGAAACTGGTCGAAAGAATCTCCTCCCAGACGGCGCAATCCGCGCAACCCGCTGCGCGCACCACCCTGATCGGCAGCACGCAGCGGCGCCCGCGCGACACGATGGCCGACGGCTTCCAGCAACTCAAGTTGGCGGTCCACAACCGGCTGTTCGAATCGCTCGACGTTTCGCGGCTGGAAAGCCTCGAACAGAACATGGCGTCGGCCAAGGTGACCCAGGCGATCACGGAGATCCTCGACGAAGAGGGGCGCCTGCTGACCGACGCCGATCGCACCCGCCTGGTCGAGGAAATCAAAAACGAGCTGCTCGGCCTTGGACCACTCGAGCCGCTGCTGTGGGACGACGACGTGAGCGATATCCTGGTCAACGGCCCCAACCAGGTTTACGTCGAACGCCAGGGCAAACTCTATCTGACCGACGTGCGCTTCAACGACAACCAGCATCTGATGCTGATTATCGATCGAATCGTCTCCCAGGTCGGCCGCCGCGTCGACGAATCCTCGCCGATGGTCGATGCGCGCTTGGCCGACGGTTCGCGTATCAACGCGATTATTCCGCCGCTCGCCCTCGACGGGCCGTCGCTCTCGATCCGGCGTTTCGGCAAAAAGCGCTTCCTGATCGACGACCTGGTCGACAAGGAGACCCTGACCGCCGACATGGTCGAGTTCATCCAGGCGATCGTCAAGGCGCGCCTGAATATGCTGGTCTGCGGCGGCACCGGCTCGGGCAAAACGACGATGCTCAACTGCGTGTCGTCATTCGTGCCGGTCGACGAGCGGATCGTGACGATCGAGGATTCCGCCGAGCTGTTGCTCCAGCAGCCGCACGTCGTGCGCCTCGAGACCCGCCCGCCCAACGTCGAAGGCAAGGGCGAGGTCACCCAGCGCGAGCTGGTCAAGAACTGCCTGCGAATGCGCCCCGACCGGATTATCGTCGGCGAGGTCCGTGGCGGTGAAGTTTTTGACATGCTGCAGGCGATGTCGACCGGCCATGACGGTTCCATCTGTACGGTCCATGCGAATACGCCGCGCGACGCGATCCAGCGGCTCGAGATGATGATGCTGCTGTCGGGCGCCTCGATTCCGCAGCGCGCGATGCGCCAGCAAATCGCCTCCGCCCTCAATATCATCGTCCACGTCAGCCGCCTGTCCGACGGTACCCGCAAACTGATGAAGATCTCCGAGATCACCGGGATGGAAGGCGACATGGTCATGATGCAGGACCTGTTCGAGTTCAAGCGCACCGGGATAGGGCAGGGTGGCAAGGTGCTCGGTCAGTTTCGCCCTACCGGAGTCCGTTCGATGTACACGGATCGTGTGGCGGCCGCCGGCTACCGCATCGAATTGCAGCCGAATGTGAGGTGAAGTAATGGATTTTTTCCTCGCAACCGGGGTCTTCGCCCTGGTCTTCATCGGCTTTCTCGTCGTGCTGACAATGCGCGGTGGCGAGGTCGACCAGAAGCAGAATCTGCTGCGCCGGATGGCGCGGCCCGAAGACGACCTCGATATCGACATCACGCGCAAGACCCGCGTGCGCGAGCAGGGCCAGTTGCTCGCGGTGCTCTGGAAGCTCAACCTGCTGCGCAATCTCGAAGAGAACATGTGGCAGGCCGGCATCTATATGCGGGTCTCGGAGATGCTGCTGGTGATCGTGCTGATGTTCCTGGCCGGACTCTTTCTCGGCCAGGCGATCTGGCACGACTCGCTATTTGCGGCGGCGGCAGGCGTCGGCTTCGCCTTCCTGCCGATCGTCTATATCCGCTTTCGCCGCGTGCGGCGGATGAAGGCTTTTGGACAACAGTTGCCCTTCGCCCTCGATCTGATGAAGTCGTCGCTCGAAGCCGGCCATTCGCTCAATCGCGGGATGCAGGTGGTGGTGCAGGAATTCGCCGATCCGCTGGGCAGCGAATTCCGCACCGTGCTCGAGCAGACCCGGATCGGGCTGCCGCTGCCGCGCGCGCTCGAGGACATGCTCAAGCGCGTGCCCGAAGACGACTTGCGGCTGCTGGTGATCGCGGTCAAGGTGCAGAATGACGTCGGTTCAAGCCTGGCGAAAATTATCGGGCGGCTCGCCGAAATCGTCCGTACGCGCCAGCGCCTGCGCTTGCAGATCCGCGCCCTCACGGCTCAGTCGCGGATGGGCGGCTCGATCGTCGCCCTGCTGCCGATCATCGTGCTCGGCGCATTCAGCCTGGTGCAGCCTGGCTATGCGGGAGTTCTGTTTTACGATCCGACCGGACTTAAAATTCTCAAGGCCGCAATCGTAATGGACCTGCTGGCATTCATCACGATTCGCCGGCTGCTCAAGCTCAAGTATTAAAGGCTTGCGGGGGGGAGTTCGCGCCATGTCATCGACCCTGTTTATCGCCGTTAGCGTCTTCTGCCTGCTCGGCGCCGGCGGGATGGCGATCTACGTCGCACTCTACGGTAGCCATCGCGTGCTCGAGGAGCGGTTTGCCGATCTCGCGATCAAGATGCGCGCGTCGCAGGGCGCCTTCGACGAGGATCAACCGCATGACGAGAGCCTCGGGCGCATGCTCTTCAAATGGGCCTCGGCCCGTGTGCCGGCGCCTAACCTGGATACTCCCTCGGGTGAAAAACTGAGCGATACGCTCACCCAGGCGGGATTTATCGGTAGCAGTGCGGCCCACGCCTTCCAGGTGTTTCGCGTGATGGCGGCGCTCGCAGTGGCACTGCTGATGGCGTTCGGT
This sequence comes from Candidatus Binataceae bacterium, assembly GCA_015478645.1. Taxonomy (GTDB): domain Bacteria; phylum Desulfobacterota; class Binatia; order Binatales; family Binataceae; genus JADMIL01. The sequence goes on from JADMIL010000015.1 coordinate 38,314, forward strand.
GCGATTTTGCTGGGCAAACCGTTCGGCTCGATAATCCTGTTCGGCATGATCGGGTTGCTGTTCGGGGCCTTTATCCCGACCTACTATCTGAAACGCCGCGCGCGCACGCGGCAGCTTGCGATCGCCACGCAGCTCTCGGACGTGCTCGACCTGCTGGTGGTTTGCGTCGAGGCCGGACTGGGACTGTTCGAGGCGATCAAAGTCGTCGGCACGGAGAGCGAACGGCAGAAGCAGGAGATCGGGCGCGAGCTCTCATTGGTCGCGTCGGAAATTTCGGCTGGCGCGTCGCTGGGACAGGCGCTGCGTAATCTTGCGGATCGCACCGCGGTCGAAGACATCAAGCCGCTCGCCGCGACCCTGATTCAGAGTGAGCAGCTTGGCGCGCAGATCGCGCCCGCCCTGATTGCGAGTTCCGACGCATTGCGCACGCGGCGGCGGCTGCGCGCGGAAGAGGCGGCGCAGAAGACCACGATCAAGATCCTGTTTCCGCTCGTGCTGTTTGTCCTGCCCGCGATGCTTATGGTGATCGTTGGCCCGGCGGTAATCCAGATTATCAAGACGGTCGCCGGGTAAGCGTCAACCCACGCGAAGCTGACGGCGGCGCGGATCGCGAGGTCCGCGCCGCCTTTATTATCCCGCCGCATCGCCGCCGGGCAACGTCGCGCGTGTTGCCGTGCACTCTTGCACAACGCCGCGCGGCCGCATCGGATCAATTCACCGTGGATGAAAGATGGCTCCCCGGGCCGGATTCGAACCAGCGACTTGACGGTTAACAGCCGTCCGCTCTACCGACTGAGCTACCGGGGAGCAGGAGAGGACCTGAACCCCTATTTGGTATTCGCCTTGGGCTCAAGAATCAAGATCACGACGCAGGTCATCGCGCGTGGTCGGCGGCGCCGGCCGGCGGTTCGGCCTCACCGGCCATCGCGATCGCATAGCGCACCATCGCGGTCAGCCGCTCGACGCGCGTGAGCAGTTCGTCCTGATCGGCGGATGCGGCGTCGCGCAATTCGGCGGCGCTCGCGGCGAGGTTGTCTTTCAGGATTTCGATCGCGCGGGCGAGGCTCGTGCGCTCCGCAGCCTGATCGCGAGGGCGGCGCGCCGCGCGCCGGCGCTCGAACTGGAATTCGTGCAACTGGATAACTTCGCCCATCGGTTCCTCGCCGCGCGCCGTGCGATGCGTCCGCGTCACTCGATTATGGCGCGGCGCGGCCGGCGCGGCCAGTGCCCGGATCGTCACGATCGCATTGCTGCGCCGCGACCGTCGGCGCAACTCGCGCGCGTCAGCGCAGCTTGCGGCCGGCGGCGCGCTTGGCCGCGAGTGTGGCGTGGCCGCCCTCGGCGAACCAGCGGATTTGGCGCGCCAGGCCGTTGAGGATTTCCAGCTCGCGCGGATGCAGTCCGGCGCGGCCCATCAGCGCGCGCAGCGTATGCATGATGTGGCCGGGGTTGTCGGCGGGCAAAAATCCAATCTCGACCAGGGCCTCGGCGAGCCGCAGGTGCATCGCCTCGACCGCCGCCGCATCGGCGAATTCTTCGGTCGGTGCGGGCGCGCCCACCGAATTGCCGGCCGTCATGGCCAACTCGTACGCGGTGACCATCACGGCCTGCGCGAGATTGAGCGACGGGTAGGCGGGCGCGGCGGGAATTGTGATGAGCCGCTGGCATTGCGTGACTTCATGATTGCTCAGACCGAAATCCTCGGGCCCGAAGACCAGCGCGACGCGGTTGGCGCCGGCGGCTGCGATCAAGCCCGGGGCGGCGGCGCGCAGCGGGCGGGCCGCGGCCCGGTACGGGTCGAGGCGGCTGGTGGTGCCGACGGTGAGCGTGCGATCGGCCAGCGCCGCGCCGAGGTCGGCAAAGATGGCGGCGCGGCCGAGTAGGTCGTCCGCATGCACCGCCATCGCGGCGGCGGCGCGCGGGTCGTAGTCGCGCGGCGCGACCAGGCGTAAATCGGCGAAGCCCATGTTCTTGAGCGCGCGGGCCGCCGCGCCGACGTTGCCGGAGGCTTTGGGCGAGACGAGCACGAATGCGAAGTTGTCGAGCGGGGTCATCGGCGCCTTCCGTGGGGGAGACGCGCGCGCTGGTGCGCACGCCGCTCCAAGCTTAGCGTGCGCGATGCCGCGCAATCGAGCGTCCGCGACGGCCGGAGCGTGGTATTGCGCTGGCGGCCCCGCGCGACCTATGAGCATGCGCGAAGGTACGCTATCTTGAGCGGCGGCATCCGGGTCCAGGATCGGCGGGCGGGCAATGCGATGCGGATAGTTTCATTCGGCGACGTACACATGGCGACGCGCAATCTCGCGCGGATGGACGCGGTGATGCGCGGCACCGACCTGGTTATCGTCTCGGGCGATTTGACCAATTTCGGCGGTCCCGACGACGCCGCGAAAGTGATCGACGCGGTGCGCCGCGCGTGCGGCCGGGTGCTCGCGCTGCCGGGCAACCTGGATAAGCGCGAGGTCACACCGTGGCTCGAGGCCCAGGGGATCGCGATCCACGGGCGCGGCGTGGTGATCGAGGGCGTGGCCATCTTCGGCTGTGGCGGATCGAATATCACGCCCTTCAATACTCCGACCGAGCTTACCGAAGACGAGATTTACGCGACGCTGATGCGCGGCTACAACGAGGTGCGCGACGTGCGGCCACTGCTGATGGTTTGCCATACGCCGCCGTTCGCGACCCGCTGCGACCGGATCGCGGGTGGCCGCGCGGTCGGCAGCACGGCGGCGCGCCGCTTTATCGAAGAGATCAAGCCGGAGGTCTGCCTCTCGGGCCATATCCACGAATCGGCCGCGGTCGACACGATCGGTCCGACGACGATCGTCAACGCCGGGCCGTTCAAGGACGGCGGCTATATAATCGTGCGCGCGGCGGACGGCAAACTTGAGGCGCGCCTGGAGTTTCTTTGACGTGCCGCGGAGGTCGCGCACGGCGCAGTCGCTCGGCGTCTATGCCGGCAAGCTGATCAACGGCTGGCCGCTGGTGATCCGCAGTATCGGTCCGCTGCTCAGGCGCTTTGTGCTGGAACGGATCGGGCCGGGGCGCGGCGACCGGCATTGAGGCGCGGCACCGCGGGTTGCGCACGAACGGGGGCGATTCGATTGGACGGAAACGAACTGGTGGAGCGGCGCGATTGGATGAAACGGGAGCAACGCGACAGATGAGTCCAGTGAGCGGCGTGCGCATGCGCTTCGATCACGTCTCGATCGCGGTGGCATCGATCGATCGCGGCGTGGCATTCTTCGAGCGCTACTTCCCAACCCGTCCGCGCCATGCGAGGGAGCTGAGCGAGCAGGCCCAGGGCGGCTTCCAGTGGCAGGATATTTACCTCGGCGGCACGGCGCTCGAATTTATCGAGGAGTTGCCCGGCCGCGAGAGCTTTATCACGCGGTTTATCGCGCGCCACGGCGAGGGGCTGCATCATTTGTCATACGAGGTCGATCGGATCGATCCGATGATCGCGGCGCTCAAGGCCGACGGCGTGCGGGTGGCCGACGAGCATACCTTTCCCGACGGTCAGAAGACCTGCTTCATTTCGCCGCGCGCCGCCTTTGGCGTGCTGATCCAGTTGTGGCAGCCGATCGATTACGATGCGCCCACGCCGCGGCCTGCCGACGACGGCCGCGCGCGCTTCGACCACGTCGCGATCGCGGTGCGCGAGATCGGGCCGGCGATGGAATTCTTCCGGCGCTATTTTCCGGCCGAGGTGGTGAACTACCCGATGCGCAGCTCGTCGCAGGGCAACTTCGTGCTCGCCCATCTGGACGTGGCCGGCTTCAAGCTGGAATTTTTGCAGAGCCCGGGGCCCAATCTCGAGGACGACTTCGTGCGGCGCTTTGTCGACCGCTACGGCGAGGGGATGCATCACGTGACGATTGATGTGCGCGACTTCGAGGCGATTGCCGGCCGTCTCAAGGCCGACGGCGTGCGGCTGGTCGGGCTCGAGACCAACTGGCGCGGCGAGCGCCAGTTCTTTATTTCACCGCAATCCGCGATGGGCACGCTGGTGCAGGTCTGGGACGGCCTGGGCGGTCCCGCGGCGGGCCGCGAGTAGGGCGCGCGCGATGTTGCGGGCAGTCTTCTTCGACGCGGCGGGCACGCTGTTCGATCCGCGCGAGCCGATCGGCGAGAGCTATGCGCGGGTGGCGCGGGGCTTTGGCGTCGAGACCAGCGCGGCGGCGGTCAGCGCGGCCTTTCGGCGGGCCTTCGCCGAGACGCCGGGGCTGGCCTTCGGTCCGGGCTATCGCGGCGCCGAATTGCGCCGGATGGAGCGCGAATGGTGGCGCGGCGTGGTCCGTGCGAGTTTCGCCGGGCTGGGCGAGTTCACCGACTTCGACGCCTACTTCGAGGCGCTTTTCGATTATTTCGCCGATCCCGCCAACTGGCAGGCCGACCCGGAGGCCGCGCCGACGCTGGCCCGGCTCAAGCAGGCCGGCTACGCGCTGGGCGTCATCTCGAATTTCGACTACCGCGTCCGCGGGATTCTCGACGGCCTCGGGCTCGGTCCATACTTCGACAGCGTGACGATCTCGTCGGAGGCCGGATGGGCCAAGCCGGCGCGGGAGATTTTTCGTACGGCGCTTGAGCGCCAGGGCGTCGCGGCGGGTGAGGCGCTGCACGTCGGCGACTCGCTCCATCTGGATATCGCGGGGGCCGAAGCGGCCGGTATCGCGGCGATCCTGATCGATCGCGAAGCGCCGGCGCGGCTCACGATCTGCGGGCGCACGGCGCACGCCGCGGCGCTCGGCGCGGTGGTCGAAGCGGCGCGCGCAATCCCGTTCCCTTGACCGCGGATGGTCGGTTATCCTTAACTGGCGGCGCTTTCGGGGAATGGTGCCGGGCGAAATTCCGCGGCGCGCGAACAGGGGACACCGTTTGTGTCAATTAGGCCAGTGAGGGAACTGCGCCGGTCGGCGCTCGTGATCGTGTTGGCGGTGGGGGTGTGCGTTGCGCTTGGGGGCCGCGCGTCGGCTCAAAGCCTCGGCGAATTGAACCGGCGGCTCGAGTCGATCGAGCCGCAGGTCGACGCCGGGATGACCGATCCGGCGGCCGCCAGCGCGGCGATTAGCCAGCTCGACGAGGCCGAGTCCGACTTCGCGCGGATCGCCGACGGCGCGCGATCGACCAGCGCGCTGCTCGGCACCTACGACCGCCTGGAGGATCTGCTCAACCGGATGTACACGACCTATCAGGCGCGCAAAGACGCCTGCATCCAGAAGCTCGACAGCGGCGGCACCTGCGATTACGACCAGCCCGAACAGCTCGCCCTGCGCGCGCTCTACCCGCTGTCGTGGCTGCGCTTCACCGGCGCGGGACTCTACGGCGACGAGCCGGGCACGGCGCGCCGCCTGCTCAACGAAGCGGTCGACGGATTCACCAACAGCACCCTGATCATTATCAATCCGGAGCTGGTGCGCGAGAACATGCTCGGCCGCGCCTTTGCCGAGCGCGAGCTGGGCAAGTACCAGCACGGCGAATACGCGCAGGCGGTGGCCGACTTCAAGCGCATCATGGAGGCCGGTCCCGACACGCGGCAATATCGCGCCGCCGAACAGGGCCTCGCCACGACGTACGCCGCGATGGGCAAACTCGATCAGGCGCAGGGGCTGTCGGCGCGGCTGTCCCACGGCGCTACCGGCGCACAGAAGTCGGGGCTCGAGATGCTCCATCTGCGCGAGATGTTCCGGCAGGAGGCGGCCGCGAGCGACCCGGCCAAGCGCGCCGCGATGCATCGGGCGATCGTCGCGTATGCCCGCGACCGCCAGAACAATCGCGACGACTGGGCGGTCGTAGTGGCGACGGCGGGCGACACGCTGCACGATCCGATCGCCGAGTTCGGCAATTCCAGCGACCCCTTCGAGAACTGGCTGCTGGCCAACGTGCTCTACTACAAGCATGAGATTCTGCCGGCGGCCAACGCCTATTTCGCGGCCGCGCGCAGCGGCGCCTATCCCAAGGCGTGGAAGTATGCGGCGGATCTTTTCTATCTGAGCGGGCGCCTCGACATGGTCGAGCAGGTGGCGCACGCGATCGCCCGGCAGCCGTCGAACCCCGACGCGCAATGGGCCTCGTACATGCTCTATAAAATCCCGCGCCTTGAATGGGAGCGCGGCGGGATGCGCAGCGCCGAACTCGAAAGCCGCTGGGCCGCCGCGGCCAACGACTACCTCAACAATTATCCGCACGGCCAGTACGCCTTCGAGCCGCGCTTTCGGCTGGCCGAGATGTACCAGCGCAAGGGCGCGTACGCGCAGGCGGCGGCCCAATACGAACAGGTTGGCGGTAATTCCAACTACGCGTTTACGGCGCGCTACAACGCCGCCGAATGCTACTATCGCGCGATCACCCCGGCGGCGGGGGCCGGCGGCAAGGCACCGGCGCCGGCCCCGCCGGCGGTGCAGAACAGCGCCGCCCGCGAGGCCTTGAAGCAAAAGGCGATCGCCGCCCTCAACGACGCGATCCGCATGGAGCCCGGCGCCGAGCGCCTCGCGCCGCAATCCCAGCGCAAGGCGCTGCGCGACAGCCGCGGGCGCGCGATCTTCATGCTCGTGACGCTGCTCGAGCATGAGCCGGCCGTCGACTATCGGACCGTCGCGGCGCTGCTCGATAACTACGAGGCGCAGTATCCGGCGATGAGCGCGAAGTTCGACGAGATCTTCCAATGGCGGCTGATCGCGCTCAACCGCACCGGACAGTACCCGGCGCTGGCCGCCACGGTCGCCACGCTGGTCGCGCATGACGCCGCCAATCCGGCCCGCAACGATTACATCAAGGGCGTCGGTCTGGAGTTCTGGAAGAGCGCGCAGGCCCGGCAGGCGGCCGGCGACCAGACCGGCTACCTGGCCGAAGCGCGGCTGACCGCGACGACCTATGAGTATTTTGCGCGGCAGGCCGCCGAGGGCAAGATTCCGGTCAAGAACCTGACCGGGACGCTGTCGCTTCTGGGCCAGGCCTACCTCGCGCTGGGCGAGACCGATCGCGCCGCCGCGACGTTCACCCAGGTTGCGGCCGCCGACCCGGGATCGCCCGACGCCAACGCCGGCCTCGCGCGGATCGCGCAGATGCATAAGGACTACAAGGACGCGCTCGACCGCTGGAGCCGCGTCGAATCGCTCGCGGCGGAGTCCGACAGCCTGTTCTACGAATCCAAGTACAACATGGCCGAGATTTTCGCCGAGCAGGGCAATGTCGCCAGCGCCTGCGACAAGCTGGCCGTGACCCGCAGCGAGCATCCCAACCTGGGTTCGCCCGGGATGAAAGAACAATGGGGCACCTTGCAGCGCAAACTCTGCCCCAAGCATACGGAAGGCTGACGATGCTCAAGAAGATCCATCATGTGGGCGTGGTGGTGCCCGACCTCGAGCGGGCGCTCGCGCTATGGCAGGGCGTGCTCGGCATGCATCTGACGAAGCGCGCGACGATTCTCGATCAGGGGGTGAAGGCGGCGCTGCTTAAGGTCGGCGAGAGCGAAATCGAACTGCTCGAACCGCTCAGCCCGGATAACGGCGTGGGCAAATTCCTGGCGCGGCGCGGCGGCGGATTGCATCACGTATGCTTCGCGACCGAGGACGTCGAGCGCGAGCTGGCCGGCGCCAGGGCCAAGGGTATCCAGCTCATCGATCAAAAGCCGCGGCCGGGGCTGGCCGGAATGATCTGCTTTCTCCATCCCAAGGCGACGCGCGGCGTGCTGGTCGAATACGCGCAGCCCTTCGAGGACTAGGGAACCTCTGCACAAGTTAGGTTGTCATTCTGAGCGCCGCGAAGAATCCCGGATCCGGGACCCATGCGCTGCGCTCAGGGTGGCAGCGGAGCCTTGTGCAGAGGTTTCCTAGCGCCGACGGGCGCCGGCCCGCGCCCGGCACAGGCGCGCTTAGTCGCGCGGCGCGGCTTCCGGCGTGACCACCACGGCCACCGCGCAGCGCACGTTGCGCAGGATGTGGTCGACCTTGGGGCCGAAGTAGAGCCGCCCTTCGGACGGACGAAACATCACGCCCATCACCAGCAGATCGAAATTTTCGCGTTCGACCGCCGCCAGGATCACGTTCTCCGGCTTGGCGCCCGCGGCCACGCGGGTCTCAACCGGGACGTCGATATGCGCGCCCAGGCGCGCGACCTCCTGCGCGATGAGCCCGCCGTCTTCGGGCTGTCCGCGGCGCCGGTAGAAACCGCGCAGCGAGAGCACCGGATTTTCGCTGACGTAGAGCGAGGTCATCTGCGCGCTGGTGGCGTGCGCGTAAAGCATCGCGAGGGTGGCGCCGAGGCGCGAGAATTGCGCGCCGGTAGTCGGTGCGAGCACCTTGCGCAGCGGCATCGCGGTGCCGACGTTGCGCACGATGATCAGCGGCACGGCGGTGTGGCTGGCGAGTTCGCGCAGCAGGTCGCCGCCCATCGCCAGGTCGCCCTCGGCCGGTGACGCGCCGGCGAAGATCGCGTCGTAGCCGCGCGCGCTCTCCTTGATAATCGCCTCGGCGATCGATTCGGCCACCACCGTGCGCTCGAGCAGGTTGCGCGCGCCGCCCATCTCGGCGATCGATCGGATCACCGCGAGGTCGCGGGCGACGCGCCCGTCGGTGCCGGCCGGGTCGTTGCCGAGAGCGCGAAACACCGTGATGCTGGCGTCGGGATGATTACCCAGCGCCGCCGCCAGATGGGCCGCGAGTTGCGCGTGCGGTCCGCCCCCGCTCAGCACCAGCAGCTTGGTGCCGGCCTTGACGAACGGCACGCGGGCCATGAATTTCTCGCGCTCAAGGCGTGCGACCTCGGCCGCCTCCGGTGCGATGCCGGCGAGCAGCCAGGTCAGCATCGGCGGCGTGATGAGCGAGGTGACGATCGCGACAATCACGATAATCGAGTACATCTGTGGGCTCAGTACGCCCAGGTTGAGCCCGATCAGCGCAACGATAATCTCCATCCCGCCGCGCGCATTCATGCCCGCCGCGACCGCCAGCGACTCGCGCATTTTGAGCCCGTGGAGCCGCGCCCCGGCGGTGCATCCGATCAGCTTGCCGATAATCGCCACACCGAGCACCAGCCCGAGCACACCGACGCCGTGCAGCGCGAAGAGGTCGGCCTTGAGACCCGAGTAGGCGAAGAAGATCGGCGCGAAGACCCCGGTAGTCGCCGCTTCGAGCTCCGCCCGGTCGGCCCGCCGCACGCGCGCCGACCGCCCGAGCATCACGCCCGCGACGAACGCGCCGAAGACCGCGTGAATGCCGATCGCCTGCGTGACGATCGCGCAGACCATCGCCAGGCCAACCATCGTGCTCATGCCGGCATGCTCGGCCAGGGCGCGGTCGTCAACCCAGCGCATCAGGCGCACCACCAGGTTGGCGCCGACGAAGTAGCAGAAGCCGGCAAAGGCGGCGACCGCCAGCAGGATCGAGCCGAGCGATTTCAGATCGATCGTGCCGTGCAGGGCGAGACCGGCGACCACCGAGAGCATCAGCCAGCCGACGGTGTCGTCGAGAATGCCGGCGGCGAGGATCAGCAGGCCGATATTGCGCCGCATCAGATCGAGGTCGATGAGAATTTTCGCGATCACCGGCACCGCCGAGATCGACATCGCGACCGCCATGAACAGGCTGAAGATCAGCCGATGGCCGGGATTTGCCAGGTAGCTGACCGGCAGATACCAGCCGAGCATAAAGCCGGAGATCCACGGCACCACGATGCCCAGCCATGAGACGGTGAACGCGCCGCGCCCGACGTCGGCCAGGATTTCGAGATCAGTCTCGAGGCCGGTGTAGAGCAGCAGCATGATCACGCCGATCCATGCGACCGCCTCGATCAGATGGTCCGCGAGCGCGTCGGGCGGGAAAACGATGAGGTGCAGTTCGGGCGCGAAATGGCCGAACAGGGTCGGGCCGAGCAGGATCCCGGCGAGCAGTTCTCCAATTACCGTCGCCTGGCCCATCCGCTTCATCACGTCGGCCAGAATTCGCGCGCTCAAAAAGAGCAGGGCGAATTGCGTCAGGAAGCGCAGAACCTGGGTTTCGCTCAGGTGCGACATGGGGCTCTTTGGCGGGATGCTTCCCGGGGGGCGGCGATTGCGAATCCGCGCGAGTTTCAGAGCGTATCGGCGGCGTCAGGCCGAATCAACCGCGTGCCATAAGGAGAGCTTTTGCTTCCCGATGTAACGATCAGGAGGCACGGCGATGCCACGTCAAGTTAATCGCCGCGTGTGATCGCCGGATGCGCTGGTGCGCAATGCGCCATTCGCCTGGCCCGCGCGCCGGGAGGCGCGCGCTATGCGCTCCGCCGGCGCGTCAGCCCTTGAGCGTCGCGGCGAATAGCTTATTCATGCGCGACCACGCATCGTGCGCGTCGGCGGCGCTATAGATGTCAGCGTGCGAATCGTTGAAAAAGCCATGCGAGCATCCGGGGTAGACCTTGACCTCGCCCGGCTTGCCGAGCCGCTTGAGGGTTGCGGCGAGCCGATCGACGTCCGCGCGTTGAATCCATCCGTCGTTCTCGCCGTAGGCGTAAAACATCGGACAGGCGAGCTTCGCAAGTTCGCTGTCGGCCGGGATCTCGCCGTAAAACGGCGCCGCCGCCTTGATTTCCGCGCTGACGCAGGGCAGCAGCGTCGCGTAGCTGCCGCCCATGCAGAAGCCGGTCACGCCGATGCGCGCGCCGTTGGCGGCGGGCTGCGCCTTGATCCATCCGATCGTGCTCAGCAGGTCGTCGATCCCGTCGGCCATCGCGAGGCCGCCCATTAGTTCGCCGGCGACATTGGGATCGACGGTGACCTTATGGCCCTGGCGCGAATACAGGTCGGGGGCCACGGCAAAGTAGCCTTCGGCCGCAAAACGCCGCGTCACGCCCTGGATATGTTCGTCGAGCCCCCACCATTCGTGCACCACGATCACGGCGGGACGCGCGCCAACTTCCGCCGCTGGACGAGCGGTGAAGGCCTTGAGCGTGCACGCCTTGCCCGGATAGCTGACTTCCGCTTCGCTGGTCCGCAGATTAGCCATCGGATTCCACCTCGGATTTGATTATTGTCGCTCCGCGCGGCCGCGATGGCGGCCGCACGGAGGCGGTTGCGGCGCGTGACGCCGCCGGTCACTCGGCCGCGTTCACCGGAATAAAGCCGACCGTGCCGTTCCTCATCTGAATCCGCAGCCAGTCACCGGTGATCCCCGTCACATGGACGAATTTTCCGCGATGCACCTGCGCGACCGTGGTCGCCGTGTTGGAGGCGGTCGCAAAGACCGGCGAGTTGTGGGTCAACAGGAACTTGCGGTTCACCGGGCGCACCGGAGCCGTCGCGGCGGCCGGCGGCGCGCCCGCGGGCGCGGCGCTCTCCACCGGTGCGGCGGGTGGCGCGGCCTCGGCGGCCGGTGACGGTTCACCGGCGGGCGGTGGTGGAGCGCTGGCCGCACCCGGCATCAGGCTCGGATCGAGTTCCTTGACGGCGGCAAATTCGGTGGCCGCGTCGGCCCCGCGATCGGGCTCCGCGCTATACAGGTTGGCCAGCGCCAGATGGGCGTGGGCGTCCTTCGGCGCAAGCCCGGTGGCGGTGCGCAATTCGGCTTCGGCGACGCCGAGTTTGCCGGCCTTTTGCAGCAGCCCGCCTAAATTGATGCGATACGCCACGTTGGTCGGATCGAGTGCGACCGCCGCCCGATATTGCTCCTCCGCCTTGCCCAGATCCGACTGCGCGCTATAAATGTTGCCGAGTGCGGTATGTGCCCGGGCGTTATGCGGTTCGAAGTCCAGCACCTTCATGTACTCGCTCTCGGCGGCGGCCGGCTTCTGCTCGAAAACGTAGAGATTGCCCAGCGCGACGTGCGGACGCGGGTCCGACGGCGCCATCGTGGCGGCTTGCTGATAGTCGGTCTCGGCATCGGCCAGCTTGGTGTGCTGCATCGCCTGATCGCCCGCCGCCAGCTCGTCGTCGACCGATTTATGCTCGCATCCGGCCGCCGCCAGCGTGGTCACGACGCCGATCGCGATTATTGCGGGAAGCAGCCTGGCGCGTGCGGTAAAGCGGGATGACGGGGTCAAGCGAGGTTTGGCGCTGAGCTGTTCGGTCCATTGCATAGATGGCTCCTGGAATGACGAAGGATGTGTGAGTAGGCTGGATCGATGGATCAATCGTGCGCCGGAACCTGTAAGCTCACCCCCACCGATCGCTCAGGCCGGACCCCTTAATGTTTCGCCGCTCGGCCGGGGCTGTCAAGCCGACCTGCCGCGCGGCCGCCGCAAAAAACAGTTGGCGTGGCGCGCGGCGTGCGTTATAAGGAACGCCGTGCGCGCCGTGCTCATAGCCGCCAAGCAACTTGCGTTTGCCAAGACACGTCTGGCCCCGGCGCTGCCTGCCGCCGCCGAACGTAGCGCGTTGGCCTGCGCGATGTATCGCGACGTGCTCGCCGCCGCACTCGGCGCGCGCCGGCCGGACCTGGTCGCCGTCGTGAGTTCCGACCCGACGCTGCTCGAGATGGCGCGGGCGGGCGGCGCGCTGACGATCGATGAGGAATATCCGCGCGGCCTCAACGTCGCCGTGCGCCTCGCCACCGAGCTGCTCATCGCGCGCGGCGTCACGACTGTATGCACCGTGCTGTCGGATATTCCGCTGGTCGCCAGCGAGGATATCGACGCCGCGCTCGCCGCGCTGCCCGGGAGCGGCAACGGCGTCGTGCTGGTGCCCTCGCGCGATTGCTCCGGGACCAATCTGATCGTGCGCCGGCCGCCGGCTATTATCGCCACACACTTCGGCAGCCAGAGCCTCACCCGCCATCGCGAGGATTGCCGCACGCACGGCGTCGAATGCGCGATCGTGCCGCTGGCCCGTCCGGCGCTCGATCTCGATCTGGCCAGTGACTTGATCGAGTTCGCGCGCTCGCCCAGTATGACTCACACCTTCAACCATCTTGCCCGGCTGGGCATGGTTCACGGCTAATTGAATCAATTGCGGTATCAATCGTGACGATGATCGAGCGCCTCGGCGCAGTCGTGATCGACCGGGTCGCGGCGCTGGGCGATTTTGTGGTGTTCCTGGCCCAGGCCCTGTTCTGCGTCGTACGGCCGCCGTACAAGTTCCGCCTGACCATCCGCCAGTTGCGCTCGATTGGCGCGGAGTCGTTCTTCCTGGTCGCGCTCATCGGCCTGTTCACCGGGATGGTGCTCGGCCTGCAAGGCTACAACACGCTGCGCCGCTTCGGCTCCGAAGGCGCGCTCGGTACGGTGGTTGCCCTGGTCCTGGTGCGCGAACTCGGGCCGGTGCTGACCGCCCTGATGATCACCGCGCGGGCCGGCTCCGCGATGGCGGCCGAGCTCGGCTCGATGCAATCGACCGAGCAGATCGATGCGCTCAGCGTGATGGCGATCAATCCGATCCAGTATCTGGTCTCACCGCGCGTGCTGGCCGGCGTGATCAGCTTTCCGCTCCTGACCGGCCTCTTCGACGTCATCGGCATTTGGGGCGGATGGGTGGTCGGGGTCGGTCTGATGGGTGCGCCGGGCGGTCCGTTCATCAACGGTATCCGCCAGAACATGGGCGGCCACGATATCGCCACCGGCATCTACAAGGCGCTGGTCTTCGGCGTCGTCGTGATGTGGGTATGCTGTTACAAGGGCTATAACGCCGAGCGCATGGCGACCGGCGTCAGCCGCGCCACCACCAACGCGGTGGTGCTGTCGAGCGTGCTGATCCTGATGTCCGACTATTTTCTGACGTCGATTCTTTTGTAAGAATCGCAAGCTTAACGAGCATCATGGAAGCGACCATCAACAACAACGGCGCGGGCGACGCCGCTATCGTCGTGCGCAATCTACGCCGGCGTTTCGGGCGCCAGCAGGTGCTCAATGGCGTCGACCTCGCCTGTCCGCGCGGCGAAATCACGACCATCGCCGGGCCTAGCGGATGCGGCAAGACGGTCCTGCTCAAGCACCTCAACATGTTGCTGCGCCCCGACACCGGCTCGATCGTCATCGATGGCCTCGAGGTGACGAAGATCGGCGAACGCGAGCGCGACGAAGTGCGCGAGAAGTTTGGGATGCTCTTTCAGGCCGGCGCGCTGTTCGATTCGATGACCGTGTTCCAGAACGTAGCCTTTCCGCTGGTCGAGTTGACCGCGCTCGGCCGCGGCGAAATCGCCGACCGGGTCGCCGAGACGCTCAAGGCGGTCGGCCTGCAGGGCATGGAGAACAAGTTCCCCTCCGAGATGAGCGGTGGTATGCAAAAGCGCGCGGCGCTGGCCCGCGCCTTGATCCGGCGGCCGAAAATCCTCATGCTCGACGAGCCGACGACCGGTCTCGATCCGACTCGCACTCATCAGATTCACGAATTGGTGCGCGCGACCCAGCGCCAGTTCGACCTGACCGCGGTGATGGTCAGCCATGACGTCCCCGCGGTGTTCGAGTACTCGGACCGAATCGCGTTCATGCACGGCGGCAAAATGGAGATTAACGGACCGGTGGAACAGGTGATGGCGGCGCACAACGAAAAGTTTGAACTGTTCCTGGCCGGCAAAGCGTCGGGAATCGATGGACCGCCGGCGGCGGTCGCGAGTTAGCGGCCTATGTACGCGAGTCGAACTACACAGCTTATTGTCGGGGTCTTCACCCTGATGGGCATCCTGGCGCTGGGCTACCTGTCCGTGCGCTTGGGCAACGTCGCGCTGTTTCCCGCGCCGAGCTACACGGTCTATGCGAACTTCGACAATATCGCCGGGCTGCGCAATAACGATCGCGTCGAGATCGCCGGCGTCAATATCGGCCGCGTCTCCGCGATCACGCTCGCAAATAATCGCGCCCACGTGTCCTTGCGGATCAATCAGGGCGTCGGGGTCGACAGCGACGCGATCGCCTCGGTCCTGACCAGCGGTCTGATTGGCGACAAGTTCGTCTCGATCCAGCTCGGCTCCGGTGACGATCTCAAAGAAGGCGGCACTATTGTCAATACCCAGTCGGCATTTGTGCTCGAAAACGCGATCGGCAGTCTGATCAACAACATGGGCTCCGGCAGCAAAAGCGCCAGTTCAGGCGCCAGCAGCGGCTCAGATACCGGCGACGCCGTCCCCAGTCCAGCCGCGAGCGGCGGCTCGCCAACCGGCGGGGCCGGCGGCGGAAAGAAGTAAGGATTAAATGATTCCATTGCAACTCGACACGATGGTTACGCCCGCACTGGCCAATCCTGCTGGCGGCGCGCGGCGCGGAATTCACGGCCCGCTAGCGCGTGCGCTGGCCGCTCTGCTCTTGATGCTCGCGGCCTCCGGCGCGTTGGTCCCGGCCCCCGTGATGGCCGATCCCGGCAGCACGCCGTTGGGCGTCGCGCAATCGATGGTTAACCGCGCGATCGCGATCATGGCCAACAAAGCCGTCCCGGTGACCCAGCGTCGGCGGGAACTGCGCGCCGCAATCGAGTCGAGCTTCGATTTCACCGAGATGTCACGTTCGGCCCTGGGCTACAACTGGCGCAGTATCACGCCCGCCCAGCGCACCGAGTTCACCCAGCTTTTCACCGCCTTCATCGAAGACGCCTACCTGAGCAAGATTCAGGACTATTCCGGCCAGCAGGTCCAGTTCAGCGGTCAGACTCAGCTCGGCCCCGGCTATACCCAGATCGACAGCACGCTCGTGCAGCCGGGCAAGAACGCGATTGCGATCAACTATCTGCTGCTGCAAAAGAACGATTCGTGGAAGATTTACGACGTTACGGTCGACGCGATCAGCATCATCTCGAACTACCGCAACCAGTTTAATCGCGTAATCAACGAAAAAGGCTTCAACCAATTGATCGCCGATTTGCGCGCCAAGCAGCAGCAGTTGGCATCCCAGTTGGGTGGCAATTAACGATTAGGAGAGTGCTGCTGGCTGGCGATAGGCACTCTTGGCTAAGGCAAAATTGCTCTCATCAGAGCATGACAACCGACTTGATCCACGCTAAAGTCTGCGCCGTAAGTCGGCGATAACCGGCGGCCGGTGGGAGGATTTCAGTTGAAGACCATTTTCGTGACCTTGGTGTTGGCGATGAGCCTGATGACGGCTCCGGCGTTCAGCGCGGACCAGGCTCCGCCGCCGCCCGGACCACCGGGCGCCTATGCGCAGACCTATGGCGATCCGCTGGCACCATTCAACGAGAAGATGTTCTGGTTCAACCTCAAGCTCGACAAGTACGTGCTGCATCCGGTGGCCAGCGGCTACGCCTTTGTGCTGCCCAAGCCGGCCCGCGTAAGTGTGGGCAATTTCTTCGATAACGTCAATTTCATACCGCGCTTTGCCAACAACCTGTTCCAGCTCAAGATGGCCGATGCGGGTGGGGAACTGGCGCGCTTCGGGATCAACAGCACGCTCGGCGTGGGCGGCTTCTTCGACGTCGCCGACGACTGGTTCGGACTCAAGCAGCACAACAACGACGGCGGTCTGACGCTCGGCCATTACGGCGTTGGCCAGGGCGCTTACATCGTCTGGCCGGTGCTCGGACCGTCGACCGTGCGCGACACGGTCGGGTTCGCCGCCGACAGCGCAATGTGGCCGTTATCCTACTTCGTGCCATGGTACATCTGGCTGCCGACCGATGCGGGTAAGGTGGCAATTGAAGCGGTTAACTATCGCTCCCTGCATCTCGACCTGTTCGAGGATGTCGATCGCTACGCGATCGATCTCTACGGCGCGGTGCAGGACGGCTATTTGCAGCGGCGCCAGGTGCGTCTGACGCAAATCAACCAGTAGCCATTTACTGAGGGTGATTTTCCGGGAGCCGCGGGCCATCAGGTCCGCGGCTCTTTTTCGTTGCGCGGAGATGCGGCGATCGTGGCCTCGCACGCGGCCGGCGGCTAGGGAACCTCTGCACAAGTTAGGTTGTCATTCTGAGCGCAGCGAAGAATC
>JADMIL010000097.1 GCA_015478645.1 Candidatus Binataceae bacterium
CTAGAGCATTCACATTCCGAGTGGAATCGCGAGAAGGGGCTTCCGGCGCGGCCGTGTGATGTGATTCATCAGGTTCCGGCAAGTTCCGGAGGCAGTGATGGCGTGGCGGCGTGGACAGGCCTACTCGCGGGATTTGCGCGACCGAGTGCTGGCGGCCGACGGCGAGAGCGCGCGCGAGGTCGCCGATCGCCTCGAGGTCAGCGTTTCCTATGTCGTCAAGGCGCGCCAGCGCCGAGACCGGGATGGCCGGATGACGGCCGGGCCGGTCAGCTTTGCCCGGCCGCGACGGCTGGCGGAGCATGACGATGCCATCCGGCGACGCGTGCGTGAGCAGTCGGACGGGACGTTGGAAGACCTGCGCGCCTGGCTGGCGCGGTCTATGGGTGTTTCGGTCAGCATCGGCACGATGTGGAACACGGTCCGGCGGCTTGGCCTGACGCTGAAAAAAAGACCGTCGAGGCGAGCGAACGAGCGCGCCAGGACGTCGCCGCGGCGCGCCAGCTCTGGGCCGAGCTGCAGGCCAAGCTCGATGTCCGCCGGCTGATCTTTCTCGACGAAACCTGGATGAAGACCAACATGGCACGGCTGGTCGGCTGGGCGCCGCGTGGCGAGCGGTTGATCGGGCGCGTGCCGCACGGCCATTGGCAGACCACCACCTTCCTGGCCGGCCTGCGCCACGACCGGATTGTCGCGCCCCTGGTCGTCGACGGCGCGATCGACGGGGCGATGTTCCGCGCCTGGGTCGAGCAGGCGCTTGCGCCAACGCTGGCGCCGGGTGACATCGTGGTGGCCGACAATCTCAGTAGCCACAAGGTGGCCGGCGTGCGCGAGGCGATCGAGGCCCGCGGCGCGACTATCATGTTCCTGCCGGCCTATTCTCCGGACCTCAACCCGATCGAGCAATTCTTCGCCAAGCTCAAAGCCGCTCTGCGTCGCCTTGCGCCGCGATCGCGCCAGGCACTCTACCGCGACGTGGCGCTCACGCTCAGCAAACTCGCACCCAGCGAATGCGCCAACTATCTCGCACACGCAGGCTACGGACAGCGAGGCTGAAAATGCTCTAG
>JADMIL010000016.1 GCA_015478645.1 Candidatus Binataceae bacterium
CGGGATTCTTCGCTGCGCTCAGAATGACAACCTAACTTGTGCAGAGGTTCCCTAAGGCATTCGCCCAGGGCGTTCGTCATGGCGCCAGCAGGGATCATTTCGCGCGCAGCCACGGCGGCTTGAGGCGTGCGATCTTGCGATAGACCGGACAGTCGGCGTCATGCGCGCCCGGCAGATAGCCGGTGCTGAGCAGAAATTCGCCGGTGATCTCGCCACCGGTGAAGGTGAACGTATGCTTGAACAGCTTGACCCAGGCGGGCTTGTCGAGCGGATGGTGCGCGTCGAGCCAGGCGGCGAACGATCCGTCGGTGTGGCGCAGCGCGACCAGGCGCCGGGCGTTTTCGATCGCCGCGTCAACCTTGAGCCGGTTGCGCACGATGCCGGCGTCGGCCAGCAGCCGCGCGCGATCGCGCGCGTCGTATGCCGCGACCGTGGCGACGTCGAAGTCGCCATAGGCCGCGCGGAAATTCGCCCGCTTGGCCAGAATCGTCAGCCACGACAGGCCCGCCTGATTGATCTCGAGCACCAGGCGCTCGAACAATACCCGTTCGTCGCGCACCGGAAAGCCGTACTCGCGATCGTGATACGGTCCGTGCAGCGGATGGCCGGGGGCGATCGTGCAATAGCTCATCGTGATGCTGACGCCACGTGCGCGCTGGCCGCGATCCGCGCGACAGCAGCGATCCGCGCGCTGGACGCAATCGGCCGCGCCCGCCGATCCTGACGCCCATCGCGAGCCGGCGGCTTGCAGTCGCGTAGTCTACTCCATATGGTTTGGCGCATTCGCCTCCTGGTACGCGCGATAAGCGCCGCGCATAGGGATTAGCCTGAAATGGACGGAGCCGACAACCGCGTTCAAGCGCTCGGAATACGCGGACCGCAAGCGGCGGTGCGGGCGCTGCCCGATTCGCCGCGCGCGTGGCTGATGGCGGCGACCGCCTTTTTCAGTTGCTTCACGATTTTCGGCGTGGTCTACAGCTTCGGCGCCTTCTTCAAGCCGATGGCCGCGGAGTTCGGCCAGAGCCGGGCGCATACCTCGGCGGTCTTCTCGATCACCGCCTGCATCTACAATCTGCTCGGCCTCGCCGGCGGCCATCTGGCCGATCGCTTCGGCCCGCGGCCGATCGTGATCACCGGTGCGTTTGCGATGGGCGCGGGCCTCGTCGCAACCTCGATGGCCGGCAGCCTGTGGCTGGGCTGCGTCGCCTACGGCCTGGGCGTCGGCGTCGGCGTCGCCTGCGTGTACGTGCCGATGCTCGCGGTGGTCAGCGGATGGTTCATCAAACGGCGCACGACCGCGCTCGGTATCGCGGTGTCAGGCGTGGGTGGCGGCACGCTGGTGGTCGCGCCGATCGCCGCCGCCCTGATCGTGCATCTCGGCTGGCGCGAGTCGTACGCGATCCTGGGTGTGGCGAGCGCGCTCGGGCTGCTTGGATGCGCGCTGATCATTGAGGCGCCGCCCGCGCATATGACGCCCGCGGTCGCGCCGATGCACCTGACGGCTGCGATGCGCACGCCGGAGTTCGCGATGCTCTATGCGGCGGGCGTCCTCTCGTCGGTGGCGATTTACATGCCGTTTGTCTACTTGCCCGACTTTGCCCACGGCCGCGGTGCCAGTCAGGTCGCCGCTGCCGCATTGGTGGGCGTGGTCGGCGCGGCCAGCGTGGCTGGGCGCCTCGGTATCGGCACGATCGCCGATCGCGCCGGGATTATCCCGCTCTACAAATTGAGCATGCTAATCCTCGGCCTGAGCTACGGCCTGTGGATGGTGGCGCATTCGTACGCCGCGCTCGCGGTGTTCGCGCTGGTGATGGGCGCGGCGTATGGCGCGATGATCGCGCTGTCGCCGGCGGTGGTCGCCGAGCTGTTCGGCGTGCCGGGCCTCGGCGCGCTGATCGGGGCGCTCTACACCAGCTCGGCGATCAGCGCGCTGGCCGGTCCCCCCCTGGCCGGCTTCGTCATTGATCGCACCGGCGGCTATACTTGGGCGCTAGCGCTGGCTGGGGCGACGGCGGTCGCCGGGTTTCTGATCATCGTGCCGTTGCGCAACGCCGGGCATTCGATTTCGATCGCTGGGCAAGGCTGCTGACGAATGCTGGTATCTTAAATCGCTGGCGCGCTATCCAGAATCAGACTAGGAGGCTAGAAACATGACGCCCGAGGAACAACTGATCAAACGTTATTTCGACGCATTCAACCGCCACGACATCGAAGGCGTGATGGCCTGCTATCACGAAGAACCGGTCATCGTTGGCCCTACGGGCAAGCGGTGCGTGGGCCGCGCGGAGGTTCGGCGCTCATACGAGACCGAATTCGCGGTGTTTCCCGACGGGCATTGCGAACTGCGTGTGTGCACGGGCAACAGCGGTCACGGGGTGGCCGAGTCGCTCTTTCATGGCACGAGTTCAAAAGGCAAAGTTGAGGCGATCGGCGCGGAAGTAATGGAAATCATGGACGGCAAAATCAAGGAAATCCGCGACTATCATCAGCCCGTACCGGCCAAGGCGGCCTAGGGAACCTCTGCACAAGTTAGGTTGTCATTCTGAGCGCAGCGAAGAACCCCGGATCCGGGACCCATGCGCTGCGCTCAGGGCGACCGCAGAGCCTTGTGCAGAGGTTCCGTAGCGGCGGTCAAGGCCGCTCCATCGCTCACCCGATGTGGGCGCGAGTCGATGGTACGGCGCGCGGCAACCCGACCGCTCGACATGATCCGAATCGCGCGCATGCGTAGTGTCCGGACACGCCAAATTGATTCAGCGCATCCAGGCGCATAATTTAATTACACAAGCGGCGTGCTGGAATCTTTCGGGCTCTTATGACGGCTGACGATCCAGTTGAAGTGGAATCGACGAGCGGACTTGCGACCGGCGCGGCGTTGCCATCCGATCCCGGTCTGTTCGCGTGGCCCGGCCTGCGCTACGCGGCCTCGAATATCGGGCTCGCCGCGATGTTTTTTATCGCGCTGATTCCCTTTGGCGACCGCTACCGTTTTGGCGTCGCCAACTATATCTGGTTGGCCGGCGCGGCCTTGATGGGCGTCCTGTCGCTGGTGCGGGTTGCGCCGCGCGAGAAGATGTTCAACGTCCGCTCATTTCTGGCGACGTCCGCGATGATGGCCGCGCCAGCGATGATGCGGCCGGCCGCGGCCTCGACCGGACTGCTCGCCGATGGTGCGGTGATCGTCGAATTGATCGGCGTGACCTTCAGCCAGACCTCACGACTCTACATGGGCCGGCGCTTCGGCCTGTTGCCGGCCAATCGTGGCATCGTGGCGGCCGGTCCGTTCCGTCTGGTGCGTCATCCGGTCTATAGCGGATGGTTCGTGCTAACCATCGGTTTCATAATGGCCTATCCGAGTGCGTTCAACCTGACGATGCTGGTAATCACGGTGCCCTTAGCGATCTGGCGAATCGCGCTCGAAGAAGAACTTCTGCTGCGCGATCCCGAGTACCGGGCTTACGCGGCGAAGACCCGCTATCGGATGATTCCCGGATTGTACTAGGGCGGCGTAAGGCATTCGGCAGCGCGATTGGCTGAGGGCGAATTAGTCATCGGGCACCGCGTTGTCCGATCGCGAGCACCGTCATTCTCCTATCGTCGAGCCCCCGTCGCGGATGCGTTCGCCGTGGATGACAGGGGGATTAGGTTCGCCGAGATTTCAGGGGGATCGATTTTGTATAGCCCGGGATCCAAAGGCGCTGCCGGCCAAAGAAAGTCAGCGAACCACCAGGGATTGTCGGGGATAGAATTCGTTCGTACCTCGAACGCTATGTAACCGGGCTTTTCGATTCGTATGGAATGTGCGTCGTAGCGCGAGAGCGGGGCGGAGATCGGTGTCACACCGATCTCCTTGCCATCAGCGGTTACCGATGCGCCGCTTGGGACGCTCGAAAAACTGATGTTCTCGGTCGTTCCTCTTATGATACCCGCGCAACCAGTAGCGCTCGTTGCGATCAACAGCGCCAGGCCGCAGGACCGGAACAAGTGTCGGTGGATCGACTTCATTTAAGTGCTTGCTCCAAATGTTCATCAGCAAACGCCGCGTCGATCGCGCGATCGGAGGCCGCCGCCAGCACTATCCCCGTATTGCTGGCCACGCTGTCCATCAGTTTAATTCCCTCGCGATCCGTACCGCTGAAGCTTCCACCAAAAATCGCGTCAGTGCTGGCCGATCCATATACCTGCACGGCGATATTCACTGAAGCCTCGGATTTACCGAAGCCGCTAAAATCAAATTGGGCAGACTGAACTATAACCACGACGGTCTTGTGGCCTGAAGGTGGATTTTTCGCGGGGTTCAGCGCTTCGACCACGGTCATCCCGTGTGCGACTAATTTGTTGTGGAATGTTCGCTCGATGTAATCCGCCAAACCCGCGCCTACCTGCAGATTAAGTGAATCGTTAAGCATGCCAGCATCCCGGCCCGTCCGCGAATCTTCCACTCGTGCAAGACCGATCGTGGGTCCGGTGCCCGGCTTCGCGGGCTGTTGAAGTGTAACTTCGGGAAATCCGGCCTCGATTGACCTGACTCCGCAACCAGCGCCTAAAAAAAGGATGGCCACGATGCCGGCGATCAGCCCACGGTTCGAGGACTTTGCGACGCCGCGACGGGCTTGCTGCCCCACCATTAAATCGCGCTTCCCATCATATTCGTGTTTTTGTGAACTGACCGAATAACTTCGTCTTTTTCGCAGCCGGAACGAGCAATTAATAGGAATTTCCATTTTGACTTTCAAATGTTGGCTCCTTTCATAGACCGAAGGGCTTTTCCGCTGCAAGGTTTCAGCCGGTATTGCCGATGGAAGCGAAATGGAGATTCTAGATGATCATATAAGGTCGCAACGCCTCATTGACGACTTCAATCCCTGTGAACCGCTTCTGGAGCAGATTGAGTAATCGGCGGGCGGCGGATACGAACGCCTCGATACGTCACCACCACGAGGCCAGGAGTCTGCCGTGGGCATCTTTCCTGCTTGTAGTATCTGTGGATGCCGGGAAAAATTTGACGGCGACCGGCTCTGCCGCCTCGAACCCTGCGAGGATCCGGGGGGCGGTAGCGCAGCGATGGGTTTAATTTGAAGGGTAAGGACCGTTAGAACGTCTTAGATTGGGCGCTAACTATTGCGCGCTGGACTACGGCCGTCGGTGGGATTTACGTGTACGGATGGGGCACAGTGCAGAATTGCAACATGATCGATAGACCGAATTTGGTCTTGCAGACCTCGCCCGGAGTTCTCCCGGCGCCACCGATCGATGCCGCGCCGGCGCCGATTGCTCCGGCGCGCGCCGCAAGCATCACCCGGGCGGGTCTCATCAATGCCGGGTCGAACGCGACGCTCGCGACGCTATTTTTTATCACCGCGATACCTGCCGCGGGGCATTATCGCGTCGGCGCCGCCGACTTCATCTGGAGTGTGGGCGCGGCCTTGATGGGCCTGTTTTCATTGGTGCGGATGCCGCCGCGCACCTCGATGGTCAACGTTCGCTCGATCGCCGCGACCGGCGGCATGATGCTGCTGCCGGCATTGATTAAGTGGGCGCCGCCGGCCACCGGATGGTTCTATCAGGCGGGCGTCGCGCTCGAGCTGGCCGGCATGACCTTCACCCAGGTCGCGCGGGTCTATCTCGGCCGCAGCTTTGGGCTGTTTCCGGCCAATCGCGGCATCGTGAGCCGCGGGCCATTCAGACTTATGCGGCATCCGATTTACGTCGGATGGTTCATGCTTTCACTAGGCTATTCGATGACCTATCCGAGCGCGCGCAACGTGCTGGTCATCGCCGCGATCCTGCCGTTCATGCTGTGGCGGATCGTGCAGGAGGAGCATTTGCTGAGCGGCGACCCCGAATATCGTGAATATTGCGAGCTGATACGCTACCGGCTGATCCCCGGCATCGTCTGAGCCAAGCCCGCATCCGCATCGACCAGCGCTAGCTCGCCGCCTCATCCGGCGGCCGCGGCCTCGTTCGGTACGTTGCGCGGCGCGGCGCGCGTGCCCATCAGATAGATTCCGCCGGTGATCGCGGTCGACAGGAGCATCGCGAACACCAGGCCGCCGATCACCGTCAGCGCCAGCGGTTGCTGCACCTTGGCCCCCGCGCCGAGACCGAGCGCCAGGGGCAGCAGGCCGGCCGCCGTCGCCAGCGTGGTCATCAGGATGGGTCGCAGGCGGATGCGCACGGCGGTGATCACTGCGGCCTGCGGATCGCCGCCGGCGATCACTTCGCGTTCGGCGTGGTCGAGCAACAGGATGCCGTTTTTGGCCGTGATGCCGACGACCATGATGAGGCCCATGAAGGACGAGATGTTGAGACTGATGCCGGTGAGGTCGAGCGCGATGAAACTCCCGGCCAGGCATGAGATCGCGCCCAGCAGCACGGCGACGGCGGGCGTCAGCCGCGCGAACTCCCACACCAGCACCAGGAACATCGCGACGAGACCGGCCACCAGGACCATCGAGAGCTGGGCGAAGGCCTTTTGCTGTTCGGCGTAAAGGCCACCGTATTCGATGGTCACCCCCGGCGGCAGCGTGAGGCCGGCGAGCCGGGCCTTGACCTGCGCGACGGCGGTGCCCAGGTCGACGCCTTCGATCCGCGCGGTCACATGCACCACCGGGCGCAGCCGTTCGCGGTCGAGTTCGGTGCTTTCGCCGATCCATTGCATTGAGGTGAGCGCGGAGAGCGGTACATGGCCGCCGTCAGGCGCTTTGAGCAGCACCTGCGGCAATGCGGCGAGGTCGCGATGGTACTCGTCGGGATAGCGCACGCGCACGCCGACCAGGCGATCGCCCACGCGCAGGCTGGTGGCGACGGTGCCCTCGATCACGGTGCGCAACGTGGCGCGAATATCCTCGGCGGAAAAGCCGTAGCGTGACGCCGCCGTCTGATCGACCAGCACCGCCTCCTCAGGATTGCTCAGCACGAGGCCGTTGGCGATGTCGACCACGCCCGGGATACCGCGCATGCGCGCGGCGGCCTGGCGCGCGATCGCTTCGATGGTCGCCTGATCGGCGCCGAAAACCTTGATTTCGATCGGCTGGGGCGTGCCCGAAAGATCGCCGATCAAGTCCTGCAGGACCTGGCTGAACTCAATCTGGACGCCGGGGACCGTGGCCAGAATCCGCGCGCGTATCCCGTTCATGATCGCGTTAATGCCGCGATGGCGATCGACCTTGAGCCGGACCGACATATCGCCGCGATTCGATTCGGTCAGAAAGAAACCGAGTTGCGTACCGGTGCGGGACGAAAACGCCGCCACTTCGGGCGTGCTGCGCAGAATGTCCTCGATCCGGCCGAGCAACGCCAGGGTGTCAGGCAGGGTGCTCTCAGGGGGCGTTTTGTAATCGAGAATAAATGCGCCTTCGTCGAGCGCCGGAAGGTAGTCCGTGCCCACCGTGCGATAGATGGCGTAAGCCGCGGCGAGCGTAATTGCCGCGGCGACGATCGCCAGCGCGGGGAAGCGGATAAACGGCCGCAGGCTCCACAGGTAGGTGTCGCGCACCACATCGAAGAGCCGGCCGGATTGATGTCCGGGGCGGCGCCAGCGCTCGATCACCAGCTCGAACGCCGGCGTGAAATAGAGCGCCAGGATCAGCGAGACCAGCAGTCCACCGCCGAGCGTGAGCGCGAGCGCGCGGAAAAACACGCCGGTGACGCCGCTCAGAAAGACCAGCGGCAAAAACACCACAATCACCGTGGCGGTCGAGGCGATGAGCGGGCGCGTGAGTTCGCGCAGCGCGTCGGCGATCGCCGCCTCCGCACCGGCGCCGCCGGCGTGCGATCGATGGATCGCTTCGATCATCACGATCGCGTCGTCGATAAACAGGCCGATGCCGGCGGCGAGTCCGCCGAGCGTCATCATGTTGAAGGTCATGCCGCAAGCCGCCATCACGACAAAGGTGATCGCGATCGTGCAGGGCACGACCACGGCGGCGACCAGCGCGCTCATCGCGGAGAGCGTGAAGCCGTAGACCACCGCGACCGCCAGGATCAGCCCGAGCACGATGGCGTCGCGCACGCTGCGGAACGATTCGCCGACCAGCGTCGCCTGGTCGTACGAGAACGAAAACTCGACGTCGGGATAGCGCGCGCGCATTTCGCCGATCACGGCGTGCGCCGCGGAAGAGACCGCCTGGGTATTGCCGGTCGGCTGGCGCGAGACGCTGACCAGCACGGCCGGACCGTGCTCGCTTGCGGTGCGGATGTAATCCTCGGTAATGCCCAGCGCGGTCGCGCCGACATCGCGCACATAGACCGGTTGGCCACCGACGTTGGCCAGCGCGATCGAACCGATCTGGCTGGCTTCGTGGAGATTGGTGGTGACGACCGTCAGCAGCATGCGATGCTGATCGATGACGCGCCCGGCCGACTCGATGACGTTGGCTTTGGCCAGGCCGGTCACCACGTCGCCGGGGGTGAGCTGATGCTCGAGCATCTTCGCCGGATCCAGCCGCACGACGTATTCACGATATTTGGCGCCGACGACTTCGACGCGGTACACGCCCTCGATGCGATGCAGGCTGGGCGCGAGATCGTACTGCGCAATTTCGGTTAGTTCGGCCAGGTCGCGGGTGTGCGAGGTCATGCTGATGTCGGCGATCGGAAACGTCCCGGTGGTCAGCAGGCGCGTATCGATGACGGTGTCGAGGGGCAGGCGGGAGCGGACCTGGCCCAGCGCCGCATTGAGCAGTTGAAAGCTGGTGACGGCGTCGACGTTCTCATTGAAGTCCACGTCGATTTCGGAAGAGCCCCGCGTGGTGGTCGATCGCACAACTTTCACGCCGACCACGCCATAGGCCGACTCTTCGAGCGGCCGCGTCACCGCGACCAGCATCTGCTGTGACGGCAGGTCCCCGCTGTCCGCCATAATGATCGCGCGGTTGAATTGCATTTCCGGAAACACCGCGCTCGGGATCGCACGCGCCAGGAGGATGCCGAGAAGCGCCGCCGCGATCGTGCCGGTCAGCGCGAGTATCGAATTGCCGCGGCTCAATTGCCGGTGACCGTAACCTTGAGGCCGTCGGCCAGCGCGTAGCCGCCCGACGTGATTACCATCGCGCCCGCCTTAAGTCCCGACGTTACCTGCACCTGCGCCGCGTTGCGGATGCCGAGCTTGACGAGCGTGCGATGGGCGCGGCCGTCGGCGCCGGCGACAAAGACGTGCGAGGTGCCGTTGGCGGCGTCCTCGAACAGGGCGCCGGCGGGAATCACGATTGCGTCGGGGAGGCCGGCTAGCGTGATCCGCACGTCGACCGGCGCACCGGCCTCGCTCACGCGCGCCGCGCCGGTGAACTCGATGCGCGCGGGCGAAGTCGCGCCGGTGAGGCTGAAGCTCGGCGCGAGTGCCGCGACCCGCGCGGGAAACTGCGCGCCCGGACTCAACGCCGAGGTGACGACGGCGTCCATGCCGGGGCGGATCAGCGCGAGATCGTCGATCGGCACCGCCGCCTCGACATAAACGCTCGCCGGATCGATCAGGTCAGCGATCGGATCCATGTCGTTGACCATCTGGCCGCTGCTCACCAGTCGCTGGGCGACGATGCCGGCCGCCGGCGCGGCGATCGCGACGCCGCCACCGCCGCTGTTGCGCCGGACGGCGCCGCTGAGTGCCGAGGCCTCGTTGGGGTCGATCTGGCGGGCCACGGCGAGACCGTTTTCGGCCGCCAGGATTTCGCGATTCAACACATAGGCGACGACCTGCCCGCGCCGCACATGGTCGCCGACTTGCAAGTTGAGGCCGAGCACGCGGCCCGCCGCCGGCGCGCGCAGTTGCACGTGGCGCATCGCGACTGTAGTGCCGAGCAGGCGCAGCTCGCGGCGCATCGGCGCGACGATCGCTTTCGCCGCCGTCACTGCCATCGTTACCGATTGGGGCGCCGGCGCGGACGCTTTGCCGCCACCGCATCCGGCGACGCCGAACGCCATAACGATCGCCGCGACGATTGCGCGGCCGCCGGTCAGGATTGCTTTGCGCATACGCATCCGCGTCATCGAGCGGTACCGATGATCAACGTCGATTGCGCGGCGGCCTGGCGTGCGGCGAAGACCTGAACGAAGCGCGCGATGCGCAGGTTCTCGGCCTGCTGGTAGGCGTCGATCACTTCGAGAATCGTGACGGTGCCGCCGCCCAGAAAGCGCGTCCAGTCGAGCGCAAACGAATCGTCGGCAGTAGTTTGCGACCGCGCCAGAATCTCGATTTGCTGCAACGCACTGCCGTACCGATCGCTGGCGTCGGCCAAGTCGCGCGCCACGTCGAGCTTCAATTGATCGCGTTGCGCCTGCACCGAATGCATTGCCGCGAGTGCTTCGTCGATATGCGAGCGCACCAGTCCGCCCTGAAACAGCGGAATCACCACGGCGGTGTCATATGACGCGCCGAGATGGTGGCCGAAGGTCTTCGGCGGATTGATGCCGAGCCAGCCGGCGGTCAGGCCGACCTTGAGGGTGGGCGATCGTTCGGCGCGCGCCGCCGCAACCAGCGCATTGGCAGAGGCGATCTGCCGGGCGAGGGCCTTATAGGCCGGGCTTTCGGCGAGGTCGCCGGTGAGCGGCGGGGGTATTTCAGTGACTGGCGCGGCAATCAGATCGGTGCGGCCGTAATCGCCGATCATCGAACCGACGACGATCGACGCATGATCGGTCCCCTGATGCGCGACGGCCAGCGCGAGTTCGGCGGTGTCGCGCGCCGATCGGATGCGCAGCGTGTCGTTCGGTATCGCGCGGCCGCTGCGCTGCAAGGCCTCGACGATTCTGACGTAGCCGCCGAGCCGATCGAAGTTGGCGCGGGCTTCGCGCTGTTCGGCCTCCGCTCGCACCAGGTCGTAGTAGGCGACGGTCGCATCGAAGACGATTTGCGCGCGCACGGCCACCGCGCCAAGCGTGGCGGCCTCGGCCGCATAGCGTGCGGCGCGCACCTGGGCCAAGCGCCGGCCGCCGTCGAAGACGGTGTAGTCGAGCGCCGCCTCGGCGAGGGTTTGGCCGCCATTGGAAATGGTCCGGTCGTAGCCCGGCGCCTGCATATAATCGCCCGTGCCAAAAATACTCGGGTAGAGCGGGGCGCGCATTTCGTCAATGCGGGCGCGGCTCAGGTCGCTGTTGGCGGCGGCGGCGCTGAGCGCGGGAGCGCTGACCAGGGCGCGGCCGACGACCTCGTCGAGCGTCAGGATTTCGCCGCTGTGTGCCAACGTGGCGCGAAAAATGCCTAAGAGAGCGATCGCGACGGCTATCGCGAAATAGCGCAATGCTCGCATGGCCGCAATCGTAACAACGCCGCGGCGACGCTCCTAATTAACGAACGTTAAGGTTCCGTGCGCGCGGATCATGCGTGGCGCGCACGGAAAGCCCGATCACGCGCGGGATCGATTCGCGCTCAGGCCGCCGGCGCGGCGGGAACCGTGGCGCGCCTGGCGCCCTCCGGGAGGGCAAGCAGAGGGATCGTGACGACGAATTCCGAACCGCCTCCGGCGCGGTTGGCCGCCGCGATCGCGCCGCGATGCAGCCGCGCGATCTCATGGCACAGGCTCAGGCCCAGGCCCGTGCCGCGGTCGGCGCGCGCCGCGCCGCGGTAAAAGCGCTCGAAGATTTGCGGGAGATCGGCGAGTGCAATACCGGGTCCGCTATCGGCGACGCAGATGGCCGCGAGCCCGTCGTGCGCCGCGAGCGTCAGTTCGATGCGTCCGCCGGCCGGGGTGAAGGCGAGCGCGTTGTCGATCAGATTGATCAGCAGGCGCTTTAACTGGAGGCGGTTGCCCGCGACGAAGACGCGCTCGGCAACGGTGGTGTCCAGCGCCAGGCCTTGAGCCTGCGCCAGCGGTTCGACCGCTTCGGCCACCTCGCGCACGATCGGGCCCAGCTCGAGCGCCTCGCTTTCGGGCGCCGCTTCCTGATCGAGCCGCGCCAGCGTGAGCAACTGGTCGGCCATCGCGCACAGCCCGATCACTTCGCCCAGCGCCGCAACCAGCGTGCGCGAATAATCGGCGGGCGAACGTTCGCGGCCGAGCGCGACTTCAAGTCCGGCGCGCAGCACCGTCAGCGGAGTGCGCAATTCGTGCGCCGCGTCGGCGGCGAAGCGGCGCTCGGCAATCGCGGCGCGCTCGACGCGCTCGAGCAATGCGTTGATCGCGCGGCTTAAGCGCGCGACCTCGTCGTCGTCGCCGCTGATGGCGAGCCGTTGGCTGAGCTCGCGCGGATCGATAGCGGCCAGCGCGCGCGCCAGCCGATCGATCGGCACCAAGGCGCGGCCGGCCAACAGGTATCCGCCGGCCACGCAGGCCGCAAGCATCAGCGGCAGAAGCAGCATCAGGCTGGTGCCCAGGTGCGCGATCGATCGGCGGATTGGCCGGATGTCGACGCCGTCCTCGATCACGGCCGGCTGGCCGGCCAGCGCAAACGGCACGATCGCGAAGCGAAAGCGTCCGTGGCTTCCGTCGCGCATCCCGCGCGGTGGCGTCGCGCCCAGTACCGGCAGGTCGGCGTGGGTGTCGCCGAAATCGTTAATCACGCAATCGCCGGCAACGATCCGTACGCGATGGCCCGGGCCGAGGTCGCGTTCGCCGCTCAGGCGCAGCAACAACGCCCCGGCCGCGGACGCATTGTCCAGGCGCACGATTCCGGCCGCGGCGGTGTCGGCCTCTTCCATCAGCGCGCCGTCCAGCCCGCCCCATTGATTGCGCGCGAACAGGATCATCGCGGCACCGCCGGCGATCGCCAAAATGGCGGTCAGCACGGCGGCCCAGTAGAGCGTCAGCTTGAGGCGAATACTCATCGCGAAGCGCGCGCGGCTAGTCCGCGCGGAGTGAATAGCCGGCGCCGCGCACCGTGACGATCGGCGATCCGCCGTCGCCGGAATCGATCTTCTGGCGCAGGCGGTTGACGAAGACTTCGATCAGGTTGGTCAGATCGTTGTAGGCCGAATCCCACACCACTTCGATCATCATCGCGCGCGTGACGGTCTGCCCGGCGTGGCGCAT
This sequence comes from Candidatus Binataceae bacterium, assembly GCA_015478645.1. Taxonomy (GTDB): domain Bacteria; phylum Desulfobacterota; class Binatia; order Binatales; family Binataceae; genus JADMIL01. Next base: position 12,966 of record JADMIL010000016.1, read on the forward strand.
CAGCAGTTCGAGCAGCATCGCCTCCTTGGGCGAGAGCGCAAGTTCGCGCCCGCCGCGGCTGGCGCGCCGGCGCACCGGATCGAACTCGAGGTCGGCGACCTTGAGCATCGCCGGGCCGCGAATCGATGCGCGGCGCAGCAGCGCGCGGATGCGCGCGATCAGCTCGGTGAAGGCGAACGGCTTGACCAGGTAATCGTCGGCGCCCGCCTCGAGCCCGGTCACGCGATCGTCGAGCGCGCCACGCGCGGTCAGGATCAGCACCGGCGTGCGGTTGCCCGCCGCGCGGAGATCGCGCAGCAGCGTGAGCCCGTCGGTGCCGGGCAGGCGCCGGTCCAGCACGATCGCGTCGAACGTGCGCGTCGCAATCAGCGCCGCCGCGCTTGGCGCGTCGCCGGCCGCCGCGACCGCGAAATCCTCTTCAGCCAAGCCGCGCTCAAGGCTCGCGCGCAATTGCGCTTCATCTTCGACGATCAGGATTTGCGGGCGTGCCATCGGGCTCTCGAATGTGCGGCGTGCTTTGCGACGCGGCCGAGAATCATTTTGATGCAACCCGGCGCGGGTAAAAAGGGGGGGTCAGAGGGCGAGCGAGAGCAGGCCGGCCGCGATCAGCGCGCCGGCCCAGATTGTATCAAGATTGATCCACGCGCTGCGCAGGATCTTGAGCCCGATCCATTCGTAGACCGCGATCGCCACAGTGCCCATCACCACCAGCATCGCCCCAGTGTGCAGCACGATTACCGCAGCCGCCGTCGCGAGGCTCAGATGGCCGTGCGCGGCGAGCATCGGCAGGTGATGGTGATGCGGCATCGCGGCCATCGCGGGGCTGTTGGCCGGCAGATCCATCAGGATCGGAAAAAGCATCAGCCCCGCGCCATGCGCCGAGGCCATCAGGAAGGACCAGACCGTAAGGTCGCGCGCATTGACGCGCATCGCGACCCATCGCGGATGGGCCTGCGGGCGCCACAGGCGGAACAGGCCGAAGAGCATCAGCGCGGCGGCGCCGGCCGGACGGATAATCCACGCGCCGCTGGCGAGCGCCCCGGCGATCAGCGCGACGGTCAGACCGACCGACGCCAGATGGCCTAACGCGATCGGCGGCAGCGCCGCAAGTACTTTGGAGCGGCGCCCCTCCTGCAAGCCGAGTCCGACCGCGAACAGCCAGCCCATCGACGGGTCGATACCGTGGTAGGCGCCGAGCACGGCGACCGCGATCCACGGCCACGCGCCGCTCACGGATAGCAGTACGAATCCGAGGAGGAGTCGCCGCCCTGCAGCCGCACCTGATGAGGCCGCTCGCCGGTGAAGGGCACGAAGAAATCGGGATCGATCGAGATGCCGCCGTGCGGATTGGCGTTGACCAGCGAGATCCATCCGCGGATGCCCTCGGGGTAGAACTGTTTGTCCCACGCGCCGTACAGCGAATTGGTCACATAGATGCGCCGGCCGTCGCGGCTCACCTCGAGCATCTGGGTGCCACCGTTGAGCGCTCCGGCCCTGGGATGCGCGCCGTGCGCGACCACGCCGCCCAGCCGCACCGTGCCGGTGAGCTTGGGACTGAACGGATCGGTGACGTCGTATTGACGCAGGTCGCCCGTGCCGAAGCAGGCGACGTAGAGATAGCGGTCGTCGGTGCTGAGCGCGATCTCCGTGATCAGCGGGGGCACGGCGCTAAACGGTTTGAGCGCCGGCGGCAACAGAGCCGCGTCGGCCGGTTCGGCCGGCACGTCGATCACCTTGCGGATCGCCCACTCGCCGTTGCTCCGATGCCACAGCCAGATGCCCGCCGACAAATCCTTGGTCGAGATCACCACGCCGACGAAGCCATAGGCCTTGGTCGGGTCATGCGCCGGACGCAGTTCGAGCGCCATCTGGTTTTCCGCGCCCAGATCGATCGCCTGCAGATGGCGCCGGCGGCGCAAATCCCACAGATGCAGCGTGTGTCCGTACTTGCCCTGCATCAGCAGTTCGGGCTGCACCCCGTTCTCGACCATCGCGGGCGTGCCCCATTCGCTGGAGACGGCCACGTCGTAGCCGAGATGCCACCAGAAATCGTAGCCCAGATATTGCGGTCCGCGATCGACCTCCCAGCGCCCGCGCACGTCGAAATTTTCGTGGTCGAGCAGAAACACGCCGCCCGGACCGCCGCCGTCGGGCGCGCCCAGCGCGCTGACATAAATCGCGTCGGGCCCGCAATGCACCGTATGGGGCCGGCTGTAGCCGGCGCGGCTCGCGATCTCTTCGGGCTCAATTATTTTCGCCAGCGTCGGATTGCGCGGATCGGGCTTGGTGTCGATCACGTGGATGCGCGACGATCGCAGTCCCGGCACCAGCAGGTAGCGCCGCTCGACATGGGGATGCGGGGCGTAGGGACACAGCGCCGCGCTGCACGCGTTCCAGTTGAAATGATGCAGCTCGTCGCCGACCCCCGGCATCTCGAGGCGCCCGACGACCTTGCTGTAGCTCGGCGATTGCGGATCGGTATCGATCACGCACATCGCGTCGTGGTGTCCATTGGACGGATCGGGGTTGAACACCGCGACGTAGGCGAGCTTCTCGCGCGGCGACGCGGCCGCCATTCGCGGCGAAGGATAGAAAGTCGGATCCGGTTTCCACAGTGCCATCGGCGTTGACCTGTCTCGCTTTAAGTATCGCCACAGTAGTTGCGCGATGCGCGGTGTTCAACCTTGCAAAATTGCGCCACCGTGCCATAAGAGCTAGGTTCAGCGGGCCGCCGGCGCAGGGTTCATCGATGATTATCCGGGGCGGTGCGAAAGCGCGACGCCTGCTTAAATCCGGCTCGCCTTGCGAACGCGCCGCAACGCTCGCCGCCCAGGTAAGCGCTAGCCGCTGGAGATGAATGATGGACGGATCCCGCAACTTGATCGCGCTCGCCGGCCGGTTTCTCCTCGCCCTGATATTCGTGCTGTCGGGATTTCAGAAGTTGACCAGCCCGAGCGGTGCAATCGGCTACATCACCCACGGCGGAATTCCCCACGCGCTGATCTATCCGGCGCTGGTCGCGAGCATACTCGTGGAGCTCGGCCTGGGGCTGCTCCTGATGGTCGGCTTTAAGGCGCGCTGGGCCGCGATCCTGATGTTCCTGTGGTTCATCCCGGTGACGATCATGTTCCATTTTCTGCCCTACCGCGAGGCGGTGGCGCAGGGTCAGACCATGATGGCGATGATGCAGCAGATCAACTTCATGAAGAACATTTCGATCATGGGCGGGCTGCTGCTGATCGCGGCCTTTGGTTCGGGGACCTACAGTCTCGACGGCGGCAAGTGATTCGCGGCGCGGCCCGGCGCCGTTGAGCGAAGCGGCGCGCCGCGCCCGCAATCAGACATCGAGTCATCGAGTCATCGCGTCATCGAGTCATCGCGTCATCGCGTCATCGCGCGCGTGGGCGCGATTGGCCGCGGCGGCGTGCGCGCGGTAGCTCGCCGCGCGAATTTGTGAATCTGGATTCTAAAAAATGCGGGCGCGGCACAGCCCGCATAGAGCCCTGCCGCGCCTGCCAGTCGCTATGCGGAAATTTCGCGGCCCGCGCCGGAATTAATGCACCGTGGCGGCGGAGGCCGTGGCGCTCTTCACCAACGCCTGCAGCTCGCCGGTCTCATGCAGTTCGCGCACGATGTCACATCCGCCGACGAACTTGCCGTCGATATAGACCTGCGGAATCGTCGGCCAGTTGCTGTAAATCTTGACCTGCTCGCGCACCTCGCCGTCGGCCAGGATGTCGACGGTCTCGTAGGGTGCGCCCAACTGCTCGAAAATCTCGATCGTCGCCGCCGAGAATCCGCACTGCGGAAAGTTGCGGTTGCCCTTCATGAAGATGACGATCTTGTTGGCCGCGATCGTCGATTGAATCCGCTCCAGCGCATTTGCCATGGAAATCCTACCTCCGATTCTCGTATTGAGCCGGCGTCAAAGTCTTCAGCGCCAGCGCGTGCACCCGCGCGCGCATTGCATCGCCGAGCGCTCCGTAAACTATCTGATGACGTTCGACGAGCCCTTTGCCTTCGAATTTATCGCTCACCACCAGCGCCTCGAAATGGTCGCCGCCGCCGGTCGTGTCCCGCACTTCAACCTGCGCGCCGGGCAGGCCGCGCTCAATCATCTGTCGTAACTCGTGCGCATCCATCCCGTCTATTTTAGCGTCCCCGGCGCAGTCAAATCCACCGCCCGCAAGCGTCTTCGGTGCGACCCGCCGCGCGCGCCGCTAGACCTGCTCGAAGACCGTCGCGATACCCTGGCCAATGCCGATGCACATGGTCGCCACGCCCAGCGCCGCGCCGCGCCATCTCATGCATCAGCGTGACCACCAGCCGCGCACCAGAGCATCCCAGCGGATGGCCGATCGCGATCGCGCCGCCATTGACGTTGAGTATTTCCTCGTCGATTTTGAGCTCGGTGTTGCACGCCAGCACCTGCGCGGCAAAGGCCTCGTTGATCTCCCAGAGATCGATTTCGCCGACCGCCAGCCCCGCTCGTTGGAGCGCCTTGTGGGTGGCCGGCACGGGACCCCAGCCCATGATCTCAGGACGCACGCCCGCGACCGCGGTGGCGCGAATCTTGAGGCGCGGCTTGAGGCCGAGCGCCCGCGCCCGCTCGCCGCTCATCACGATCACCGCTGCCGCGCCGTCGCTGATCTGCGACGAATTGCCCGCCGTCACCTGGCCCTCCGGCGTGAACGACGGTTTCAATGCCGCGAGCTTTTCGAGCGTGGTCTCGGCGCGCGGACCCTGATCGACCTCGGCCGTGGCGCCGCCGGGCAGCTTGATCGGCACGATCTCGTCTTTGAACCGATCGCGCGCGGCCACCGCCCGCAGGTTCGAGCGCAGCGCAAACGCGTCGGCCTGGGCGCGCGTGATGCCGTGCATCGCGGCCAGCCGCTCGGCGGTCATGCCCATGATGTACATCTCGGGCGGATAGAGCTCGAGCAGCCGCGGATGGGGGTTGACGCCCGCGCCCATCGCGACGTGCGACATGTTCTCGACGCCGCCCGCAATCATGATTTCGCCCGCGCCGCACATGATCGCCTGCGCCGCGAAATTCACCGCCTGCAGGCTCGATCCGCATTGCCGATCGATCGTGGTGCCCGCGACCTCGACCGGCAATCCCGCGAGCAGCGCGATCATCCGCCCGAGGTTGAGGCTCTGCTCGCCCGACTGGTTCGCGCAGCCCCAGATGACGTCCTCGATCCCGGCCGGATCGATCGCCGGGTTGCGTTCGAGCAGCCGGCGCACGCAGGCGACGCCCAGTTCGTCGCCGCGCACGTCCTTGTAATAGGCCTGCTCGCGTCCGGCGCGACCAATCGGCGTCCGCACTCCATCGACGATTACCACTTCGCGCATGTCCGCACCTCGATCCTGGCGATTCGCGACGCCCACCCGGCGCCCGCGGGATCGATCATAGTCCGCCGGCAGCCGGTGTTACAGGTTCAGATAATTTGTTGCGCGCGCAACTCCGCGATCCGCGCCGCGTCGTAGCCGAGGATCCGCGCGAGCACGGCCTCTGTGTGCTCGCCGAGCGCCGGCGCATGCGTATCGGGCCGCGCGCTCACACCCGCCGTCTTAAGCGGCGAGCCCGGCACGATGAGTCCGTCGAAGGCCGGATGCCCCGCGCGCAATATCATCTCGCGCTGCTCCAGATGCGGATTGCGGGCGACCTCGGCGACCGTCGCGATCGGCGCGCACGGCACGTTCGCCGCCTCGAGCCTGGCCAGCCAATGGTCGCGCGGATGCGCGCCAAAATGCGCCTGCAGGATCGAGTCGAGCGCCGCATGGTTGGCCGTGCGGATCTGGTTGGCGGCAAAGCGCGCGTCGTCCTTGAGTTCGCCCCGTCCGATCGCGTCGCAGAAGCGACCCCAAATCGACTCGTTGCCGCAGCCCGCGACGAAGTAGCCGTCGGCCGCGCGGAAATGCTGAAACGGGGTGATCGACGGATGACGCGATCCGATCGGTTGCGGCACCATACCGGTCGCCGAGTAGCGCGCCAGCGCGTCTTCCAGCCACGCCACCTGGCAATCGAGCATGGCGATATCCAGATGCCGGCCCGCGCCGCTCAGATCGCGCTCGCGCAGCGCCGCCAGGATCGCGATCACGCCGTACAGCGCCGCCGCCAGATCGCCGATCGACACGCCGCATCGCGTCGGCTCGCCGCCCGGTTGTCCGGTGATGCTCATGGTGCCGCCGAGCGCCTGCGCCACGATATCGTAGGCCGGCGCCGCGGCCATCGGTCCGGTCTGCCCGAAGCCTGATATCGAGCACAGGATGACGCGCGGATGCGCCGCGCGCAGCCGCTCCCAGCCAAGGCCGAAGCGCTCCATTGTGCCGGGCGAAAAATTCTCCACCACCACGTCGCAATGCCGCGCGAGGTCGAGCATCAGTTCGGCGCCCGCCGCTTTGCGCAGATCGATCGTCACGCTCTGCTTGCCGCGATTTACGCTGTAGTAGTAGCCGGAGTCGTCGGAGTTCGGGATGCGCGGCGCGTAGCCGCGCGAGTCGTCGCCGCGCCCGGGCATCTCGACCTTGATTACCTCGGCGCCCAGGTCGGCCAGGTTCATCGCGCAAAACGGACCCGCCAGCACGCGGCTCAAATCGATCACGCGGATCCCGCGCAGCGGCTTCTGCTCAATCACCTGGGGAACGTCCTTGCCGCGTCAGGCTCAGCGCCCGCGGCCGCGCGAACGCGCCGACTCGCGCGCGCGCATCGCCTCGGCCGGCGTCATGATCAGGCGCGGCTCGTCGCGCTGATGCTGCTCCTCTTCGGCGATAATCGCGCCCAGTTGCGCGCGCATCAGGGCCTGGAAAAATCCGCTGCGCTTGATCTCCGCGCCATCGCGAATCCGTGCCGCCGCCGCCACTGCCCATCCCGCCTGCGCACCGCGCCCGGTGCGCGCGAAGTAGTAGCCGGTGTCCTCGAGATGGCGCCGCAGGCGCGTGCCGACCGCGCCGGTCAATAGATCGCCAATCGCGCGCTCGACCACCGCGCCGACCCGCTCTTCCTGCTGCGGACGGCTCAGCACCAGCACGCTGTTGCGCAGGCCCGCGATCTCCTCGGCGTAGGATTTCACTGCCGCCGGATCGATCGTCCATGCCGCGACTTCCGGCTCGCGCATCAGTTCGGCCGACGGCTCGTGCGCGATCGCGGTGGCGAACTCGGCGTACACCGGATGCGCCAGTTGAGCCGGTGGCGACGCCGCGATTAGCTCCGCACGCAGAGCGAAGAAATTGCCGACCTCGCCGCGCTGCGCCGCGGGCGTGCGCCGGTACGCGTCGCACAAAATAAAGTCCGCCACGCGCCAGTCCGCATCGACCATCGGCACGCCTGCCCGCCGTTCGAGCTCGGCCCGCTCGGCGCGCAACTCCTTGCGCTTGAGCGCGCTCAGCGCCACGCCGAACAACCCCTCGCGTTCCGCGACCAGGCCCCACAGGCGGCGCAAGCCGCTGCCCGGCCGCGCCTTCATGATCCAGACCACGCGCGCGCCGTCGCCGTCGGCGGGCGAGAGCAGGGCGCTCAGGCCCGCCTCCGCTGCGATCGCCACGGTGGGCGCCGCGGCTGCGACCGGCGCCGCGATACCGTGCTGATGGAGCTTGAACAGCGCCCGGCGGATTTCGCGGCGCGCGGACCCGGTCGCCCCGGGTTCCATCGCGACGAGCATCGCGGCCGCGTCCGCATCGACGATCGCGCCCAGCGCCCGCGCGATCGCTCCATCGCTCACGCCAGGCGTGCCGCGCAGCGCGCGCAGCTTCGCAATCGCGTCGGCCGCTGCGGTGCCGGCCGCAAAGCCCAGCTCGGCGAGCCGTGCGTCGTCGCTTCGCGCGTCGTCGGTCCGGATGTCCTTTGGGCTTGCCATGCTCTTTTTAAGTGTTTTCCAACCGCGCCAAATCGTGCGAGCCTACGTGCCGGTTTCCGCCGCTGTCAAGCCGCGCTTCCGGCTCATGGCGAAGGCGCGGCGCGCGTTTCGCACACGCGCACCACATACGCCGCAGCCACCTGCCAGGCGCGCCGCATCCTCGGAAACCAATCTCGCAAGGGGCCGCGCGATGCGCAACCTTGAGGCAAAATTCCGGCTCGCCGATCGCGCAGGGGCGCATCGCGCCGCCCTCGTGATCGGCTTTGCACCGCGCGCGACGCTTATCCAGCGCGATACTTTCTTTACCGTCGCCGAGGGCAAGCTCAAGCTGCGTGAGGAGCCGTCCGGCGCCGCCCTGATTCATTACCGCCGCGCCCATGCCGGATCGCTCGAACTCAGCGACTATGCGATCGTGCCGATTCCCGATCCGGCGGCCACGCGCGCGATGCTCGCCGCTGCGCTCGGCGTACTGGCCGAGGTGCGCAAGTCGCGCGTTCTGCTGATGCGGCGCAACGTCCGCCTGCATCTCGATCGGGTCGACGGCCTCGGCGACTTCGGCGAAATCGAAGCGGTGCTCGGCGCCGGCGAGAGCGCCGAAGCGTATCGCGCCGAGGTCGCGGAGCTGCTCGCCGCCCTCGCGATTGTCCCGGACCGGCTGATCGACGTGTCGTATTTCGAATTGGCGCGCCGGGCCTGAGAACGCGATGCGCGGCGCCGCGCCTGCATCAGCCGCTATGCCCGCCGCGCGCGCCGCTCGTCAGTGCTCAGTGCCGCGCGGCTTCGAGCAGCTCGAGAAAAGTCAGCGTGATCGAGTAGGTCAGGCCCCAGATCACCTGGCCGGCGTATAGAATCGCCGGAAAATCGCTCGCCACGCCGTCACGCTTCCAGCGATGCTTGCCGCGATAGCGCGGGTCGCTCAGCGCGCCGAGCGGCACGGTGAAGATATCGGCGACCTCATGGGGGTCGGGCGTGAGCGTGGGCGATCCTTCGATCACCCCGACGAACGGCGTCACCGCGATATCGGTCTGATTCGTGCGCCGCCCGGGAAAGCTGCCGAGCACGCGCACCAGCGCGGGGGCGATGCCGACCTCTTCGTGGGTCTCGCGCAGCGCCGCGTCGAGCAGGTTGGAGTCGCGCCGATCGAAGCGTCCGCCGGGAAAGGCGACCTGCCCGCGATGGCTCGTCAGGCGATCCGACCGCCGCGTATAGAGCACGTCGATGCGCCCGTTGCCGCGATTCAGCAGGGGCACCAGCACCGCGGCCGCGCGTTTTTCGCCGGGGGCCGGGCGGGCGACCGACGCGGCCGGGCTGAGACGGCGCCGCAAGCGCTCCAGGTATTCGTGGATATTCGGAATCTCGTCGGCTTGATTCATCGGGCGATACGCAGGCGGCGTCCCGATAATCGCCCGCGCCCTCTTCCAGCGCAAGTGCGATGCTGGCAACGTAGGACCACCGATGATTTCGCTTGAGCATACCGCGCACGGCGCCGCCGCGCCCGCCGCGCCGACCCGCTTTCTGATCGGCCGCTTTCACGAAGTCGTGCTCAAGGGCGGCAATCGCTGGCGCTTTGTCGAACAGGCCCGGCGCAACCTGCGCGACTGTTTTGCCGACTGCGGCGTGCGCCGCATCCGCGCGTCGGGGCCACGCCTGATCGCGGAAATTCCAGCCGGCGTGCCTGACGACCTGGTGCGCGAGCGCGCCGCGCTAATCTTCGGCCTGCAGAATTTTACTATCAGCCGGCCAGTGCCGCTCGACCTCGAGGCGCTCAAGCGCGAGGCGGTCGCCGCCGCCCGCACGACGCAAGCGACCACCTTTCGTATCGCTACGCGCCGCGCCGACAAGCGCTTCCCGCTCAATTCGATGGAGATCGAACGTGCGGTCGGCGCGGCCGTCGTCGCCGCGCTGGGCCTCAAGGTTAACCTCGACTATCCGGAACTCATCATCACCATCGAGATGATGTCCGACGCCGCCTATCTCGCTGTCGGGAAGTATCCCGGCGCCGGCGGCCTGCCGGTCGGCATCACCGGCCGCGCGACCGTGCTGCTCTCCGGCGGCATCGATTCGCCGGTCGCGGCGTACCGCATGATGCGCCGCGGGCTGCACGTGGACTTCGTCCATTTCCACAGCCATCCGCTGGTCTCTGCCGCCAGCCGCGAAAAGGCCGCCGATCTCGCCGCGATCCTCACCCGCTACGAGTCGCGCGCGACGCTTGCGCTGGTGCCGTTCGCCGACGTTCAGCGCGAAATCGTCGCCCGCACGCTGCGTCCGCTGCGGGTCGTGCTCTACCGCCGCTTCATGCTGCGCATCGCCGGCGCGCTCGCCCAGGCCGGCCGCTCGACCGCCCTGGTGACCGGCGAGAGCCTTGGCCAGGTGGCTTCGCAGACGCTCGAGAACATGACCGTCATCGAACAGGCCGCGTCGTTGCCGGTGCTGCGTCCGCTGGTCGGGATGGACAAGAACGAGATCATCAATGAGGCGCGCCGGCTGGGGACGTTCGAGACCTCGATTCTGCCCGATCAGGATTGTTGCTCGCTGTTCGTCCCCGAACATCCGGAAACCAAGGCGCGGCTCGCCCAGGTGACCGCCGCGGAGGCGCAGTTCGATATCGACGCGATGGTCGCCGGAGCGGTCGCCAGGACCGAATTCATGCCGCTCGAATTTCCGCCACGCCCCGCGTCAACCGTGCGCTGACGCCCGCCGCGTCGCGCCGCTCCCGCGCTAAAGCCCGGCCGCGATCAACGCGACGCCGATCACCACCGTCAGGATCGTCACCGGCACGCCCACGCGCAGATATTCGCCGAAGCCGATTTCGATCCGCGCCCGTCGCGCCTGCTCGACCACGATCAGATTGGCGATCGATCCGAGCAATGTTAGATTGCCGGCCAGCGTACTCGCCCCCGCGATGATCAGCGCCGCCGCATGATTCGAGGCGAGTGCCGGATAGATCGGCCGCATCAGCATCACGCCCGGCACGTTGCTGACCAGGTTCGACAACGCCGCGACCGCCGTTGCGAGGATCGCTGTGTTCGCCAGCCGCGCCGCGCCGATCGCATTCACCAGCGCGTGCGGCAGGCCGGTCCGTTCGAGTCCCGCCACCACCACGAACAGCCCGGCGAACATCAGCAGCATCGTCCAGTCGATCAGCCGGTAGACCCGCGCCGGTTTCACGCGCCGCGTGAACAGCGAGATCGCGCCCGCGCTCAGCGCCACCAGGTCGGGCCGATAGCCCAGCGCAAAGCCGGCCAGCACGCCCAGCGCGATCGCCGCCGACTTCGCCCGATACCACGGCGATCCGCGCGCCGGCCGGATCGCCGCGTCCGCGCGGCGCACCTGCGCCAGCTCCTTGCGGTAGATCCACGCGATCACGGCGTAATCGATCACCAGGCCGGCCGCCGCCGCCGGCGCGAGCCGAATCGCAAACGCGCCGTATGCCAGATGGGCGAAGCCGGCGACGATCATGTTCTGCGGATTGCCGGTGATGGTCGCCGCGCTGCCGATATTGCTGGCGGTCGCCAGTGCGAGCAGAAACGGCGCCGGCGGCGCCCCGGCGATCGCGGTGAATTCGATTAACAGTGGCGTCAGTGCGAGGCAGACCACGTCATTGATGAAAAACGCCGCCAGCACGCCCGCAAGCGCAATTGTCATCGCCAGCATCCCGAAGCCGCTGCGCGATCGCGTCAGCAGAACCCGCCCGGCTGCGTCGAGCGCGCCGGACAAGCGCAGATGCGCCGCGACGATCATCATGCCCAGGAGCAGGCCAAGCGTCGGGAAGTCGATCGCCGCGAGCGCCGCGCGCTCGCCGAGCCCGCCCACCACCACCATCGCGACCCCGCCCGCCAGCGCCGCGCCCGTGCGATCGAGTCTCAGCCACGGCAGCTTGCCCGCGCCGATCACGTAATAGGTCAGGGCGAAGATCGCAAGCGGGAGGGCGGTTCCGGTTTCCATCGCGGCGTCTCATCTTCGATGCGCCGGGCCACCGATGCAACCGGCGCCCGCCCGCGCTCGCGACACCACGCCACCGCGCGGCGGCGCCATCTGTTCACTATACGAGCGGGCGGCGCTATAGTCAGAGCCTGGGACGCACTAGCGATGTTCAATCCATTTTCGATCCGCAGGGCAGGCCGATGACTTTCCGCGAGCTGAATCACGCCAAGTGCAAGACCTACCTGGTGATGTGCGAAGATCGTCACGCCGCCGCACTCATCGATCCGCTGCGCGATCGCATCGATCGCTACCTGGCGCTGCTGGCTTACTTCGGATGCCGCCTGGAGCTGATCGTCGATACGCATACCCACGCCGACCATCGCAGCGGCGCGATTGATCTCGGCGAGCTGACCGGCGCGCCGGTCGCGATGCATCGGCGGGCGCCCGCGCCGCACGTCACCCGCCACCTCGAGGGTGGCGAGACCCTGATGGTCGGCAATATCGCGCTCAAGGTGCTCTATACGCCCGGCCATACGCCCGACTCGGTGAGCCTGCTGGCGGGCGATCGCGTCTTCACCGGCGACGTCCTGCTCATCCACGGCACCGGGCGCTGCGATTTCGCCGGTGGTGACGCGGGCCAGGGCTACGATTCGATTTCGCAAAAGCTCTTTACGCTGCCCGAGAACACGCTGGTCTTTCCAGCGCACGATTACCGCGGCCACACCCAGTCGACGATCGGCGAGGAAAAGCATTCCAACCCGCGCGTCGCCGGCCGCACGCGCGCCGGCTACATCGATCTGATGAACAATCTCGGCCTGCCACTGCCCGACGGCATCCAGGAGGCGCTGCAACCCAACCAGACCGAAATCGATTCCACCGCGATCGCTTTTCCGACGCTCGCCCAGCTCAACCAGGTGCGCCAGCTCGACCCGTCGGTGCTGCTCGCGGAAATCAACGGCGCGCAGCCGCCATTCGTTCTCGATGTGCGCGAGCCGGAGGAATTTCGCGGCGACCTCGGCCACGTGCCCGGCGCCACGCTGATTCCGCTGCGCGCCCTGACCGAGCGCGCCCACGAACTCGACGCAGTGAAGGATCGCGAGATCGTCGTGACCTGCCGGGTCGGCGTGCGCAGCACTACCGCCGCCGCGATTCTCACCAGCCTGGGCTTCGATCGCGTAAGCAATCTCAAGGGCGGAATGCTCGATTGGAGCGACGCGCATCTGCCGGTGGAGCACTGATCGCGCCGCGGTGCGCTTGGCTCGCCTTGCGCGCATCGCGCCGTGAATTATCCCGCCGCAGCCAATCACCGTGGAACCGCCGCTTAAAGTCGCCGAACTCGATCACGTGGTGCTGCGATGCCGCGATCAGCCGCGCACGCTGGACTTCTATACCCGCGTGCTCGGTCTGCGCGAAGAGCGCCGCCTCGCATCACTGGGCCTGATTCAGTTGCGCGCCGGCGCCAGCATGATCGATCTGGTGCCCGCCGCCGACCCGCGCGGCGAAGCCGGCCTCAACGTCGATCACTTCTGCCTCGGCGTCGCGATCGCCGACCTGGCCGCCGCCGTTGACTATCTGCGCGCCAATCGCGTCGAGGTTATCGGCGAGCCCGCGATGCGCTACGGGGCACGCGGCTCCGGCCTCTCCATCTACGTGCGCGATCCCGAGGGCAACGTCGTCGAGCTCAAGCAGATGCCGTCGGCCGCGCCCGCTTGATCCAGCCGATGGTCCACAATTCGCGCCATCTGCCGTCGGCGCCGAGGTCGGCGTTGGCCGGCCCGCGCGCGCCGTGGCGCATCGCCGCGCGCCGCGGCATCGCGATCGCGATTATGGCCGTGCTCGCGTTGGCCGGATGCGCGCGTAATTCGCCTCGCGGCGTCGCCCAGCGCTACGTCGATAATCTCAAGAAAAGCAACTACGCCGGATGCTACGCGATGCTCACCGATCAGGACCGCAACGATCGTGCGTTCGCCCAGTTTCTGAACGAAATCCCGCTGGCGCCCGACGCCGATCCGATCTGGTTTCGCCCGGTCCTCGACCATACCAATTTCAACCTCGGCGACGCGCAAGTCGACGGCGACCGCGCGACCGTGCCGGTGCGCATCACGATGCCCAATCTGCCGGTGTGGGAGCGCACGCTCGACGCCAGCGCCGGCGCCGATCGCTCAGGCGCCGAACTCGCCCAGGCCGCGCTGGCGGCGGGCCGCTTCCCGATCCTCGCGGTCGACGATCAGATCGTGCTGGTCAAACAGCATCGCCACTGGCGTATCGTCGCCGGATTCATTGAGCGCGATCGCGCGGCCGACCTCGATCGCGAGGCGATTGTCGCCTTTCATCGCCACGACTACCCCACCGCGATCGCGCGCTACCAGGCGATCCATGCGCAGCTTGCCGCGGCGCGGACCACCGGCGCGCTCGGGATGGCCGCGCGCTACCAGGCGCAACTCGCCCAGGTGATCGCCGTGCAGGCCGAAAGCGCTACCGCGGCCGCTTACGCCGCCCGCCAACTCGTGCTCAGCGGGGTCGCGATGCGCATGGCGGAAGAGCGCGTCCCGGCGATCTTCGGCACCATCACCAACCGCGGCAGCCGTCCGCTCGACGACGTCGACTTGACTGTCACCTGGTACCAAGGGCGCGGCAAAGATCTGAAGGCGGTGTACACTGAGAAGCATCCGATCGTGGCCACGCCCTACGAGTTCACCGATTTCAGCCGCCCGGTGATCCCGTTCGTCCCGGGCGAAAGCCGCCCCTTCGGCTTTATCCTTAACGCGCCGGTCCAGGTCCAGCAGGACGCCGCGCCCTACGTCACGATTGGCGCGGTCGCCTTCACCCATTCGATCGCGCCGCTGCCCAAAACGATCGCGCTGGCCTCGCCGCCGGCCGACGCCGCCTCCGCGTCCACACCCGCGGCCGCGCTCGCGCCGCCCGCCGCCTTTCCGCCCGGTGTCGCGGTGCCCAAAGCGCCGCCGCCTCCCTCCGGCCGCCGGCGCCATTGAGCAGGACGCACCATTGAGCACGCCCCTCACCGTCGCCGTTCCCACCCACAATCGCGCCGCGCGCCTGGCCGAGACCCTCGCCAGCATCGCGGCGCTGCGCTTTCCCGACGGCATCGCCCCCGAATGCCTGATCATCGATAATAATTCGACCGACGATACCCGCGGCGCGGTCGAAGGCTTTGCCCGCCACGCCCCGATCGATGTGCGCTACGTGATCGAGCCGCGCCAGGGTTCCAGCTACGCCCGCAATCGCGCCATCGCCGAGGCTCGCGGCCGCTTCATCCTATTCATCGACGACGACGCCATCGCCGATCCCGACTGGGCGATCGAGATGCTCGCCGAGCTCGAGCGCCGCCAGCTCGACGCCGCCTGCGGCCTGGTCGTGCCGCGCTGGGAGGCGCCGCCGCCGCGCTGGCTCGGGCCGAGCATCTACATCCGCCTCGCGGTCCACGACGAGGGCGCGCTGGCCGCCGCCAGCCCGGACGATCGCGATTCGATCCACAACTACTACAGCGCCAATGCCGGGTTTCGCCGCGAGACCTTCGACCTCTTCGGCGGCTTCCGTGAGGATCTTGGCGTGGTCGGCACCAATCCGATTTCGGGCGAGGATACCGAACTCTTCCAGCGCATCATGGTCAGCGGCGGCGCGATCGGATTCGCCCAGCGCGCGCGCGTCCAGCACATCATCGGACGCGAGCGGATGACCCGCCGGTACATGCGGCGCAAGAGCTTCGCCTTCGGCTTCGGCAGCGCGATCGCCGGCGGACGCACCCACAACCATCTCGACAAGCTCTTTCGCAACGCCCTGCGGATGGTCGCCGCGGCGGCCACCGGCAACGCCGAACGCGCGGTCTATCACGAACTCGAATGCGCTAATTTTTTCGGCTACTGGCGCGGCCGCCTGCGCACTCCACGCTAGCGCGCCCGCGCCCGTCTAGTCGGCGGCGCGCCCGATCAACCCGCGCGCGATTACCGCTGCGAGGTACGGAATCAGCTCGCCGATCGCGCTGAGCTCGGCCGGCGCGACCCAGCGCCATGCGGCATGCTCGTGCGGCAGCAGCACGATTTCGCGCGCCGCGCCGGCGAGCCGGCAGCGATAGATCACCTGCAGGTACGGCCCCGGCGAATTATTCACGCCTAACAGCCGCTCGATCGCGACGCTGAGCCCGGTCTCCTCGGCGACCTCGCGCAGCAGCCCTTCCTCGCAGCTCTCGCCGGCCGCCAGATGGCCGCCCGGCAGATCCCAGCAGCCCGGCCGATAGGCCATCGTCGGGGCGCGCCGCAGCACCAGGATTCGCCCCTGCTCCTCGATCACGCCGTGCACTCCGACCCAGAATTGCTGCTCCGCCATACGATTTGTATCTTCTATCTACTCTTGGATTTGTCGCCGGAGCGCGCCGGTGCGCGGCCCCATCCGCCGCCGCCGGGCGTCTCGATCCTGATTCGTTCGCCGGCCGCCAGTTGCAGGTTGGTCTTGCCCGGCAGCTTGCTGCGCCGGCCGTCTTTCGCCACGCGCCAGTTCGCGCCGCGCGCGCCTTCACCGCCGCCCGCCAGGCCCCATGGCGCCGTCACGCGCCGATCGGTCAGCAGGCTCACGTTGGCCTCGGCCAGGCATTGGAGTTCGCGCACCAGGCCGTCGCCGCCGGCGAATTTTCCGCGCCCGCCCGATCCGCGGCGCAGCCGGTACTCGGTCACGCGCATCGGATAGTACGCCTCCAGCGCCTCGATCGGCGTGTTGAGCGTGTTGGTCATGTGAGTATGGATCCCCGACGCGCCCGGCTCGCCCGGCGCGGCGCCCGCGCCCCCGGCGATCGTCTCGTAGTACGAGAAATGGCGCGTGCGGAAACTGTCGTAGCCGCCGACCGTCAGGTTCGACATCGACCCCGAACTCGCCGCCGCGATGCGTTCCGGCGCGGCCCCGGCCAGTGCGCGAAACAGCACATCGACGATCCGCTGCGAGGTCTCGACGTTGCCGCCCGCGACCGCCGCCGGCGCCAGCGCGTTGACGATCGTGCCCTCGGGCGCAATCAGCGTGATCGGCCGCATCAGCCCCTCGTTGGCCGGCACCGCCTCGGCGGCCAGGCACTTCATCACGTAGAAAGTCGCCGACAGCGTAATTGCGTAATTCGCGTTGACCGATCCGCGCACCTGCGCCGCCGTGCCGGTGAAGTCGACGATCGCGCGTCCGCCGCCGATCGTAATCGCCACCGCGATCGCGATCGGTCCCGTGCCCACCCCGTCGTCGTCCATCAGGTCGCGCGCACGATAGACGCCTGGCTTGATCCGGCCGAGCGCCGCGCGCATCAGCCGATCGGCGTAATCCTTGAGCGCGTCCATCGCCGCCGACACCGCCTTCGGTCCGGCCGACGCCACCAGCGTGCGCAAACGCTCCGACCCCACGCCCAGCGCCGCAATCTGCGCGCGCAGATCGCCCTCGCGCTCCTCGCGCACGCGCGTGTTGGCGTAAAACAACTCGAAGATGTCGCGCACCGGCCGCCCGCCCGCCATCAGCTTGACTGGCGGGAGGCGCAAGCCTTCCTGGTAAATCTCCGTGCTGAGCGCCATCGATCCGGGCGTCATCCCGCCGATATCCGCGTGATGCGCGCGGTTGGCGGCGTAGGCGAACGGCCGCCGCCCGCCGGCGAGAAAGATCGGCGCGACCAGCGTCACGTCCGGCAGATGGGTGCCGCCGGCAAACGGATCGTTGAGCATCGCGACGTCGCCCGGTGCCAGTTCCAGCCGCGCAATCGCCGCCCGCACCGAAAGCGGCGTCGACCCCAGATGCACCGGGATATGTGCCGCCTGCGCGACCAGCTCGCCGCGGCCGTCGAACAGCGCGCACGAGAAATCGTGGCGCTCCTTGATATTGGGCGAGAAGCCGGTCTGCCCCAGCACCACGCCCATCTCTTCGGCGATCGCGCCCAGCCGGTTGTTCATCACCGCCAGCGTCACCGGATCGATCTTCATCGCGCCTCCACGCTCATTTGGACGATCGTCGAAGTGTGGCTCGGCTACTGCAAGCATCCCAAGCTAGCCGGTCACTCTCATCTTTTGCGAAGTAATTTACTCCTCGCGCCAGATAGTCGAATTTGGACTATTTCATCTTCGCCATTACCTTTCAATACGAGATCGGGATGGGAAAATCGACTTTCTCACTGGAGTACCAGATTTTTCTTGAAGCGTTGGTCGCCGCACGAAAGGAAGCGCGCTTGACGCAGGAGCAGCTCGCCCAGCGCTTGGGTCAGACGCAGTCATGGGTGAGCAAGGCGGAGCGCGGCGAACGACGGATAGATGTTACCGAGCTGCGAAACATTTGCCATGCTCTTGGGCGTCCCTTTCTACTATTCGTCGCGGGACTGGAAAAAGCTCTCTCCCCGAAGCGCGCTAGACACCCAACGCAGACATCGCCACGCACCAGCAAGCGCGGCTATTAGGCAATAGTCGGAGCCAAAATGCCGCTTCTCACCTTCAAAATCTTTCGGCGGCAATTCGATGAAAAGTTCCGCAAATACGAGGTAGACTGGGAGGTGTCCGGTTTCTATGGTGTAGATGGCAAAATTTATGCGTTTGGCACCGATACCAAGGTTATCTCTACAGTGTTCGAAACCCTATGTTCACCGCTCGTCCAGGAAATTGCGGAAGAGAACGGCTATTCCGTTGAAGCTTCTGAACAGACCATCTATCCCGATTTCACGTTGGTTCCTCCCGCGAAAGGCGGACCGAAAATCGCCGTTGACGTGAAGACGACATATCGCCGAAGCGAAACCAGCAAATTCAAATACACTCTTGGTTCATACACTTCATTTTTACGCGATCCGAATGCCAAAAAGAATATCAAGTATCCGTACAAAGAATATGGCGATCATTGGATTGTGGGATTCCTATATTCTCGTCGAGAAGGTGTCAGAGCGAAGATCTATTCGAGCAGATCGAAGGTCAAGGCTGATTGCCCTTACAAAGATGTAGAGTTCTTCGTGCAGGAGAAATATAAAAAATTACGGGTACAAATCCTGCCAGCGGGAATACCACAAATATAGGATCGTTTTCTACGAATGACATAAACGACCTTCGCGCTGGCTCTGGCCCCTTTGCAGAGCTCGGAAAAGACGCCTGCGATGATTACTGGAGAAATTATTCGAAAGTTCGTTTGGAACGGCCTTATTCGACCATCGAGGAATTTCTGAAGTGGCGCTCAAGCCATACACAGTAAAAGTATATATCTCTCTCTGTATTACGGAAAATAAGAATAGCCCTTATATTATGTCGAACTTCGGCAGGTCGCTTATCGAGCAATGAATAGCATCTCCTTTGTCGACGAATCGATCGACAGTGCATACTTGTAATTAGGTTGCTCAGTCACGATAACTTCGCTCTTATAGTGCTTTAGAAGTGCGACGATTTCTTCGACGCTTGGAATGCCCTTGTTACCATAAGAAAGAACTATGGTCGAATCCGCATAACGCTCGAAACAGTTTTTAAATGCATCGGTTATGCGCTTCGGATCTGACCAGCGGGAGCGGTCGCCCTTCAAGGGAAGATGTTTACGAGAGTAGTCGATTTCCGCTCTCCATCGTGGATAGATGACCAACCCCTCAAGAAAATGATAGAAATCACGGTAATCTACGGTTGTCCCTTTGGAACTAACATAGGGTGGGTCTAGGTAAACGAGGTCAAATTGCCCCGGTATCTCCGTTGCATCGGAACAAGTCGCCCTACAGCGGAACCCGGAATCAAAGACGGAAGCGTTGGCCTCAGCCACGAATTGTTGAAAGTGATCTCCAAAGGGGGTATCCCAGGTTGCTTTATTGCCGAAGCTCCGTTCGACGGAGGCTAGGCGCATATATAGGTTCTTCCGGTGAAAGAGGTTGTACGGACGCTTTACGATGCATGACTGGAACAGTGCGTAATATGCTAGGGCCCGCTTATATTTACCAGATAGGCGCGCAATATTCTGACATATTAGATCGAGCCACAGATTTTCGTCATTGGTAAAATATATGCCTCCAAAAAGCGTAGCAATTAGGTCGTCATACGTGTGGTTAGGATCACGAGTCAGAATGGAAGCTACATTCTCTAGAGACAGTTCGACGTGAGAATTCTCAATCAGTGCAGTACCGATTAGGTGATTAAATCGAAGGTGGTCGTTGTACGTGACTTCTTTACCATGCGCCTTCAGAAGATAGGCGATTGATCCGGTACCACCAAATGCGTCCAACGCGGTGTTAAATTCCACGTGTTGAAGGTTCTGCCAAATCCATTCAAGGAGCTTGAGTTTGCTGCCCTGATAACGGGTGGAGGGTGGTTGTCTGAGAGAAGGTTCCTCCCTCAGCAGAGGTAGTTGGGCTAGATCGCGCTTTGTTCTCATTGGTATTCGCGATTCTTCGATAGTTCGGAGCCTACCAGACGTCTTCAATTATGTCGAAAGCGTCGGAGGGGCGAACATAGGCCCGGACGCGCCGAGTGAACCCCTGCTTTTGCTCGGCGCTTAACGCGCCTCCAGATGCAGGTTGCCGAAATCGTCGCTGCGCAGCGTGAACTCGGGTGCGACATAGGCCGTTGCGCTCAGCTCGACGATAATCGCCGGCCCGGCCAGGCGCGCGCCCGCGCCCAGCGCCTCGCGCGCATAGATCGGCACCGCGCGCATCGCGCCACCGACGCTCGCCCGGATACGCCCGGCGGACGCGAGCCGCGCCGCCGCCCGCGCGATCCGCGCGACGCCCACCCGCGGTCCGCTGGCGATCGCGCGCAGGCGCAGATTGACCACCTCGACCGGCGCGTCGGGGGCCGCGTAGCCGAAGGTCCGGCGATGCGCCGCGTGGAAATCGCCGATGAAGCGCGGACCCAGCTTGACCTCGATTTCATAGGCCTGCCCGCGATAGCGCAGGTCGGCGCTGAGCTGGTTGCGAATCGCCGCGGCCGGCGCGCCCTGCGCGATCAGTTCCGCCCGCGCCCGCGCGATCAGCGGACGCGCCCGCGCGGCCAGCCGCGCAAGCTCGGGCTGCGCCTCGCGCACCGTCAGCGAATATTCCCGGCCGAGCGGCGCGCCCAGCGCGCCCCACGCGCACAACAGTCCCGGATTGCGCGGCAGCACCACTCGCTTGATCCCTAAATCGAGCGCCAGCTCGCACGCATGCATCGGCCCGGCGCCGCCAAACGCCATCAGCGCAAAGTCGCGCGGATCGAAGCCGCGCTCGACCGTGATCACGCGAATCGCGCGCTCCATGTTGGCGTTGACCACGCGGATCACGCCGCGCGCCGCCGCCGCCGCGTTGCGATGCATCGCGCGGCCGAGCGCCGCCATCGCGCTCGCCGCCCGCGCCGGATAGAGCGGCATCCGCCCGCCGAGGAAATTCTCCGCGACCAGCCGCCCGGCGGCCAGGTCGGCGTCGGTCACCGTTGGCCGCACGCCGCGTCCGTAGCAAGCCGGCCCCGGATTGGCGCCCGCGCTCTCCGGACCGACCGTCAGCGAACCGCCGGCGTCGACCGCCGCGATCGATCCGCCGCCCGCGCCGACCGTATGAATATCGATCACCGGCGTGCGTACCGCATAGCCGCTCGGATAGCTCAGCGTGCGGATATGCGCCGCGCCGTCGTACAGCGCCACGTCGGTCGAAGTTCCGCCCATGTCAAAGGTGATGAACCGCTCGACGCCCATCGTCCGCGCCAGCGCACCCGCGCCAACCACGCCCGCCGCCGGCCCCGACAGGATCGTCCGCACCGGCTCCTCGCGCGCCGTGCGCATGCCGATCGCGCTGCCGTTCGATTGCATCACGCGCAGATGCGCCGCGCCGATGCCGCGTTCGAGACGCTCCAGATGCGCGACCATCCGCGGCGCCACATACGCATTGATGACCGTGGTCGAAAGCCGCTCGTACTCGCGGTACTCGGCCAGAATCCGGCTCGAGACCGAAAGCGGACGCCCGATCGGCGCGAGCGCGCCGGCGATCGCCGTTTCGCTTGCCGGGTTGGCGTAGGCGTGGAGCAGGCAGACCGCAAAGGCCTCGGCCCCGCTGTGACGGGCCTGCGCGCGGATGCGCGCGAGCTGCGCCGGCGTCAGCGGTGCGATGATCTTGCCGTCGAACAGCGTGCGTCCGCCGACCCCAAAGCGCATCGCGCGGGCGACCAGCGGCGCCGGACGCGACGGCGCGAGCGCATAGAGCTGTGTGCGGTTCTGCCGGCCAATCTCGATCAGATCCTCGAAGCCGGCGTCGGTGAACAGCGCTACGCGCGCGCCCTTTTTCTCGAGCAGCGCGTTGGTCGCGACCGTCGAACTGTAGCTGACCGTCGCCGCGCGCGCGCCGCCGAGCAGGGTGGCGAGCCCCGCGATTACCGCCGCCGCCGGATCGTCGGGCGTCGAGGGTAGCTTATGCACCCGCAGTTCGCCGTCGACGATCGCGGCCAGGTCGGTGAAGGTTCCGCCGGTGTCGATCCCGACGATCGTTACCGCCGCACCGCGCCGCGCCCGCGGTTTCGCTTTCGCCCGATCGGTCACGCCGGCCGCAGCAGGATTTTGAATTTTTCCGGTTCGGCGGCGGCCGCGAACGCCGCCCGGCTCTCGTCGAGCGGGTAGACTCCGTCGATCAGCGGGCGCGGATCGAAGCGTCCGGCGGCCAGCCATTCGATCGCCGGCGCAAAGCGCCCGCAGCGCGATCCGACCACGGTGATTTCATTGATTACGACCGGTGCGAGATTCAGCGCCGCGCCGGCCGCGGCCGTGCTCTTGAGGACGATCGTCCCGCGCGGCTCGACCAGCTCGAGCGCCCGCGTGAACCCCGCCGCATTCCCCGTGCAATCGATCACGACGCGATAGCGAACCGTGCGCCGCTCGCCAGCGCCGTCGAGATACGCCGCGATCCGGCCGTGCGCGCGGTCGAGTGCCGCGATTCGCGCGAGCTTCCCGCGATGCCGTCCGGCGACCGCCACGGCGTAGCCCGCGCCACTCAGCACCATCGCGACGATCGCCGCCAGCCGCCCGTCGCCCAGGATGACCACGCCGCCGCCGGTCGGCAGTTCCACCTGGTCGAGAATCTCGCCCGCCGCCGCGATCGGCTCGACCATCACCGCCGCCTCGTCGCTGACCGTGTCGGGAATGCGATGCAGATTTGCGTCGGGCAGGAGGAGTCGCTCGGCGAACGCGCCGTCGCGCCCGAGGATGCCGAGCACTGTGCGCCGCCTGCAATGCCGTTGCATCCGCGCGTGGCAGGCGGCGCAGTCACCGCATCCCGCGTTGATCTCGCCGGCCACCCGCGCGCCGATCAGCGACGCATCGTCGGAATGCGTCACGCGCCCGGCGAACTCATGCCCCGGCACGCCGCGATAGCCCATGTAGCCGCGCATGATCTCGCGATCGGTGCCGCAGATTCCCGCCAGGCTGACCGCGACGATACTCTCACCGGCCATCCGCATGGGCTCCGGATAGTCGTTCACGAGCTTGAGTTCGCCGTCAAAAAACAGCGCGCGCATGGGACCGCATTGAAACAGAAAAGCCGCGGGGTAGGCTACCCCACGGCTTCACCGAACGTGATATGTGAATTTGATCTGCCGCGCGCTTTTTGGAAGCGCCCGCGCCGGCGCGCTCGTTACGCCGCCGGCTTGCTCGCCGGGCTCTTTTCGGTGCTCGATTTGGCCACCGTGTTCGATCCGCCTGAACCGCCGCCCGAACTTCCACTGGCGCCGCCGTTGCCGGTCGCACTCGTTCCCGACGAACCACTCGATGCCGACCCGGTCGAGCTTGCACTTGAGCTGGACGAATCCGACGCGCTTGACGAATCCGACTTCGCATCAGACTTGGACTCAGTCTTGGCCGCGGTGCCGGATTTCGCGTAGTCGGTCGCGTACCATCCGCTGCCTTTTAAGATAAACGACGATCGCGACAGGATTCGCTCGACCTTGCTCTTGCAGGTCGGGCACTTCTTGAGCGGGTTTTCCGTAATCCTTTGAGTGACCTCAAAGACCCCGCATTTTGCGCATTCGTATTCGTAAATCGGCATAGGATAGTCAGGTCTCTCGCCCGAAAAGCTACGATTTCCCTTTACTCTACGTAACCACGACCGATCTGCTTGTCAACGCGACTGGCCGTGTTCGCTAATTCTTTGCGCTCGCTTCAATAGTCTGCGCGCACCCGCTTTTTCGCCTCCGTGATCGCCGCCCGCACCGCGAGCGCGACGCCTCACGCCGCGCTTGAGCCAGGCCGGTTCGTCCGCCGGCGCACGCATCAGTTGAAGCCGAAGACCAGGATCCGGGTCAGCGTTGGAATCAGGTACTGCTGCAAAAATTCGATTGCCAGGATCACGATCACCGGCGAGAAATCGATTCCGCCAAAGGCGATCGGGATATGTCTGCGCACGAAATCGAAGACCGGCTCGGTCAGCATGTAAAGCGTCCGAACCACCGGATTATAAGGATTCGGCTCGATCCACGACATCAGCGTCGCGATGATCACGATCCAGAAGTAGAGGTAGAGCGCGCCCTGCAGGATCTGCGCGATCCAGAGTACGAGATTGGTCCAGACAAACACTTAGTTGGTATCGGCTTCCGCGCTATTTGCGTCCGAGCTCGCGTGATCGCTCGGCGGCGGCGTGCAGCGCGTCCGCCACGATAGCAGAAAATCCGCGCTCATCGAATCGCCGCAGCGCCGCCTCAGTGGTGCCGCCGGGCGACGCCACCACGCGAATCAGCTCGGCCGCGGTCAGAGCCGACCGGCGCATATTCTCCTCCGCGCCGCGCATCGTCTTGAGCGCCATGCGCAGCGCGAGCGCGGCCGGCAGCCCTTCGCTCACCGCCGCGTCGGCGAGCCCCTTGATGAACAGATAGGCATAGGCCGGACCGCTGCCCGACAACGCCGTGACGGCATCGAGCAGGCGCTCGTCGCTGAGCGCGACGGCGTCACCCACCGCGCGGAAGATTCGCAGCGCAAAGGCCTCGTCGGCTTTGCTCGCGCCCGGCGCCCGGACCAGCGCGGCCATCCCCTGGCCGACCATCGCCGGCGCGTTGGGCATCACCCGGACCACCCGCGCGCGCCGGCCAAGCGCCGCCGTCATCCGCGCGATCGTGATCCCCGCGGCGATCGAGATCACCAGCCGCCCGCCGCTCGCCGTCTTGGGCCCGGCCGGCTTGCGCGCCGCGGTGCCGCTCGCCGACTCCATCGCGGCGGCCAACTCGGCCAGCACCTCGTCGATATTCTGCGGCTTGACGGCGAGCAGGATCGCGCGCGAATTGCGCGCCACCGCGCGATTGTCGGCGGTGGTCTCGACCTTCAGCGCGCGTGCAAGTTTGCGCCGCCGCGCGGCGTCGACGTCGGCGATAATCAGATCGCCGGGGGCGAACACCCGTTGCTCGAGCAGCCCGCGTGCGAGCGCTTCGGCCATGTTGCCGCCGCCGATAAAGCCGAGTTTTTTCATCCGCTCCGCTCACCGAAGATCGCGCGTCCCACGCGCACGATCGTCGCCCCCTCCGCGATCGCCGCCGCGTAGTCGCCGCTCATTCCCATCGACAGCTCGCTTAGCGCAAGTCCCGTCGCCCCCGCAAGGCGATCGCGCAATTCGCGCAACTCACCGAACCAGCGCCGCGCGCTCGCCGCGGCGGCCTCCGGCGGCGGTATCGTCATCAACCCGCGTACCGCGACCCGATCGCGCACCGCCGCGATCAGCCGCTCGGCCGCCGCCGGCCGCACGCCGTGCTTTGACGCTTCGCCGCCCATATTCACTTCGATCAAGACCTCCTGCGGCGGCGCCGGACGCACCCGCGCGATCGCCACCGCCAGCCGCTCGCTATCCAGCGTATGGATCAGCGCGAAGCTCGCGACCGCCGCACGCGCCTTGTTGCTCTGCAGATGTCCGATCAGATGCCAGCGAAGGCCGCCGAGATGCGCGGTCGCCGCGCGCTTGGCGATCGCCTCCTGCACGTAGTTCTCGCCGAATTCGCGCGCCCCCGCCGCATACGCCGCCGCGATCGCCGCCGCCGGCTGGGTCTTGCTCGCGAGCACCAGGGTGACCGCATCGCCCGCCCGGCCGCTGCGCGCACACGCCGCGGCGATCGTCGCACGCACCGCGCCGAGCCGCCCGGCGATCTCGTCCTCCGCGCCCACCTCGTCCGCCACGGCCATCTCAGTTGGACCGCCCGGCCGGCGCCGGCGCTATCCCATGGCGCGCCAGGGCCGCGATCACTTCGCTCACCGGCAGGCCCATCACGTTGTCGCGCGAGCCCTCGACCTCGGCGATAAAGCCCGCGCCGGCATCTTGGATTCCGTACGCGCCGGCCTTGTCGAGCGGCGCGCCGCCGGCCACGTAGTCGTCGATCTCCTCGTCGGTCAAAGTCCGAAAGCGCACGCCGCTCCTGACCGCGCGGCGCTCTACGATCGCACCGTCGCGCGCGATCGCGTAGGCCGTAATCACCGTATGCCGGTTGCCGGAGAGCGCCCGCAGCATCGCGCGCGCCTGCGCCGCGTCGGCCGGCTTGCCAAAGATTTGTCCCCCGAGCACAACGATCGTATCCGCCGCCAACACCGTCGCGCCGCCGCCGCGCCCGGCGACGTTGAGCGCCTTCTCGCACGCCATCCGCTCGGCAAACGCCTCAGCCGCTTCGCCCGCGCGCAGCACCTCGTCGATTCCGCTCGCGGCGATATCAAAGTTGAACCCGGCCGCACCCAGCAGCATTTTGCGCCGTGGCGAGGCCGAGGCCAGGATCAGTCGCGAACTCGTCATGATGATCATTGCCGCACGTGCGCCAACGCGCACCGCGGGAACCTTCGACTTGATGCCAGAGGGCGTCCGCGCGCGCAAGCGGACGCCGCGCCCGGCGCTTTCGTTGCGACTCGAGGCGGCTTCGCGCCGCATGCTTCAACCTACCCGATTGAAGCATGTCGGCCGGTCAGCTAACCAAGTCTGGATGAGTTTTTTTTGCCGCCGCGCCCGTCCGCGCTTCGCCGTCCTCGCCGGTGCCGCCGCCGCGCTCGTGATCGTTGCGCTCGGCTCTCCGGTTGCGGCGCAGATTTTTCCCTTCGAGCGCAACAAGGTTGTCGACTTCGATCCGCGCCAGAGCTTCGCCGACGGCTACCGCGCCTACCAGGCGCGCGATTGGCCCGGCACGATCGAGCGCATGCAACTGGTGGCGACGCGGGTTCCCGACCTCGCCGATTACGCGCTCTTCTACCTGGCCCGCGCCCAACGCGCCAACGGCGATCCGGCCGCCGCCGCGACGATGCAGCGTCTGGCGACAGAGTATCCGCACAGTGTCTTTGCCGATCAGGCGCGCTTCAGCTACGCGCAAATCGAGCTCGATCAGGGCCGTCCCGATCTGGCCCTGCCGGCCGCCGCGACGGCCGCCAATAGCACCACCGACTCGGCGCTCGAGCAAAACGCGCGATTGCTCTGGGCGCGTGCGCTGCTGGCGACCGGCGACTATCGCGGGGCGTACGCCCAGGCGCAGGATCTGCGTGCGGGCTTTCCCTATGGTGCCAATGACGCCGCGGCCCGCGCCCTGGCCTACGCGATTTTAGCCGCGCATCCCGGCATCGCCGATCACACGTCGCTCG
Organism: Candidatus Binataceae bacterium; assembly: GCA_015478645.1. Classification (GTDB taxonomy): domain Bacteria; phylum Desulfobacterota; class Binatia; order Binatales; family Binataceae; genus JADMIL01. The sequence continues at coordinate 40,274 of JADMIL010000016.1, forward strand.
ATTACTGCCGCGGCGAAGCCGCTCTGCTGCTGCGCGAGGGTCAATCCGCGCTCGCCCAGGATCAGATCGACGCAGCCCTGGCCTTGGCCCCGCCGCCCGCGATTCACGCCGCCTTGCTCTGGATGCAAGCGCAGGCGTCGCGCGCCGATCCGGCCGCCCAGCGCACCGCCCTCGAACACTACCTCACGTTCGCGCCCGCCGGCCCCGCGGCGGCGGCGGCGCTCAACGGTCTCGCCCATTCGTGGTGGCATGTCGACGATACCGCGCGCGCCCGCGACTACTTCATGCGCGTCGTGCGCGAGTTTCCCGGCAGCGCGCGGGCTCCGATGGCGATGTTCGAGATCGGCCGCACCTACGAGGACGATGGCGACCGCGATGCGGCGCGCGCCCAGTTCCAGCGTCTCGCCGCGCGCTATCCCGACAGCGATATCGCCGCCGAGGCGCGCTTTCGCGCCGCCTTCATGCTCTATCTGCTCAAGCGCTACGACCTCGCCGAGGCCGAATTCGCTGCCGCCGCGCCGCGCGCCGCCAGTCCCTCCGAGCGCGACATGCTGCGCTACTGGCAGGCCCGTGCGCTCGAACGCAACGGCCAATCGACCGACGCCCGCGTGATTTATCTGCGCCTCGCTACGAGCATCGACAGCAACTACTATCCAGCGCTCGCGGCGCTGCGGGTCGGCGCGCCGCCGATCGACTTTCCCGCCGCGGCCGCCTCCGATCCGGTCGCCACCGCGACCCCGTCGGCGGCCGGCGTCGCCGGCTTCCACCTGGCCCGCGCGCTTGCGCTGCGCGCGCTCGGCCTGCGCGACCTCGAGGCGCCGGAGCTGCGCCGCCTGGCCGACGACAGCGCGGGCAATCCCGCCCTGCGCGATTTTGTCCTCGCCGAGTACGCCGCGGCCGGCGCCTGGTACGACGGCATCGTCGCCGCCACCCGCCTCAGCGCTCGGGGCGAACTCAATCCCTACGTCGCCGAACGGATGCGCTATCCGCGCGGCTACTGGGATCTGGTCAGCGGCGCGGCCGCCGCCAACCGCCTCGATCCCTACCTGGTGCTCGCCCTGATCCATCAGGAGAGCCTCTTCGATCCCGCCGCGCGGTCGGCCTCCAACGCCCAGGGCCTTATGCAACTGTTGCCGGCCACCGCCGCCAAATGGGCGCCTGAGGCCGGCCTCGACAGCGGCTCGCTCGACCTCTACGATCCGCCGCTCAATGTGCGCGTCGGCACGGTCTACCTGCGCCAGCTCTTCGCGATGTTCAACGGCGACAGCTTCAAAGCGGTCGCCGCGTACAACGGCGGCGAGCATGCGGTCGCCGGATGGAACGCGAAATTTTCCGGCGACGACGACGCGTGGGTCGAGAATATCGGCTACCGCGAGACCCGCGATTACGTCAAAAAGGTCATCGGCGGCCTGCGCGAATATCGTCTCATCTATCAGGCCGGCGCACCCACGATCCCAGCGGTCGCCGCCGCCACGCCGTCCGCGCCGGCGGCGAACACGCAGCCGCGGCCTTCGTTGAATTCGCCGGCGCCGTCAGGCCCGATGCGCCTGCCGTCCGCACCGGCGCCGCTTCCGCAATGACCACCGCGCCGGCCGCCAGCCCCGCGGCGGATGCGCCCGCTAGCGACGCGGGCGGCCGTCTGCTAATCGCGCCCGACGCGCCCATCGTCGGCGTCGATGTCGGTGAAAATACACTCTTCCTCGCGATCCTCGCGCCCGGCGACGCGCAGGTCCGCTTCCACGCAATCGATGTCGCCGGCGCCCTCGCTAACTCGGCCGGCGATCCGCTTGCCCGCCTCGCCGACGCGATCGTCGCCGCCGCGCCGATCCTGCGCCGCCCGGGCGCCGTCGCGCTGATCGATTCGCCGCGCTGGCCGCGCGATCTCGATCTCTCCGCCGCCGGCCTCGCGCCTAAGGGCGACTGCCATCGCGATCATCCGCCCGGCCGCCTCATCGACGCCCGACTGCACCGGATCGTGCGCGCGATTCGCGCGGGCTCCCGGCCGCGTCCGGTGTTGGGCCTCTGGATGTTCCCGACGCCACCGTTCGATTATTTCGCGCGCTGCGCTGCGGCCCCGCGATGCCCGCCGCATCTCGCCCGCCTGTTCGGCGCGCTGCTCGGCGGCCAGCCCACCGCACGCTCCGATGCCTCCGCTCCGACCGGCGGCCAGACCTTCACGCGCTTTATGCTCACCGGCTTCGCCGCCTTCCGTGCGCTCGAGGCCGCGGGCGTGGCGAGCTTCGAATCCTATCCCGACCTGGTCTATCGCCTGTGGACGCGCGCCACCACGCTCATCGCCAAGCGGCGCGGCAAGTCGCACGCGCTTGCCGCACGGTCTATGATTGTCCGGGCGATCGCCGGGGAACTGCGCGTCGCGATCGGCGCCGGGCTTGCGGGACTCGACCAGGCCGACGCCGCGATGCTCGCGCTGAGTGCCGCGGCGGCCGCCCGCGACGGCGCAATCGCGCTGATCGGCGCGCCGTGCGAGGGCCGTTTCGCCCTGCCGCTCAGGTCGTCCGACGCGGCGCACGTGGCCTTCGCTCTGGCGCTCGCCGACTGATTATGGTTGACGTCGGTCGGCGTCCGTTAAAAGCTGTGTATGCACGTCCGGACAAGGAGGGATGAGAAGAGGACATGAAAGACAGAAGACACTTGCTCTACGCCACACTCGCGCTGGTCGGTGGAATAATCGGCGGCGCGGCCTCGAACCGACTGCTGCCGGGCGAAGGGCTTGCCAGCGCTGCCGCCCGCGCCGCGCGCGAGATCAAGGCCGAAAAATTCGTCGTGGTTGACCATGATGGATCCACCCGCGGCGTCATCCAGGTGAACTCACGCGGCGTCGCCGACATTGCCCTCAAAGACGCCGCCGGCCGCCTGCGCGCGGAACTCAGTGTCAGCGACCTGGGCTCCGCCAAGGTTGGCTTCTATGACCAGAATGGCGCCCAGCGCGTCAGCGTGGGCGAGACCCAGGACGGCCGCAACGGGCTGGCGATCTACGCCGACAACGGCCGCCAGGTGGCGGGCTTCACCGTCGCCGAAGACAACCAGTCGAGCGTCACGCTCTATGATCCCAACAACGGTCGTGCCCGCGTCGGTCTGGGGGTCGCCGCGAACGGCGAGCCGGCCCTGGTGCTGTTCGATCAGAACGGCCGCGACCGCGCCGAACTGCACGTCAGCCTCAACGGTCATCCGGGTCTCGCGCTAGCCGATGCGAACGGTAAGAGTATTGCCGGGCTACCCGTATCGGTAGCCCCACAGCCGCAACCGTAAGCCTGTTACCGAACTATCTCGGGAGGAGAGTTCCAATGGATTCGTCGGGAAAAAAATTGGCCGCTGTCATTATAGCCGCGGCGATGCTCTTCGCCGTGGCCGGATGCTCGGGCCAGCCGCTCAGCACGCGTGAAAAGGGCACCGGAATCGGCGCCCTGCTCGGCGCTGGCACTGGCGCGATCATCGGCGCCGCCGTCGGCGCTCCGGGCGCGGGCGCCGCAATCGGTGGCGCGCTCGGCGCCGGTACCGGCTTCGTGGTCGGCAACGCGATGCAAAACCAGGACGTTCAGCAGAACCAGACCCAGTCACAGCTCAATTCGCAGCAGCAGGAGATCGAAAGCCAGCGTCGGCAAATCGAGCAAATGAAGTCGCAATCAGAAACCGAATGAGTCTTCCGCCGCGTGGCGGCCGGCCGCTTCGATCGGCCGGCCGCGCGCGTCGCGGCGTATGCTACCCGGCGCCGTGCATCGCTGCGCGCCGCCGCCCGGCCGGGCTCCGGACCCTCGCCTGCGCCGCTGCGCCGCATCCCGTCGGCCCGCGCGGCCGACGACCCCGATTTGCCGCGCGGTGTCGTCCTGGCACGTGACTTCAAAGCGGTCTTCTTCGATCTCGACGGCACGCTCGTCGATATTCACGGACCGCTCTTTCGCCGCCGCCCGCAACGCCGTCGATCAGCCCGGCTACGGCCCACCGCTGACCCGCCAACGCTACCGCGAGGCGCTGGCCCGCGACGATCTCTTCCTCGGCCTGCCCGACCATCTGCGGCCCCAGTTCCTGCAGTTGCTCTTCACCTGCTTCGTCACCGAACTCGATCGTAACGCACGGCCCGCGGTCCTGCCCCACGTCCGCGAGACGCTCGCCGAACTCAAGCGCCGCGGCTACGCGACCGCCGTTATCACCAGCCGCCCGGGCGACTCCGGCCGCCTCATCCGAAAGCTCGCGCGGATCGGATTGGCCGATCTCCTCGACCAGGTCCTGACTCAGCCCGCGGCCACGCTCCTCGCCCTCGACAAGACTGCCAGCCTCAAACGGGCCGCGACCGATGTGGCCCTTGCGCCCGCCGCCTGCATGTACGTCGGCGACGAGCCGCGCGACGTGATGGCGGCTCAGGGCGCGGGCTATGGTGCCGCCGTCGCTATCGCCACCGGCGCCGCGACCTTCGCCCGCCTGCGCGATCATCCGCAACATCGGCCCGACCATACGTTGCATTCGATGGGCGAGCTGATCGCGTTGATCGATCGGCTCCAGCACGAGCCCGGCCCATAGTCTGAATTCACTCGCGCCGAATCTACACGTCTAACCGTCTCTTTGCCCGCCTCGGCGTAAGCTTGACTTCGCTATCCTCCTTAGAGTAATTACTCTATCAAGTCGATAGATTTAATATGTTGACACACAAATCCAAATACGCGCTCAAGGCTCTGATTGTCCTTGCCCGCGAATTCGGCCACGGTCCCGTGCTCATCTCCAACATTGCCGAGCGCGAGGGTATTCCGCGCAAATTCCTCGAACTGATCCTGCTCGAGCTCAAAAACCACGGCATACTGCTGAGCAAAAAGGGCAAAGGCGGCGGCTATGCGCTGGGCCGGGCGCCCGCCGCGATCCACGTCAGCGACGTGCTCCGCGTGCTCGACGGGCCGCTCGCGCCGACCCCCTGTGTCAGCCGCACCGCGTACATGCGATGCGCCGAATGTCTCGACGAGCGGACTTGCGGCGTGCGCCTGGTGATGAAGCAGGTGCGCGACGCGACCGCGGCCATTCTCGACGCGACCTCGCTGGCCGACATCGTCGTGCGGATCGATCAGGCGGCGCGCGGCAAGCCGGCGCTGACCTATTCGATCTGAGTAATCTGTGGCCAATCGCCTGCCCAACGAGAGCGTCATCCTGAGCGCGATGCAATTGCAGTTCTAGGCGTCCGGCCATGGATATTTCATCGATCGATCCTCGCCCAACGCCGCGCTCCGGACTCAGCCTCGGGCTGATCCTGCGGCTGACCGCCGCGCTGGCGCTCGCCATCGCAATCTTCGGCGCGGTCCTCGGTCTCCAGCGCACGGCACGAGCCGGACAGACCATGCTCAACGTCTCGTTCGACGCCACGCGCGAATTTTATCAGGAGTATGACGCCGCATTCGCCGCGCATTGGCGGGCGACCACCGGCCAGGACGTGACTATCAATATCTCCAACGGCGGCTCGGGCATGCAGGCCCGCGCGGCCATCGACGGGCTCGAGGCCGACGTCGTCACCCTGGGCCTCGCCTACGATATCGACGCGCTTAGCGCCAAGGCCCATCTGCTCCCCGCGAACTGGCAGAGCCGCCTGCCCAATCACAGCTCGCCCTATAACTCGACCATCGTGTTCCTGGTGCGCAAGGGCAATCCCCGCGGTATCCACGACTGGCCCGATCTGGTCAGGCCGGGCGTTGCCGTGGTCTCGCCCAATCCGAAAACCTCGGGTGGCGCGCGCTGGGCCTACCTGGCCGCGTGGGGCTACGCGCTCCAGGCGCCGGGCGGCAATCCGGCCAGCGCCCGCGACTTCGTCACCCGACTCTACCGCAACGTCCCGGTGCTCGATTCGGGCGCCCGCGGCGCGACCACGACGTTTGCCGAGCGCGGCATCGGCGACGTCTTGATCTCATGGGAAAACGAGGCCTGGGTGGTGCTCGATCACTTCGGCAAAGACCAGTTCGCGATCGTCTATCCCTCGGTCAGTATCCTGGCCGAACCGCCGGTCGCGCTAATCGATCAGACCGTCGATCGTCACGGCACGCGCGCGGTCGCGACCGCGTATCTCGATTATCTTTACTCGCCGCGGGGTCAGACGATCGCCGCCCATAACTATTTTCGTCCGAGCGAACCCGCCGCCGTACACGACGGGCCGTCGTTTCCCAAAATCAAACTGTTCACCGTCGATACAGTCTTCGGCGGATGGGAAAAGGCGCAGGCCGTCCATTTCGCCGACGACGGCGTCTTCGACCAGATCTATCAGCCGGGCAGCTAGCGCTTATGCTTGAACCCATCCACCAGCGCGGGCGCCGCCCATGAGCCTCAAGCGCCGCCGCATCCTGCCCGGCTTCGGCCTCACGATGGGTTATACGCTGGCCTACCTGAGCCTGGTCGCCCTCATCCCGCTCTCGACGCTCGCCCTGAGCGCCTCCGGCATCGGCTGGGCGCGCTTCTGGCACGTGGTGCTCACGCCGCGCGTGATCGCCGCCTTTCGCCTGACTATCGGCACCGCGATCGCCGCCGCGCTGATCAATTCGGGGTTCGGCCTGCTGGTCGCCTGGACGCTCGCGCGCTACGAGTTTCCGGGCAAGGGCGTGGCCGACGCGCTGGTCGATCTGCCGTTCGCGCTGCCCACCTCCGTCGCCGGCATCACGCTCACTTCGCTATACGCCGCCAATGGCTTCGTCGGCCGCTGGCTCGCGCCGCTGGGAATCAAAGTGGCTTTCACCCCGCTCGGCATCATCGTCGCCCTGACGTTCATCGGGATGCCCTTCGTCGTGCGCACCGTCGAACCGGTCCTGCAGGACCTCGAACTCGAAATCGAGGAGGCCGCCGCAACCCTCGGCGCGACCCGCTTCCAGACCTTCCGCCGCGTGATCGGCCCGGCGATCCTGCCCGCCCTGATCACCGGCTTCGCCCTGGCTTTCGCCCGCGCACTCGGCGAATACGGCTCGGTGGTTTTTATCGCCGGCAACCTGCCGATGCGCACCGAGGTCGTCTCGCTCCTGATTATGAGCAAGCTCGAACAATTCGACTACGCCGGCGCCACCGCGATCGCGCTCGTGATGCTGGTGATGTCGTTCATCATGCTTTTCCTGATTAACCTGCTGCAACGCTGGAGCACCGCGCGCCATGCCCCCGGCTGAACCGATCGTGCCGCCGCCACCCGATCGCGTCGCGCGCGCCGCCGGCACCTCCGCGCGTCTGACCCGCGCCACCGCTGATCCGCCGTGGGCGCGCGCCCTGATCATTGCCGCCGCGCTGATCTTCCTGGCGCTCTTCCTGGTGATTCCGCTGGCCGCGGTCTTCGTCGCCGCCTTCGCCCAGGGGGTCGGCGTCTATCTCGCCGCCGTCACCAACCCCGAGGCGCGCAGCGCGATCCGCCTCACCCTGATGACCGCGGCGATCGCGGTGCCGCTTAATATGGTCTTCGGACTGGCCGCCGCATGGGCGATCACCCGCTTCGACTTTCGTGGCAAAAACCTGCTCACCACGCTGATCGATCTGCCCTTCGCGGTCTCGCCGGTGATCGCCGGGATGCTCTACGTTTTGCTGTTCGGCGCGCAGGGCCTGCTCGGCCGATCGCTCGCCGATCGCAACATCAGGATTATCTTCGCCGTGCCGGGTATCGTCCTGGCGACGATTTTCGTCACCCTGCCGTTCGTCGCGCGCGAGCTTATTCCGGTGATGGAGGCGTCGGGCACCGAGGAGGAGCAGGCCGCCATCACGCTCGGCGCCACCGGCTGGCAGACCTTCTGGCGTGTCACCTTGCCCAAGGTCAAATGGGGCCTGCTGTACGGCGTGATCATCTGCAACGCCCGCGCGATGGGCGAGTTCGGCGCGGTCTCGGTGGTCTCCGGCCATATCCGCGGACTCACCGACACGATGCCGCTCTATATCGAAATCCTCTACAATGACTACGACTTCGCCGCCGCCTTCGCGGTCGCCTCGCTGCTCACTTCGCTCGCCCTGGTGACGCTGCTGGCCAAGCGCTTCCTGGGCCGGCGGATTACCGACGCGCCGCGCGTCGCAGCCGAGGGCCCCGGCGTCGATCGCCGGGCCGCCTAAGCGCTGGCGAAACGCTATGATTACCGGCCAGCAGCCATGAGTATCGAAGTCCGCCATATCCGCAAGACCTTCGGCAATTTCGTCGCGCTCGACGACGTGAGCCTCGACCTCCCGACCGGCGAGCTGGTCGCCCTCCTCGGCCCCTCGGGCTCGGGCAAGACCAGCCTGCTCAGGATTATCGCCGGCCTCGAGCCGCCCGACGCGGGCGAGGTCCATTTCGACCGCGAGGAGGCCACCAACCGCAGCGCCCGCGAGCGCAAGGTCGGCTTCGTCTTCCAGCATTACGCGCTCTTCAAGCACATGACGGTCTTCGAGAACGTGGCCTTCGGCCTGCGCGTCCGCCCGCGCGCGACGCGCCCGCCGCCCGCCGCGATTACCGCCAAGGTCAATGAGCTGCTCAAGCTGGTGCAGCTCGAATGGGCCGGCGAACGCTATCCCTCCCAGCTCTCCGGCGGCCAGCGCCAGCGGATCGCCCTGGCCCGCGCGCTGGCCGTCGAGCCGCGCGTCCTGCTGCTCGACGAGCCCTTCGGCGCGCTCGACGCCAAGGTCCGCGAGGAGCTGCGCCGATGGCTCCGGCGGCTCCACGACGAACTCCACATCACCAGCATCTTCGTCACCCACGATCAGGAAGAGGCGCTCGAACTGGCCAATCGCGTGGTCGTCCTCCACAACGGCAAGATCGAGCAGATCGGCACGCCGGACGAGCTCTACCACAGTCCGGCGACGCCCTTCGTCTATAATTTTCTCGGCAACGTCAATCTCTTCCACGGCCGCATCGAGGACGGCCAGGTCTACATCCGCGGCACCTCGCTTCCGGCCAACGGCGGCCAGCCCGACCTCGCCCACGCCAACGGCAAGGATGCGATGGTCTACGTGCGGCCCCACCTGCTCGACATGAATCTGCGCCCGATCGTCAAGGGCGCCTTCGCCGCCACCGTCCGCCATATCAACGCCGCCGGACCCAAGGTCAAGGTCGAGCTGACCAGCCAATGGGGCGATCCGGTGCAGGTCGAGATCGATCACGACCGCCTGCGCGAGCTCCAGCTCGAACCCGGCGTCGAGGTCTACCTGAGCCCGCGCGAAAACCGCGTCTTCGTGTATCAGATATGACCGCGTGCTCCGATCCGCCAACTCCCATCGGTTACGCGAGGGCCGCTAGCAGGCCGTTGAGGAAGGGGTTTGATTAGTCAGTATGATCGCCATCGCAGTGATAGAAGCGCTGGAATCAGTCGCTGGGTTAGACGGTTTGCGCTCGCCGAGGCACGCGCGGTGGTGTGGTGGAGTCGTGCTTCATGTGCGGCGGTCGAGCGCATCGCCCGGGCGCTTTTGCGCTCGGCGTAGCGGTCGGCCGGTTCGACCGCGAACTCGATCAGGAGACCGTTGCGGTTCTCCATCAGCGCGTTGGCCGAGTAATACAACTTTGCTTCCTTGCCCGCGCCCTTCTTGGCCAGCTTCGCTTCGGGATCGGTGGTCGATTGATGAGTCGCGTTGCTGCGGCGCTCGCCGTGGAGGTTAACCGTCGGGTTGCCGACCATTCGAGCTTCTCGCGCAACCGGGCGATGCGCAGATTGAGCGAGCGACTGCGGTGTTTGGCCTGCCGCTGGCGCACTCCAATACTATCCGCGCGCGTTGGGCCAAGGCTTGCGCGCTTTTCGGTCGTCGCGCCCAGCGCTCCAGCGCCTCACGCTCATCATTCGCCAAACCCACAGGTGCTATCGGTCTCCCCGTCCGCATCGGCGTCCTTTCCTCCTATACGAAAGACGCCCCGACAGACTACAAATTATTCAACGTTCTTATGACTCAGGACACTAGTTCGTCATCCCGGTTGTCGGGTTGTGAGGATCTGCGCCTGACGGAATTGCCGGCGTTGTTGCCGCTTGACCACCCTCGATCGCTTGCGGCGACAGTCGACGGGTCGGAACGCCAGCGTTTGGCGACGCGACAGGCTGAGCAAGCGTAGAGCCGGGCGTCACGACGATATGGGTCGGCGGCTGGTTCGATGTAATGGTAGCGGAATTGCCAGAACATCCCGCCGCGGCCACAATCCATACTAAGGCCACCGCCATGGTCGTGAGAAACGCAAGGCTTCGGCTTATTTTCATAGTGTCCCGAACTTAGTGCCAAAGAATCTAATCAGTCAATAATTGAGCACCCGGGGCGCAGACCTGCACGTAGGTTCGGGTCACCTCGAGTTCGCTAAACTCAAGCGCGGCGTAGACGAGATCGAGCGCTTGACGGAAGCGTGGCGCCGCGCACCCATCGCGGCAAACATGCGGGGCGGATGGTGGCCTTCTAAAGATTCGAAACTCGCTCCTATTGCGGGCTGAAAGAGCCGAACAATCCGTCCGCCTCATGATTTAGCCCCGCGGTGAAGTAGAGCGTGTTCGGTGACGCGCCGATCGCGTCGCTGAAGGTCAATGACCACAGTCCAGGAAGGGCAATCGTCTTGCCGTCGGTGTCCTTGAGGATTCCCTTTACGTCGCCGGTCGCCGGATCATAAGCGTTAACGTGCCCGTCGCCAAAATTTCCGATCAGGATCTTGTTGCTCAACGGCCCGAAGGTCGCAGGGGTCATGACCACTCCCCAGGGCGAATTGAGACGGTTATGCGAGACGAACCGCCGGATGAAGTTGCCGCTGCTGTCGAAAACGTCGACGATGCCGTGGTTCGGACGGTTCACCGGATCATGCTTCGGCGCGTCCTGCACCGTGTAGGTCACCCACAGATCCCCGCCGATATTCGTAATTCCGAACGGGGCGTAGCGATCCTCCATCTTCGGATCGGTGAACGATCCGCTTAACGTCACCTGATGAAAATTGCTGTCGAAAACGTCGATATTGCCGGATCGGAAGTTGGTTGCGTACAGATACGGCTGACCGCTCACGGTCGCCAATGCGAGCCCCTTGTAGACCGCACCGGTCGGGCCGCCCCCGGCCGAGTTGTCGACGACGATCACGGCCGACAACGGATTGGGTATCCCCGGCACGGCGAACGGCGACGTATTCCATGCCTCGATCGTGCCGTCTTCAGTAGCGAAAATGAAAAGCGCCGGACCGAAGCTGGTGTTGGCAGGGCCCGGGATCTGGAACGCGCCGTTACCGGAGAAAAAGACCGCAAAGATGTTGGCGACGATTCCGGTCGGGGTTCCACCGGTCGCGCTGGTCGGGGCCGGGATAATCACGGAGGGCAATGAGGCGAAGGGATTTCCCATCCCGTCGATCAGCGAGGAGATGCCCGCATTGTTTTCGTTGATCCAAAACGGACTGGCGCCGGAAAAAAACGCGACACCCCATGGATTCAGCATATTCGGATCGGTATGCGCCGCCAGCCCTGGTATGTCCGAGACCAGGTTGGTCTGGACATATCCCGGTGGCGCCGCGTGAACAAACAGAGGCATCGAGATCAGGAACGTAAGACCCGCCAATGCCATGGCTACGCGAGCGCAGCCGCTTTGGTTGGAGATTTTTTTGATCAAGTTCTCGTCCTCCCCCCCGGGGCGTTAAAAGGTGGACTTCTAGACGCAGGAATGGCGCGATTCACCTCATTAGTCCTGCTTTAGCCCAGTGCATGTCAATATGGAAATTTTCCACTGATCATCGCCTCAGCGGTTGGCGATCTCCGGTGTATGGCGGAGATACGCCCTCGTAAACAAACCCCGGGTTGCCCCGCACCAAGCCACAGCCGGGCGCTTCGATTACTTCAATGCCGCCGAGTCCGATGAATCCGAGTCGAGAGTTGCGATTCTTCTGCGGTAGAGTTGTGGCGGCATTACAACCAGGTGCGAGCTGCTTTTACTTCTGAGATTTTACCGTCTTTTCCTAGACTAGTACTACTGTGTCATAAATCTGACGGTTCGACCGAAGGTCTGCGATACTCTTGTTTATGGCAGGGCGGCGGGCGGAAGAGGCGGAACGGTTTGATGAGTATCTGGGCTTGCTGGGCGAGGGCATCGGTCACGCCGATCGGGCGGGGCCGTTGCGCGCGTATCTGACCGGGCGGTTGTTGGCTGGCAAGCGCAAGAGCGTAGAGCCGAGGGCGGCCAAGGTCGATCCGCATCACGTGAGCATGCGTCACCAGTCGATGCATCACTTCGTCGCCAATGCGCCGTGGGACGCGCGCGCGGTAATCGCGGTAGCGCGCGAATATGCCTTGGCGCAGTTGGAGCGGCAGGGGCCGGTAGCTGCCTGGGTGGTAGACGACAGCGGCTTTCCCAAGAAGGGCACGCATTCGGTGGGGGTAGCGCGGCAGTACTGCGGACCGATGGGCAAACAGGATAATTGCCAAGTAGCGGTGACGCTGGCGCTGGTTAACCCCTCGATGAGCGTGCCCTGCGCTTATCGGCTATACCTGCCCAAGGCCTGGCGCGAAGACCGTCAACGACGTCGCGCCGCCGCAATTCCCAACGAAGTTGGTTTCCAGACCAAGCCGGAGCTGGCCTTGGCGCAGGTCGATGACCTGCTGGCCGCCGACCTGCCCCGGGCGCCGGTGGTAGCCGACGCCGGCTACGGCTCGGCGACAGAGTTTCGCGAGGGCCTTACCGCGCGCGGCCTTTCCTATGCGGTGGGCATCATGCGGGAAACCACCGTGTGGCCGCAGGGCGACAGTCCCGTGCCACCGCCGCGCGCCAGGGGCCGCGGCCGACCGGCGACGCGCTTAGCGATCCCGCTCACCGATTGCAGTCCGCGCCCTGGCGCGAAGTTTAGACCGGGGCAGCTGGCAGGCGGTGCGCTGGCGCGAAGGGACCAAGGGTGCGATGCAATCACGGTGCGCTGTCACCCGCGTGCGTCCGGCCCATCGTGATCATCTACGGGTCGTACCGCGCGCGCCGGAACTGCTGTTGATGGAATGGCCCCAGAGGGAGTCCGAACCCACCCGCTATTGGCTTTCCACACTGCCGCCCGGTACCGCTCTTGCCGACTTGGTCCGGCTGGCGAAGATCCGCTGGCGCATTGAACGAGACTTCCAGGAACTCAAAGATGAAATCGGCTTGGACCACTACGAAGGCCGGGGCTGGCGCGGGTTTCATCACCACGGCGCACTATGTGTCGCCGCCTATGCCTTCTCGCCGCCGAGCGTGCTCGGCTTTCCCCCCGGCACCTCTTGCCTTCCTGCGTCCGCTCGCCTACCCAGAGGCTTCCACCCGCGCGGCGCCGCCAGTGCGTCCTGAACGTCACAATCCCGCTTCGATCACTACCATTCGAATCTACCAGGCGCGCTTGCTGGCCGCGGCGCTGCGCTCCTGCCCCTGGGGTGGCCGCCACGCAAGCGCCTAACTTTTATGACACAGTAGTACTAGTGTCCTGTTCGCTTAGTAATATGAATAATTCCCCGGCTTCCGGCGTCTCTGCTATCAGAGAGGAGCAGCATGGAGCGGGGACGGCCGAAAGCCAGGTTGGTGGTGGCGCCCAGCGAGCGGCAGACGCTGGAACGTTGGACCCGACGACCCAAGACCGCGCAGGCGCTGGCCTTGCGCGCGCGGATCGTCCTGCTGTGCGCCAAGGGTCTGGCCAACCTAACAGCAACCGTGTTCAGGAACCGCGCCCAAGAGGGGAGAAAGGTTAGAGGTT
>JADMIL010000076.1 GCA_015478645.1 Candidatus Binataceae bacterium
AAGATCCGCATCGGGACGTTCGTGCTGCTGATGCCGCTGCATCATCCGCTGCACGTCGCCGAGCAGGCGGCGACGATCGACGCGCTGTCCAACGGCCGCTTCGACCTGGGCTTAGGGCAGGGCTACGTGCCGAGCGAGTTCGCCGGCTTCAATATCCCGCGCGAGGAGCGCAGCCGGCGCCTGCGCGAGGGCGTCGAGATCGTGCGGCGGGCCTTCACCGAGGACAACTTCAGCTACGAGGGGCGCCATTACACGGTGCGCGACGTGACGCTCTATCCGAAGCCCGTCCAGCAGCCGCATCCGCCGATCTGGATCGGCGCGCGAGCGCGATCGGCGACCGAACGCGCCGCCCGCGAGGGCTACCATCTGGCGGGCACCGGCGGCGACCAGGCGAGAGTCTACCGCGAGGCGCTGACGGCGGCCGGCCGCAACCCCAAGGACTTTAATATCGCGCAACTGCGGTTCGGTTACCTGGCGGCCAAGCGCGACAAGGCGTGGGACGAATGCGAGTTCGGACTGCATCATCTGCTGACCTATTACGGCCGCTGGCTGGCCCAGGCCGGCGATATCCGGGGTGACGAGAACTACCAGGCGGTGCCGCCGGTGGGCGAGTTGCGCCGGCGGGCGGCGCTCGGCGACTTCGACCTGATGGTCGGCACGCCCGACGACGCGATCGCCCATCTAGAGGGAATCGAATCATTCTGTACGCATATCGCGCTTGGCCTGGCGCTGCCGGGAATCGAGCCGAAGAAGGTGCGCGCGTCGATGAAGCTGTTCGCGGAGAAGGTCATCCCGCATTTCCGCAAGCGCGAACGGGCGGCCAAACGCGGGTCGGCGGCGCATTGATCGCGAGGGAAATGGAAATGCGCGGCGTGATGGCGCGCCGCGCATTTCAATAATCGATCCGATCGTCCGCGGCCGGCCCGCACCGGCGCGCGATCAGCTGCCGCCGCTCATCATCGCCTTGAGCGCTTCGCTCATCTCGGCGAGGCCTTTTTGCACCGACGGGCGGGTCTGCACCTTGCTCCACCACGCGGCGAGCCGGGCGCGTCCTTCGAGCGGCGGCTTGGCGCCGAAGGCGGGCAGCAGATTGTTAACGAAGAAGATGGTCGGCGCGAGCGCGCAATCGGCCAGCGTGAAGTCGGCGCCGGCGGCGAAGCCGTCGGGCGCCAGCATGGTCTCGAGCTGATCGAGACGGCTTTGCACGTCGGCAAGTTTTTCGGTGACGACCTTCTCGTCGCGAGCCTTGGGATTGAGATGCGCGAACATCGCGCGCAGCGGCGGCTCGAGGTAGAGATCGTGAAAACGGGTGAAGGCGCGCACGCGGGCCTTGCCCTCGGGGCTGGCCGGCAGCAGGCGCGGGCTGGGAAATTTCTCTTCGAGATATTCGTTAATCGTTTCGGATTCGGCGATGATCAGGCCGTCGGCGTCGAGGCAGGGAATCTTGCCCAGCGGATTGATCACGCGATATTCCGGCGAGGCGGGACCGCTCCCGGGCACCGGGACGATTTCGACGTTGGCGCCCTTTTCGTAGATCACCAGGCGCGACTTGGTGGCGAAATTCGAGAGATTGAGGTTGTACAACTTCATTGTGCTGCATCCTTGTGGCGGCGTCCGAGCATACCGGGAATTGGATTACTCGTTGGCGCGGTTCATCTGATCGATATGGTCGGCGACGCGATTGATCTCGCGGGTCGCGTCGTCGACCGCCTGGCGCGCCTGATCGGCGGCAATGGCGGCTTGGGCGGAGGCCTGCCGGGCCTGCTCGGCGGCCACCTGGGCGCGTAGCGCGGCGCGATTGGATTCGGCGGCTTGCGCTTGCGCGTGCTGAATCTCGGCGGCCGACGGACCGCACCCTGCCGCGCCGAGCACAAGCGCAACCGCCAGGGCCGCGGCCGTCCGCCGCCCCGGCCGTATCGTCCGACTCACTTAGGCGCTAGCGCTTCCATCGCGCGTTCGTCGGGCAGCGACTCGGAGCTAACGCTGACCGGCAGTATACAGACATGGTTCGCGCCGGCCTTGAGCTGGGCGTCGATGCGAGCGCGGATCTGGGTTTCGCTGCCCCAGGCGACGATCGCGTCGACCAGCGCGTCACTGCATCCGTTGGCGAAGTCCTCGTCCTTCCAGCCGAGATTCTTGAGGTTGTTGGTGTAGTTCGGCAGGCGCGGGACGTAGGTTTTCATATAGGTCCGGGCGGCGGCGCGCGCCTTGGCCGGGTCGCTCTCGAGAATTACCGCCTGCGCGGCACAGATCCACGGCTTGGGACCGATCGCGGCGCGCACCTTGGCGGTATGCTCGGGCGGGACGAAATAAGTATGCGTGCCGTGGGTCTCGGCGGCCGCGAAGGCGAGCATCTTGGGATGCAGCGCGGCGATCACGATCGGCACCTCTTCTTTCGGCATCGGCGCACGATAGAGGCCGGTCTTGAGCTTGGGCACGTACTCTTTCATGTAGCTGTAGGGCTTGTCGTAGGAATGGCCGCGCAAATTCGCGACCATCGGCTTGTGGCTGACGCCGATACCCAGGACCAACCGCCCGTTGGAGAGTTCGGCGACGGTCTTGGAGGCCGCCGACATCGTGATCGGATCGCGGGCGAAGATGTTGGCGATGCCGGTGGCGAAGATCAGCCGCTCGGTCTTGGCCGCCAGATAGCCCATGTGGGCGAACGGCTCGCGGCCGACCGCCTCGGGAATCCACAGCATGCTGTAGCCAAGCTTTTCGGTCTTGCGCGCGAAGTCGGCCGATTGCGGCGCCGTCATGCCATCGAGGAAAAACCAGAGTCCGTATTTACCGATATCCATGGGATCGTAATAGCCCGCCGCGGCGCGTGCGTAAAGCCGTCGGCGGGCGTCGCGGCGGCCGTTTCCCTTCAAACATTGGAACGCGGTAGAAATGCCGATGAAGTCGCGCAGCGCGCAGGAGCCAGCCGCATGAAAGTCGGATTAATGTTCGTCAACTCGGGACCTTTCAGCCAGCCCGAACTGCTGGCCCAGCTCGCGGTGAGCGCCGAACAATGCGGCGTCGAATCGCTCTGGACGGTCGAGCACGTGGTCATTCCGCAGGGCTATCAATCGCCCTACCCCTACGCCAAGGACGGCAAGATACCGGGCGGCGAGGACGTCGCGATTCCCGACCCGCTGCTGCCGCTCAGCTACGTCGCGGCGCTGACCACGAAGGTCAAGCTGGCGACCGGTGTAATGATCCTGCCGCAGCGCAATCCGCTGTACGTGGCCAAGGAAATGGCGACGCTCGATCTGCTCTCGCACGGACGCACCATCCTGGGGATCGGATCGGGCTGGCTCAAGGAGGAGTTCGACGCGCTGGGTCTCGACTTCCACGTCCGCGGCGCGCGCACCGACGAGGCGATCGAGGCGTTGCGCGCGGTGTGGAACGACAATCCGTCGAGCTTTCACGGCAAGCATTTCAACTTCGGTCCGCTGATGAGCTTTCCCAAACCGGCGCAAAAGGGCGGTATTCCGGTTCACGTCGGTGGCCATTCGCCGGCCGCCGCGCGGCGCGCCGGGCGCCTGGGTGACGGCTTTTTCCCCGCGATTGCCGACGCCGCGAAGCTCAAGGAGCTGTTTGGCCTGATGCGCGACGAGGCGCATAAGCACGGCCGCAACGCCGACGCGATTGAGCTTTCGTGCATGGGGCGCGCAAACGTCGACACGATCAAGGCGTTCGCGGATCTCGGCATCACGCGCGTGGTGGTCCCGCCGCCGGGCTTCGACAAGGAAAAACTCACGCGTGGGCTGGAGAAGCTCGCCAACGAGATTATCGCGAAGGTTTGAAGGCGCAGGTCCGAATAGGGAGCGAACTGCGCGACGTAGCGATCGAACGGATTTGCTAATCGATTTGCGAACTGACTAATGGTTCGCGGATCGATGGCCGCGGCGGATTTTCGGACGCGGGAGCGCGGGTGAAAAAATGAAAATCGGAATCCTCTTTGCCAATTCGGGTCCGCTCAGCCGCCCCGAGCTGTTCGCCCAGCTTGCGCGCGAGGCCGAGGAGTTCGGCTTCGAGTCGATCTGGACGGTCGAGCACGTGGTGGTGCCGCAGCCGCATATGCCGTACCCCGGATCGAAGGACGGGCAGATGCCGGGCGGTGACGAGGTGGCGATACCCGACCCGCTGATTCCGCTGGCGTATGCGGCCGCGATCACGACCAAGATCAAGCTCGCGACCGGTATCGTGATTCTGCCGCAGCGGCATCCGCTGTATCTCGCCAAGCAGCTCGCGACGCTCGACCTGCTGTCGCACGGGCGGATGATCCTCGGGATCGGCAGCGGATGGATGAAAGAGGAATTTGAGGCGGTCGGCGTCGATTACCATGCGCGCGGCGTGCGCACCGACGAAGCGATCGCGGCGCTGCGCGCGCTGTGGACCGAGAATCCGACCACCTATCACGGCCAGCAATTCCATTTTCATGACGTGAAGAGCCTGCCCAAGCCGGTGCAGCCGGGCGGTATCCCGATCCATGTCGGTGGCCATTCGCCGGCCGCGGCGCGCCGCGCGGGACGCTTCGGCGACGGCTTCTTCCCGACCATCGCCAAGCCCGAACAGCTCAAGGAGATCTTCGCCCTGATGCGCGCGGCGGCGGTCAAGGCCGGGCGCAAGGCCGACGCGATCGAACTCTCCGCGATGGCCGCGCCGCGGCTCGACGCGGTCAAGGCGGTGCAGGACGTGGGCGTCACGCGGGTGATGTTCGGGCCGCCGGCGAGCAGTCCGGAGAAGCTGCGCGCCGGGCTCGAAAAGATCGCCAACGAGATTATCGCCAAGGCCTGAGCGCCACACGCGCTAGGGAACCTCTGCACCAGGCACTGCTGTCACCCTGAGCGCAGCGAATGGGTCTCGGATCCGGGATTCTTCGCTGCGCTCAGAATGACAACCTAACTTGTGCAGAGGT
>JADMIL010000017.1 GCA_015478645.1 Candidatus Binataceae bacterium
CGTTGGCGTAGCGCTGCTCGGTGAGCAGGGTGCCGCTGCCGAGGAAGCTGAAGAGCTCTTCGTAGACGCCGCGCGGCGCGGTGAGATTGACCGAGGCGACGCCGTCAAGCAGGGCGCGGCGGGCGGCGCGGATAATCGCGCGGCGCACCGGCGCGCGCTCGAGGGTGAGGGCGCGGCCGATGTGGCGGAGCTCGAGAAAGGAGTCGGTGTCGCCCGACTTGTCGAGCAGGCCGCCCGCCCGATCGAGCATCAGGAGCTTGAAGACGCGCAGGCGGCTGGCGAGTTCCTGGGCGAAGACCACGAGGTCGATGGGGTCGCCGGTCGCGGCGGCGGCGACGACGATCGAGCCGGAGCGCAGGCCGTGCCAGATTTGGGCGACGGCCGAATCGGGCGGATAGGGGCGCGTCCGCAGGCCGGTGGCCGGATTGAAGAGCGCGGGCTTATCGGCCAGTATCCGGCCCAGCCGCTTGACCAGGCGCGGCAGTGCCGAGACCGAGGCGATGACAATGCAGCGGGTCTGGTTGCGGCGCAATTCGCGCAGGGTCATGACCAGGGAATCGAGTTCGCTGAGGCGATCGCCGATCGGCGGGACGAGCGCGAAGAGCAGGCTCTTGCCGTAGAACTCCTCGAGATAGAAGGTCTTTTCGGTGAAGTTGGGAGCGCCGGGGCGCAGGCGGGCGGTTTTGGTCGGCACGGGTTCGTTCATGGCGAGCTAATTATAACCGCGGCTGCGCAGACTCGCCCGCACCCCATGCCCATAACCGCGGCTGCGCAGACTCGCCCGCACCCCATGCCCGCTTCGCCTGCGCGGCTGGACGATTGGTGCGAGCGCGGCGTGCCTCAGGCGCGATGGTAAAGGCGCGGGTGCGCAAAGTACGGACGCGGCGGCAGTTCAATTGATCGTGATCGCGCGCGAATCAGTTTTTCGCCGGTGCGGCGGCGAGTTGGGCGGCGGCGCTGGCCGCGACGCGATTGAAGAAGGCCGGTGACGGTTTGGACGAAGCGATCTCGCTGATGGTGGTCTGCGAGAAGATCTCGAGCAGCATCCGCTGGCCCTCCTCCCATACGCGGAACATCCGGCAGGTCGGCTGCAGGTCGCATTGCGAGCCGCCCTCGACGCAGAGGTTGAGGGTGATGGGGCCTTCGACGGCCTCGATGACGTCGCGGAAGGAGATCAATTCGGCGGGGCGGGCAAGCTGATAGCCGCCGCCGGGGCCGCGGCGCGCGCGGACCAGCCCCCGGCGCATCAGGTCGCGGATGACCTTTTCGAGATAGTATTTCGGAATCTGCTCTTGCGCGGCGATCTCAAGGCCGCGGGCGACGCCATCGGGATGATCCGCGAGATGGATCATGGCGCGCAGGGCGTATTCGATCTTGCGCGGAATCTGCATCAGGCTCATGGTGCGCCCTCGCTTGCGCCGAGCGCGATGCGCGCCCGCGTAACAGCACGCTTGCGGCCGTTGGCGGCGGGCGCGTAGGGGCCGAGGATCCGCTCGACGTATTTGACCAGCATGTCGCTCTCGACGTTGACGGCGTCACCGGGGCGCTTGAAGCCGAGCGTGGTCATGCGCAGGGTGTGCGGAATCAGCGCGACGGAAAAGCGCCGGCCGCGGATATTGAAGACCGTCAGGCTGATACCGTCGAGGGTGACGGAGCCCTTTTCGACCAGGTAGCGAGTCTGCGCGGCGGGCACTTCAAAGGTATAGAGGCGCGAGTCGCCTTCGGGTTCGATCGCGGCGATGCGGCCGACACCGTCGACGTGGCCGGAGACCAGGTGGCCACCGATGAGCTTGTCGAGCGTGAGGCATCGCTCGAGATTGACGCGGTCGCCGGGCGCGAGCGCGCCGAGCACGGTGCGGCGGAGCGATTCGGCCGAGATGTCCATCGCGAAGGCCCCGCGCCGCTTGGCGGTGACGGTCATGCAGGCGCCGTTGATCGCGATCGAATCGCCCAGCGCGATGCGGGCCAGCGGCAGCGCGGTGCGAATCATGAGGACGGCGCCGGCGGCGGAGCGTTTGATCGAGGCGACGGTGCCGAGGTCTTCGATGATACCGGTGAACACGGGAAGCATCCTTAAAGGTGGCAAACAGCGAGTAAACCAGAAAAATCATACTTTTTCTGGGCGGCGATCGCAACCGTAGGGGTTTGGGGGGGGACGGACGGGAGGCGGCGCGAGTAGCGGAGAAAACGGATCAGGGACGACCAGCGAGCGTCGGCGGGGGTATGAAGTTTCGCGCGGGAGGTGCTTGCGGCAGGGGGGACGGTATGGTTTTATTAGCGATTCCGGGGTGGACCGCGCGGTACGCCCGTTGGGGGACTCTAACCAAGTGACAGGCTCGCGCAGAGCCGCAAGCGGGCTTAAGTTGGCCGCGACCGATGAAAAGAACCTATCAACCGCACAATCGCCGACGCAAACGCACCCACGGATTCCTGGCCCGGATGGCATCGCCGGGGGGCCGGGCAGTGATCAAACGCCGCCGCGCCAAGGGGCGCGCACGGTTGGCCGCGACGATCCCGCCGAAGCAGCCGGGCTGAGCCGGCCGCGCGAATCGTACAGTGGCGCCGACCGGTTGCATCAGCGGCGCGAATTCCTGACTCTGCAAAAAAACGGCGCGCGTTACCAGACCGCTCATTTCGTGATGTACGCGGGTCGGCTCGGCGAGCATGAGGGATCGCGGCTGGGCGTCACGGTGTCGCGGCGGATCGGGGGCGCGGTGGTGCGCAATCGGACCAAGCGTCGCGTGCGCGAATACTACCGGCGAACATTCAAATGGATGCTGCCGGAGGGGCTCGCACTGGTGGTGATCGCGCGCGGCGGCGCGGGCGAGCTTGACTCGTCGGCGGTGCGCGAGGAACTGATCCATGCGGCGGGCCGGCTGGCGGTGCGCTTCGAGCCGCGGACCAGATGATGGGTGGGCAGGCGCGGCAGCGGTCGGCAGGCGGACGGGCTGTCCACAGACGGCTCGCGGAGGCGGGGGCGCCGGGCCCGCGATCGATCGCGAGGATAGCACGGCGCGCCGCATACGTTTCGATCACGCTTTCAATCAAACTTTACCGGGTGGCGATTTCGCCGCTTCTGACGGCGCTCTACGGACCGGCGTGCCGCTACGAGCCGTCGTGCTCGGAGTATGCGCATGACGCGATCGCGGCGCATGGCGTCGGAGCGGGCGGCTGGCTCGCGATCAAGCGCCTCGGGCGCTGCCGTCCGGGCGGCGGATGGGGCGTGGATCCGGTGCCGACTAAGCTGCCTCACGCGACGCGGTGCGCGCTCGAGACCGATCGCTACGGCGGCGTGGCCCTGGCGAATCGCGCGGCGGCATCGGGCGCGGCGCCGGAGCGCGTATAAGCGGTCCGCCGGGTTCGCTCGGGCAGCTTCCGCAGGGTTATTTGCACAGGGAAACCTTTGGAAAATTATCGGCTCTTAATGGCATTGCTCCTCTCGCTGGGGATCATTTTCATCTACAACCAATTGCTCGCCTGGCGCCATCCCGAACTGGCGCATCGGCAGGCCCAGATGGCGGTGAGTCCGACGCCGGCGCCCGAGGCGACCGCGAGCGCCGCGGCGGCGAACGGCGCGATCGCCGCGAGTGCGGGCGGGAATGCGGCGGCAGTTGCGGCCTCGCCCGAGCAGACCGTCCAGATCGATACGAAGCTCTACACCGCGATTGTGACGACCCACGGCGGTCGCATGCGCAGTTTCCGGCTCAAGGATTACAAGCAGACCAGCGCGGCCAACAGCTTGGACTACCAGATGATCGCGGGCGGCGACCGGCTGCCGATCGGACTGGTGTTCGCGCGCGGCGGCGCCAATCTCGACGACGGCGAGGTGAACTATACGACCGCCGCGCCGGCCGAGATCGCGGCGACCGGCGACGTCACGGTAACGCTCAAGGGAAGCACGGGCGACGGCGTCGCGCTGAGCAAGAGCTTCACGTTTCATCCGGACAGCTACGTCTTTGCGGTGAGTGCCGAGGCGCGCGCGGCGGCCGGCGCGAAGATCGACGGGATCGGCCTGCGCCTGAGCCGGCCGCTGACGGCGAACGCGGGTTTCCGCGACGTGCCGGAGCTGCAGGCCGACGTGGGGGGGAAGGTCGTCAACGAGATGCAAAAGGCGATCGAAAAGGGCGTCGCGGAGAGCAGCGGACCGGTAACCTATGCGGGTTTCGGCGATCGCTATTTCCTCTCGGTGCTGATGCCGATCAGGCCTACCGACGGCACCCTGACAATGGATTACGCAGGCAATGAAGCGGACGCGCAGGTGGTTTTCAATGGCGCGCGCCAGGTGACGAGCGGGGTCTATATGGGGCCCAAGGAGCTCGACGTGCTCGACGCGGTGAATCCGGCGCTGAGCAAGTCGATCAATTTTGGCTGGGCGGGCATAATCGCACTGCCGTTCCTTAAGCTCCTCAAGATCTTTTATCGCATTGCACCTAATTATGGTCTTGCTATCATTCTGTTGACCGTGATGGTGCGGTTGGCCACGCTGCCGATGTCGATCAAGGGGCAGCGATCGATGATGCGGATGCAGCGGCTGCAGCCGCAGGTCGAGCGGATTCGGGAGAAGCACAAGGACGACCAGGAGCGGCTCAACCGCGAAATGGTCGACCTGTACAAGCGTAACCATGTAAATCCGCTCGGCGGATGTCTGCCGATGGCGGTGCAACTGCCGGTATTTCTGGGACTGTACGAGGCGCTGCTCAATGCGATTGAGCTCCGGCACGCGCCGTTCTTTGGCTGGATCCGCGACCTGTCGGCGCCCGACTGTCTGCCGATCCATTGGATGCCGGCCGTGCCGCTCATGGACTGCCACGGATTGCCGGTGCTGGTAATCCTGATGACCGGGACGGCGTTTTTGCAGCAATATATGATGCCGCGGCAGCCCGATCCGAGTCAGCAGAAGATGATGATGTATATGCCGTTGTTCTTCAGCCTGATCTTCCTGAATATGCCGGCCGGGCTGACGCTCTATTACTTTTTCTCGAACGTGCTTGGAATCGTCCAGCAGTTCGTACTTAACCGCGAATTTCAGCAATTGCCATCGAGTACATGAGCCCCAGCGATACAATTGAAATCACCGCATCGACGGTGGATCTGGCGATCAGCCAGGCCCTGGCGCAACTTGGCGCCGAGCAGGACGACGTCGCGATCGAGGTGCTGAGCACGCCGCGCACGGGGCTGCTCGGACTGGGCGCGCGGCAGGCGCGCGTGCGCGTGACGCGGCGGGCGCCCGAGGGTGCGCGCAGCGGCGTGATGTCGCCGCCACCGGCGCCACCGCTGCAACCGACCGCGCCCCATCCGGCGGCGCGTCCGGCCCCGCGTCCGCCGATGGCGCGCAGCGAACCGCCGCGGGCCGCGGAGCCGCCGCGCGGCACGCGCGACGACCAGCGATCGGAACCGCATCGCGGCCAGGAACGCAGTGCGGATGAACGGAGCTTCGATGACCGCAGCGGCGCTGACCGGAGCTTCGATAACCGCGGCAATCAGGCGCGGCCGGCCGATCGCCGGCGAGAAGCGCCGCGCGCGCCGGGAGGCGGACGCAATGGCGGTCCGCACCCATCGCCGGGCGGACAAGACCATTCGCGCGAACCGCGGCGCCAGGATTTTCGCCATCCGGATCCGCGCAATCAGGCTTCCGGGAATCAGGACACCGGCAGTCAGGAGTCGCGGAAT
This sequence comes from Candidatus Binataceae bacterium, assembly GCA_015478645.1. Lineage (GTDB taxonomy): Bacteria > Desulfobacterota > Binatia > Binatales > Binataceae > JADMIL01. The sequence goes on from JADMIL010000017.1 coordinate 5,671, forward strand.
CAGGAATCCCGGAGTCGCGACGCAGGCGATCAAGAGCCGCGCAAGGCGGACGCGCAGGGTCCGCCGCCGGGCAATCAGGAAGGCCGCGGCCGGCATTCCCGCGGCGGCCGTGGCCGGGGTCGCGGGCGTGGACGCGATCGCGGGGCGAATGCGGGCGCCCAAGAGGCTCGCGGGCAAGAATCACCGGAGCAAGCTACTCGCGGTCAAGATGCGCGCGGGTCGGAGGCGCGCGCGCCCGACCCTCGCGATCAAGTTTCAGGCGGCCCGGAATCCCGCCGACCGGAATTACGCGGGCCGGAGATGCGCGGGCAGGAACCGCGCCAGCCGGAGCCGCGGCGCAATCCGCCGGCGGAAAATCGCGGCGGGCGACAGTCAGAAGGCCGCATTCCGCCGCCCCGCAGTCTCGACGCCGAGCAGGAACTGGCCGGGCTGCGTGCGGCCGCGGCGCTCGAGAGCGAGGCGGGCGACGCGGCGCGCAAGCTGGCGAATCCGGCCGAGCAGGCGCGCGAAGCGAGCACGCTGCTCGCGCGCATCCTGGAGTTGATGGGCGAGCGGGCCGCGATCGAATTGGCCGACTCGGGCGACCCGGAGACGCTCGAGCTGAATATCAAGGGCGACGGATCGGGGATTCTGATCGGGCGCCACGGACAGACGCTCGACGCGCTGGAGTACATGGTCAACCGGATGCTGGCGCATGCGATCAAGGATGCCGTGCCGATTTCGGTCGACACCGAGTCGTACCGCGCGCGGCGGCGCGGGCAATTGCAGCGGATGGCGCTGGCCAAGGGCGAGCAGGCCAAGCGCGAGCACGTCGCGGTGACGCTCGAGCCGATGCCGCCGCGCGATCGGCGGATCGTGCATCTGGCGCTACAGGACGACCCGATGATCACGACACGCTCGTCGGGCGACGGATTTTTGCGCGCGATGGAGATCGTGCCGGTCGACGAGCGGCGCGCGGGCGAGCGATCCGGCGACGGGCGCAACAAGGGCCGCGGCCGCGAGCGCGAAGGCGAGCCCGAGCCGTTGGGCCAGCAGGGCGGCTTCAAGCACGGGCAGAAGCGGATCGTTTAGCAGGCGGGGGCCGGGCGCCCTCGAGCCAGCACGCGGGCGCGGAATGCCGGATCCGTTCGCTGCGCTGGGGTGACAAACTACCGGGCATGGGACGCGGACCAGTTGGCGCAGCGGCGCGCCGATAAAGGCTCCGCGAGGCCGCCAGGTATAATTAATCCCGGGGTGCGGACGACGCCGCGATTGCGTGCGGCGCCGCACGCGCGGCCGCGATCAAAAATAATTGCAATGAACGCGGCGCGCGGCGACCACCGGCGGCGGGATCAGCCTTCGGTCCAGCCCCATTTGAGCTTGTTGGCGGCGACCTGTTCGGGCGTGGGATGCTCGGTCTGGACGAAAGTCTTGACCTTGAACTGGTCGGCGATCTCAAGCGTCTTGTGGTTGAGCGCAATGTCGGCGTTGAAGACCTCGGGCACGGCGGGCTCCTCGAAAATTGCCTGCCAGGGGCATTCGGGCTCGCACGCTCCGCAATCGATGCATTCGTCGGGGTTGATGTAGAGCATGTTGGGGAAAGTGGTGCGGTCCTCGCCCACATATTCATAGATGCAATCGACCGGGCATACGCTGACGCATCCGGTATCAATACAGTCGATGCAAAGGCGGGTTATCGTCCACGGCATGGGTGCTTATCCTCTCCTCGGAACAGTGACGCTCTAACCTATACGGTCGGAGGCGGGCGGTCCAGAAAAGCGTGACGCCGGATCCGCGTCAACGGGGTATTAAAGCCGATTTGCCGCGGGTGGTGCCAGAGTGCGGCGGCGGCTTTTGTGCGGGCGGCGCGAATCGCGCGAGCGCGAGTCCGGCGGGAGCGGATCGCTCAGGTCGACCGGCGAACTGAAACACGCGCGGCGTGGCGCTCGATCATGGGCGGGATTACGATTAGGATGCGGCGCATTCGGGAGTTTTGCGCGGCGGAGTCGAGAATCATGAAGGACGGCAAACAGGTCAGGGTCGAAACCGACAGCATGGGCGCGATCGAGGTGCCGGCGGAGCATTACTGGGGCGCGCAGACCGAGCGGTCGCTGCTCCATTTCGCGATCGGCCACGACCAGATGCCGCGATCGATCGTGCGCGCGTTCGGGGTGCTGAAGCGGGCGGCGGCCGAGGTCAATCACGGGCTGGGCCAGCTCACCGCCGAGCAGACGGCGCTGATCGTGCGGGCGGCCGACGAGGTGGTCGAGGGCAAGCTCGACGCCGAGTTCCCGTTGCGCATCTGGCAGACCGGCAGCGGCACGCAGACCAATATGAACGCCAACGAGGTCATCTCGAATCGCGCGATCGAGCTGGCGGGCGGCGTGCAGGGCAGCAAAAAGCCGATCCATCCGAACGACCATGTAAACATGTCGCAGTCGTCGAACGACACGTTTCCGACCGCGATGCATATCGCGGCGGCCGAGGAGCTGACGCGGCGGCTACTGCCGGCGATCGCCAAACTGATTGACGCGCTCAAGCGCAAGCAGGCCGAGATCGCCGACATCGTGAAAATCGGCCGCACCCATCTGATGGACGCGGTGCCGCTGACGCTGGGGCAGGAGTTCTCGGGCTATATTGCGCAGCTCGAACAGGGCGCGGCGCGGATCAAACTGGTGCTGCCCGACGTGCTCGAGCTGGCGATCGGTGGCACGGCGGTCGGCACGGGACTGAATACGCATCCGCAATTCGCCGAGCGCTGCGCGGCGCGGATCGCGGCGCTGACCGGATTGCCGTTCAAGTCGGCGCCCAACAAGTTCGCGGCGCTGGCCGGCCATGACGCGCTGGTGATGGCGAGCGGGGCGCTCAAGACGCTGGCTTGCGCGCTGATGAAGATCGCCAACGACATCCGCTGGATGGGATCGGGGCCGCGCTGCGGACTGGCCGAACTGAACCTGCCGGAGAACGAACCGGGATCGTCGATTATGCCGGGCAAGGTGAATCCGACGCAGTCGGAAGCGATGACGATGGTCTGCGTGCAGGTGATGGGCAACGACGCGGCGATCTCGTTCGCGGGGTCGCAGGGCAACTTCGAGCTCAACGTCTTCAAGCCGGTGATCATCCATAACCTGTTGCATTCGATCACCCTGATGGCCGACGCGAGCGTGCTGTTCGCGAAATACTGTGTGGACGGAATCGAGCCGAACCGGGCGAAGATCAAGCATTACCTGGAGAGCTCGCTGATGCTGGTGACGGCGCTGAGTCCGCATATCGGGTACGACAAGGCGGCCAAGGTGGCCAAGGTCGCGCATGAGAAGGGGCTGACGCTGCGCCATGCGTGCGAAGAGCTGGGCTATCTAAAGGGCGAGGAGTTCGATCGGCTGGTGGTGGCGGAAAAGATGATCGGCCCGGAAGGCTGATTGCGAAGCGCGGCGGCGCGCCGGGCATGGGATGCGGCGAAGCGCGGCGCGGCGTGAGGGAAAAGGCGGATGAGGCGCGAGTGAGGAGACGCGGGATCGGCGCGGCGTGGCGGGCGAGATGGTTCGCGATAGTGAGCGCGGCGGTGTTGGCCGGCGCAATCGCGATCACGGGGCGCGGCGCGGCGGCCCAGCCGAACGCGTCGGAGGCGGCGCGGATGCCGCTATCGCGCGCCCTGATGAACGCGGAGCATGCGCCGGCGCGACGGCCCGGCGCGGGCGCGGGGCGGCCGCCACCGGCGATGGCGCCGCGGATGGAGCGGCGGATCGAGACGTATCAGGCGCCCGACGACCAGCGGCTCGATCCGCTGCTCGATCCGCCAACGGCCGGCGGAGCGCCGATCGCGGTGACGGCCACCGCGCACATCATCAACCTGTCGGAAATCAACGAGGTCGCCGAGACCTTTCACGTCGACGCCTACCTGATGATGCATTGGCATGATGCGCGGCTCGAGTATGCGCCCGATCCGGCGTCACCGGGGATGCGGGTCTACAAGATCGGCGAGATCTGGATCCCGACGGTCGAGCTGATCAACGCCACCGAGCCGCGCGAGCGATCGGACACCGCGCTGCAGGTGGCGCCGAACGGCACGGTGTTTTACGTCGAGCGGTTCGCGGCGACAATCACCTCGGCGTTTGCGCTCAAGCGGTTTCCGTTTGACCGGCAACGGCTGGTGATGATCATCCATCCGTTTGCCGGCGATCTGGGCCAGTTCAACTTCACCGATGATCCGCATCCGATCGTAACTTCGCGCGAATTCCAGCTGTATAGCTCGCTGGCGTCGTGGGATCTCCAGGGCGTGCGATCTCACGTACAGCAGGTGCAACTGCCTAATGGAATGACTATTTCGGAAATCAACTTCCGCATCAATGTACAGCGCAGGTACAAGTTTTATGTCTGGAAGGTGATCGTGCCGCTGCTATTGATGGTGGGGCTGTCGTGGATGGTGTTCGCGATCGAGCCGGGCGATCTGGGTAATCAATTGCAGATCGCGGTGACCACGGTGCTGACGGTAATCGCCTTTGGCTTCGCGATCGCGGGGAATCTGCCGCGGGTGCCGTACCTGACGTACATCGATGCGTTCTTTCTGTGCTGCTATATCTTCGTATTTCTGGCGATCGTCGAGCTGATGGCGGTCCACGTGGCGCATCGCGGACCCAACCCGGAACGCGCGCGGCGGATCCGCCGGGCGGCGCGCTGGGGCGTGCCGGCCGCGTTCGCGATCAGCAACGCCTACCTGCTCTGGCAATTCGGGATCGTCTAAAGGCGCGAACGGCGGGATCGATCAGGGGGTGCGCGGCTGGAGCATCCGCCACATGCGCACGCCGAGCGGCGCGAACTCACCCAGCGTGCGATAGCCGGCGGCCGTGTAATACGCGACGTTCGCCGCGGTCGCGGTCTCGAGATAGACGCCGGCAAGATCGGGCCGCGCGGCGGCCGCGGCACGCAGATAATCGAGTAGCGCGCGGCCGAAATGGCGGCGCTGGCAGGACGGATCGACGCCGAGCACGTTGAGATAGATGTGCGGCTCGGCGGGGCGATGCTTGAGCAGCGTGTCGAGCGCCGCGACCGCGCGGCCGACGCCGCCGAAACCGATCGCGCCGACCAGTTCAGGCAGGCGGAAAAGGCCGTGCAGCACGGTCGCCACGCTCGAGTCGGGGCGCGCGATCTGTTCGAGAATCGCGGCGGCGGCAACGCGGCCTTCGTCGAGCACGCCGATTATCGGTTGGCCGGCGCGGCGGTTTTCGGCAACCATCACGCCGAACAGACGGGTCATCTGGCGCACGCGCGCAGCGGCGTCGGGCGTGGGGCCGACGATCGTGGCGATCAGCGGATCGTCGGCGAAGGCGCGCCCCAGAAGCGCCGCAGCCGCGTCGTGCAGCGGCGGAAATAGAATCGATACGGCGACTGGCGGATTCATCAGATTGGCTATTCTATACTTTACGACGCTATCTTCTACATGCGGAAGACACCGAAACTGGTGGCCGGTGGAATGCCGGCGTTGAGCGACGCGGCGATCCCCAAGGCGAGCGTGGCGCGGGTCTCGAGCGGATCGATCACGCCGTCGTCCCACAGCCGCGCGCTGGCGTAATAGCAACTCGATTCGGCGTCGTACTTGTCGAGCGTCGGCCGCATAAAGCCGGCCTGTGCGTCGGCGTCCATCACCGCACCCTCGCGCGCCATCTGATCGAGCTTGACGGTGAGCAGGGTGTTGGCGGCCTGCTCACCGCCCATCACCGAGATGCGGGCGTTGGGCCACATGAAAAGCAGGCGCGGCGAGTAGGCGCGGCCGCACATGCCGTAGTTGCCGGCGCCGTTGGACGCACCGATGATCACGGTGAACTTCGGCACCTGGGCGTTGGCCACCGCATTGACCATCTTGGCCCCGTCCTTGGCGATGCCGCCCTGCTCGTAGCGTTTGCCAACGATGAAGCCGGTGATGTTCTGCAGGAAGATGAGCGGGATGCGGCGCGCGCAGCAGAGCTCGATGAAATGGGTGGCTTTCAGCGCCGACTCGCTGAACAGCACACCGTTGTTGGCGACCAGGCCGACCGGGTAGCCGTGGAGGCGGGCGAAGCCGGTCACCAGCGAGGCGCCGTAGCGCGGCTTGAACTCGTGCATCCGGCTGCCGTCGACCAGCCGCGCGATGACCTCGCGCACGTCGTAGGGATGGCGCGGGTCGGCCGCGACGATGCCGTAGAGCTCGGCCGGGTCGTAGTAGGGATCCTCGGGCGCATCCTGGGCGAGCACCGCGGAGGGCGGGCGCGCGCCTAAATTGGCGAAGACCGAGCGGACGATTTCGATCGCGTGCTCGTCGTCTTCGGCGAGATGGTCGCTGACGCCGGAAAGGCGCGTATGGACGTCGCCGCCGCCAAGATCCTCGGCCGTGACGACCTCGCCGGTGGCCGCGCGGACCAGCGGCGGCCCGGCGAGAAAGATCGTGCCCTGGCCGCGCACGATGATGCTCTCGTCGGCCATCGCGGGGACGTAGGCGCCGCCGGCGGTGCACGAACCCATCACGGCGGCGACCTGCGCGATACCCATCGCGGACATCCGCGCCATATTGTAGAAAATACGGCCAAAATGATCGCGATCGGGGAAGACCTCCGACTGGAGCGGCAGAAAGGCGCCGCCGGAATCGACCAGGTAGACGCAGGGCAAATGGTTTTCGATCGCGATCTCCTGCGCGCGCAGGTGCTTTTTCACGGTGATCGGATAGTAGGTGCCGCCCTTGACGGTGGCGTCGTTGGCGACGATGACGGCCTCGCGGCCGGCGATGCGGCCCAGGCCGGTGACCAGGCTGGCGGCCGGCGCGTCGCCGCCGTACATGCCGTGGGCGGCGAGCGGCGAGAGTTCGAGAAAGGGGCTTTGCGGATCGAGCAGGCGGCGCACGCGATCGCGGACCATCAGCTTGCCGCGTTCGACGTGGCGGCGGCGGGCCGGCTCGGGTCCGCCCAGGCGAATCTGATCGATGGTGGCCTTGAGGCGGGCGACCTGCGCCTCGATAACCTCGCGGTTGCGCTTGAACTCGGCGCTGAGCGGACTGATACGCGACTCGATACGTTCCATGGACGGCCTCGGCGCCAAATTGGCGACCCGCCCCAGCTTTGCTGAAGACGCGGCGCCGATAAAGCCTCGGCCTCGATGGACTATCACGACTCGGCTAATCTTGGGTATCCGCAGCGGCGGGGGGCGCGGCCGAATGATTGCCGTGGCCGGCGCGGCACGCCAGCATGGGCGGGTACAGGATGACGGGTCCAGGATAAAAGATGCGTGATCGGGATTTACGGGCGCTCGAATTTGACAAACTGACGGCGCTGGTCGGCGCGCTGGCGGTTTCCGTTCCGGGGCGCCGGGCGATCGCGGAGTTGCGCCCGGCAAGCGACCCGGCGACGGTGCGCACGCGGCTGCGGGCGACCGCCGAGATGGCCGACCTGCGCGCGCATGCGGGCGCCGTGCCGATCGACGAGTTCGACGACCAGCACGAGCATCTACTGGGCGCGGCGCCGGCCGACGCGGTGCTCAATGGCGCGTCGCTGGTGCGGATCCGCGACTTCGTGGTGGCGGCGCGCACGGCCGAGGCGTTTATGCGATCGCGGGTCGAGACGCGGCCGCAACTGGCGGCGTTGGTGCGCAACCTGGTGGCGCCCAAGGAGCTGGCCGACGCGATGCTGCGGGCGCTCGGCGACGACGGCGCGCTGCTCGACGACGCCAGCCCCGAGCTCAAGCGGATTCGCACGCGGCTGCGCGACGAGCGGCTCGAACTGGAGACCCGGCTGGGCCGTTCGCTGACTGAAGCCGGGATGGAGCCGTTCGTCTCGGACTACGTGGTGACGGTGCGCAACCGGCGCTTCGTGCTGCCGCTCAAGCTCAACTACTCGGAGCGCGTCGGCGGAATCGTGCAGGACCGATCGGTCTCGGGCGAGACCCTGTTCGTCGAGCCGCTGTGGGCGGTCGAGCTGAATAACCGGCTGATGATGCTCGAGCGCGAGGGCGAGGCCGAGGAGTACCGGCTGCTAATGCGGCTGACCGCGATGGTGCGCGGGTATATGGCCGAGCTGCGCATGACCTTTGCGGCGTTGGTGGCGATCGACGCGCTCAACGCGCGGGCGATTTTCGCCGAGCGCCACGGCTGTATCGAGCCCGAGATTGGCGCGAACGGGATCGAGATTATCGCAGCGCGCCATCCGCTGCTGACGGCGGCCGGGCGCGAGGTGGTGCCGATCGACGTGCGCATCGGCGCCGAGCAGCACGGGATCGTGATTTCGGGGCCGAACACGGGCGGTAAGACCGTCGCGCTCAAGACGATAGGATTGTTCGCCCTGATGGCCCAATCGGGGATGCTGATACCGGCCGGGGCGGGCAGCCGGCTGACCGTCTTTCGCGGGATCTTTGTCGATATTGGCGACGAGCAATCGATCGCGGCAAGCCTTTCGAGCTTCGCCGCGCATATCGTCAATCTGACCGAAATTTTTCGCGCGCTGCGCGAGCCGGCGCTGGTGATTCTTGACGAGCCGGGCGGCGGCACCGATCCGGTCGAGGGCGCGGCGCTGGCGATCGGGGTGATGGACTATCTGGCGGCGCGCGACTGCCGGGTGGCGGTCGCGACCCATTCGACCGCGGTCAAGCTGCACGCATACGCGCGAGCCGATTTCGAGGCGGCGGCGGTGGACTTCGACGCCGAGCGGCTGGCCCCGCTCTATCGCCTGAAACCGCATACGATAGGCCAGAGCTACGGGCTGGCGGTGGCCCGGCGGCTGGGACTGCCGGAGGAGATCGTCGCGGCGGCGGCGGCGGCGCTGCCGGCCGGCAGCGTCGAGCTGGCCGAAGTCCTGCGGCGGCTCGAAGAGGAGCGCGCGCGGATCCGGCTCAGCACCGCGCGGCTGCATGAGCGCGAGCAGGCGCTGGGTGAGCGCGAAGTCGCGGCGGCGGCGGCCAGCGCCCGAGCGACTGAGCGGGCGGCGGCCGAGCGCGCGCGGATCCGCGATGAAGGGGCGCGCGCGATCGCCGAGGTGCGGCGCGAGGGCACGGTGGCGATCGCCGAGATCCGCGCCGGCGCCAAGGGCCAGCGCGAGCTTGGCCGGACGCTGACGGCGGCGGCCAGCCTGATCGACCAAGTCGCGCCGCCGGACGTCGCCGAGCAGAGCGCCGAGCGCGCGGCGGCGGCGCCCCTGCGGGTCGGCGACCAGGTCGAGTTGGGCGAGATTCGCGGCGAGCTGATCGTGCTCGAAGAGAGCCGCGCGGTGGTCAGCCGCGGCGGCCTGCGCATCGAGGTCGCGCCCGAACGGCTGCGGCGCGCGGCGGCGGCGCGGCCATCGGCGGCGGCTCCCACGGTGACGATCACCGCGGCGGCGAGCGCGAGCGACGAACTCAACCTGGTCGGGATGCGCACGGGCGACGGCCTGCGGCGGCTCGAGGAGTTTCTCGATCAGGCCTATCTGACCAGCCGCGCCGAAGTGCGGGTGATTCACGGTATCGGATCGGGCGCGCTCAAGAAGGCGATTCACGAGTATCTGGCGACCTCGCCTTACTGCGCCAGTTACCGGGCGGCCGAGCCCTATCAGGGCGGCGCGGGCGCAACGATCGTGACGTTGAGCCTGTAGCGCCGGAAGTTTGAGAAGTTAGCTGTTATGCCGCGGCGAAAATCGCATAGTTTGAGCGACGGCCTCGAGGGTAAGCGGAGCTAAACCAAAGCCAGAACCCGCGATGCGGCACATTCGATTAGTGAAATAAGCCCTTAAAGGGATTTGCAATGCCGCCGCCGGATCCGTTGCCGCCCGGTCCGCCACCTCGATTGCGGCCGCCCAACGCGCCGCCGAGCAGGCCGCCCAGCCCCTTTTTCTGGAGCAGGTCGCCGAGCTTATTTTCCACCGCATGACCGGCCGCCCGCTGGGCCAGGTTACCGAGATCGGGGACGACCGCGGGTTTGGGCAACTGGCCTGCAATACGCAGCGGAATCTCGATCTGGCCGGCGCCGTTGGTCAGAAAGGCGTCGTTGCGGCGGGCCGCGACCAGTTCGTCGCTGAAGGGCCGGGACAGCAGGATTTTCGCCACGAGGTCGAGGTGCTGGTCGAAATCGAACCATCCATGCGCCAGGATCGAATAGTCGGGCGAGCGCACCACGATGTCGTTTGAGTCGATGCGGCCGGCGAGGATCAGGAACGTCAGGCTGGCCGACTCGATAGCGGTATCGGGCGATTGGAACAGCTCGGGATGATTGGCGATGACCGCGGCCGGCATCAGGGCGTCGATCCCGGGCAGGTTGGCGACTTTTTTGAGCGCCTGGGCGACGACGTTGACGCCGACCAGCGTGGCGTTGCTCAACTCGGCGCGTCCGCTGCCGTGCAGGCGCGGCTTGATCTCGGCAAAGGTTTTACCGTGGCCGGCTAGCTCGAGCGTGCTGGTCAGGCGGCCGCGAATGGTTGTGGCGGCCTTGGCCTGCTGCGCTTCGAGCGCCTGCCGCAAGTCGACGTTGCGCGTATTGAGGGTCAGATCGAACGACGGCAGCGCGCCCACCGTGGCCACTCCGGTCGCGTTGATCGATCCGGCAAAGGCCTCGAGCGAAAGCGCATTAAGCGTGACCTGGGAGCCCGCATAGCCGGCATCGAGCGCCAGATTGTTGAACGGGACATTGGCGATAAGGCCCGAAGCGGCGCTGGCGCGCGTCGCCGCGGCGAGCTGGCCGTGGTCGCGGCCGAGGTGGCCGGCGGCGGTCACCCCCAGCAGATGCTCGTCGCCGTTGGCGGGGCGGCGCGGGATCAGCTCGGCGAGCACCAGCTTGTCGACGTTGAATTGATAGGTCGCCGCCAGTGGCTCGAGCGACGACGCATTGGCCTCAAGCCGCGCGTTGCCGGAACCGAGCTTGAAGGTCAACGGGCCAGTGCTCGCGCGGTTGCCGGCCACGCGGATCGTCCCGCTCAGATTGCTCAGCGGAGGCGCCTTGCCGGTGGGTAGCGCAAGGGTAACGCCGGTCAGCGTGACCGTGCCGTGGAGCGCGGGTTTCGCGCCGGTAACGGCGATCGCGCTATGGACGGCGGCGCTCCCCGTCGGATTGAACCTGGCGGCCGCCGGGATTAGCGCGGCCAGCGGGGCGAGCGCGAAATCGTTGGTATCGACGCGGGCGTGAAGCTCGCGGCCGGCGATCGCTATATCGGTCAGTGTGGCCTTGAGGTCGGCCAGCGTGATCTCGGCCTGGCGGACGACGATCGTGCCGCCGGTGTATGCGCCGCTGGCGGTCAGCTTGAGCGGCACGCCGGCCGGCTTGTCGAAGCGCGGCGGCCAGGCGACGCGGTTGGCGGTCAGATCGCCGCGCGCGTCGAATCGCGGATGGTCGATCGTGCCCGCGACTTTGGCCGTGAGCGTGACCGCGTCAGACAGGACGACCGCGGGCGGAAGGGCGCGCGCCAGCGCCGGTAGCGAAGCGAGCTGGGCGAGCGTCAGCGGGCCGACCGCGAGCGTGAGGTCGAGCGCGAGCGCGTCGAGATCAATTGTGCCCTGGGTGACGATCGGGCCGACGGTGCCTGAGAGGGCGAAATTGTTCTGTGCGCCGAACGCCGCCATGGTCAGTTTGACGGTGAAGGGCGCGGCGAAGGTGAAATCGTCGATTCTAAGGTTCAGCGCATCGATCGTGACCGGCGGGCCGCCGGCCTGGCGGTCGGAGAACTGGACCGTGCCGTCCTCGATAGTGAAGGTGCGGATCGAAATCGCCCCGAGGCGTGACGCGCGATCGGCGGCCGCGCTCGCGTCGCGCGCCGCCGCGGACTCCATCGGGGTGCCGGACGGACCGCCGATACCGCCGCTGAGGCTGCCCGGCGGCTCGCCGATCGGCGAAGATTTATCCGCATGGCGCGCGAGTGTGCTGACGTTGAGGCGGCCGTCGGCGGCGCGGATGATCGACCCCTGCGGATGCTTGAGCAGCAGTTCGGTGACCCGCAGCTGCTTGTCGAGCAGCGGGAGAAATTTGACCTTGAGCAAGACGTCACCCGCGGTCACGAACGGGGTTGGCGCGAAGGCCGGGTCGTCGGCAATCGTCACGCCGCGCAGATCGATCGCCACGCCCCAGCCGAGGCTGGCCTTGATCGCCTGGGCGGCGACGGGTCGGCCGAGCGCGTCACTGGCGCGGGCCAGAATTCGCTCGCGGTTGGCGGCGATTATCGAATTGAGATTTATGACCGCATAGCCGACCACGGTCGCGGCTATCACGACCAGCAGGCCGGCTACGCCGCCAGCGACAAGCAGGATCCGGCGCATCGGAGGTGCCTCCCGGTTTAGGACGATCGCGCACGACTTGATCAAACCCGCATCGGGCGGTGCCGGTCAAGTTAGGGAGTGTCGGCGGAAGTCCCATCGTCAATCTGAACGAAGTCTGCAAAGTAGAAGCAGACCGGGATTCTTCGCTGCGCTCAGAATACCTAAGCGGGCATTATGCCGAGGTTGCCTCGGGTGCGGTCAGCAAGTTGCGGTGGCCGATGGCGAGAGGCCGGCGCGCGCGAGCTCGGCGCGCAGCAGCGTCGCCAGTTGGAGTTCGTAATCGTCGAGCGAGCGAATTCCCACACGGCGCATCCCGGCGATATTGATAGTCGACGGATGCATCATCGGGATGACGCGCAGGGGCGCGGGCCTTTCGGGAATCACGCGCAGAGGATCTGGTGCGTCGCGCATGAGGGGTCGCCCATGATGCTCCGCGAGCTTGATCGGATGGCCGAGCGCGGCGGCGGCGGCTCGTGCGCCGAAGGCGATAATCAGGCGCGGGCGGACCAGTTCGAGCTCGGCCAGCAGATGGCGTTCGACGCATACCGCGTTCTCGGCGGCGCGTGGCGAGCGATTGGCGCCCGAGGGCGACGACGGCCAGCATTTCACGGTGTCACTGAAATAGAACAGCTCCTCGGCCTCAAGCTGCCGCGGCGCGACCGCGCGGGCGATCGCGCGGCGGATCACAAGATTGTGCGGATTGGAAAACGGGCGGCCATGCTCGAGCGAGACACGGCCCGGCGCCTCGCCCAGGATCATCAGGCCGAAGCGCGCGGTGCCGCGGCGGCCGAGCGGGAATTTACGCCACGGCGCGATCGTCGGGCAGACCTGGCAGCGGTTGATCCGCCGCCACATCGCGAGGATCCGCCGATCGAGCGCGTCGGCGGATGAAGCGGCGATGGCGATAGGCGAGGGGCGGTCGCGCATGGCGGGATACGTGTGGATAATTGAGGATGCCGGGGCGATCGGGCGGTGGCGTCGCGGCGGCGGGGGCGTCATATTTGGCGTACCGCAGACCGCAGGCACAGATTCAGATAGCGCAGATGGCCAAGCGACGGAAATCGAACGCGACCTCGAACGCCACCTCGAACCCATCGTGGGACGAGCGCGATGAGCGGGAGGCGCCCGCGGTCAAGCCGGCCTTTGCGTCACCGTTCAAGGATCTGAAAAAGATGCTCGACGCGCGCGCGGCGAGCGCACCGCCGCTGTCGCCCTCCCCGTCCAAACCCGCCGCCAGTGCGGCGAGCGTGCCGGCCCGGCGCCGCGAGGCGGCGCGAATCGCAGCGCCGCAAGGCGCGGCACAGGCAGCGAGCGCGAGGGTGGCCGACGGGCCAATCATCGACGAGGCGGCGCTGTTTCGTGAAGCCTTTGCGGATGTGCGGCGGCTCGATGCGGCGCGCGCCGAGCGGATCGTCGCGGCGCCGGAGTTCAATCGCAATATCGTGAGTGAAGACGCCGAGGTGCTCGCCGAACTCTCCGATCTGGTGTCGGGCCAGGGCAATTTCGAGTTGACCGAGACCGACGAATACGTCGAAGGCGCGCGCGTCGGACTCGACCCGCGGCTGGTCTCGCAATTGCGGCGTGGCGAATATTCGGTGCAGGCGCATCTGGATTTGCACGGAATGATCCAGCCCGACGCGAAGGAGGCGCTGACCGCGTTCATCGTCGACTCGGTGCGCAAGGGGCGGCGCGCGGTGCTGATCGTACATGGACGCGGCCGGCGATCGCCGGGCGGACAAGCGGTGCTGAAGCATGCGGCGGCGCAATGGCTGTCGCACGGGCTGGCCGGCGGGTACGTGCTGGCGTTCGCCACGGCGCGGCCGAGCGACGGCGGCGCGGGCGCGGTCTATGTGCTGCTGCGGCGCGAGCGGCGGCGGGCCAAATTCGACGTGCTCGAGGGGGCCAGGCGGCGCGACTGATTCCGCGATCAGCGCATCGCGGCGATGACCGAAAAAAGCACGGGGACCCCGATGGATCCCCGTTGCGATCGGCCTGGCGCGGCGCGCGCCGCCTCAGCCGTTACGTCGTCGGCCGGCGCTTACATCTTGCCGAGCAGAAAGAACGACATGACCAGCGAGTAGAGCGTCAGCGATTCGACGAAGGCCAGACCGATGATCATCGGGACGAAGAGCTGATTGGTGCTGTTGGGATTGCGCCCGATCGATTCCATCGCGGACGCCGCGAGCTTGCCCTGACCCATGCCGCAGCCGAAGGCGGCGATACCGAGGCCGAGGCCGATACCGAGACCGATAAGGCCGGCGCGCGAGCCCATGCCGCCACCGTCGAAGCCACGCTCCTGCGCCATCGCGGCCAGCGGCGACGCCAGCAGTAGCCCGACGGCGACCGTCAGGGACATCCAGGTTTTGCGAAACATTCCACGTTCCTCCTTGATTGCCGCGCCGACTCTCCGATCCTGAGCTATTTAACCCAACCTTCTATCATCTACCACCACTTCGGCCGGACCGGGTTCGGATCGCGGAATTTGATTTATCTAATTGTAACCGCGGCTGCGCAGACTTGCCCGCACCCCATGCCCGCTTCGCTCCATTCGAATATCGCTAAGCAGGGTCAAGGATGCTTCGCTGCGCTCAGCATGACCAGCGGATTGCGGCTGGCGATACTTTTGCCGACCTCTCACGGACCATCGGATGGATCGAGCCGCCGTCAATGTGACGCACTAGCCATCCGCACGTAGCTGACCGCCAAAATCGTGAAGACCAGCGCTTGCACGATACAGACGATGAAGCCCAGCGCGTAAAAGGCCAGCGGAAAGACCAGGTAGGTCAGGCCGGTGAACAGACCGAGCACCTGATGGTCGGCGAACATATTGGCGAACAGGCGGACGCCGAGCGAGAACGGTCGGAACAGGTTATCGGCGACCTCGATCGGCAGCATCAGCGGCGTCAGCACCAGCATCGGGCCGAGAAAACTCTTGAGGTAGCTCGCGCCCTGCGAGCGAAAGCCGTGGTAGAGATAATAGAAAAAGCAGATTGCGCCGAGTGCGAAGGTCAGATTGGTGTCGGCGGTCGGCGGCTCCATCCCGGGGATCATGCCGAGGAAGTTGGCGATCAGGATAAACAGGAAGATCGCGCCGAAGAACGGGACGAGTTTGCGCGCGCCGTGCAGCTCCGAGACGTTGGCGACGAAGCCGTCGAGCCATTCGGTCATCACCTCGCCGAGGCTGCGCAGGGTGATGCCTTCGTCGGGTATCGCCGGGTCGGCGGCGGCGGCCAGGCTGCGCCGGGCGAGAAAGCCGAAGAGCAGGAGCAAACCCATGACGAGCCAGGTGCCGATAATCACCGGCGGCAGGCCACCCAGGCGGGCCGACAAAAGTTCGAGGAAATTAACTGGCTTCAAACGGACTGATCCTCCGGAATTACCGCGCCCTCGGGCGGCGGCGCCGTGCCGTCACCGGGACGCACCTGCGCCTCGCGCGATGAAGCGTGCCAAGTTTCAATAAAGATCGCAAGGAACTGAGTCAAGGCGCCGAGCATGAAGCCGGGCAGATTAAGCCGCACCGAGGTCATGATCAGGTAGACCGCGGCGACAAAGAAAAACAGTTTCAGCGGCGCCAGAATCACGCCGGCCTTGCCCGCCGCGCCGCCCTGGGCAAGCGCGACCAGCGTGCGGCCGACGATGGTCAGCAGGAAGAGATTGGCGACCATCAGGGCGCCCCCGACGACGCATCCCAGAGCCGCGGCGCGCGCCGCGAAAGCGATCAGCAGGGTGGCAAAAATGATCGTCAGCAGCGCGGTGGTGCGCTGGATACCGGCGATCGTCGGGACGCCCCAGTTCATCAATCAGAGACTCCGCTGGAAGTCGCGCAGCTCGACGATCAGTCGATACATCCCGAGGAAAGTGCCGAGCAGCAGGCCGACGACCGCGAGGGCCGGGGCGGATCGAAAGTGCTCATCGAGGTAATAGCCCGCAATCGCGCCGCCCAGGATCGGCGAGACGAACTCGGCCGCGACCGCGGCGAAGCGCCAGAGATTGACCGGCGGGCGGGCGTTATCGGCCATCGCGAGACGCGGATGGACGGCGGCGCGCGCCGTCAAGCGCCGTCGGCCGCCAGCGCGGCGTGGGCGGCGGCAATCGTCGCGTCGAGGTCGGCGTCGGTGTGGGCGAGCGAGATGAACATGGCCTCAAATTGCGACGGCGCCAGGTTGATCCCGCGGGCGAACATCGCGTGGAAGAACTGCGCGTAGGCGGCGGTGGAGGAGCGGCGGGCGTCGTCGGCGTGGGCCACTCTAGCAACCCCGAGGAACATAGTTAAGAGCGAGCCCGCGCGATTAACGGTGCCGGTGCGGCGGGTGGCCGCGAGCGCGGCGCTTAGGCCCGCCGCGAGCCGCGCGCCGGCCGCCTCGAGGCGCTCGTAAGTGCCCGGCCGGGCGAGTAGCCTGAGCGTTTCGAGACCGGCGCGCACGGCGATCGGATTACCCGAGAGGGTGCCCGCCTGGTAGACCGGGCCGAGCGGCGCCAGCAGGTCCATCAGGGCGGCGCGGCCGGCGACCGCCGCCAGCGGCATCCCGCCGCCGATAATCTTGCCGAGCATCAGCAGGTCCGGCTCGGCGCCGTAGAGTTCGCTCGCGGTGCCGTAGCGCAGGCGGAAGCCGCTGATCACTTCGTCGCAGATGAGCAGCGCGCCGTGGCGATGGGCCAAATCGCCAAGCGCCTTGAGGAAGCCCGGCGCGGGCGTGACCACGCCCATGTTGGCGGCGAGCGGTTCGACGATTACGGCGGCGATTTTGCCGGGCTCGGCGGCGAAGTAGCCGGCCACCGCCTCAAGCGAATTGTACGGCGCGACGCGGGTCAGCGCGGCCAGCGCTTCGGGCACGCCGGCGCTGTCGGGTACGCCCAGCGTGAGTGCCCCTGAGCCGGCCCGAACGAGCAGCGCATCGCTGTGGCCATGGTAGCAACCGTCGAACTTGATGATGCCCGGGCGGCCGGTGGCGGCGCGCGCGAGGCGAATCGCGGTCATGCCGGCCTCGGTGCCGGAGCTGACCAGGCGAACCTTTTCGGCGGCGGGAATCGCCGCGCTCAGGCGCTCGGCCAGCTCGACCTCGAGCGCGGTCGGCGCACCAAAGCACTGCCCCGCGCGCGCCTGATCGGCGATCGCGGCGACGACCGCCGGATGGGCGTGGCCGAGGATCGCCGGACCGTAGGAGCCAACGTAGTCGATAAAGCGGTTGCCGTCGGCGTCGAAGAGCGCCGCGCCCGCGGCCCGATCAATGAAGACCGGCGATTGGCCGACCGCTTGCCATGCGCGCACGGGCGAGTTGACGCCACCGGGAATTTTTTTTACGGCGCGGGCGAAGAGCGCGGCGGAAGTTTTGTTGGAAATAATCATTGTGGTGCGATTTGCTGGCTAACACTCGACCTCCCGACAGTCAATCTGCTTCGCACGCGCGATCAAGCGGGGTCCTGGTGTAAAAACACCGATCACTCATGTTGGCTTCCAGAGCCAATGCGTCACGATCAGAAAGAAAAGCCACGAATCAATAAGCCGCGTGAAAAAAGATCGCCACAAAGATTAGCGAGAGAATTCACGCGGTTTTGACGCTGCCGAGGTATTTGCTTGAACGCGCGTGGAAAAGATTCTAAACCCTTTGCTTCGTCGCCAAACTCTGAACGACATTTGCGGGCTCGTCTGAGACCGTGTTAGGCGCGAAAACAAATCGTGGCCATCGGGCACGCGCAGATTTTCCCAGTCGTCACTGTTCAAGATATCAGCGGGTATCGGGAGGAAGCGGACGGGCTGTTCAACGAGCGAGTTGATAGCAAGCGTGTCCGATTTCTCAAATGGGCGATTGGAGCGAGGGAATTTCGGCTTATGCACAGTTGTGGATAAGGCTGTGAGTAATTCGAATCTAAATCATGACTTTCGATTGCTGGCCGTTGGGGGAAGTGGGCGCGGCGATCAAGAGGGGAAAAATAATGAATGGAGTCTGGCAGAAGGCCGCTGACCGCATGCGCGGGACGCTGGGTCAGGTAAGTTATGAGACCTGGATTGGGCCGCTCAATTTTGTTGGATTGGAAAACCGGACGGCGACCGTTGAAGCGCCGAATAAATTTTTTCGCGACTGGGTCTACGAACGTTATCTCGATTTGATGCGGCAATCGCTCTCGGTCGAAGTCGGCGAGCCGGTCGAGGTCAAGCTGACCTTTGGCCATGAAACCGGCGCAAGCCTAAATGGGACCGCCAATGGTGTCGCCAACGGCCATAGTAACGGCCATGGCCATGGCGCCGGCGCAGCGGGCAAACGGCCGAGTGCGGCGTCCGCCGATGCGCCGCGCCGCGAGCTGCATCCGGGACTCGCGCAGCGCTATACGTTCGCCGAGTTCGTGGTCGGCTCGAGCAATCAGTTTGCCCACGCGGCGGCCCAGGCGGTGGCCAACCGGCCGGGCGAAAAATACAATCCGCTGTTCATTTATGGCGGAGTCGGGCTGGGCAAGACGCATCTGGCGACCGCCATCGGGCATCATTTGTGGGCGGCGAGCAATCAGCGGCGCAAGGTTCTGTTCATGCCGGCGGAAGTCTTTATGAACGAGCTCATCGGATCGCTGCGGCGCGACAAGATGGGCGAATTCAAAGATAAATTCAGGCGGGTCGACGCGTTGATTCTGGACGACGTGCAATTCCTGGCGGGCCGCGACCGCACCCAGGAGGAGTTCTTCCATACCTTCAACTCGCTCCATTCCGACGGCCATCAGATCGTCCTGACCTCGGACAAGGTGCCGCGGGACATCGCGGGTCTGGAGGATCGGCTGCGCAACCGCTTCGAGTCGGGGCTGATTGCCGATATCGCGCCGCCCGACCTGGAGACCCGCGTCGCGATAATCCAGAAGAAGGCGGCGCTCGAAAATTTGCCGCTGCCGAGCGAGGTGGCGCTCTATATCGCGCAGAATGTCTCGGCCAACGTGCGCGAACTGGAGGGATGCCTGACGCGGCTGGCGGCGCTCGCGTCGATGAGCAAATCGACGGTGACAACGGAATTTGCGCGCCAGGCGCTGCGCGATCTGATTCGCACGCATGACGCCAAGCCCGACGTCGATACGATCCAGAAAGTCGTGGCGGATTTCTTTCATATCCGGCTGGCCGATTTGAAATCGAAAAAGCGCACGCAGCATATCGCCTTTTGCCGGCAGGTCGCGATGTACCTGTGCCGTAAGCTGACCGACAGCTCCTTTCCGGCGATCGGCGAGTCGTTTGGCCGCGACCATTCGACGGTGATCCATGCGCATAATCTGATCGCGCGGCGGATCGCCAATGATTCGGCGTTCCGCTTCTCGATCGAGAAGATCGAGCGCGAGCTCAAGGCCTCGCAGGCCAATGCCGCGTGACCATGGGATGGGCTGTTCACAAGCCGGGCACAAGTGCGGCCGGGTCAACAGGGTGCGCCGGCCGCCGCCTCGCGAGGGCTTTGAGACGGCCGGCTGTAAACAAATTATGCCCAGAAGATTATGCTGATGGGCCGGGGACTTGGGCCATCCGTAAACAAATCAACAGGCCCTTCTGGATCTGCTGATCAAGTAAACTTGATCTATTAAGAAGTAATAGTAGGGCATCTCCGCAGAGGTTAAATGGAACTCGTTATCGAGCGCGTCTCGCTGCTCAACAGTCTTGCGATGGTGCAGGGTATCGTCGAACGCCGGAACACGGTGCCGATACTCGGA
This sequence comes from Candidatus Binataceae bacterium, assembly GCA_015478645.1. Lineage (GTDB taxonomy): Bacteria > Desulfobacterota > Binatia > Binatales > Binataceae > JADMIL01. Next base: position 25,552 of record JADMIL010000017.1, read on the forward strand.
CACGTGCTACTCGAACCCGAGGCGGGCAAGCTCAAGCTCTCGGCCACCGACCTCGAGGTGGGTATCCGCACCGAGGTCGCGTGCAAGGGATCGGACCATGGTGGCCTCACGCTCAACGCGCGCAAGCTGTTTGAGATCGTGCGCGAGGCGGAAGGCGACGAGGTCGCGTTCAAGTCGCTCGACGGCGACTGGATCGAGCTCAAGTGCGGCCGCGCGCGGTTCAAAATGATGAGCCTGGATCCGCGGAGTTTTCCGGCGATGCCGGCGGCCAAGGCCGTCACTGACGCGGCACAAAAGACGATCAAGGGCGATCTCAAGGCGCCGGCCGCAGTGCTCGCCGCGATGATCGACAAGACGCTGTTCGCGGTCAGTCCCGATGAAGCGCGCTATAACTTGAGCGGGGTCTATATCGAGGCGCCGGCGGCCGGCCTGACGCGGATGGTCGCCACCGATGGCCATCGCCTGGCGATGGTCGATCGCGAGGTCGCCGGTTTCGCGATGCAGGGCGGTGCGATAATTCCGCGCAAGGGGCTGGCCGAATTGCGCAAGCTGCTCGACCAGGCGGGCGACGCGGAGGTCGATCTGAGCCTCGACGGCCAACTGGCGTGGCTCAAGCGCGGGGCGACCGAGGTCTCGATGCGGCTGGTCGAGGGCGAGTTTCCCGACTATCGGGGCGTGATCCCGAAGCAATCGCGCTACCAGATAGCCGTGCCGCGCGGTGCGCTGCTGAGCTCAATCAAGCGGGCGGCGATTTTCTCCAACGAGCGCTATCACGGGGTGAAGCTCGCGCTGTCGCCGGGCACGCTGACGGTCTCGTCGGCCAGCCCCGAGATGGGCGAGGCGAGCGAGGAGATCGACGTCGAATTCGCTGGCGGCGAGTTCTCGGTCGGCTTCAACGCCTCGTATATTCAGCAGGTGCTGAGCGTGATACCCGACGATAGCGACGCGATCCTCGGGCTCAGCGACGAAGTCAGCCCGGGCGTTATTACGACCAGTTCGGACAGCGAATTCACTTACGTGGTGATGCCGATGCGGCTGTGAGGCGCGCGCGGGGGCGAGTCAGTGCCGGGTGCGTCAAGTGAACTGGACAAACGCTCCGCCAGGATCGGGATTCTTCGCTGCGCTCGAAATGACGGAAGTGGTCATTGCGAGGGCGGGGCGGACGCTGGCGCGATCGGCACCAGAACCATCGTATTGAGGCCGTGTGCCGTGGAATCCCACGGATAGAGGGTCTCGGCGGCGAGCGGATGACCGGCGCTGGTGAGGCTCGCGAGGTCGCGCCGGCGGACGATTAGCCAGTGCACGCGGCCGGCTGAGATTGCGGCGTTAAGATCGGCCATGCGATCGTATTCCGGCACCGGATGCGGCAGATTCAGGTAGAAAATCGGCCCCTGGTTCTTGAACAGCGCCAGCCCTGAGGCGTCATTGCCGATCAGCGCGAGCACCTGTTTGGCAAAGGGCTTTTCGCTGCGATAGGCGTCTCCGGCCGGCATCGCAAAGACGAAAAAATAGATCATGAAGAGATAGGTCGCCGCGCCGACCGCGGGCAGCAGGCGGCGCGAATCGTAATCGCGCAGCACATAGACGATCGCGGCGATCGCGCAGAGCCAGAAGATCGCGAAGACCGGCAAATCGGGCGCCGGCGGTAATTGCGCATATGGCGCGGGCATGAACAAGCGCGGCGAGATGAAGGTGAGCGCCGCGAGCGCGGTCGCGGCGACAAAGACGGCGAAGCCGATCGCGATCAGCCGGCGCGTCAGATGGGTGAGGCGATCGGGCGCGGCGAGCAGGATGCGCGCGACCAGGATCGCGGCGGCCGGGACGATCGGCAGGAGGTAGTAGCTGCGGCGCGATCCGGAGAGCGTGAAGAACGCGAAAGTCGCCCAGAAAAAGACCAGCGTAAAGCGGTCGCTGCGCGCGCCCTCGGCATGCACGCGGCGGCGCTGATGCGCCTCGGCCAGGGCGGCCGGCAGAAAGATCGACCACGGCGCCATCAGGGCGAAGATCACGTAGGTGTACAGATAGATCGGGCCGCGATGGTCAAACGGTTCGAAGTAGCGCTGGACGTTCTCGCGATAGACCATGTAGAGGCCACGCCCGGAGCCGGTATGGACCCGCGACAGGGCGAACGGGAGATAGTAGACGGCAAGGCCAATCGCGGCGGCGACCGGGGTCTTCCAGTTGAAGAACCAGCGGTTGCGCGCGACGACCCAGCGGACGCGATCGGCGATCGGGCCGCGGCCGAGGCGTCGGCCCAGCTCGGCCCATCCGTCGGCCAGTGTGCAGTAGCTGCCGATCACCACAATCGGCAGGACGAAGCCAAGCAGCCCCTTCATCTGCGAAGTCACCGCCATCACCAGCCATAGCGGCACGAGCCACCATCCGGCGGGCCGATCTTCATGGCGTAAAAAGAGCAGGATCGCGGCGAGTTCGCCGGTGATCGTTGCGACGTCGGCCGATGCGCTGCGCGAAAAAAAAACGAAGCTGAAGCTGGTCGCGAGGATTAGCCCGGCGGCGACGCCGGTGCGCAGATCGTAGAGGCGGCGCGCGAGCAGAATCAGAAAGGCCACTGCGATCAGTCCGGCGATCGCGCAAGGCAGGCGCGCGGCGGCCTCGTTCATGCCGCCGGTGACGAAGGCCGAGGCGACCACCAGCCAATACGATCCGAGCGGCTTGTCGTAGTAGACGCGGCCGTTGATGGTCGGCCAGAGATAGTTGCCCGTCAGACGCATCTCGCGGGAAATCTCGCCCCAGCGAAACTCCGAGGCCCAGAGCGCGCGCATGCCGAGCCGGGCGAAAAAGAGAATCGCGGCAAGCGCCAGCAGCGCATAGGCCAGGCGGCGCCAGGCGGCGTCGTCGGCGATCGCGGGCATGGGGTCGAGCGGGGCGGCAGGGCGCGAATCGGCACGTTCCATCGGCTAAAAGAGTCGCAGTCTGATTTCGCGATGGCAAGTGGGGGCGGCGGCGCTCGCACCATCGGCGCCTGGCAGTAAAGTCATCGGCGCGCGGCGGTAACGCCACGGCGTGACGCGGCGCATCGGTGGCACGCCGCCCCCGCGGATGCGCCGCAGGCGGGCGCATGCTAGCGTCGATCGCGTCCACGATGACTGCGCGCAGGGCGAATCACAGTCGCAAATATGCACGCGGCGGCGATGGCCGCATCTCAGGTTAACCAGGTCGATAATTCAATGAGCCAGAGCCCGAGCGATAATCCCATCCGCAAACCCAACCGGCTGATCGGCGAGCAGAGCCCCTACTTGCGCCAGCATGCCTACAACCCGGTGGATTGGTATCCGTGGGGCGAGGAGGCGCTCACGCGGGCGCGTGCGGAGAACCGGCCAATCCTGCTCTCGATCGGCTATTCGGCGTGCCATTGGTGCCACGTGATGGAGCGCGAGTCGTTCGAGAACGAAGAGATCGCGCGGCAGATGAACGAGAATTTTATCGCGATCAAGGTCGATCGCGAGGAGCGGCCGGATCTCGACCAGATTTACATGGATGCGGTGCAATTGCTGACCGGGCGCGGCGGTTGGCCGCTCACGATGTTCCTGACGCCCGAGGGTAATCCGTTTTATGGCGGGACCTATTTTCCGCCGGTCGATCGGCACGGACTGCCGGGGTTTCCGCGGCTGCTCGCGGCGATCGCCAACGCCTATCAGACGCAGCCCGAGGAGGTGCGCCAAAACGTCGAGCGGCTGACCCAGGCGATGGGATCAGTCGGCGCCTATCAGCCGTCGGGTGCGGAGTTGCCGCGCGGAATTTCGCTGGCGGCGGCGCGCGAGCTGGGTAAGCATTACGACAGTGCGCACGGCGGTATCGGTGGCGCGCCCAAATTTCCCAACACCTTCGTCTTTTCGTTGTTTCTGCGGATGTACGACGCCGACGGCGACGTGAACTTCGCGGATATGGTGCGCGACACGCTAAGCAAGATGGCCAAGGGCGGGATCTACGATCAGTTGGGTGGCGGGTTCCATCGCTACAGCGTCGACGAGCGCTGGCTGGTGCCGCATTTCGAGAAGATGCTCTACGACAACGCCCTGCTGGCGCGGCTGTACCTGGACGCCGGGCGGGCACTCAACGAGCCCGATTTTCTGCGCGTGGCGCGTGAGATCCTGGACTACGTGCTGCGCGAGATGACCGCGCCCGAGGGCGGCTTTTACGCCACCCAGGATGCCGATAGCGAGGGCGAAGAGGGCAAGTTCTTCGTCTGGACGCCGGCCGAGGCGCTGGCGGTGCTGGGCGAGAACGATGCGAAGCTTGCGCGGCGCTGGTTCGATATCAGCGAGGCGGGCAATTTCGAGGGCGCCAATATCCTCCATCGCACGATCGATCCGGGCGATGCGGCGAAAATGTTTGGCGTCAGCGGGGACGAACTGGCGGCGGCGCTCGAGCGGATCCGCGGCAAGCTCTTGGCCGCGCGCGAAAACCGGATCAAGCCCGCCCGCGACGAGAAGATTCTCGCGGCGTGGAACGGCATGATGATCGGCGCGCTGGCCGAGGGTTATCGCACGCTCAGCGACGCGCGCTACCTGGCGGCAGCCGAACGCGCGATCGAATTTACGATGACCCGGCTGTGGGACGGGCGCGCGCTCAAGCGTTCGTACAAAGACGGCGTCGCACGCTTCAACGCCTACCTCGAAGATTACGCGCTGATGGCCAACGCGATGATCGACACCTACGAGGCGTCGCTCGCGCCGCGCTACCTGGAGCTGGCACGCACGCTGGCCGAGGTTATCCTGGAGCGCTTTAGCGATCGCGAGCGCGGCGGCTTTTACTTCACTTCCGACGATCACGAGACGCTGATCACGCGGGCCAAGGCGGCCTTTGACGGCTCGACGCCCTCGGGCAATAGCGCGGCCGTGATGGCGCTGCTGCGGCTGCATGCCTATACCGGCGAAGAGCGCTACGCGGAGGCTGCGGCGCGCACGCTCGATCTGTTCGGCGAGTTTATCGAAAAGCAGCCGTTCGCCTTTGCCCATATGCTCGAGGCGGCCGACCTGTACCATCGCGGGCCGGTCGAGATCGTCGTGGTGGGCGATCGCGCGTCGGCGGAGTTCCGCGAATGGATCGAGCGGAGCGGGCTGATCTATCTGCCGAATCGCGCGATCTTCGCGGTCGATGCGGCGGCCGGCGGAGCAGGCTTCGTGCCTGAGGCGGCGCGCGGCAAAAAGGCGATCGACGGGCGCTTGACGGCTTACGTCTGCCGCGAGCGGACCTGCTCGGCCCCAATCACCACGTTTGACCAACTGGTAGCGGCGCTCAGCGATTGAGCCGAGGCGGCCCGGATGGTCGCGGCGGCCACGCCGCGGATGCCGCGGCTATGCCACTGAAGGATCGGTTACGTCACTGAACGATCGCATAGACGAGGCGGCGCGCGGCATGGAAGATCGCGCCGGATGGGCCGGGGCGATTGGCGATCACGCGCCCGCCTTTGCGCCGATCGCGCTCAACCGCCCTGCGCGGCGGGCGAATCCGACACTCCGGACGGTGGTCTTCAACGCGCAGTCGGGCGCCCAGTTCGACGGTATCGTGGCCTGCCTGCAACGGCCGCCGCTGGCCGGCGCCGACCTGATCCTGCTGTGCGAGGCCGGCTGGCGCATGGCGCGCGCGGGACGGCGCGAATTTGCCGCCGAGTTGGCGGCGCGGCTGGGGATGAGCTTCGTCTTCGGTCCCGAGTTCGGGGTCGCGCGCGGGTCGGGCCCGCCGGGCGCGTTCATCGGCAATGCGATTTTGAGCTCGGTGCCGCTGAGCGACGTGCGTACGATCGCGCTGCCGGGCTATCGGTTGCGCTTGCGGCGGGTCAATTTGATCGGCGAGCCGCGCGCGCTTGCCGCGACCGCGATTTTTCATGGACGCCCGCTGACCGTATGCGTCGGCCATCTCAACAGCCGCGGCAATCCGGCCCAGCGCGAGCTGCAGATGGCCGCACTGATCGACGGGCTGCCGCGCGGCGGGCGTATCGTGATCGGCGGCGACTGGAACACCACCACGATGGGCCTGGGCGAGCCGCGTGACGTGGCGATGCTGGCCGTCCGGATGATCATGCGGCCGCGGCGCCTGCGTTATCCCGAGCGCTATGAGCCGCTGTTCGGGCGACTCGCGCGCGCCGGCTTCGCGCTCGAGGGCGCCAACCTGGCGGGCCGCTCGACCTTCACCTTTTCGCGCCTGATCGCGCCGCTTTTGCGGCCCAAGCTCGACTGGATCGCCTATCGCGGCGTGGAGCCAATCGCCGGCTCGGCGCGCGTGATGGCGCCGCGCACGTCACTGCTGGCGCGCCGGCTTTCGGATCACGACTTCGTGATGTGCGAGTTCGCGCTGGCTCCGTGAGCGTAGGGGACGCTGGCCGTGGTACTTGCGAGGCGCCGCGGCATGGACGAATCTATAAGTGTTCCCGCATCCACTTGACGATGCGCGAACCGAGGCGGCCTCGCGAGCCGCAATCCGCACCGTTACGCCGTCTGCGAGCCCCACCTGTCGGTTGCCCCGGAGCTTGATCGCGACGGAACTTCAGCTGGCCCCGGCCAGTCGCATAGCATTCGGGCGGCAGGTTACCGGCGGCGCCATTCAGGAGATTTTTTCATGCAGATAGTTGGTGTTGCCAGTGCCTTTCCGGTGAACAGGTACCCGCAGGAGGCGATAACCGGCGCGCTGAAGGCGCATTGGGGCGACCGCCTGACCCATCCCGAATTGCTCGATCGGCTGCATTCGCGCGCCCGGGTCAAGCAGCGCTACCTGGCATTTCCGCTCGAGCGCTACCCGCAATTCGAGAATTTCGGCGAGACCAATCGCGCGTGGCTCGAGGCGGCGGCGGAACTCGCCGAACGCGCAATCGATGGGGCGCTCGTTCGCGCCGGGATGGATCGCGCGGAACTCGACGCGATCTACGTGGTCTCGGTGACCGGCGTGGCCAGTCCTTCGCTCGATGCGCGGTTGATCAACCGGATGGGCCTGCGCAGCGATATCAAGCGCACGCCGATCTTCGGCGTGGGCTGCGTGGGTGGGGCGATCGGGCTGACGCGGGCGGCCGATTACGTGCGCGCATATCCGGCTGAGAGCGCGGTGATCGTCGCCGTGGAGCTGTGTTCGCTGACGATTCAGCGCGACGATCTGACGACCGTCAACCTGATTGCGTCGGGCCTGTTCGCCGACGGGGCGTGCGCGGTGATTGTCGCCGGCGGGGACCGCGCGGCGGGCGACACCGGCAACCTTCGCGGTAGGGGCGGCGTGCGCCCCGCTCGCAATCCTCGAATTTTGGGCAGCCGGTCGTTTTTCTATCCGCAGACCGAAGAGATCATGGGCTGGGAGATTTCGGAGAAGGGGTTTGCGATCGTGCTGTCGGAAAAACTGCCGGCTCTGATCAGGTCGCGCCTGGGCGGCGACGTCGATACGTTTCTAGCCGGCCACGGGCTCAAGCGCGGCGACCTGGGCAACTGGGTGATCCATCCGGGCGGCCCGCGCGTGATTGAAGCGGTCGAGGAGGCGCTCGACTTGCACAACGGAGAGCTCGCGCGATCGTGGGAATGCCTCGAGCGCGTCGGCAATCTGTCGTCGGCGTCGGTGCTGTGCGTGCTCGAGGAGACCCTCGTGGAGCATCGGCCGGAGGCGGGTGCGTACGGCCTGATTCTCGCGATGGGTCCGGGATTCTGCGCGGAGATGCTGCTCGTGCAATGGTAATCGATCGCGGCGCGGGCGCGCCGGCACCTGATGCGGTGCGGATTGTGCGCATGAACGGAGTTGCTGGCGGAGTGGAGACCGCCGGGCTTTAGCCTCGGCGCAACGCCGCACGCTATACGCGGCCGGAAGCGCCGAAATTTAGATGCGGAGTGGACGCAGGGGGTCAGACGCGGCGCAAGCGCCGGACGTCGGTCGCGGCGCCGATCTTTTCAAGCAGGCAGATGGTCCAGTAGCCGACGTCGGGTTGCCGCCAGCCCCATCCGAGCTGCGCCGAGCCGGGGCGCGCGTGATGGTTGCGATGCCAGTTCTCGCCCTGAAAGAAATGCATGACGCCGAGCCAGCGGACGTTGCGGCTTGAATCCTCGCTCGGGCCAGCGGTCGGCTCGGTATGACATACGCTATTGACGAAGCATTGCGCATGCAGCGAGAAAACCAGGCGAATCGCGCCAAGCCAGAAAAAAGCCGCCAGGCTGAAATAGAGGCCGCCGAAATACGAGAGCGCGAGAATCGGCACTTGCAGCGGATTCCAGAATCGATAGCGAAGGCGCAGCAGATCGGGGCAATAACGATTGGCGTCGGGATCGCCCGCCTGCCACAGCCATCGCAGGTGCGCCCACCAGAACCCCTGGCGCGGGCTCGAAATATCGCCCTCGCTGTCGGCGGTCGCATGGTGGCGTCGATGGCCGGCGGCCCAGCTAATCGGCTTGCCGGAGCCGTTGAAGAGGGCAAAGAAGGTCAGGATGGCCAGGGCCCACGGCTTGAGCGTGAGCGAGCGATGGGCGATGGTGCGATGGTAGCAGACGGTCGTGCCGATGCCGCCGATCCAGGCCAGAGCAATCGCCCCGACCAACACCCGCCATCCGGGCAAGGGGAAGAGGATCAGCCCGACTGCGGCGGTGATATGGATCAGTAGGATCCAGCCGAGCACCGCAGCGTCGGGCGTAGTGGTGCGCCACCACGGCCATAGCCAAGGCTGCTCCGCGATTTGATCGCGGACTTTAACGGCGGCGTTCAAGACTGAGGGCTCTTGAACGCCGCTGTTGGTTTGCGAGTTTTAAGACGCAATTAGACGAAGATAGCTGCGGGTAATCAGACTACTAACTACCAACGGCTGCCGCCACGATTGCCGCCGCCGCCGCCACCACCACCGCTGCGGTTGCCACCGCCGCCGCCACCGCCACGGTTACCGCCGCCGCCGCCCGCTTCGCGCGGACGCGCTTCGTTCACCTTGATATTGCGGCCCTTGAGTTCGGTCTCGTTGAACTGCTCGATCGCACGAGCGGCGTCAGCGGCATCGGTCATTTCGACGAAGCCGAAGCCCTTGGACTGGCCCGAGAACTTGTCGGTGATCACTGCGACGCTTTCGACCGCGCCGGCTTGTGAGAACAGCGCTTCGAGGTCTGAGTTGGTAACGGAGTAGGCAAGGTTGCCTACATAGAGCTTACTGGCCATTTGTCTGGCCTCCCATCATATTTGCGAGGAAGCAAGACAGAAAGCCATCGAGAGAGGGCTTAACGGAAGCTGCGTCCTAGCGCCTCCGTAGACTACGCCTGCGCAGGCGCGAAGTAAAGCTCCCACTAATACACAGTAGGATACGCCCCGTTCAAGGTCAGCGGGTTGCGCGATCGCGATGGCGGATGTCGCGCCCCTCGACCATGAAGACCACGGACTCGGCGATATTGGTGGCGTGGTCGGCGATCTGTTCTAGTGAGCGCGAGACAAAGACCATGCGCGTGCCCTGGCCGATACCGCCCGGCATCTCGACCATCGAGTTGAGCACCTGGGCGAGCACCTGATGATGGAGCCGGTCGACTTCATCGTCGCGCGCGATCACGCGCTTGGCCAGCGGGCTGTCGTTGCGCTCGAGCGCTTCGAGGCTTTCCTTGACCATCGAACGCGCGATCTGCGCCATCCGCTCGAGCTCGGTATCGACGTTGAGCAGGGCGCGGTCCGCGGCCGCTACCAGGCGTTTGCAGATGGTGGCGGCCTGATCGCCGATCCGTTCGAGGTCGGTGGTGATTTTGAGGCTTGCCATGATCAGGCGCAAATCGATGCCGGCCGGGGCATTGAGCGCGAGCATGCGCACGCACTGTTCGTCGATCTCAATGTCGAGGCGATTGACCTCGGCGTCGCGCGCGGTGATCAGGTCGGCGGCGGCGGCGTCGCCGGCCAGGAAGCAGCTGATGGCGTCGGCAATCTGGGTGCGCACCAGATCGCCCATGGTGAGCAGCGCCGCCCGCAGCGCCGTGAGATCGTGCTCATAGCGGCTGTTGGTATGCTGGGTGGTTGACGGTTCCATCGTAGTGACTCGGTTGCCCTTTCAGGATTAGGCTGGCGGCCCGCGTGATGCAACCCGACCGTGCGCGCGGCGGCGTCGTCGACGTTTATTTGGCCGAAGTTTTTGCGCGACGATTCGCGGCCGCGGCGTCGGGCCGCGCCGCGCCCGGAGGGGCAGCCGGCGTCCGGGGTTATCCGGGAAGTCGATCGGTAGTTTGATTTGCGGAATATCGAATTGACCGGGATGATCCGTATGCGCAATATCGCGTTATCGTGTGATCGAAGGCGCTCAGGGGGTGGTGAGGCATGGCCTACAACATTCGTCCGCTTTCATTTGTGGAAGTTCTCGATTCCTCATTTCAAGTCTATCGCGACAACTTTATCTTGCTCGCTGGAATCGCGGCCGTGGCGTTCGTCCCCGAAGCATTGCTGATTGCGATATTTAGATCCGGGCATCGCGGCATGCTGATTATTGGATTTCTGCTCACACTGCTACTCACTCCGATCATGCTAATCGCGGCGACCACGGCAATAGCCAGCGTGTACCTGGATCGCCCGGTGACGATAGTCGATGCGTATCGATCGGCGGGCAATATTTTCACGCCGGTGGTCGGAACGATTCTGCTCAAGGATGTACTGGGCTTGCTCGGCTTAATCGCACTGGTAGTGCCGGGAATTTATCTGATCGTTGCCTGGAGTCTGGTGCTGCCGGTGACGGTTATCGAGCATCGCTTCGGCGTGACCGCGCTGCGCCGCAGCCGCCAATTGGTTACCGGCGAATGGTGGGACACGCTCGGGATTATCCTGGTCGCGGCGTTGCTCAGCTGGGTACCGGCATGGGTGCTCGATACCTTCTGGCACTTTATTCCGGTGGTCGGGCCGATTCTCACGGCGATGACGGAATCGATCGCGACCGCATACGGGTATGTGGTGATCGTGATTTACTATTTCGATCGCCGCTGCCGGCTCGAGGATTTCGATTTGCGCCTGCTGGCGGATCAGGTGCGTATGGAGGGCATGGCCGGCGCCGCGCCGCAGGTCCGGCCGTCGTCGGCCAACTGAGCATGCGAGCGGCGCCAGATGACGATCAGGATACCGGCTTTGGATTTCCAATTTCATCCCAGGTAATCGAGAACTCCCATCGCGCCGATGGGATTGCCGGTCAGGGCGTGGATAGCCCATACGTGGCGCAAGGCTTCACCGGCAGCACCAGCAAGGCCTTGGGCAGCAGTACCTTCTCCCAATACCCAGAGAAGCCGCGGTCAGTGCGGAGTCCAGATCGGCGCGCTGCTGAATAGTCGATCAACGATTCCAATTTGATAGGCAAGGAACAATCCAAAGCCAAAACTGAGTAGTCCTGCGCTGGTAACGAAGCCTTGATGCAACCACGACATCCGGCGCGACGCCATTATAAAGGGCGCAGCGATAGCGGTAGTGATTAGTCCCATACCGATAATGGTCCCTGCACAAAAAATCGCCAGATACAGGGTCGCCCATAGTGGTTGCGGAATTGCCGCGAGCACCAGCAAGGCAATCGCGGCGCTTCCGGCTAGCCCATGAACCAGACCGACGCTGAAGGACCGTAGCAACGGGCGCCGCGCGGCGAATGAGAGTGGCCTGTCCTGTGGTAGATTATGCTCATTGGGAAACGTTTCGGCGTCTGAACTTCGAGAAGCGTGATGGTCGTGAGGATCCAAATGAAGATGGCGATGCCCATGCACCGCATCTGAGTGAGCATGCGGATGAGAATGCAGAGATAGCGACTTCGAGTTCCGTATGGGATTGCCGGCGAGGTGCCGCGCGACGCGGTGCATCATGGTGGACGCAGCTCCTGCGCCGAGCAAAATAAGCACGACCGCGACTGCGAATTCCATCGCGAGCCCAAGCCGTACCGGTATGGCGATCTTGAAGATGATGATCACGGCGCCCACGAGCAATACAGTGAGGGTGTGACCGAGTCCCCATATGATACCGACACGTGCGGCCGCGCCAATGCGATGTTCGCGGCTCAAGATCGTGGTGACGGCGACCACGTGGTCGGGATCGGTTGCGTGACGCATCCCCAATAGTAATCCCAGCAGCGCGATTCCCAATGGTGCGGCATTACCAATATCCATTTGATCCTCTCACTCCGTCGGCGTCCACGACATATCGGCCGTCACTCATAGTCGGCCTCGAAGCACTCCTGTGGTCGTGAGCGCGCTAAGCGTCAAGGCCAGGCCGACGACGGTGATGACCGCGGAGGACGCGAGCGGAAGCCAGCGCTCGACGAGCGGGCCTTCCGCGCCAAAGCGAGCCATGAAGCGTTGCGCATACACCATCGCGAGTCCGAACCCTATGAGCACCGCGGCAAGTCCGGCGCTGAACGCAACGATCAAAAACAAGCCAAACGCGATCCGATGAAGCGCCAGCGCGCCGAGCAGTACTACTAAGGCGGCGGGACACGGCACGATGCCACCAGTAATGCCGAGCGCGAAAAGGCTCTTAAGAGAGACCCCCGCCGCTGTCTGAGAATCGGCATCTGCGACGATGTGCGAGGGCGAATGCGTATGCGCATAATCGTGGTTCTCAGACTCGTCGCGATCGCTGTGATCATGATGGTGATAATGCAGGAGGTCCTGCGCGGAACCGTGCGAATCCGCGTGATCGTCCCGAACGTGACCGCCCCACCACGTATGGCGATGGATTGCCGCAGTGGCGCCCTCGTGATGCTGATGTCCGTGCACATGCGGTGGCTGATCCTCTGGATGATGATGGTGCTCGGCGTGGCGGTGTTCTTCAGGCGGCGCATCGAATGACATGTATCGCCGGATGAAGAGTCCAAAACCGATTCCCGCGACAAGCAACCCCGACGCCGCGCCGAGCCATGGATAAAGTTGCTCTGGCATGATCCATTGCGATGCATACAGCGTGATGATTCCAAGTGCGTAAACCGAGATCGTGTGCGATGCCGTCACGACCGCGCCGAGCAGCACCGCATGGCGCGCTGTGCCGCGTGAGCCGACGAGATAAGCGGCGACGAGCGTCTTGCCGTGGCCCGGTTCGAGCGCATGGAATCCGCCCAGCACCGCGGCGATAAGTGCGGCGACCAGAAGGAACAGCGCGTCGCTTCGGTTCGACGTGATGAGTTCGGTAAACGCGCTGCGCGGCGTGCCTTGACGATTTGCAGCCAGCCGCCCGCTCGTGCCCGACGCGCCGCCATCCGTAATGAGCCAACCCGTATGGCTTGGATCGACGAACGTTCCCGGTGGTGCGGCTTTGACCGTCAAGTCGGCTGCGAGGGCCTGCGGCGGGCTGTGTAACATGTCGGTGGGATAGTTGGTCAATTCAAGGCTGCGATCTTGAGTGGGCGCGGAGCTATTGACCAACGCGGCGCCGGGACCGTCGATCGCAATCACTTCCTTCCATCCAGCACGTCCCGGGAAATTATCGTCGCGATAGTGAAGCGCCAACGGTATTGAATCAATTCGGTGTGGCAGACGGGCGCGGTAGACAAAACCCATTTTCATCGTCGGAAGGCCGCCGGCGCCGGGGGGAAAGATGGCCTGCCGCGAGATGGTTTCGAGATGCAGCGGCTGCTCCCCGAGCTGGAGGACAAGCCCATTGCGCAAACGATCGTCTTGGCGGGCGAGATATTGGGGGATACTCGGATCCCCGATCCTGGCAACCAATCCGTCCGACTCCGTCTCCTGGAACGTTGGTATCTCGGCCATATCGATAATGTAGTCAAGCTCGATTGTCTCAGCGCCGGGAATGATCTTCGCGTAATGATTAATGCTGAAGTTCCCCATGGGATGCGCCGCGGCCGGTCGGGCCATCAACAGCGTAGTCAGGATGGCAACCGCGAGAGGTAACACGAGTTTATGACTAATTCGCATCAATGATTTTATCCTGGATTAATGATGAGCGCCGGAATCATCCGCGATTTGGGGCCTGCTCGAACCATCGAGCGCAACATACTCGTGCTGGGCCACCTCGTCGAGAATCGGTTGAAAATGCGGGTTTATCGCGAACGCTCGCTTGAGCATGGCCCGCGCCTGAGCATTTCGGCCCAGCGCCGCATATATCATTCCCGCATGGAAATAGAGGCGTGCGTCACTGGTCTGGTAGCGCAATGCGCTAATGATGTGGGGTAATGCCGCGTCAGCTTTGCCGTCGCGATAAAGCGCCCATGCGAGCGCGTCATGCCCATAGATATCCTGACGAATTTGGAATTCGCCGGCAGCAAGGTCCAGAGCCTGCTGATGATCTATGTCGTGGTCCGCGTAGTAGTCAACGAGAACGCGATTATAGAGCACTTTGTTGAGAACGTTCAGCCGCGCTATAAATTCGACCAGTTGGCGCTGTTCCTGTGCGTCTTTTTGCCGTCCCAGCTTTGCATAGACATCGCCTAACGCGGCCGCATATTGAGGAAGCGGAATTACGGCGATGGCTCGTCGGTAAAAGTCGGCAGCCTGATCGAGTTTTCCCTGCGCGGCCGATACCTGTCCGAGGACCGCGAAAGCCCGATGGTAACCGGGATAAGTCTTCAGCGCAGCCGTCCCCATGGCATTGGCGTCCTCGAGCTTGCCCATCAGAAAGAGGTCTTCCGCGAGTCTCACTTGCGCCCACGCCACGCCCTCGGGCGGTTCACTGGATTGGATACCTGCGGCGATCGCCCGTTTCAAATCCGCGACCGCGGCGTCATTTTCGCCCATTATAGTTTCCAGGCCAGAGCGCCGACTGTAAGAATACAGATCGTCCTTGATTTCGCTCATCCGAGCGTAGGAATTCGCAGCATCCTTGTATTTCCCGGTTTCCAACTGCGCGTCGCCGAGGACGCCATACGCATTGGAATCACGCGAATCGAGCTGGATCGCGCGCGTGGCTTCGGTCGCCGCGCCGGCGAAATCATGAATTGTGTAAAGTACGTATGCGAGATGGCGGTGCGCCGCCTCCAGGTCTGGCTGCAGGCTTAGCGCCTCTCGAAGCGACGTGCTTGCGAGGTTGAAATAGGTGATGTCGCCGGTCTGACGTCCTTTCTGAATGTATAGATCGCTTAATCGGTAGTAGAGTTCGGCATCAGGGTGCTGTTTGAGAATCTTTTGCAGGAGCACGATGTCCCGATCGATCGTGGATTGCGCCGCGGCTGGCAGCGGCCAAAGCGCGGCGACGATAAACAGGGCTATCGCGATCGTGGCTAGCGTCGAGTTACGGGAGGCGATTCGGCGACTTGGCAACAAGGCTATTACACCCGCATTGATGGTTCGACGATCGTTGATTCAAGATAACGCACGGGACAATCAGCCTCAGGAAAGGACTGATTGCCCCCGTGCGAAGGTATCGGATCAGTTGCCACTCGGCGCGCCATTGGCTGGCAGGCCGTTATTATCCGGGACCGGGCCATTGGGTGATCCAGGAAGCGGAGTCTTCAGATACGGGAAAGCATTGTTAAAAAAGGAGGAGTTCACCAGGGCGCCGTCGGTGAAGGGCAAGCCGCCCGAGGGGGCCTGGCTGGGCGTCCCGAAGCCAAAGGTACCCGCCTGAATCAGAGCACCCATCGCGACCTGCAGAGTGATATCGACGACATCGTCGCCAGGCCTCCGGCCATTGGGGAATCCCGCCAAATCGCCTCCGAGAGCGCCGAGACGGTTCTGCGAAGCTGCGACCGTTACCGGAGTGCTGGTGTTAAGCCGCAGCATCTCGGACGGGACGACATTTGGCGGTTGATTCACCCCGGTCAAACCGGTCAGAAATACCGCGACCAGATCGGCGCGTGGAAACAGCGTCGGCGCGGTTACCTGCGGAAACAACGCCTGAATGATCGCCGGGAAGCTCGGATTCTCGACGTAGTTGGCAAATTGCCCGTCATCCTTGGGCTCGCTCGAATTGAAGCGATCCTTATCCTTGAGTCCAATAACCAATTCATTGACCAGCGGCATGCCGAGTCGTGACACCTGCACGAACTTCTTGCTTCCGGATTCGATCGGCTTGCCGTTTTTTGGCGTGGGGTTGAACTTGATGCTCGCCGGAACGCTTGCGGTCGTCCATCCGCCGATTATCGGCTGCGAGGCAGTGCTCGGGAAGCAACTGGCGGAGACCTCCATCTCGATGGAGGTTACGTTCTTGCCCGCCAGAGCGTCGCTCGCCTGATCCGGTGCGCCGACCGGATTGGCGATGTTAACCAGGTCGAACGTCTCGCCCAGATTTACCACAAAGGGATCTTTGCGCTGCCCGACAAAGAGCTTTCCCGGCGTACTGCAACCGGGAATATTGACGTTATAGATGTATTGGTCGGCATACGTCTCGTAAGCGGCGGGACTGCCGAAGGTCTTGTTGCCGATATTGTCGGTAGGCTTGGTGAACACGGTGGAGCCGCTACTCGCATCGGAAAGAAATCCTTCGTTTCGTTTTTTCTTTCCGAGTTTACCGGTGATATTGAACATCTGCACCGTGTACGTCTCGACCACGTTGGACTTCGAGCTGTCACCGGCCGAAATTGGACCGATGAGAACCAGCGGTATCGGTATATTTTGGTTATTTACCGGGATCGTCAGGTTCTGCTGAGTATTGGTAAAGCTGAAGACAAAGGAAACTTCCGGCAGCGCGTCACCATCCGTATCGAGATTGATGGCATACTGCGCCTGGTCGTTCATTTCGTAGTAGTTCGGGCCGTCCGATGGATTCTCGCCGGGCTGGTAGTTTGCGATAATCGTGACAAACCCGGCGCGGCCTGTCTCATAGCTGTTAAACATATAAAAGTCGGTGCCATCGGTTTTCGGCATCGTGGTGACCAGCGGCGCTTCCCGATGGCTCGAGGCGCGAGCGCGGACCGGCATAACGGCCAGCGTCGCTCCCGCCAGAACTAGCAAACTCATCGTTTTGAAAGATCTCATGGTTTCCTCCCGATTTCCATAGGTCTCATTCCTCTCTGCGTTTTGCGGTCCTTGGAGCTTGAACCTCGGCGTAGCTCCGCTCTCCTGATATACGCGGCCGGATCGAAACTGGATTAAAGGCCAAACTTCCGAGCTGGCCAAATTTACCGTTCGGTCTCCAGATTAAGAATTCTTCCATGGCTCCGGTTTGCTCGATCTCAGGATGGTTCGATTCTCGGATATCCACTTTTGTACGACTGCTCTCGTCAAAAACCCGCCTGAAGTAACAAAGGCTGAAGCTGAAAAACTATACGCCGGTAATGCATCCCCGACCATCAACCGAGAACCACGAAAGCCCAAAATTGTTCTATTGAGAACACAATTTAATTAGATGTCAGACGCCAAAGGCGGCTTCCGCATTACCTAAGCGATCGACGAAGGGCGCCGCCGCCCTCTCAATTCGGGAAGGCTCAGGCGGGCGCCATCGCGGCATGAACAAGCACCCAGCGGCTATTCGAGTCGTCGAGCTCGAGGTCGGCCGCGGGAGTAGTATGCACCGTGAGTCATGCTGCTAAGGAACCTCTGCACAAGGCTCTGCGGTCACCCTGGGCGAAGCGCATGGGTCCCGGATCCGGGATTCTTCGCTGCGCTCAGAATGACAACCTAACTTGTGCAGCGGTTCCCTAACTGCTTTTCCACCACTTGACCACACCACCTGCGGCTGCTGCCCGAGCTTGCCTCGGTATTGATATTGAAAGAATCGCTAATCATCGCGGCAGCACTTTTAGATGAAGTTCCGGCGGCGGCCCGCTGCTGTTTTCCAACACCAGGCGACTGTTATGCAACTGCTCCGTCCGCGCCACCTCGCGGCCCAGAAAAACTAAGTATGCGGGTGTGGGATGATCGGGCAGGCTGACCTGGGGCCTCGGCGTGGTCAATACCGGACGGCTGCTGGAGGACAGGTATTCGATTTGATCGGCGATGCTGGCGGCGATCGCCAGATCCCTTTTCGACAATCCGGCGCGCAAAAAACTTTTGGCTATATCGCGCGCAAAGATTCCGTTTGTCGGATCATCGATAAAGCCGCGGGCTAGTGCCAACGCCGCCGAGGTAACTCGGCCGGAGCGGTCGCAGGCGATGCTTAGACTGACCAGTGGGCGAAACTTGATGCCCGATGGCCTGAAGGTGATCTTACGATCCTGCGCGACTTCTTCGACTGGCTCGAGATTAAACCAGGTAAAGAATTCCGTCTGCCGCAGATCATGCAGCTTGCGCCCGAGAAATCCGCCGTCACGATCCTCGTCGGCCGCCGGAGGCCCACCGGGCAGGCCAGGCGATATTGACCTGATTTTAGAGCTGAGCTTAGCGTACCAACCCAATATCTTCATTTGGTGAACGGTATACGCTGCGGCTCCCAAAGCGCCGGAAGCACAAGTCTGGGCATGTGGAGGCGCAGGCTCGTTTCCTCGCTGATCTGAGCTTCCAAGATTGTCGGAGCATGTATAACAGGAACAATAGTAATCTTCCAGACTCGGGCACGTGCTGGACTCGCGGTATTCAGTCCACTTCCGCGCCGCCGCGCGACTCGCTCACTTTCGTGCCTGGCATCAGCATCTTGCAAGGGCTTCAGGCGACTCAACGCCTGCCAGCAACTCCCTGCCTCAGAGCCGTGGTCGCCGCCTATCACGCCATCCTTGCCGCGCTTGAGGATAAATCTCTGGCCGCGTAGTATCCAACCCAGACCACGCTCGCCAAGCCATCTTCAACATACGGCGGGACATTTCCTGATCGTGATGGGCAATGCGATGATGTTTACACGTAAGGAAACAGCGATCACTACTTTGATGGCGACGGCCCTCTTGATGGCGACTTCACTTTCGGCCTGGGCGCAACCCCCATCCATCGGGAGTCCCCTCTTCGCGGCGGCCGCTGTGGAACTTCCCGGCTACTCGGGAACCGACATGTTGTGCATCGAGCTGGGACCCGATGCACCCACCCGGGGGGCAGCCGACATCTCCCCCTCGGCCAGTCCCAACTTCCCCAACGGGACCCCGTACTACAAGAAGATGGATTACGAGGTCGACGTCGAGAACCATCAGTTGACTATCGTCCAGGTATATGGTCCGGACCTCGCGCCCAACCGCGTGGACATGCGAGTGTCCTACTCCGAGCCTCGCCAGGTGGGACCATGCGCCCCACGAGGTCGGGCCACTCTCGTGGCCATCCAAGCCATCGCCACGCCGCTCGTCCAAACCGCTCCCGATGTCAGTCCCAACCGTTACGGTACAGAAGCCGAAAGAAAAGCCGATCAAGAGAGCGGCTACGACTACTATGCGAGGGCCCATCCCAATCAGCCTCGCTTTAAGGGCAGCGATCTCGATCCGCTCCACGGCCCCGGGGCCATGGTCCCTTCGGGCAACAGGTGCGACAACTTCGCGGGACCCGCCTATAGGGCGTGCCAGGCTGGAGACACCGACGCGGCCCATCGGCTCAGCAACGGCGGAGCGTTGCCCGCCGACCATCGCTATTGACCGTGGCGCGTCGGGGAGCGCCACACCCGTCATCGGCAAAGCGCCACTTTTGCCATTCGGCTCTTCCAATAGTGGCACGCAAGAAAGTGAGCGTGGCATTTGACGGTGGGATGCTGTCGTCGGATGCGGGCGCACCGATCGGCGGCGGCGCGGCCGGCGGGCGAGCCTGAACGACCGGCCCAATTCTGTCAGCCTCGAGCGCGCGCTGGTGAAGATGCCTCGGCTGCGGAGGTTTGCGATTGATTCCGGCTATACCGCCGAGGTGAACGGCCCCTCGAGTTAGTGCGCAGCTGAAGAGAACTGATTGCAAACGATCGTTCATCCGATTATTGATGCGCGAGGGGCATAGTCGCATTCGTGGACTGGCGTCCGCCGCAAGGTTGGCTCTGGGCGGTACGTTTTTAGGTTGTGCAAATGGTTAGTCAGCGACGATTCACCATAGGCAGGGCCAAAACCTGCGACATCCCAATCGGGCACGATTCGGTCAGTCGGATGCACGCTGAGATTGAACTCCTCGAGGGCGATCGCTTGCGAGTCCGCGATCTCGATAGCGATAACGGCATCGTACTGATCCGGCAAGGCCGGGAGTTTCCGATTAAGCAAGAAGTGGTACTGCTGAACGATACGCTGCGGTTCGGTGAGGTCGCGCTCGCGGTGCGGGACGTGATCGAGATTCTAAAGAACGCCGTCCAACCGGCGGCCGCAGCTCATGCGGTGACTCCGGCACCAGTCGCCGGCGCCAAGGGGTTCGTGCGATGCGGATGCGGCATGGTGAAAGTGCGCGGTGATCCGTGCCCGACATGTGGCGAATGATCATGACGGAGACGTGAAGACTGAGATGAGCGAACCTGAGCCATTCGGATCTATACGGGCCGGACAGTCACCGATTCCACCCGCGGCCCACCGTCCGGGTGCGCGTGAGCCGCAACGGAAACCGCCAACCTTTTTCGAGCAACTCTGGATTCTCCCTGATCGCCGCACCATGATGTTTCTTGCGCTCGGCGCGGGGGGCGTTTTCATCATTGTGTTGAGCATCATCTTTCCCAAGGACAGTTACGGTGCCGAAATACTGACGGACCACAGCCGCTTCTCGCATTTCCCGTATCCCCTGACGGTCCAAAATCTGGAACATCTGATCTTTTTTATCGGTCTTGGCGAACTCTTCGTGCGCTGGCGGGTAGCCGAGCGCGAGCACGAATTGCTCGGGATGCATCTTCTGCCGGAAGACCAGGAGACCGTCCTTCAGCCGGCCGATCTCGGCATGATTCGACGCCGGGTCGCGCTCCTGCTTGACCGCGAGCATGGCTTTCTGACCTCGCTGATTGATATTTCGATCCTGCAGTTTCAGTCCGGCCGCTCGATTGACCAGGTGGTGTCGGTGATGAACAGCAGTCTCGAACTGATCGAGCATCGGGTCGATCTCCGCTACGGACTGATTCGCTACCTGGCGTGGCTGCTGCCGACCGTTGGTTTTATCGGCACGGTGATCGGGCTTGGCGGCTCATTGGCGCTAGTACCCGAAAGCGGCGACCTATCGATTTATACAATCGCGCACGCGCTTTCGCTGGGCTTCAATTGCACGCTGGTCGCGCTTATGGAGAGCGCCATGCTGGTTTTCGTGCTGTATATAGCGCAGGAAAAAGAAGAAAGCGCGGTGAACCTCGCGGGCAGTTACACGCTGCGCAATCTAGTTAACCGGCTGTACCTGGGGCCCGCGTGAAGCCACGTAATCGCGAGGTCAACATCTTCAATATGTCCGTGCTCGATCTGCTGACGGGCGCACTCGGCGCCTTCTGCTTTCTGACGCTCGCGCTATTCCCCGCTTACTTCAAATCGCGGAACCCGTCTGCGGCAAGTCAGCAGAATAAATTCGAGAAAACGAAGCAAGGGATACCTGCGTTCTCACTCGCAGAGCTATACGTTTCCGACGCTCTGGGACACGGCTGCGGCGCATTCAAGCTGGGCGGTCTTCAGGCCCCTAATGGAAATAAATCGTTCAGACAGTTACCGCTCGCCGCAGGTCCCGAGGCTGCGGGCTACGATACTAAAGTTTATCTGTTTCTCTTCGATACCGGTTCGTATCTTCTGACCACGACGGCCTTTGGGCAAGGTGCCGGGTGCCATGTCTGGCTCAGGCAGCATACTCCCCAAGGATCGCTCCAGGGGGGAACGATCGTGACTGAATCGCCGGCGTCCTACCCGTTCAAGCTGGAGGTAAAGCCCGAACAACTAATCACCAGCATTCTTCCCAGCCGATAGTCGGCTTCACGATTATGGAATTGTTGCCGAACATACCGGGGTGAGGGCGGAGCGATGAAGCCGCGCAACCGCGAGGTCAGTATTTTCAATATGTCAGTGCTCGATTTGCTGACCGGAGCACTCGGCGCATTTTGTTTTCTGACACTCGCATTGTTTCCCTCCTACTATAAAACCCATCAGACTTCGCCAGCCGCCGGCTCAGAAACCGCGCACCCGCATCCCGCAAATTCCGCCACTGAATCGCGCCGCCTGGCGGGTCCGGTGCCTCCGTTCGGATTTCTCGATATCAGCGCTTATACCACCGATAGTCCGGAATACTGCGCGAGCCTGACGGTAGCCGGAGCTGCGAGCGAATTGGGTGGCGATCTCAGTTCATTCCCCGGCGATGCGGTGGCGCCCGGATCGTACGCAAGATTTTTTCTGTTTGCCTTTCGGCCGGGCGGATATCATCTCACGGTTCGTGCGACTCCGCTTCGAATGCCGTGCAACGTAGTGCTGACGCTTGAGAATCCGAATAATCAATGGACCCAAACCGCGGCGATCAAGGACGCGCGGCAGCCGATTGAATTCGATTTCAATGTCCTCTCCACCGATCTCAACAGCAATCTCTGGAATAACGGATGAAGCAGCTATGGACGCGATGACCCGATGCAGCCACGGCCATTTCTATGACGCTGCCAAACATAGCTCCTGCCCCTACTGCGGCGCGGCCACCGATATCGAAGGCAAAACGCGGCGTGTGCCGCCGGCCGGCGCGGTGCAACCGGCGGCTAAACCGGTGCCGGCCCCCGCGGCTGACCCAGGCGTAACGCGCGCGGTCTATCGCGAAGCCGCCACCGGAATCAGCCCGGTCGTGGGTTGGCTGGTGTGCGTAGCCGGCCCCGACCGCGGTCGCGATTACCGCATCCACGGCGAAAAGAACTTCATCGGCCGTGGCTCCTCGATGGATATCGTAATCGCGGGTGACGACTCCGTATCTCGCGAAAAACACGCGTCAGTCGCCTACGATCCGAAGAAACGCAACTTCTGGCTCTTGCCCGGTGACGCCGCGGGACTGGTCTATCTGAATGAGCAATTGGTCAATATGCCCAGCCCGTTGAAATCGCGGGACATGATCGAGATTGGCAAGACCAAGCTGATGTTCTGGCCATTGTGTGATGACAATTTTCATTGGGACTAACGGACTGTCCTACGCGCCCGGTAATGCCCAGGATGCCGGACGGCGCTCTGAGCAGCAGGACTCGTTCGGTTTCTCGGATCCCGCCGACCGCGACTTTATGGCCCATGGCGGATTGCTCGCAGTGGTCGCCGACGGCATGGGGGGTCTCGCCCGTGGCGCCGAAGCCAGCCAAATCGCGACGCAGAACTTCATCGAGGTATACGCCTCGAAGAACTCGGATGAACCCGTCCCGCAAGCATTGCGGCGCGCGCTCGAAGGAGCCGATCGCGCGGTATTCGAGTTCGCTGAGTCGATCGGCCTCAAGAAGGATGTCGGCTCGACACTGGTTGCGGCGGCTTTCGTTGGCAGCGGTCTCTGGTGGGTCTCAATTGGCGACAGCGCTCTCTATCTTTTCCGGCGGCCGCGCCTCACTCAACTGAACCATCCGCATACGCTCGCCGCCCGCCTCGAACAGATGGCCGAGCGCGGCGAGATCTCGGCGCAAGCCGCGCAAATCGACCCCGACCGCGATGCCCTGACTAGCTATGTCGGCGCCGGCGGCCTGATCGAAGTGGACGCTGCGATGCGGGCGCTTACCCTGCTTGCCGGCGATTCCGTGATGCTCTGCACGGACGGACTTTTTCGGGCGCTCGGGCCCGCCGATATTGCCGCCGCACTTGATTCCGCCGGCGACGGGCAGTCCGCATGCGACGCGCTGATCCGGGAGGCGTTAAGCCGCCAGCTCCCGCATCAGGACAACGTTACCGCGCTCTGCGTCAAGATCGGACAGGCCTAAATGCAAGGAGCAAGTGGCTTGGATAATCAGGCGCAGCTCTGCATGGGATGCATGAGGAATCGCGGCGATGCGCGAATATGTCCCGATTGCGGTTTTGATGAAGCCAACCCGCCAATCGTCGGCTTTCAGCTTCCGCCGCGCACGCTGCTCAATGACCAGTACCTCGTCGGCCGTGCGCTGGGCGCCGGTGGTTTCGCTATTACCTATCTGGCCTGGGACCAGAGACTTGCGCGCCGTGTGGCGATCAAGGAATACATGCCTACCGGGCTCGCCAGCCGTACTGGACAGAACAGCCAGTTGGTGCCGCATACCGGCGTCTCCGGGCAGGACTTTCGCTATGGGCTCGAGCGCTTTCTGGATGAAGCCCGGATGGTCGCCCAGTTTCAGGAACATCCGGGCATAATCAGCGTCACTAACTATTTTCCGGCCAATGGCTCGGCCTACCTCGTGATGGAGTATCTCGAGGGCTGCACACTCAAAGAGTATCTGGCGCAACATGGGGGCCGGCTTTCATTCAATCAGGCGCTTGCCTTGATCACGCCTGCGATGGACGCCCTGCGCGAATTGCATCGCGCCGACGTACTCCACCGCGATATCAGCCCGGACAATATCTACATCACGGATTCGGGCCTGGTTAAGTTGCTCGATTTCGGCGCCGCACGGCAGGCGCTGCGGGATCGCAGCCAGCGGCTTTCGGTAATTCTCAAAGTCGGCTACGCACCCGAAGAGCAATATCGCAGTGCGGGCAAGCAGGGAGCCTGGACCGATGTCTATGCCGTGGGCGCCACCATCTATCATCTGATTACCGGACAGATCCCTCCGCCTTCGATTGATCGGCTGGCCGACGATCAGATTCAGCTGCCGAGCACGCTCGGCGCCGATATTCCGCCCGCGGCCGAGGATGCGTTGATGACGGCGCTGGCGGTAAAAGCCGCCCAACGTTACGAGACCATTCAAGATTTTCAGGCGGCGATCGGATTACCAACCTCGGCCACTCTACCGAGACGCCAAAGCGCGACTACCGTCTGGAGCCGCCTGCGACGGTCGCCCTGGTTAAAGAATGTCAGGCGTAATCCCTGGGCGCTGCGCGCCGGCGGTGGCGCCGCACTTGCAATTCTTTTCTTCCTTGGTTTTATGCTGTTCCGGCATAATGGCCCGCCCTACGGCACTAACCTCCCTCCGAATCTCGCTAATCTCTACCCCTTTCAACCGGCGCACGCCGGCGAGATTGCACCGCTCAAAGATTCATGGCCACTGCCCGATCTGCCGACCATCGCAATGAAGGCTCGGGCTCGGGCTCGCAGCTGGTCCGCCGACGCCGAACTCGTTGAAATCAACCTGCAACTGCAACAGTCAGCGGGCTACAAAGATTACGTGCAGACCGAGGATGGCACCGCGCAGCTTAGGTTCGACTTTTATTCTCCTTCCAAACAGAAAGCGTTGATGATTACACCCAATGCGCCCACGGTTCCCGCCAAGCCCGATGCCGATTCAGACGATTCGATGGGTTTCGTTGACTGGGGCAGCAGACGGGCGATTCCGGACAGGTTTCTGGATCTGCCTGAGGCCGTGAGGGAAGCGCAACAAAAGGGTATGCGTGCCCCGACGATCAGCAGCGCGAGCCTGACCAACAATGCGCAGGGAACGCTATTCGGTGACGACGATATCTCGGGTCTGAAGTGGGAATTAGTACCGCCCTTCGGGCGGCGCTACATTATCGATGCAAAAAATCCCGACGCGACCGCCAATGGAAATTAGACAGAAAAACGGCCTACGGATAAATCTCCATGTGTCAATTGATCGCCATAACGATCGCGCTGCTCGCGATGGTGCTTCCCGCAGTCGCTCAGGACCAGTTCAACGTCAACACTAATCCCGCCTCCGCCAATTCAACCTCGGCGAGTTGCATGACGGCCTACGAAGCGGAGATAGAAAAACTGCGCGAGCAGGAGGCTCAGGCGCAGGGACAGTTCAGAAAAGATATAGTCGATTGTAATCATGACACTAGCTGCATCAACGCGGCTATAAAAAAAGGCGAGCCGGTTGAGATCGAAATACAAAAGGGTCAGATCGACGCGGAAGCCACCCGGCAGATCTGTGACAATCATGTGCATCTTGCAGAGGCGATCGCGTTCAACGCTAAGAACAACCCCGATCCGTGTCAGGCTCAGTACGATCAAACCTTGGGTGGGTTGAGTGATCAGAACATTTTAGCCGAGGCTCAAATCAGGAAGGGCAGCGTGGATTGTCGTGACCCATCATATTCCGGCGATTCTGGCGTTTGCGAAGCTGCCATTCAGAAAAGATTTACGCCAGTCCTCCAGAAGATAACCAACGGCCAAACCGACGCCAGCACCAACAAAACCATATGCGAGGATCGAATAGAACTTGCGCAAAGCGAGAGCCGATCGTCCGCCAACGGAGAGCCTCCAGCCGCGGCTGAAGCGCCCAACGTCGGGCCGACTACCTCTACGAGACTTAGCGGAGGTGTGTCAGAAAATGCTCCGCCGCCAGGCGCGACCGCGTCGACTGGCAACAATTCGGGGTCGACGGCAACCCCCGCGAAAGGCACGCCGGAAGTCCCGACGCTCGCGCCGGTGGCGGGACCGGTCGTAATGCGACCGCTACAGGGAAAGATCAGTAAAAACGCAGTCCGCAACCCGCCCCATCCGCCCGGTCAATCACCTGCCTCGGCCATCCTTGTTAAAAACCAGGCACGAGGGCATGTGAGTAGTAATTCCGTCACGGGCCAATCCGGGACGACGCAGCGAACCGGTAATGCGGACTCAACGCGTCAGTTTGATCCGAGGCGGCCGGAAATGGGTGCGCTAGTGCCCCGGAACTTCCCACCCAACCGCCTGCCAGAAGGAATTTATGTCGTCAAGGGTCGCGACGGGCGTGGTTACGCGATGCCTATCGAGGGTTGTTTACCCGACTCCGGGACGGATCTTGCGCTGGCTAATCTGGGTGCTGTGGCGCTCAAGGCCGCTCTGCGCGCCTGCACCGCCGGTCTTGGTATCGCAACCGGGCCTCCCTTGCCGAGCATCTCCCATGTTCCGTCCCAGGATGAAATGGTGTGGGTGAACACGACGCGAGGGATCATCTGGCGGCAAGGGACGAAATGGGCCGGAAGTACTTCTCGGGGCTTCTGGACAACACTTAACGATGCGATCGCCAACGGATACCGCTTGCCCAAACCAAATCCAACCGGACTTCCTTGGTAACTCGTTTTCTCAATAACGGTTTTCCGACTGCAGTTCGTTAGCCGTCGCAATATATCCGCGCACACGCGGTGTGGGCGGCGAAATCGAGGTAGCCCGAACATTCGTACATTTTATTTATGGTTGCGTTCCCAATCGGCCTGCATGCCTTCGGGACTTACCAAACGTCCCGCCAGATGCTGGGCGGCCATGTTCGTATAGTATGTTTCCTGGCCGGATTGAGTAGTCTGGCGCGATCGAGATCGACGTCGGAAGAGGTGATGTCGGAGTCGCCGCCCAGCTTTCGCGAGATTCCCGTGCGGTAGGAGTGGATCATGGAAGGAGGCGGCAGGGGCAAGCGGCGCAGGTTTTCGGCTGAGTACAAGGCCGAGGCGGTGCGGTAGGTGGGCGCGAGCGGCAAGCGCATCGGCGCGATAGCGCGGGAGCTGGGGCTGGGGCTGGGCGAGACGGCCTTGCGGCGCTGGGTGCGGCAGGGGAGATCGACGCCGGAGGTGGTCCGACGGGGGCGTTGACGACCGGCGAACGGGAAGAACTGGGGCAGTTACGGCGCGAGAATCAGCGTCTGCGATCTGTTCTCGCGCGGGGTAGTGGGCTGGTCGATGAGCTAGGAACGTTATGTTGCGACGACCGTTTGAATCCGCCCAGTACGCGAGCGGGGATTACCCGCAGCAGCTCGCCAAGCACGGGCTGCGCGGCAGCATGAGCCGGCGCGGCGACTGCTGGGACAACGCGGTTGCCGAGAGTTTCTTTGCCAGCCTCAAGCTCGAACTCGTTTACCAGGTTCAATGGCGAACCCGCGCCGAGGTACGCACGGTGATTATTGCCACGCATAATTGATTAAACGCAGTGTGCGTCACGGTGGTAAACGATAGCAGACATTTCGATAGAGAGACATAGCAATTTAAAGACAGTTCGAGATTGCTGATAAGGGCTATGCTAACCAATTTTACGTTTGCACAAGTCAACACTACATGTTAAATCTCTGTTCTGCGAATTGACTTCCATGGAATTTCACTTTTGAATTTGTTGGAACCGGGGCGATGATTGGCTGAGCCGGAGGGAGTTGTTGGGGGGGGGGACCGATGGCTGCGAGCATGGGGGGGGCGGGTACCCAATGGTACCTGGTGCGGACCAAGGCGGGTGAGGAACGCAGGGCGAACGCGCATCTGATCCACTTTGCCGACGAAGCATTTTTGCCGCTGATGAAGGCGCAGGTGCGTCGCTACAGCAGGCTAGTCGAAGTTATAGTCCCACTTTTTGCCTGCTACCTATTCGCGATGTTCGATTT
>JADMIL010000077.1 GCA_015478645.1 Candidatus Binataceae bacterium
ACGTCGGGCGGCAGGATCGCGATCCGCATCTCGCGCAGCGCCGCGATATTCTTGTAGCTCTTGCCGATGTCGTCCATGTCCAGCGACATCAGCGCGGCCATGAATTCGCGCGGATAATGCGCCTTTAAGTAGGCCGTCGTGTAGGTCGTCAGCGCATACGCCGCGGCGTGCGACCGGTTGAAGCCGTACGAGGCGAAGGTCGCGATTTTCTCGAAAATCGACTCGGCCAGCCCGCGCGCCACGCCGTTGCCCACCGCCCCCGCGATGAAATGCTCGCGCTCGCGCTCCATCACCGCCATCTGCTTCTTGCCCATCGCCGCGCGCAGGATATCGGCCTCTTCCAGCGTATATCCCGACAGTGCCTGCGCCGCGCGCATCACCTGCTCCTGGTAGATGATCACGCCGTAGGTGTCGCGCAGCACCGGCTCGAGCAGCGGATGGTCATACTCGACCGGCTCCTTGCCATGCTTGCGCGCGATAAACGGATCGACCATCCCGGCGTCGAGCGTGCCCGGCCGGAACAGCGAGATCGCCGCGATCACGTCCTCGAAGCTCGACGGCTTGAGCTCGGTCAGGAAGCGCCGCATCCCCGACCCTTCCATCTGGAACACGCCCACCGTGTCGCCGCGCGCGAGCAGCTTGAAGCTGTCGGGATCGTCGAGCCTAAGCCGCGCCAGGTCGGGCGGCTCGAGGCCGCTGGCCGCGATCAGATCGATCGTGTTGGTGATCAGCGTCAGATTCTTGAGCGCCAGGAAATCGAACTTGATTAGCCCGATCTCCTCGACCCCCTTCATCGAATACTGGGTGATCGAGACCGCCTCTTCGCTGCGCTCCTTGTCGACGTACAGCGGCACCAGGTCGGCCAGCGGCAGATCCGAAATGACCACGCCCGCCGCATGGCGCGACGCATGGCGCAGCAGCCCCTCGAGCTTGAAGGCGTAGTCGAACAGCTCGGGATTTTTCTTGCGCTCGTCGGCGAGCCGCGGCTCCATCTCGAGCGCGTCCTTGAGCGGAAAATCGCGGCCCTGCTTGGGCGCCGGATAGAGCTTGACGATCCGATCGGTTTCGGCGAACGACAGCCCGAGCACGCGGCCGACGTCGCGAATCGCCTGCTTGCCCTTGATCGTGCCGAACGTGATGATCTGCGCGACGCGATCGTCGCCGTACTTCTTGCGCACGTAGGTCAGCACTTCGTCGCGCCGCTCGAAGCAGAAGTCCACGTCGATATCGGGCATCGATCGCCGCCCCGGATTAAGCCAGCGCTCGAACAGCAGCTTGTGCTCGATCGGATCGACCTCGGTGATGCCCATCGCGTACGAGACCAGGCTGCCGACCACCGATCCGCGGCCCGGCCCGACCGGAATCCCGGCGCCGCGCGCGTAGTTGATAAAGTCGGCGACGATCAGCATATAGCCCGCGAAGCCCATCTCGCGGATTACCGGCAGCTCGCGATCGAGCCGCTCGAAGTACGGCGTTTCGTCGAATTCGCCGCGCCGCGCATGCAGCTCCGCCAGCCGCGCTCCAAGCCCGTCGCGCACCTGCCGCTCGAGCATCGCCGCAAGCTCGCCCTCGGCCGGCACCGCGGTGGTGCCCGGCGGCTGATAGATCGGAAAATGGAACTTGCCGCTCTCGAACTCGAAATCGATTTTTTCGGCGATCGTCAGCGTATTACGGATCGGCTCCGACTCGACGCCAAACGCCGCCGCCATCTCGTCGGGCGTCTTGACGTAAAGCTCGTCGGTGTCGAAGCGCCAGCGGGTCTCGTCGGCCATCGTCTTGCCGGTCTGGATACAGAGCAGTACCTCATGCGCCTTGGCGTCGTCGCGATGCAGGTAGTGGCAATCGTTGGTCGCGACGGTTGGCAAGCCGACGTGTCGGCCGATCTCCTTGAGCCCCTCGTTGAGCGGGCCGTGCAGGCAGTTGTCTTGCAGCTCGAGATAAAAGCGCCCCGGAAAAGTCTTCGCGTACCATTCGGCGGCCGCGCGCGCGCGGTCCATCCGCCCGGCCTTGAGCGCCCGCGCGATCTCGCCCGAGAGGCATCCCGAAAGCACGATCAGCCCCTCCGATCGCTCGGCCAGAATCTCCTTGTCGATCCGCGGTTTGTAGTACAGCCCCTCTTTGTAGGCCGCGGTCAGCAACTGGCAGAGATTGCGGTAGCCGACGCGGTTTTGCGCGAGCAGGATCAAATGGAAGTTGCCGCTCGCCTCGAAATCGTCGCTGCGCGCGGCCTGCGTCCGGTCGCTGCGCTTGCCCGGCGCGAGATAGGCCTCGCAGCCGATAATCGGCTTGATCCCGCTGGCCCGCGCCTTGGCCGCGAACTCGACCGCGCCGAACATGTTGCCGTGATCGGTCATCGCGATCGCCGGCATCTTGGATTTCTTCGCATACTCGATCAGCGGGCCAATTTTGTTGGCCCCGTCGAGCAGGCTGAACTGCGTATGCACGTGTAGATGTACAAAACTCATCGCCGAGCCAACCTCCAACACATCAAGCGCCGAACTCCGCGCGCGCACGGTTCGTATTGCCGAAGTGCGCCCTCGTCGCGGTCGCGCGCGCGCAGCTAAGCCGTCCGCCAATTATACCGCGGGGACCATCGGGCTCGCTGCGCCGCGCGTAATTGGTATCCACATACGGCTGTTGATGGCGATGCTTTCTCCACAATGCGGAAACAATCCGCGCAGGGGATACCGCGCCCGCCCCGCCAGGATGAAGAATTTCGCCTTTTGTTTTTACTTCACGCAGTGGTGTTTCACGTGAAACATTGGCCGAACTTTTGCGGTGAAATCCTGCATCCACGCGAATCCATGAACCGTGAGACAGTAGGAAATAGTGAAAGAAAAACGGCGCCGGAGCGATGCTCCAGCGCCGTTTCTTTCAATGTCCCGCCGGCGCGATGCGCCGCCGGCCCAATATCCGCTATCAGCCCTTCTTGCCGCCCGACTTTTCCTCTTTGCCGCCGGTCGCGGCCTTTGCGCCCTCGGCCGGCTTGTCGCCCGCCGCCGCGGTTGCGCCTTCGGCAGCCGCGCCCTCGACCACCGCGCCTTCCGCCGCGGCGACTGGCGTCGCGACTTCGGCCACGGTCGGCGGCAGCACCGTCACCACCGGATAGTCGGTGTCGAACAGCGGCCGCACGTTGCCGGTGAAGACCAGCGCCGAGACGTGCAGCACGTCATGAATCTTGAGCGGCGTGACGTCGACCTCGATCGCTTCGGGAATCTCCAGCGGCAGGCATTCGAGTTCGACTTGCCGCTGCAACGGCGACAGGATTCCGCCGTCGGCGATGCCGGCCGCGCGCCCGATAAACTTGAACGGCACCGACACGCGCAGCGCCTTGGCCAGGTCAACCTCGTAGAAATCGGCGTGCAGGATTACGCCCGACACTCCCGCCTTCTGGACCTCTTTCAGGATAACGTGCTTGTCGTTGATCTCCGGCGACGCCGACTTGAGCCGCATCACGCGCTGCTTGGCCGCGACCGAGACGCGCGCCTGTAACTCCGCCCCGGCCACCGCGACGGCGATCGCCGCACCCTGCCGGCCGTAAATGATCGCCGGCACGCGCCCTTCGCGGCGGATCCGGTTGACCAGCCCCTTGGGGCGGGTCTCGCGCTTCTCACATGCCAAATCGACGGTTTCCATTTTTGGATCCTCTTTAATAATCGGCGCGTAGCCGGCCTCTCGACGCCGCGCGCGCCGGCGCCAAGCTTGCCCGCACTACTTATTCTGGCCGCCACGCCTCAGGTGATAAACAGCGAGCTGACCGACTCCTCATTATGAATGCGCCGGATAGCTTCCGCTATAAGGCTGGCGACCGACAGCACCTTAAGATTGGCCAGGGCGGCCTGGGCCGCGGCGCGCAGCGGGATACTGTTGGTGGTGACGACTTCCTTGATCACCGACTTGCTGATCCGTTCGCAGGCCGGATCGGAGAGTATCGGATGGGTCGCGCAGGCGATGACCTCGCTGGCGCCGGCCGCCATGATCGTGCGGGCGGCCTCGGTGATTGTGCCGGCGGTGTCGATCATGTCGTCGATCAAAAGCGCGATCGAGTCGCGCACCTCGCCGACCAGTTGCATCTCGGCGACTTCGCTCGCACGCTGGCGGCGCTTGTCGATAATCGCGAGGTTGGCGTTGAGGCGGCGCGCAAAGGCGCGCGCCCGCTCGACGCCGCCCGCGTCGGGCGCGACCACGGTGATCTTCTGCCCGTCGATGCGCTTGCGCAGATAGCTCACCAGCACCGGCATCGCGTAAAGATTATCGACCGGGATATTGAAGAAGCCCTGGATCTGGCCGGCATGCAGATCGATCGTTAGCACTCGCGCCGCGCCCGAAGTCGTGATCAGATCGGCGACCAGCTTCGCGCTGATCGGCACGCGTGGCGCGACCTTGCGATCCTGGCGCGAGTAGCCGAAGTAGGGGATGACCGCGGTGATCCGCTTGGCCGAGGCGCGGCGCAGCGCGTCCATCAGCAGCAGCAGCTCCATCAGGTTGTCGTTGGGGGGAGAGCAGGTCGACTGGAGCACGAAGCAATCGCCGCCGCGCACGTTCTCGCGGATTTCGATCATCACCTCGCCGTCGGGAAAGCGGCCGACCTCGGCCTGGCCGAGCTTGACGCCGAGATGCTCGGAGACCTCGCGGGCCAGCGCCGGATTCGAATTGCCGGTGAAAATAACCAGTTCGTCCTTGGCCCGTTCAGACATCTTGCTCGTGTTCCTCGATCGCTGCGAAGCGCCGATCTGCTCTCCGCAGGCGCCGCCGCAATTGCTAATCTCCAGCCCCGCATGATGGCTGGGCGGGAAGGATTCGAACCTTCGAATGCCAGGTCCAAAGCCTGGTG
>JADMIL010000098.1 GCA_015478645.1 Candidatus Binataceae bacterium
GGCCACGCCCGACGGAGTGCCGGTCGAGATGATAAGGCCCGGTTCGAGCGTGCACACCGTCGAGAGCGTCTCGATGATCGAGAAGCAGTCGAAGATCAGGTTGCGCGTGTTCGAATGCTGGCGCTCCTCGCCATTGACCAGCGTGCGCAGGTCGAGCGTATGCGGGTCGCCGATCTCGTCCGGCGTTACGATCCACGGCCCGGTCGGACCGTGGGTGTCCCACGACTTGCCGAGCGTCATCGTGGCCGCCTTGCGCTGCCAGTCGCGCACGCTCACGTCGTTGACGATCATGTAGCCGGCGATAACCTCGTGAGCGCGCTCGCGCGGCACGTGGCGGCAACGCCGCCCGATAACGAGGCCGAGCTCGCCCTCGTAGTCCAGCGCCTCCGAGGCGCGCGGCAGATGAATCGGATCGTACGGCCCGTTGACGCAGGTGATCTGCTTGTTGAAGAAAATTGGGAAAGTCGGGCGGTCGCGGCCGGTTTCTCCGATATGGTCGGCGTAGTTCAGGCCGATCGCGAGGAACTCGGGTGGACGCCGGATCGGCGCCTCGAGCTTGACCTGGCCAAGCGCGATCCGGCTTTTACCCGCGGCCGCCGCCCCGCGCGCGCGATCGATAGCGCCACTGCCGGCCGCCAGCAGCGCCGACATCTCGCGCGGCAACTCCGGCGCCGCCGCGGCCAGATCGACCACGGCGTCGTCAATCACGACACCGATTCGGGTGCTTCCCTGATGTGTGAAGGTCGCGAGCTTCATAGCATCCTCCCTGCTCGCGCAATCGGGCGAGCGCCGAACGGGCCAGGCCTGTCGAGACCGTCGGGCGAAGTGACCATCGATATGCAACCGCGCCCTGGTGAAACGGTCACTTCAAACGCTTGAAGATTGCGTCGAGCACCTCGGCGCGCAGCCACGCGCCGTGCTTGTCTGCGCACGCCATCATCGCGATGCCGCCGCGAGTCTCGGCCACCAAGGGCTTGTGGCACTGCGGGCAAAGCGCGTCGTCGCCCTTTTTGCGCAGTTTCTCCAGCAATTCCTGG
>JADMIL010000018.1 GCA_015478645.1 Candidatus Binataceae bacterium
CGAGTTCGCCCACGCCATGCAATCCGCCGCCATGCTCACCGACGGCGACCGCGTCTGCGTCGGTGACCTGCCCGAGTGTCTGGCGCAAGGTGAAGCGGCGACACTGACCGACCTGGCGGAGACGACCGCGGCAGAGGAATTCGCTTTCACGATGCAGCCGGCGCGCTTTTCGCTCGACGAGGTAATCAACAAGGCCTCGAAGACCGCGCTGCTGCGCGCCCTGCGCGAGGCCGGCGGCAACTGTCATCGCGCGGCCCAACTGCTCGGCGTTTCGCGCTACACGGTCTATCGGATGATCGCGCGCTATGGCCTGGCACCGAGCCGCGGCCGCCAGAATCCGGGGCTCGACGCAATCTCGGATGCGGCGAGCGTCAAGGGCTGAGCCGACCCGCAGCGCGATGGGCGCGGGGACTGCCCGCCGCTCTGGTCTCCAGCCGCACCCGCCGACGGCGCCCTGCGGGGTCCGCATAGCGCGCCGGTCCGTCACGCCGAAGCGCATCGCGGCCGAGCATATCCGGCCGGCTTGATGCCCCGATCGCACCACGCAATTTCATTCTCTGCGCTTTTCTGCTTAGTTTTCTCTCCCAAATTTTAGCCTCACGGCGTGGACCGCGAGGGATCCGCGTGTCCCGAGATGCATCGTCACGGACGCTTAAGCGACAATCGCGCGTATTTTGCGTCAAGCTGACGCGCAATTCGCTCGCTTAACCGCTCCACCACCGGCATCGCTATTGCAACGGATAATCCCTGCCCGAACAAATTGGCCGCCGCGCCGGCGGGTTCTGGAGTTGGATTTGTATGCGATCGAGAGCAGCCACCCCCGACCAATCGATCAAATGCCCGGCGAAGCCGCGCGCGCCCTCCGGCGGTCTGAACCTCGACGATAATCTCCGGCTCGAGCGCGAGGTGGCGCTCAAACTGGTGCGCGCGGCCGCGCTGATTATCATCGTGTTCCAGTTGGGCTATACGCTCCTCGATCTGCATTACCATGCGGTCGCGATGAGTTGGCCGATGTGGGCTCTGCATGGCCTGAATTTGGCCGCCGGCATCGTCGGTTTGATCATCGCGTACCTCCCGGGCCGGCGGGTACTGGCCAACTGGGCGGCGCTCGCCTTTGCGATGTGTACGACGGTGATCGCCGGAATGGTTGGATTGAGCCTGCTGACCGGCGCGATCATCCCGATGTACATCTCGCTCAGCCTGTTCGTGGTCGGTTCAGGCGCCCTGCTGCCGTGGGGCCCGGGCTACCAGGCGGCGTTCAGCACATTGGCGATCGCGGGATCGAGTATCGCGGTGTTGTATGCGCCGGATGGCAACTATCTCAATATCTTCTGGATCCTGGGCATGCTCTCGGCCGGCTATCTGGCCCAGTTCACGGTCATGCTCGGACAGCGTCTGCGCCGGGAACTCAACGCGCAGGTCGCGCAATTGCGGGCCAGCGAAGGGTGCTTGCAAGCCGAGGCGCAGGAGCGCGAGCGTACGGCGCGCAAGCTGGCTGACAGCGAGGCTACGCTGCGGCGGGTCTTTGACGCCACGCCCGACACGATTGTGGTCGCACGCTATGCGGATGGGTCCTATATCGAGATGAATCAGGCGGCCGCCGATTTTGGCTACTCGCGGACCGAGATGTTGCGGGCGAATGCGATCAGCCTCGGCATGTGGGTCGATTTCACGGATCGCGGCGAATATCGCCGGCGGCTGGCGGAGCATGGCGTAGTGGTCAATATGGAGACGAGCCTGCGCCGCAAGGACGGCGTGGTCGTACCGACGCTGATCTCGGGCGCCCTGGTCGAGATTAACGGTGAAGCGTGCACGGTTTCGATCGTCCGCGATATCACGCGGATCAAGCAGGATGAGCGCGCCCTGATCGCCGCGCGCGAAGCCGCGCTGGCCGCCTCGCAGGCCAAATCCGAATTCCTCTCGAGCATGTCGCACGAGATCCGCACGCCGATGAACGCGATCCTGGGGATGGCCGAACTGCTCGGCGATACCGCGCTCGACCCGCAGCAACATAAGTATCTCGCCGTGATGCAGAACAATGGCTGCGCGCTGCTCACCCTGATCAACGATATTCTTGACCTGGCCAAGGTCGAAAGCGGCCGTCTGAGCCTCGAGCACGCGGCCTTTAATCTCGAGGAATTGATCGATCGCACCGGCGAGGCGCTGGGCGCACGGGCCCATGCCAAAGGGCTCGAACTGGTCACGCGAATCGCGCCCGAGGTGCCGGCCGCTCTGGTCGGCGACACGCTGCGCCTGCGCCAAATCCTGTTAAATCTGATTGGCAACGCGGTCAAGTTCACCGACCACGGCCATATCGCGGTCAGCGTGATGCGCGAGCCCGACGCCGGCGACCCCGGATGGCTACGCTTCGCGGTC
Source organism: Candidatus Binataceae bacterium (assembly GCA_015478645.1). Lineage (GTDB taxonomy): Bacteria > Desulfobacterota > Binatia > Binatales > Binataceae > JADMIL01. The sequence goes on from JADMIL010000018.1 coordinate 2,377, forward strand.
AGCGACACCGGAATCGGAATCGCTCCAGACAAGCTAGGTGAGGTCTTCGCAAGCTTCACGCAGGCCGATTCATCGACCGCGCGCCGCTTCGGCGGGAGCGGCCTGGGGCTGGCGATTGTCCAGCGGCTGGTCGAGCTGATGGACGGGCGGGTCTGGATCGAGAGCACCGTCGGGGTCGGCAGCACATTTTATTTTACCGCCCATTTCGCCGCCGCGACCGCCGACTCGACCGCCGTTCAGGCGCGCACGGCGCATCCGCTATTGAGCGGGATGCGGACGCTGGTGGTTGACGACAACGCCGTCAACCGCATCATCCTGTGCGAGATTCTGAGCAGCCACGGCGCGATCGTGGCCGAGGCCGATGGCGGCGCGCGCGCGCTGGCGATGATCGAGTCGGGGCGGCGCGCGGGACGGCCCTACGGCTTGCTGCTGCTCGATTGCCGGATGCCCGGGATGGACGGCTTCGAGGTGATGCGGCATCTGCGCGGAACTCCCGACCGGGCGCATCCGGTGGTGCTGATGCTGACGTCGGACGATCTGAATATTCAATTGCCGCAGGTCCGCGAACTCGGGCTGTCAGCCTATATCGTCAAGCCGGTGCGCCGCACCGAACTGCTCGCGGCAATCGCCACGGCGCTGGCGGCGGGCCATGCGCACGCCGCGCGGCCGGCGCCGATCGCCATGCCGGGTGCACCCGCCCTGCCCCCGCCAATCGCACCGGTCGCCGTGCCGGTTGAGTCCATTGCGGCGGCGCTGACGGTGACGCGCGCCGCAAGCGCTGGCGTGGCGATCGCGCCGGGCGCGACCGCACGTCACGTGCGCGTGCTGCTGACCGACGATTCGCCCGACAACCGCCTGCTCATCAAGGCCTATCTCAAAGCTCTGCACTTTCAGATCGACGAAGCCGAAAACGGCGCGGTCGCGGCGCGCTTATTCAGCGCCGGAAGCTACGACCTGGTCCTGATGGATTTGCAGATGCCGGTGGTCGACGGGCTGCAGGCGATGGGCCTGATCCGCGCGCATGAACGCGCGCACGGCGGCGGCCATACGCCGATAATCGTGCTGTCCGCGTCGGCCCTGGAAGAGGACGTGGGCCGCAGCTTCAGCGCGGGCGCCGATGCGCACGTCAGCAAGCCGGTGAGCAAGAAGACGCTGCTCGAAGCGATCGCGAAAATGATCGGTCCGCAGGCCGTCGCCAGTCATCCGATCGCCTCCGCCCACATCAACTGATGCGATCGCGCGGGACGCGCAACGAGCGAACCGAATGGAATGAGTCCGATCGCTGACCGGTAGCGACCCGATCCACTGACTGTACGGTCGCGGCGAGGGCTTTATCGACGCGCAAATCCCTGTAGCGTGGCGAGGTGCTCGAAGAACGCACGATACCGGGTCTGCATGCCGCCCTGATGCCGGTCGTCGGCCGCCTGCGTCTGGCGCCCCACGACCGCATTCTGGACGTGGCTTGCGGCACCGGGGCGTGGCTCGTCTCGTTGCATCGGGCCGGCTACCGCGATCTGTGGGGGACCGATCGAGACGTCGGGAGTTTTGCGGCCGGCGCCCTCGCCCGTTTCATCCCCGGCGACCTCGACGCGCAGCTTGCGCTGCCGACCGATTGCGCTCTGGTCACGATGATCGAAATCATCGAGCACGTCGCGAATCCGTACTGGCTGGTCGCGAGGGCCGCGAATGCGCTAAAGCCCGGTGGCTGGATCCTGATCTCGTCGCCAAATATCTACTCGCTGCACGCCCGGATGCGCTTTGCGCTGCGCGCCCGCTTGCCGGGATTCGAGCGCTCGCGCGCGCCGATCGAGGAAGACCATCTGCATCCGATTGTGCTGGAGGCCTACCGGCGCAAGATCTTCGACGCGCTCAATCTGACCGTCGAACGAATCTGGACGGTCCCCGCGGCGAATGCCAGCCCGGGATCGCGGCTATTCATTCGCGCCGCGGCGAAGGCATTGCGCCTCGTGATGCGTGACGAATTACCTGGCGAGACGCTCTGCCTGTTGCTTCGCAAGCCGTGAGCCGCGCCGGGCGCAAGCGAATTTCCCGCCTTCGATCAGCGCAGCGGGTGCGGCGGGTACTTTCAATGCGCGCAAATCCCTGTAAGGATTGCCATTCTTCAGGAACGCCTCGGGAGCCGTTAGCTCAGGCCGGTAGAGCATCTGACTTTTAATCAGAGGGTCCTGGGTTCGAGTCCCAGACGGCTCACCACAATACGCGAATAATTCCACTATCGGCGGGGCTCCGCGTGAAGAGGAGCACCGCGCAAACGGTGGAGAATCATGCTGCGTACGATCAGTCGATGCGCGCTTGCGGTATCGCACGCTCGACGAAAACCCGAGTGATCCCGTGCGCCGGGCACTAAGGAACCTCCGCACAAGGCTCTGCTGTCACCCTGAGCGCAGCGCATGGGTCCCGGATCCGGGATTTTCGCCTGCGCTCAGAATGACAACCTAACTTGTGCAGAGGTTCCCTAATCGCATAGCCAGTTGAATAGGACGAGCCATGAATCGAGGTTCGTCGCGACCGCCGTGAAATGCACGGAGAGTCTCTGGCGTCCTAAAGATACTTGCGCGCACCCATAACCGCCACTGAGACGCACTGTCCATGCATTGAGCAATTTCCTGTAATACAAGGCGAGGCGAGATGCTCTATTCTTTGTTATCTGCGGAACCGCATTCAAGATTAATCCGCTGCCTTCCGGGCAAAGATAGTGCTAGATAATTCCGTGAGGATATTGATCTATGAAGAAACTTGTCGTTTGGATCTTCCGTTCGATGGCGCTGGGGCTATGCCTTTCATTATCGGCCTGCGTCCTTATCAACTCCGGATCGATAAGCGAAAGCAGTGGTGGCGGAACTCCCGTGAGAGCGGAGTATAGCGACTATGGCCTGTTGCATCTGACCGCGCCGACAAATCTCACTGAGGGTGCTAACGGAGCGCTCGCCGCGCAGTGTCAAAGCGGCATGATTTCCGATGTGCAGACGGAATTGTCGATGCGCGACTGGTTCGCGATCGTCCAATACTACACGGTCACGACGGCTGGCGTCTGTAAGTAAAGAGCGCAACGCATGAAGAGTAAATCAAATACTAAATCGATGACCAGAGGAGTCGCGCCAATCCTGCGGACATTGGCAGTCGGCGCATTTCTCTCAATCTCACTATCGGCCTGCGTGATGATCAACTCGAGCACGATTGGCCAAACCACCGGTGCCGGCGCGCAGGTGAGCGCCATGGATAGCGACTACGGAATCCTGCGGCTGAGCAAACCTCAGGGTCTCACTTCAACGGCGAACGCGGATCTGATCAGACAATGCCAGAGCGGCCTGCTGACTGATGTTCAGACGCAACTGTCGATGCGGGATTGGTTCCTGGTAGTCCAGTACTATACGGTTGCGGCCAACGCAATTTGTAAACAACCGCCTCCGCCGCCGCCGCCACCCTCGCCGCAGGCCAAGATCATCCTGCGCGGAGTGCATTTCGACTTCAACAAGTCCGACATCCGCGCGAGCGATGCGGCGGTGCTGGATGAAGCCGCGGCTACGCTCAAAGAAAACCCGAACGTGGCGGTCGATGTGAATGGCTATTGCGACTCGATCGGCGGTGTCGAGTACAATCTCAAACTCTCGCAGCGGCGCGCCGAATCGGTCGTCGACTACCTGGAGAAGGACGGCATCTCGGGCGACCGCCTGACGCCGCACGGCTATGGCAAGACCGGCTTCGTCGCAAGCAACCGCAGCAGTGACGGCCGCGCTGAGAATCGTCGGGTCGAGTTGGTTCCCGCGCAGTAAACGTCTCCACATTTCCCTCTAACATTTTCCTCTAACAATGAGAGCGGGCGCCTGGTGATCAGGCGCCCGCTCAAACAATTGGCTCTAGCCACTACGCGAGCTCGTCCGCGTCAAATCGATCACGACGCTGGGGGATGCGCGTGATTGCCTGCGCGGCCCCCGGCGCCTGGCGGGCGGCTGCCAGATCCCGCAACGCCGCGTCGCGCGCCGCCTCGATGTCGATACCGTTGAATTCGGCGGCGGCGGCTTCAAAGACCTGCTGCGAAAGAATGTTGGCCTGGGCAAATTCGCGCTCGTTCTGACCCCAGTACAGAGAGGTGCTGCCTTTCTGATAACGCGTGTAATTGTCGTTGAGACGGACGGCGGACAAACCCTTTTTGTACAATTCGCGCGCCTCCTCAAATCTTCTTTGGGTGAATAAAAACCAGGCGTAGGCCACGATCGAGCTGAGTTGGTAGTTGGCATCGGGGGCCACCCTGACCGCGCGGCAGTAATAGCTATCCGCGGCGAGGAGATCGCCGGTGAGTGCATTGAAATAGGCAATTGCGCTCCATTCGACAGAAGTCACCAGCGCGGGAATCTGGCCGGCGAGGTACTTGGCCTGCTGGATCAAAAAACGCTGCTGCTGGCCATAGGCTGGAGCCAGCCGTGCGGCATAGCCGGGATCGTTAAGGCCTTCGTGCTGGGTTTCTTGTTGTTCGATCATTACTTCCGCCAGTTGCCGGAGAACCTCGCTCAACTGACCGCGTATGGTTCTTCGCTTTTCGTGCCATCCGCTCAGCGTGGACAGGAAAAGCGCCAACACGGAAAGCAGTAAAGCGGCGGCACTAATCAGATCGGAGAAACCCATTTTCCCTCCCCTAATGCGGAGACGAATCCGCCCGTGAGCATGGATCGGCATCGCTCCCCATGCAATACGAGATAGCGCTTCGGCAAACTCGTGATTCCGCTTAGTTTTTCCAGAGCCCCGAACATCCCTCGAGTCTTCCTTGAAGTTAAATTTCCACCTGCGATTTCGCCGCAGAGGCCCACTACGTCATGCATGGCTGCATTTGATAACGCAATTTGTAATTAAATTCATACGACGCTTGCCCGACGAGGTGAGACTCGGAGCGAAAGAGGAAGCTTGACAAATACTCTTTTCAAGAACGCGCCGCCAACCTTTCCCTCGCTCAATCCAGCATGGTGGTAGCCAGCGGCCTCCAAATGATAGCGGACAGCAAGACCGATGGAGGTTTCACCAATGCGGTCTTCGCCATGTGCACGCCCGAGCGCCGAGCGGCGGAACCCCCTATTGGGCAGCTAGAGCTTGCTTTAGCAGCGGCGTTCAACGAGGGAAAAATCGAAAGTGGCGGAACCTCGCAGCAAAAGGCAGAAGCAGTAGCGATGCTAACCACTTTCGGCAATACAATGGTCTCCATACCGGCTCGATGCGAACAAGCAGAGGCACAGATGGCAGAGGCGGGTCTCGAAGAGCAGCAAGCCGAGATCAACCATCAGGCCAACGTCAACCGCGCCCTCACCGCCGCGGCGATAGTATTTGCCGGAACAGCACTGGTCGCCGGCGAAGTCGGAGCGGCAGCCGCGACTCGCCCGCCCGTTCAGAATAATTACTACTATGTCAACCAGAACAACGGTTATGGCTATTAGTGCATTGCAACCTCGGCGATTAGGCGAGAATAGGCTATGGGTAAACTGCGATTATGGCCTAAATTCGAGAATGTCAGTACGGCAAAAGAATGCGCACATTTCGCCGCTTGGATTACTACCGTAGCGGCAATAGCAACATTATCGGTGGGATCGTATCGAGTGGCTTCAGGAACCTCCGTCGTTCCAATGTGGCAATGGGTTTTTTAACATTTTGATGCTTGCCACGCTGGCCGCACTGATGTTCAGATTCTCGCGGGTTGCTTCCCTGGGCGCGCTGTTGATCTATTCGCTGAACGCGATGTTTCTGCCGATGGTCTTTCCAGAGCTCCGCGAGATTTTTTAAAGTCGTTCTGCCTTTCGGTGGCGTCATTTATGTCAACGGCAGCCGCGCAATGTTCGCATGGCATCGGCTTAATCGTGCACAGATACCCGAGTCACTGACCAACTAATTTCAAACTGCTATTGTGAGAGGTAGTGCCTTGAATCGCAATTCGTAGCCTATGCGTGGATGGATCGGCATCGCTCCCCATGCAATACGAAATAGCGCTTAAATTATTGGGCGAAATCGGTCGAGATGGAGCGGCGGCCGCGCGGAGCAGCGCGGACAGGGGTGCGGCGGAGCGGAGGCATTGCGCGGGATGCAGGTGTCAGCGGCGGGCGGCGCGCGCGGCGCAGTTCAAGGTTGTGCGAGGATCAGAATTTCGGATTGGCGCGTTGCGGGATCGAGGCGCACCAGGTAGGCCGGCAGACCGCTCCCCTGCATCGCGATATTGGTTCGCGCGTCGCATCGGCAGCGCGCGACGAGAGCATTGTTGACCCGCGCGAAGCGATCCAGATTGAACTGCGCGAGGGCTACGTGGTTGTCCGGAATCCACAGATCAACCGAGCGTTTGCCGATTTTGACGTCGCTGACCAGTGGCGTCCCGGAAATGGTCATGTTGTCTTTGATCCATTGCCGGAAAGCGGAAACGCTCATCGCGTTGACGCGCGGATACTGGCGGGTGAGATGCGAAATCGCCATCGCGAGCGCGCGCGAGTGGGTATTGGTGCGAGAGTCATCGTGATCGACGGCTACCCATAGCTGGCGCGACCAGACCGAGAGGAGCCGGGGATCGGCATCGGGCAGCGACTTGTAGCGCGCGATGGCATCTTCAGCCTCGACAAAATCGCGATCGCGAATCGCCGCGGCGGCCTGCTGCGAGTATTGCGCGCGTTCCGCAGTTGTAAGCTGGTCAAAGATTGGCCGGCTCGCGCTGCCCGGCTGGTCAACGGCGGCGGCGCAGGCCTGGTATTGCCGGGAGAGTGAGTATTGCGGCGCGCCGATTTTGTACTCAGTGAGGCACAGACCGTCGGCGACCTCGCGCTGTTCGCGTGGCGATAGTTTGGGGTTGGCGGAGGCCTGCACGAACATCTGATGGGCCGCGGCATACCGCCCGAGCGCGATCTCCGATCGGGCCGCGGCGATCGAACTGTTGGTGCATCCACTGATTTGCGACGCCAGCAGGACAAGCAAGGGTGCCAGCAATACCGCGAGGTGACGCGCAAGCCCGGATCCGGATCGGCATCCGAGGCGATCGTGAGTGAAGCTTGGGTGCGCAGCTTGCATGACTTGTTGGCGCCTGATTTCCGTCGCGCAGTATTGGCCAAGCGTGGTGTCGGCCAAGAGCGATCGTGACAAAACCTGGCCGGTTGTGCGAGGGCAGCGGGAGCGGATGACGACGTTAACCAAATTAAATCGGTCTTCAGCAAAATTTACTAGAACGACACTGATTCTGAGCACCGTCGCCCTGAACTGCTAATCGAAGCCGGGCTGTGTCAGGTGTCGGCGATCGCCGAAATGGTTCAGCGCCAGCGCGGCGTAGCGAAGGAATTTGCGCGAGACGCAGTGTCAGCGGCCGGCGGCGCGCGCCGTGGCACGCGCGTCGGCGGCCGCGAGCGACGTCGCGAGGGCGAGCATCCGCTCGCATTCGCCGAGCACGGACGCGAGCGTAATCGCCTCCATCACGGGCGGCGGACGGCGCGGCATCTCGAAGCCCAGATAGGAATAGCCGGCACGGGGATGGGGCGAGTCGATCGCGATTGCCCGCGCGCCGACCTGACCCCATCGGCGCGACAACGCGGGACCGCACAGGCCGATCACCGGCCCGCCGAGTGCCGCCGCCAGATGCATCACGCCGGTATCGACCGAGACCACGAGCTGCGCGCAGGCCGTGTTGCGCCGCGTCGAGCTTGGCCTTGAGGTCGCCCAGCGGCGCGTAGCGATCGGTGTAGCGGCCCGCCATCTCCGCGTATTGGGCCTGGAGCTGATCGACCTGCAGCCGCAGTTGCTGGATGATCGGGCTGTTGACCACCACCGGCAGCGATTCGTAGTCGCCCGCGCGCATCGCCTCGACGTCGGCCTGGGCGCGGGCGCGCTCGGTCTCGGCATCGGTCAACGCGCGATTGAGCGCCAGCATGCGATCCTCAGGAAGCTGGTTCTTCAGGCGATCGGAGGTGCCAAAGGCCAGAATGCCCATCTTGTCGCGGTAGGCGTTGAGTGCGGCCTCCGATTGCTCGACGCGCTGGCCGATCGTCGTAATCTGGTCCTGCAGAAACGCCCTGGCGGTCTTGTAGTAGTCGTGATCCTCGCTGTTCTGGACATGGTTGAGCAGTTGGCTCATGTCGGGGATGCGCGGTGATTCAGCGCCGATCTGCAAGGTTGCCGTCGCGCTGTAAATCGGCGTGGCGACCATTATCTAGACCGCCGTCAGGATCATCGCCGCGGCCGTCAGAACGGCGATCGTACGCCATCGCACACTGACTATTTTCCAGCATTCCCAAGCCCGATCCCGCCGGCAACTTAGGAAACTGCTCAGCGCGCACGATGAGCGAGCCGACCAATAGGAAGCACAATACCGGCAATAGCCAGAAGGTGTAGTGACAGCGATGGATCGCCGGATCGACGCAACCGATCGCGAGTGATGCCGCGCCCCAGAGCGCCCACAGACCGCGCCGAAGAATCAGTCCGGTCCACCATCGCGGCCGGCCGCTTGCATAGACATCGGCCAGATACGCGCCCAGCGACCATTGCCACCACGAGACCAGGAACAGACGCTGGCCAACGTCAGTCCGAGGCAACGGCGGCGCTACTGAGATTGTCGAAGTGATAAGTATAGGTCGAAGTAGTGCGTAGATGTCGCCGAAGTCAATTAGCTAGTTCGTGCGCATCGATCGGCGGATTGATTCGCACGACACGCGAATCTCACACTCACGCCAGACCTGCGGTGTCGTCGGTGGTGACGTGCCCCGATGTACTGTGCCCATGATTTACCGAGCGCTGGTTGAGCAGATCGTGAATTGCGCCGAGCAGTATCGACTTGCTGATCGGTTTGCCGCAATGCAGATCGGCACCCGCGTCGCGGCAGCGCGCGATATCCTCGGAGAACACCGATGCGGTCAACGCCACGATCGGAGTGCGCGGAGCGTTACGCTCATGCTCCCATGCGCGAATCGCGCGAATCGCCGTGAGACCATCCATCACCGGCATTTGCAAATCCATCAGGACGGCATCGAAAGTGCCCGCCTTGCAGGCTTCGACCGCCACCGCACCATCGCAGGCTTCTTCGATTGTACAACCCGTCCGCGCCAGAAAATTTCGAATCAGCACGCGATTGTCCGGCGAGTCGTCGGCGACCAGGATATGCGCCGGATGACCGTTGACGACGAAGCTCTCGCGCAATGCGGGAGGCGGCTCGGCCCGGTCGGCTGGTGTCATAGCGCCCGCGCTGCCGCTGGTGAGTAGCGCGGTAATGGCCTCGATCAGTTCGAGGCGTTTGACCGGCTTGACCAGGTAAGCGCCGAGCCGCGCATTGCGCGCGTGATTCAACTGGATATTCAAATCATCCGACGCCAGCATCATGATGATTGGCGACTCTTCGTGCTCCTGCCTCACGCGGCTGGCGACCTCGAAGCCGTCCATCTCGGGCATGCGGCAGTCGAGCAGCATCAGGCGATACGGACGCCCCTCGTGCCGCGCCCTGGCGCAGAGTTCGAGCGCTTCGCGGCCCGACGCGGCCTCGCTTAATTCGACGCCGGCCCGGGTCAGGATCTCGCGCATGATCAACCGGTTGGCGTCGTTGTCGTCGACGATCAGGATCCGCGCGCCCGCCAGGGAAGTCGCCGGCGTTACACCGGTCAACCGCTCGGCGAGCGGGTCGCGAAGATCAAAGTTGACCGTGAAATGAAACGTGCTGCCGCGCCCGAACTCGCTCTCGACCCACACCCGCCCGCCCATCAGATTGACCAGCCGCCGGACGATCGCCAGGCCCAGACCGGTGCCGCCGTAACGGCGCGTGGTTGAGGAGTCGACCTGTGAGAAATCGGTGAAAATTTCGCTGAGCTTATCCGCCGGAATGCCGATGCCGGTGTCGGTGACCATGAAATGGAGCGCGCCGGGCTGCTTGGCTTCAAGGTCCCGCTCGGCGCTCACGACGATCTCGCCATGCTCGGTGAATTTGAGCGCGTTGCCGATCAGGTTGACCAGGACCTGGCGCAGGCGCAGCGGATCGCCGACGAGCCTGAGCGGTACGCCGGGGGCGACGCGCGCGGCGATTTCGAGTCCCTTGGCGTGTGCGCGGACGCCCAGGGTCTCGATGGTCTTTTCGATAACGGTGTCGAGGTCGAGGTCGGTGCGCTCGAGCGTCAGGCGCCCGGCTTCGACCTTGGCGAGGTCGAGAATGTCGTTGATTAACGAAAGCAGCGCGTTACCGTTGTTGCGCATGATGCCGACGAACTTCTGTTGCTCCGGATTGAGCGGCGTCTCGTCGAGCAGTTCCGACATGCCCAGGATCGCGTTCATCGGCGTGCGAATCTCGTGCGACATGCTCGAGAGAAATTCGGTCTTGGCTTGCGATGCGGCCAGCGCCAGCTCGCGCGCCGCGACCAGGTCGACCGTGCGCTCGCGCACCTCGCGCTCGATTTGGAAATTGACGGTTTCGAGATTCGCCCGATGGTCGGCGATGCCACGCATCTCGCGCAAGCTCTGCACGACCGAAAAAATCAAAAACGTGTCTTCAAATACGACCCAGCCGACGTGCTCGAGCCAGCGCCACGGCTCGACCATCGCCACCCCGTAAATCGATTGCGGCCAGAAATAACCCCGCAGACAATGATCGAGCGCGGTCACCACGGTGCCCGTGATGAGCACCGTCCAGTCGCGGTAAACCGCCAGGAAGGCCAGCGATCCGAAGATTTGGAAATGGGTCTCGATCCGTCCGTCAGTCAGATGGATCAGCAGCCCGGCGTTGATCATCTGGGCAATCGCGATCACCTGGCGAGTCAGGCGGCGCCCCGGATAGAGCACCGCCAGTGCGATCGGCAGGCCCGAAACCGCGGCGCCAAGAAATAGCGCCGCCCACACGTGAATGTTGACCGAACTCTGGGCCCCCGCCCAGGCTTGCGGCGCGAGCCACAGCGCCGCCGCGATCCCGGCCAGCCACTGCAAGCCAAAGAGCCAGATGAACATGCGGTCCGTGCGCACGAAGATCGCCGCGCGCATCTGCGCAAGCAGCGCCGCGCTGCGCGCCGCCAGCGCCGGATCGGGCGCATCGTCGTTAGCTTGCGCAGCCGCCCGGGTTCGCGCAGCCGGATTATCGTGCGCCGCCGTTACCCGCCGCCAAACTCGCGCTAGCGAACGCATCGGATTGCTCTCCCTGCGGGCGATGCGGCCGGATCGAACAACGGGCAGCCAAAGACCGGCGTGACAGCGCGCGGCGCGGTGGGAGTTTCCATCAGCGATCGAATTTCACTTGCCCCGAGATTATCGCCCCAATGACCGCGTGCGACCGTGATGCCGCCGCTGAACAACAGGCGGCCTCGGGCGTCGTAAACCATCGTCTGCCCGGAGGTCGCGGCGCCAAAGCGGCGCGCCTCGCGGCCGTCATCGACAACCACCGTAACACCCGGTATACGCGCGGCACTGAACCATAGATCGGTCGTCGCCCATCCGCCGGCCGTGCCCGGCGGCTTGACGAACACCACCAGCGCGCGCATTCGCCCGCCCGCATGCGCCATCAGCATCGCCAATTCGCCGACCGTGGCCCGTGTACACGGACATCGCGGATGCGCGATCATGACGAGCGTGAAGCCGTTCGCCGCGCGCGCCAGCGTACTGGCCGCGGGCCATTGTGCCGGCGGATGCCCGGGCGCGCCCGGCGCCGTCGCGTAGCGCGCAAGCCCCGCCATCCCGGCGATCACCACGCCGAGCCAGATCGCGACGACCGCGCCCAGCACGATCGCTTTGGCGCGGCCGATCGGCGCCATCGCTGGATTGGGAATCGATGGGAGATCGCTGCCGTGACCGGCGTCTCCGATTGGCGCATTTGAATGGACCATCGCTGAGATAGAGAGCAATTCCGAGACCACGCCCAAGCCGCGGGTGAGTGCGCATTGCGCCACCGGCGCCATTCGACGCGCCGCCCCGATGTCCCGTAATCGATCAGATGAGCCGCCGGTGTACCATCATGCGTTTGCGAGATCCCGGCCCGCGGGCGCCCCGATCGCGTGGCGACCTGTGCGCATTGCGATGCCACGCCCGACAGGCATATCGTGAATCCGGGACACCCGCGGCCGTCCCGCTGATGCGCGTGCCGCGCCGCCCGGCAGTAGAGGATCGATGCGATGAAAGTCGTCGTGGACCACAATCTTTGCGAAGGCAATGGCCGCTGCGCCGAAGTCGCGCCGGAGGTATTTGAACTGCGCGACGACGACCGCAGCCATGTGCTGGCCGACGCTCCGGCACCGGGCTCGCGCCCGCGGATTGACCTGGCGGTGAGCCTCTGCCCGCGCCAGGCGATCCGGCTGATCGCCGAGTAAGCGCGCATCGTGCGACGCGCGGGTAACGCGCGGGTAAATCGATCGAAGCGACCGTGACGGAGGGATTAAGCAACGCCATGGCAGCCTTGACGCCGGACACCGTCGACATCATCGATCCCGATCTGTACGTGCGTCGCGGCTACCCGCACGACGAATGGGCCGTGCTGCGCCGCGAAGCTCCCATCTATCGTTACGAGCGCGCCAACACCGATCCGTTCTGGGCGATTACGCGCCACGCCGACATCGTCAACGTCTCGCGCCAGCCGGAACTGTTCCACAGCATCCAGCGCCTCTTCGTGACGATCAACGAAGAGGGCTCACCGGCTCCCGACGAAGCGATTCTGCGCCAGCTCCTCAACATGAATCCGCCCGAGCACGGCGCCTATCGCGCGATCGTCAACCGCCGCTTCACGCCGCGCGGCGTGCAGGGGCTGCGTGAGCAGATCGATCGGATCACGGCCGAAGTGCTCGACGGCATCGTCGATCGCACCGAATGCGATTTCGTCACCGAAGTCGCCGCCAGGCTGCCGCTGGCGGTGATCGCCGAGATGTTCGGTATTCCGCGCGCGGACTGGGCGATGATGTTCCGGCTGAGCAACATGATGATCGGCCCGGGCGACGCCGAGTATGCCGGCGACGAGACGATTCTCGAGACCCTCCAGCGCGCGCGGATGGAGTTCTTTCAGTACTTCAGCCAGCTCTGCGAAGATCGCCGCCAAAATCCGCGCGACGATCTCGCCAGCGTGCTCGCCAACGGCCTGGTCAACGGCGCGCCGCTCCCGATCTTCGAGCTGATGTCGTATTTCGCTCTGCTGATCATCGCGGGCAACGAGACCACCCGCAACGCGACCAGCGGCGGACTCCAGGCCTTCATCGAGAATCCGGCGCAATGGGCGCGGCTCAAAGGCGACCCGTCAATGGCGGCCGGCGCCGCCGAGGAGATCGTGCGCTGGACCTCGCCCGTAATCCAGTTCACGCGCAAGGCCACCGCCGACACCAATCTATGCGGCGTGCCGATTCGCGCCGGCGACGAACTGGCGCTGTTCTATCCCTCGGCCAACCGCGACGAGGCGGTCTTCGACCGGCCCGGCGTCTTCGATATCGGACGCAACCCCAACCGCCATATCGCCTACGGCATCGGCGAGCATTTCTGCCTCGGCGCCAACCTCGCGCGGCTCGAATTGCAGGTGATGTTCCGTCAGTTGGCCGAGCGGCTCGAGTCCGTCGAATCGGCCGGACCGCTCCACCGAATGCGCTCGAACTTCGTCGGCGGCATCAAGCACATGCCGATTCGCTATCGGATGCGTCCGCGCGCCTGAAGCCATCGCGCGCTTAGGGAACCTCTGCACAAGGCTCTGCGGTCACCCTGAGCGCAGCGCATGGGTCCCGGATCCGGGATTCTTCGCTGCGCTCAGAATGACAACCTAACTTGTGCAGAGGTTCCTTAGCGCCTGAAATTCCCGCCCCACGCGGCGCGCGCGATTTTCACGGCGCGGCTTCGGCGGCGTCGTCACTGTAAATCGGCGGATGGCCGGCGTACGGATAGCCCGAATCGAGCGATTGCTTGAGCGCCGCATCGTCGCCGTAGATATCGTTGAAGAACTGCACCTCGCCGTCCGGCTGCACGATCGCCGTGCGATAGATGATCAGCACCGGAATCGGATGCGCCAGGTTGACCTGCACGGTCTGGTCGCCATTCATCGCCGCCTGGATCTTATCCACCGGCCATTCCGGCCGATCGCGCAGCACCCACGCCGCCAGCGCCAGCGGATCCTGCACGCGGATACAGCCGTGGCTGAAGTCGCGCCGCGCGCGGTTGAACAGCGCGGGCTCCGGCGTGCTGTGCAGATAGACATTGTAGTGGTTCGGAAAAATGAACTTGACCAGGCCGAGCGCGTTGGCCGGCCCCGGCTTCTGGCGAATCTGCAACTCGCCCGATCGCAGTTGATCGAGCACGTCGTCCGCGATCGGACCGTCGGTCACGACCGTGCCGTCGTGGTCGACGACCTCGAAGCCATGGCTCGCCAGGTAGTCGCGATCGTGGCTCGTCTTGGGCACCAGTTCGTCCCGCTGAATCGACGGCGGCACCTCCCAGTACGGGCGGAAAATCAGATAGCGCATCGTCCCGGTGAAGACCGGCGTCTGTTTGCGAAAGGCCTGGCCGACCACCACCCGCATGGTCAGGAACGGCGCCGGCTGCATGCGCATCGTCGTCAGCCTGAACTCGGGCAGATTCACGACGATCGGCGGCGCCGGAAAATTCGGCGGCATCCAGCGATAGCGTTCGAGCGTGAAGCGCAATTGATCGGCGCGCGCGCTGAGCGGCACATTGAGCGCCGCGATCGTCCCCTTGCCCAGCACCCCGTCAGGTTCGAGGCCGTGACGAAGCTGGAATCGCTTAACCGCGTCGACCACGGCACCGCTGTAGACCGCCTCACTCGCGAGCGCCGGCGTAGTTGTGGAAGTCGCGGAGGGCGTCGCGGAGGGCGTGCCGGTGGGCGTCGCGACCGTGCCCTTAAGCGGTGCGGTGGAGGCGACTTCGCTGAGCTGGGTCAAGCGCGCCTCGAGCGCCGGCAGCGCCTCATACGGCATGTCCGGATGAACCGCCGGGTTTGGCGTAGTCAGCGGCGCATCGTCACCGGCGGCCGCGATCCGTGCGTAATTAATCAGCGCGGCTTCGGCCCGCCGGTAACCCTGAAATTGCGGCTCCGCGGCGCTCACCATCGCCGGCACGTCGGACGCGCCGATAATTTTCTCACGCAGCAGATCGGCCAGCCCATAGGGCTGATGATCGATCACGACGCTGAACTGGGAATGCTGCGGATTGACTCGCCCCACGCGCAGGTCCGCGAGCATCCGCATCGCCGCGACCGTCAGCGCGAGGTCGAAGCGCGCCAGATCGCCGGGCGCCGGATTGGCGATCGCCGGCGCGAGCTTCGCGACGCGCGCGTCCCAGCGCGAGGCGTCGTAGACCGCGGGATCGAGACCGCGCGTGGCGGCCTGCTTGAAGCATTCGATCATCGCGAGCGCTTGCGCAGTCGGGCGTCCGTCGCGGCTCCAGACCAGCACATAGTTGCCCGCCAGATAAAACGCCTCGACCGCGGCGCGATCCGCGGAAAAATCGGGCCAGCGCAGATCGGCGAGCGATCCGGCCGCGGCCAGCGTCGGCAGGTCACTGATCGGCGCGGCCGGCAGCGTGACGGCGGTCGGCGTCGCGGACGGCGTGGCCTGCGCGGCGGGCATGCCCGCGATCGCCGGCGCGGCCGCGGCGAACGCGATCAATACGGCGATCGCGCCGTGAGCGATCGCCGCACGCGCGCCCCGGATCGAGGTCATCGACCCGGGCGATTTCAGTGCATGGCGGGCGCTCGAATAGGCAAAAATCCGATTGGGCTTCAAGTTGCCCACTTACATAGGCGTTGCGCATCCGCCTGACAATACCGCCGCTGCCATCCGCCCCGCGCATGCGATCCCCCGTCGCGTCGCCAGTTTCCCGCGCGGATGCTACACTCGCGCGCAATTCCCAATGCCCAACAATTCGCTTGAAGAGTACCTGCGCAAGCTCTCGGACATTCGGCGCAGCGGCTCGTCCGTCCCCGAAACTTCGTACTATTCCGAGCTCGACTACCTACTGAATGCCGTCGGTGCGACGCTCAAACCCAAGGTCCGCTCGATTCCGACCGCAAGCCACGGCGCGGGGTTTCCCGATTTCGGTCTCTACACCCCCGATCAGTTCCAAAAAGCGTCCGCGGCCGAACCCTTGCCCGGGACCAAGCCGTCGCGCGGAGTCGTCGAGGCAAAACCGACCGGCGACGACGTGATCGTCACGGCCGACGGCGCGCAGGTGTCGAAGTACTGGAAGGAGTATCGCCAGGTTCTGGTCACGAACTATCGCGACTTTCTACTCGTCGGAACCGACGCCGAGGGAAAGCCCGTCAAGCTCGAACAATATCGCCTCGCGCCGGATGAGACGGCCTTTTGGACCCTCGCGAGCCATCCGCGCACCGCCGCCGCTGATCAGCTCGAAAGCTTCACCGATTTCCTCAAGCGCGTGATGCTTCACGCGGCCTCTCTCGCCGCGCCCCGCGATGTCGCATGGTTCATGGCGTCGTATGCGCGCGAGGCCCTGCGCCGGGTCGAGAAGCGCGGCGAAGTGCCCGCGCTCACGGCGATTCGCAGCGCCCTCGAAGAAGCGCTGGGCATCAAGTTCGAAGACGCGCGCGGCGATCACTTCTTCCGCTCGACGCTGGTCCAGACGCTCTTTTACGGGATGTTTTCCGCGTGGGTGCTATGGACCCGCAACCTTCCGCCGCCCGACCGCAAGGCGCGCTTTGACTGGTACCATGCCGGTGAGCTGCTGCGCCTGCCCGTGATGGTTGAGCTGTTCCATCAGGCCAGCAATCCGGCTTCGCTCTCCGGCCTAAAACTGCCCGAGGTTCTGGATTGGACGGCGAGTGTGCTCAATCGAGTCGACCGTGACTCCTTCTTCAGCGCGTTCGAGGACCATCACGCGGTCCAGTATTTCTACGAGCCGTTTCTCGAAGCATTCGATCCGCAATTGCGCAAGCAGCTTGGCGTCTGGTACACGCCGCGCGAAGTCGTGCGCTACATGGTCGCGCGTGTCGATCGCGTGCTGCGCGACGAACTTGGCGTGGCCGACGGGCTGGCGGACGCGAGCGTCTTCGTGCTTGATCCCTGCTGCGGCACTGGCTCCTATCTGATCGAAGTGCTGAACCAGATCGCCGCGACTCTGGCCACAAAGGGCGGCGATGCGCTGACCGCGCAGGAGATCAAGCGCGCCGCGATCGAACGCGTGTTCGGCTTCGAGATCCTGCCTGCGCCGTTCGTCGTCACGCATTTGCAAATCGGGCTGCTGCTTCAGTCTCTTGGCGCGCCCCTGTCGGACGCCAAAAAGGAACGGGCCGGCGTCTACCTGACCAACGCGCTTACCGGATGGGAGCCGCCCGACGGCACCAAGCCGCAGATGCTGCTCAACTTTCCCGAACTGATGCACGAGCGCGACGCCGCCGAGCGGGTCAAGCAGGCGCAACCGATTCTCGTGATCCTCGGCAATCCACCGTACAACGGCTTTGCCGGACTCGCGGTTGAAGAGGAGCGCGACCTGTCGCAGGCTTATCGCAAAGCACGGCGCGCGCCGCCGCCGCAAGGCCAGGGGCTGAACGACCTTTACGTCCGCTTCTATCGCATGGCGGAGCGCAAGATCGTCGAGAAGACCGGCAAAGGGATCGTCTGCTTCATCTCGAACTATTCGTGGCTCGACGGACTTTCCTTCACCGGGATGCGCGAGCGCTACCTCGAGCGCTTCGATCGTGTCTGGATCGATTGCCTCAACGGCGACAAATACAAAACCGGCAAGCTGACTCCCGAGGGTGAATCGGACCCCAGCATCTTTTCGACCGAGTTCAACCGCGAGGGGATTCAGGTCGGAACCGCGATCGCACTGCTCACGCGCCGTGAGCCATCACGCGGAACTCCGCACATCGGTTTCCGCAACCTGTGGGGCAAAGCGAAACGCGCGCAACTTCTCGACGAAGCCGACAACACTCTCACGCCAAAGTACGAAGGGTTGCATCCCGCATTGGAACTCGGGCTGCCGTTTCAGCCTAGTGCAGTCGAAAGTAACTATCTTTCGTGGCCGCTGCTGCCAGAGCTGTTTCCGGTGTCGTTTCCGGGAGTCCAGACGGGCCGGGATGAAGTTGTTATCGACATCGATCGAGAAGCGTTATTCACTCGCATGAAACAGTATTTCGATCCGGATCTCGACGATGCCGACCTTCGGAAAATTATACCGAAAGCGATGGCTGATACCGCGCGATTCAATGCCAAAAAGACGCGACGATATCTTGTCGGCCGCGGTTTCAAACCAACAAATATAGTGGAGTGTTGCTACAGGCCATTTGATAACCGGTGGCTCTACTGGGAGCGCGAAACAAAGCTTCTCGACGAAAGGCGGTCAGAATACTTTCCTCACGTGATTGCAGGGAACATTTGGTTGGCCGCCGCGCAACAGAATCGCAAGGACTTCAATCCGCCCGTCTTGGCGCGTAAATCGTGCTGCCGTCACGTGATAGAGCGCGGGGCGAACCTATTTCCAGCATTTCTTCACTTGGGAACGCACGACGCAAGGCAGCCAAATCTTTCGCCTGCTGCTTTGAGATATCTCACGACAATAGGATTGAGCATCGCAGACGTAGAAACATTATTTAATCATATCGTCGCTAACTTGTACTCCACGTCCTACGCCAGAACGAACGAAACCGCCCTGCGCCAAGACTGGCCGCGGATTCCCCTGCCCATCGCGCAGGGAACCCTGCTCCGCTCCGCCGAACTTGGCCGCGACCTAGCCGCTCTGCTCGACGCGGAACTTCCCGTCAAGGCCGTCACAGCCGGAAACATTCGCGCCGAGTTGAAGGCAATCGCTGTCCCCTCGCGCGAAGGTGGCGGTTCCCTCAATCCCGATGCCGGCGATCTCGACGTTACCGCCGGATGGGGCCATGCGGGCAAGGGCGGCGCCGTGATGCCCGGCAAGGGAAAGTTCATCGAGCGCGACTACACCGCGAAAGAACGCGAAGCGATCGCCGCCGGCGCCTCCGCACTCGGCGTTCCCAAGGAACAGATCGTCGAATTGCTCGGCGATCGCACGCTCGACGTGTACCTGAACAATTTGGCCTACTGGCGAAATATTCCGATCCGCGTTTGGGATTACACCATCGGCGGCTACCAGGTGATCAAGAAATGGCTCAGCTACCGCGAGCGCCCGATCCTGGGCCGCGGGCTGACGTTGGACGAGACGCGCATCGTCGCCGAGATGGCGCGGCGGATTGCCGCGATCATCCTGATGGCGCCCGCGCTCGACGCCAACTACCAGGCCGTGAAAGCGTCCACTTATACCTGGTCCACGCTCGCGCCTTCGGCCGCGCCCTCTAAATCCGCGGAATAGCCCGACCGCCGCGCCGCCCGCGCATTCGATCCCCCGTCGCGTCGGGCGCGCCGTTTGTGCTCAATTGTCCCGTTGGCTTCCATCCACCATACGACTGTCGCAGCGGCGATCGGATTGGCTTCATGAACCACGTGTCCGGCATGCGCCTGATGCCGATATTGCTGGCCGCCGTTACGCTGGTCTCGACCGGCCTGGGCGGGATGGCGGCGTTTCGCTTTCGCGATCGTCTCCATCTGCTGCTCGGCTTCAGCTCGGGCGCGGTCCTGGGCGTGGCGCTCTTCGATATAATTCCTGAAGTCTTCGCCCTGCGCGGCGGAAGCGATTATATGCCGTTCGCCGCGATTGGCTTCCTGGCGTTTTTCGCGCTCGAGCGCTACACCGCGATGCATCGCGCGCACGAACACGCGCATGCGGCGGAAGCGCACGAGCAGGAACTCGGCGCGCTGTCGGCGGCCGGCCTGGCGCTGCACAGTTTCCTCGACGGCGTGGCGATCGGCGTCGGCTTTCAGACCAGCGCGCAGGTCGGGTTTCTGATCGCGCTCGGGATCATCGCGCACGATCTCAGCGACGGGCTCAACACGGTGACGGTCGTGCTCGCCCACGGCAATCCGCCGCGGCGGGCGAGCTTCTGGCTGGCGGTGGACATGATCGCGCCGCTGGTCGGCGCGGCGACCACCTTGATTTTCAATCTGCGGGGCGCGCTGCCGTGGGTGCTGGCATTTTTCGCCGGATCGTTTCTGTATATCGGCGCATCCGACCTGCTGCCCGAGGCGCGCGAGCACGACTCGCCGTGGGTCGGCGTCGCGACGTCGCTGGGCCTGCTCGCGATTTATTTGACCACCCGCATCCTGCACGGCCTCTGACGGCCGCCGCGCCGATCCCATCACCGCGCGGCCCGCCCGCTCACGAGGGCTCGAGATGCCAGATCTCGCGGCCGTATTCGGCCACCGTGCGATCGCTGGAAAAAATTCCGATGCGCGCGACGTTGAGGATCGCCTTGCGGTTCCATTGCGCCGGCCGCATGAACTCGCCGGCCATCGCGGCCTGGGTCTCGATATACGAGGCGAAGTCGGCCAGTAGAAAGTAGTCATCGCGGTTGAGCAGCACGTCGCGAATCCAGCGGAACAGGCCCGGCTCGCTCGGGCAGAAGCGGTCCGAGGCGAGCGCGTCGAGCACCCGCATGAGGCGCGGATCAGAATCGTAATAGTCGAGCGGATGGTAGCCGCGCTCGGCCACCAGCGTCGCGATCTGTTCGGCGGTCAGGCCAAAGATAAAGATATTTTCCGCGCCGACCGCGTCGCGAATCTCGATATTGGCGCCGTCGAGCGTGCCGATCGTCAATGCGCCGTTCATCGCGAATTTCATGTTGCCGGTGCCCGACGCCTCCATCCCGGCGGTCGAAATTTGCTCCGAGATGTCGGCCGCCGGAATTATTTTCTCGGCCAGCGACACGCGGTAGTCGGGCAAAAACGCCACCTTGATCAGCCCGCGCGTGCGCGCGTCGTTGTTGATCACTTCGCCCAGGTTGTTGATCAGCTTGATCAACATCTTGGCCGCCCAATAGCCCGGTGCGGCCTTGCCGGCCATCAGATAGGCGCGCGGCACGGGCGGTTCGACGCCATCCTCGACCAGGCTCAGGTACTCGTGGACGATCCCGAGCGCCATCAGCAACTGGCGCTTGTACTCGTGGATCCGCTTGGCCTGGACGTCGAAGATGCCCGCCGGATCGACGTCGACACCCGCGATGCGGTTGACGATACGCGCCAGGCGCTCCTTGTTGCCGCGCTTGATCGCGGCGAACCTGCGCTGGAACGACGGGTCGTCGGCGAACGGCTCGACCCCGCGCAAAAGTTCCAGGTCGGTGGCCCAGCCGGGACCGATCGCCTCGTCGAGCAGGCCGGCCAGTCCCGGATTCGCCATCAGCAGCCAGCGCCGCTGGGTCACGCCGTTGGTCTTGTTGCTGAAGCGTTCGGGCCATAGCTGATAAAAGTCGGGCACCAGCCGGCTCTTGACCAGGTCCGAATGGAGCCTGGAGACCCCGTTGATCGAATGGCTGCCGACGATCGCCAGATGCGCCATCCGGATATGCCCTTCGTGGCCCTCTTCGACGATCGACACGCGCCGCGCGCGCTCGCCGTCGCCAGGCCATACCTCGGCGACCTGGCCCATGAAGCGGCGGTTGATCTCGTAGATGATCTGCAAGTGGCGCGGCACCACGCGCTCCATCAGGCCGATCGGCCAGCGCTCGAGCGCCTCGGGCATCAGGGTGTGATTGGTGTAGGCGACGGTCCCGCGCGTGATCTCCCACGCGCTTTCCCACGGCAGTTCATATTCGTCGATCAACAGGCGCATCAGCTCGGCCACGGCCAGCGCCGGATGGGTGTCGTTGAGCTGGATCGCGACGCGCGCGGGAAAATCCGTGAGATCCTCGCCGCGGCGCAGAAAGCCGCGCACGATATCGCGCACCGCGCAGGCGACGAAGAAATACTCCTGCAGCAGGCGCAGCTCGCGCCCGGCCTGCACCGCGTCCGACGGATAGAGCACCTTCGAGATGGTCTCCGAGACCATCTTCTGCTCGACCGCCTTCATGTAGTCGCCGGCGTTGAAGATCTGCATGTCGAACTCGCTCGACGACCGCGCCGAGTACAGGCGCACGAAGTTCACCGTGCGCCCGCCATAGCCGACGATCGGCAGATCCGACGGCACCCCGGCCAGCATCCGCCAGTCGACCCAGGCCGGATTGTATTCGCCGCGGCGGTCCACCCGATGCTCGATGCGGCCGTAGACCGGAATCAGGCAGACCTCTTCGGGCCGCTCGACCAGCCACGGCGAGGTCTCGCGCTGCCAGCTATCGGGACGCTCGATTTGATGCCCGTCGCGCATCTCCTGGCGGAACAGCCCGTATTCGTAGTTGATACCGTAGCCGTAGCCCGGCATGTTGAGCGTCGCGATCGAATCCAGGAAGCAGGCGGCCAGCCGCCCCAAACCGCCGTTGCCCAGCGCGGCGTCGGGCTCTTCGTCAAACAGCAGTTGCAGGTCGATGCCGTTCTCGCCGAGGAAATCGCGGCAGACCTCGATGATGCCCAGATTGAACAGGTTGTTCTCGAGCGATCGTCCGATGAGAAATTCGAGCGACAGGTAACAGAGCCGCTTCGCACCGACCCGCTCGAAGCGCGCGCGCGTGCCGAGCATCTTCTCGACCAGCATGTCGCGCACCACCAGCGCGGTCGCGCGATACCAGTCGCGCCGCGACAGCTCGATGCGCCGTTTGGCCAGCGTAAAGCGGATATGATGATCGATGAGCTGATTGAACAGGTCGCGATTGCTTTCGGAAACCGCCGGAACCGCCATACTTTCGTCAGTCCTTGAATAATTCGGGCCGCGAATCATGCCGCCGCACCTGCCCAGCCGCGGCCCGGTCGGACGCCCGCGGCATCCGCCCCCTCGTGCGTCCCGGCGATAGTACACCGACTGGCGCAGCGCGCCCGCAGGCTCACCGTGCCATCCTCTTTTCTCCTAATGCCGCCGATGAGGCAATCGACCCCCTGCCGATAGCGGACGGCGATCAGCGGACGGCCTTGCGGTGCTACCGGCCGCGGACGGTGGCGATTTGTCAATCCGCCGCGCGCCGTTGTAATCTATTGACCGTCCGGCCTTGGCGCCGGCGGCACGGAGGTTCTCCCGTAT
This sequence comes from Candidatus Binataceae bacterium, assembly GCA_015478645.1. Lineage (GTDB taxonomy): Bacteria > Desulfobacterota > Binatia > Binatales > Binataceae > JADMIL01. The sequence goes on from JADMIL010000018.1 coordinate 25,321, forward strand.
GGATCACACGGATCACGTCGACGGCTCGCTCAACTACCTGGCCGAGATGTCCGAAAAGCCCGTGAGCTATACCTATGAGCCGCCACCCGGCGTTCCCGCGCGCACCAGCCGCACGGTCAAGCTCACCGTGCCGATCCATGACGGCCGCGCGATCGGGCTTAACCTGTCGCTCGACAAGCAGGGCTTTGTGCTGCTGCCGCACGTGAGTGCGGTCACCAACTTTTACGATTCCGACGAGGTCAAGCGCGTCTACTACCCTGAGATGGAACGGCTGGTGCGCGAAAGCACTGGCGCGGCGCGCGTCCTGGTCTTCGACCATAACGTGCGCAACGGTTCCAAAGAGCAGCGCGCGGCGACCGGCGTGCGCGAGCCGGTCAGATTCGTGCACAACGATTACACCTTCAAGTCCGGGCCGCAGCGCGTGATCGAACTGATGGGCGAGGCCGAGGGCGAACGACTGCTCAAACATCGCTTCGTCTTTCTCAACGTATGGCGCCCGATTCGCGGACCGGTACAGGAGGCGCCGCTGGCCGTATGCGACGCGCAGAGTATGGCGCTCAAGGATTTCGTCGCGACCGACCTCAAGTATCGCGACCGCACCGGCGAGGTCTATTCGGTGACCTACAATCCGGATCATCGATGGTTCTATTTTCCGCAGATGCTGCCGAGCGAGGCGCTGCTCCTGAAATGCTTCGATTCCGACCCGCGGCGCACGCAGTTCACCGCCCATTCCGCCTTCGAGGATCCGACTACGCCGGCCGGCGCGCCCCCGCGCGAAAGTATCGAGGCGCGCACCATCGCGTTCTTCACGGAATAACCCCGGGCGCAATCGCGGCAGGTCAATTACGCCAACGGACGAGCGGCGCGGGCGATTCAGATCGATCACCTGGGAAAGCGGGCAGGCGCGAACCAATTGAACCGGCAACGCACGACGCCATCAGGGGCGATCGGATTGGCGATGCGGTTCTGGGTCGCGGCCTTCACGATCCTGGCGGCCGGATGCGCGGCGAGTGTACCCGCGCCGCCGGCGGACGCGATCGCGGCGCAGGCGCAGCCGCCGTTCTTCGGCGACTACACGCCGATGACCGCCGGACCCACGGGCAGCGCGATGCTCTATTACGTGAATCCCCACGCGCGCTGGCTGGAATACGACAAAGTAATCCTCGATCCGATAACCTTCTGGCGCGGTCAGAGCGGCGCCGCGATCGACGCGGATCAGCAACAGTCGCTCTGCGACTACATGCAAGCGACCCTCAAGGATCACCTGGCCCGAATCTTTACCCTGGTGACCAATCCCGGACCCGGCGTGATGCGCCTGCATCTCACCATCACCGACGCCGACGGCGCGGCCGCCGCGCTGCGCACCATCGCGGCGGACCGATCGGCCGCTGAACTGCGCGCGAGCGTGAGTCGGTTGCCCAGCGTCACCTACGAATTTGCCGGTCTGGCCGAAAGCGAGGGCGAAGTAACCGACTCGCTGAGCGGCGAGCATCTGTTCGCCTGGATCGATCGGCGGGTCGGCGGCGGCTCGCTCAACGCGGCGGCGCAATGGACCTGGCGCGACACTGCGGCGGCGATCGATTACTGGGCGGAGACCCTGGCCGGGCGGCTCGCCCAATGGCATCTCGAGGGCGACGTTGCCGGTTGACCCGCGGCATCGCGGCGCCGCCGGCGAGGTGCGGCGTTGACCGCGGCCCCGCCGGGTAGCGCACCGGCCGCGCGTCTCGATATGGCGGCGGGCGCGCATATCGCGATCGATCGCAGTCCCGGCGCCGACGCCGTCGCGATCCGGCTGGCCGGTCGATGGCATCTGGACCGCTCGATGCCAACGCTCCGTTCGTTCGAGGCCTTACTCGCCGAGGGTTCGCCGCCGGCGCGGATTACGCTTGATGCGAGCGGGCTGGCCGGATGGGACAGCAGCCTGGTGAGCTTTGTCCTGGAGGTCGGCGAATACTGCCACGCGCGAGGCATCGAATGCGACCGTTCGACGCTGCCCGCGGGCGTGCGGCGGCTGGCTGAACTGGCCGAGACGGTCCCGGATTCCGCCGACGCGCAGGCCCCGGCGCCGCCCGCGACGGGCCTCGAACGGGTCGGCACGGCGATCCTCGCCGCCGGTGAGGGCGCCGGCGAATATATCGAATTTCTCGGCCTGTTGGTGCTTGCGCTGGGCAATTTCGTAACCGGCCACGCGCGCACGCGCAACTCCGACCTGCTCGAAGTCGTGGAGAATTGCGGCGCCCGCGCGCTCGGCATCGTCACGCTGATCAGCTACCTGGTCGGCGTCATCCTGGCCTTCATGGGCGCCGTGCAGCTTCAGCAGTTCGGCGCGGCGATTTACGTTGCCGACCTGGTCGGTATCGGCATGGTGCGCGAGATGGGCGCGATGATGACCGGGATCATCATGGCCGGTCGCACCGGTGCCGCCTTCGCCGCCGAACTCAGCAGCATGAAGGTCACGCAGGAAATTGATGCCATCACGACCCTGGGCATCTCGCCGATCGAGTTCCTGGCGGTGCCGCGGGTGGTCGGGCTGGTCCTGATGATGCCGTTGCTCTGCTTGTATGCGGATTTCGTTGGAATCCTCGGCGGCGCGACGGTCGGCGTCACGATCCTGGGCCTGTCCCTGACCACCTACATGCACGAGACCATCGCGGCGGTGACGGTCGGCGCGCTCCTCGGCGGCATCTTCAAGGCCACCGTCTATGGCATGCTGATCGCACTCGCGGGATGCTACGAGGGCTTCCGCTGCGGCGACAGCTCCTCGGCGGTGGGCCTCGCGACGACTGCGGCGGTGGTTAACGGTATCGTCCTGATCGTCATCGCGTGCGGCCTGTTCGCGGTGGTGTTTAATGTTCTGGGCATCTGAGCGTGGGCGACGATTGCATACCGACGGCGCCGCGGAGATTCGCAATGGCAAGGCAAAAGATCGCGCGTGAGTAACCGGCATCCCTCGGTTTACCTCGACGCCTCGACGCGCGCGGCGGCCGCAACGCACGCGACCGCCATGTCGCCCGGGCGCCGCGACTGCACGTCCCGCGCGTACGGCGCGCGCGGCGCGGGCGTCTAACGATGGCCGCACGGGGCAATCCGCGGACCGTCGGCGCATTCGTGGTGGGCGCCCTGGCGCTGGCGATCGCGGCCACCTTGCTGCTCGGCTCCGAGCGGCTGTTCGGCACCACGCATGAATTCGTCTGCTTCTTCGAGGGCAGCGTGAATGGCCTGCGTATCGGCGCCGCGGTCAAGTTCAAGGGCGTCGAGATCGGATCGGTCACGAAGATCCTGCTGAGCCTCAACGTGGGTCCGGCGACCAGCGCGTTCGCCAGCTCCACCTCGATCAAAATTCCCGTGATTATCGAACTCGACGAAGGCCGCATGCTCAAGCGCGGCGCCGCCTATGTCAATCTGGAAGATCCGGAGGGCATGAAATTGGCAATCCGGCAGGGCCTGCGCGCTCAGCTTTCGACCGAAAGCCTGCTCACCGGCCTGCTCTATATCGACCTCGACATGCATCCGCACGCGCCCGCCAGGTTCTCTGCGCCGCCCAATTCCAGCTATCCCGAGATTCCCACGTTGCCGACCGTTTTCGAGCTGGCGCAATCGACCGCGAACCGCCTGGTCAAACAGCTCGACCAGGTTCAGCTCGACCTGCTCGTGACGACCGCCACCCAGGCGCTCGCCGCGGTCCGCGACCTCGCCAGTTCGCCAGATTTGAAGGCCGCGATGGTCTCGCTGCGCGCAACCTCCGCCAGCCTCGACCGCACGGCGGACAGCCTGCGCGTGCTCTCCGATAATCTCGATCGCCAGGTGGCGCCGATGGCCCACAGCGTAGAAAAAACCGCGCAAACCGCCGACGCGACGCTGCTCAAGGCCCAGCTCACGCTCGACCAGATCAACAACGCGCTGGCCCCCAACGCGCCGCTGCTCTACCAGGCCAATCGCACCCTGACCGACGTGGACGACGCGGCGCGCTCGCTGCGCCAGTTGACCGACTATATCAATCGCAATCCGGGCGCCCTGGTGCGCGGCCGCAGCTACAACAAGGACGCGCAGTGAGCGCTCGCGCGACCACTCTGCGCGCTGGCGCGGCGCTACTCGTGCTGGCGATCGTCGGCCAGGCCGCGGGATGCTCGGTGCTGGCGCCAACCCCCGACAAGTCGCGCTATTTTGTGCTGACGGCGGTAGCCCAGCCGCCCGCCGCGGCGCCGCCCCGCGGTCGCCCTCTGGCGATCGGTCTCGGACCGTTGCAGCTACCGGCCTTCGTGATCAATCGCGACGACCTCGCGACGCTCGCCGCGCCCAACCGCATCGAGTACTCGAGCAGCGATCGATGGGCCGAACCGCTCGACCAGAATTTCGACCAGGTCATGGCGCGCGACCTCTCGATCCGGCTCGGCACTGACGACATAGCGCCGTTCCCGTGGAACCTGGCGACCCGTCTCGACTACACCGTCAGCGCAACGTTCGACCATTTCGAGCGCGACAGCGCCGGCGTCACGCTGCTCGCCGGGCAATGGCAAATCCGCGGCGGCAATGGCTTGCGTGTGCTACAATCCGGCGCGGCACACTACAGTGAGGCAGCCGGCGACGATCCGGCCGGCGCCCTGAGCCGTGCCGTCGCCAGTCTGAGCGGGCAAATCGCCGATGCGATCCTCGCCTTGCACGCCGCGGATTCCCACGGCGCCGTAGCCACCTCGGCGGATGCGGCGTCCGCGGCGCCGCAATAGCCGTCGCCCGCCGCGTCCGCACGACTCGCCGATCGGCCAAACTTACGCGTCGCTGTCGGGAATCAGATCAAGCTCGGCCAGCCAGGCCTCGGCTTCGCTATCGCTCGGCGCGCGATAATCGCCACGCGGCGAGAGCGATCCGCCCGATCCGACCTTGGGCGCATTCGGCACACAACTGCGCTTGAACTGGCTCAGCTTGAAGAAGCGATAGAGAAAGGTCCGCAGATGCGTCTTGATCTGCGCGAGGTCGTATTGGTTGCGCTGGCCGGCCGGGATATCGGGCCACGCGCCGCCCGTTCGATCGTGCCATGCCGACCACTGGAGGAATGCGATCTTGGGCGGCGGATAGCCGAAGCGCAACGTGTAGTACAGGTTGAAGTCCTGCAACTCGTACGGCCCGACGATCGACTCCGTCGACTGACCAGGACCGTCCGCGCCGGCCCGCGCCGGCACCAGCTCGGGACTGATTTCGGTCGCCAGGATCTCGCGCAGCGTCGCGCTTGCCTCGGCGCCAAAACGCTCGGTGTCGGCCACCCAGCGAATCACGTGCTGGATCAGGGTCTTGGGCAGGCTCGCGTTGACCGCGTAATGCGACATGTGATCGCCGACGCCGTAGGTGCACCAGCCCAGCGCCAGTTCGCTCAGGTCGCCCGTGCCGACCACCATCGCGCCGCTCAGGTTGGCAATCCGGAACAGATGGCTGGTGCGTTCGCCGGCCTGCACATTCTCGAACGTCACGTCGAACTGCTCGCGCCCTTCGACATACGGATGGCCGATATCCTTGAGCATCTGATGCGCGCTCGGCCGAATGTCGAGTTCGTGCGACTCGCATTCGATCGCCGCCATCAGCCGGCGCGCCTGCGCCAGCGTGCGCGCACTGGTGGCGAAGCCGGGCATCGTGTAGGCCAGCAGATTGGCCCGCGGATAGCCCAGCCGATCGAGCGCCTGCGCGCACACCAGCATCGCGTGGGTCGAGTCGATACCGCCCGAGATGCCCAGTACCACGCGCTTGAGCCCGGTCGCGGTCAGACGCGTGGCGAGACCCTGCACCTGGATCTCGAAGACCTCGGCGCAGCGTTCGCCGCGGCGCGCCGGATCGGACGGCACGTAAGGAAAGCGTTCGTAGCGCCGCTCGAGCGCCAGGCGTCCTTCGCGCGGCGGCGCGGCGCTGAATGAGACCGTGCGGAAGTCGCCCAGCGCCGCGCGCGCGTTGCGCACCGACGCGCCAAAGCTGGTCTGGCGCATCCGCTCCTGCGCCAGCCGCTCGAGATCGATCTCCGACGTGATCAGTTGCGGCCCGTAGTTGAAGCGCTCGGATTCCGCCACCAGGTTGCCGTTCTCGCAGATCAGCGCGTGGCCGTCCCACGCCAGGTCGGTGGTCGATTCGCCCGCCCCGCTGGCCGAATAGAGATACGCCGCAAGGCATCGCGCCGACTGGCTGGCGACCAGTTCGCGGCGAAAGTCGGCCTTGCCGACGGTGATATTCGAGGCCGACAGGTTGAGCATCACGGTCGCGCCGGCCAGCGCCCCATGAGACGACGGCGGTATCGGCACCCACAGGTCTTCGCAGATTTCCACGTGGATGGTCAGCGCCGTCAAGTCGTCGGCGGCGAACAGCAGATGGCTGCCGAAGGGCACGCCTCGATTGCCCGCGATGGTGACCTCGGTGCGGATCGCATGATCGCCCGGATTGAACTGGCGCAGCTCGTAAAACTCGCGGTAGTTGGGCGGATAGGTCTTGGGCACCACGCCGAGCACGCGGCCGCGATTGAGAATCACCGCGCAGTTATAGAGTAGATGGTCGACCTCAAACGGCATCCCGATCGCCGCCGTAATCGGCCAGCCGGCCGAGGCCGCCAGAATTTTCGCCAGCGCCGCGTCGCAGCCGTCGAGCAGGGCGCGCTGATGAAACAGGTCGTCGCAGGTGTACGCCGACAGACCCAGTTCCGGGAACAGCACGACGATCGCCTTGCGCTCGACCGCCTGGCGCATCAGCGCGATCGTCTGATCGCCGTTGAAGGCCGGGTCCGCGACCCGCACGCGCGGCACCCCGACGGCGACCCGGATGAAGTCGTGGTTGTAGAGGTTGTAGAAATTCTGGGCCGCTCGCACGCTCTCTGCCCTCGTCCGCCGCCGCGGGTCCCGCGGGTCTAACCCCGGGCCCACGGTTTAACCTTCGCTCAACTTATATCAATCCATCAGCGGCCGTGGCGCAATGGGGTTGGAAGAGGGCGGCGACGCCACAACTAATTCCTTCCATGCCAGACCGAATTCCGGCTTAATTCGTTTTCGATCGGGAACGAAGCTCCCGGCACGCGACTTATATTTGCGCCGCCGCGTGATTCCGGCACCGGCGGCCGACGCGCCCCGCAGCATACGAGGGAGGGATTGAGATGAGCGAAGCGATTTCTTATTCAACCGAAGGAGCCCAGGTCAACTTGCGATCGACCCAGTGCCCGAACTGCCGACTCCAACTGGCCGAAGACCGTCGGATTGCCGGACGCAAAACTCCGGGTGTCAACGACGTCAGTATTTGCCGCGGATGCGCCGAGATTGTCGTGCTCGCCCAGACCGACGCCGGCCTGGTGCTGCGGCCGACCACGGCGAGCGAATTTCTCTCGCTCTCCGAAGAGGCCCGCAACCTGCTGCGCGTGGCGCATACCCTCGTCAGCCAACAGATTCGCTGCCGCAACAGCTAGGGAACCTCTGCGCAAGTTAGGTTGTCACTCTGAGCGCAGGTAAGAATCCCGGATCCGGGACCCATGCGCTGCGCTCAGGGTGACAGCAGAGCCTGGTGCAGAGGTTCCTAGCGCCCTCTGCAATCGGCCCACCTCGTCATTCTGAGCGCCGCGATGCGCCGCCAGTCGGCCGCGCCCGCCTAATCGGTCACCGCGCCCAGACTGCTCGACGAGACCTGCGCCGCATATTTCGCCAGCACTCCGCGCGTATAGCGCGGCGCCGGTGCCTTCCACGCGGCGCGCCGCCGCGCAATTTCGGCCTCGGGCACGTTCAGCGTCAGCAGCCGCTGGTCGGCATCGATCGTGATCGAATCGCCCTCATTGACCAGCGCGATCAGTCCGCCGACCTGCGCTTCCGGCGCGACGTGTCCGACCACCAGGCCGTAAGTGCCGCCCGAAAAGCGGCCGTCGGTAATCAGGCCGACCGCGTCGCCCAATCCGGCGCCGATAATCGCCGAGGTCGGCGAGAGCATCTCGCGCATCCCGGGACCGCCGCGCGGTCCCTCGTAGCGAATCACCAGCACGTCGCCCTTGTTAATCTTGCCCGCCAGGATCGCGTCAAGGCTATCCTCTTCGCGCTCGAACACGCGCGCCGGTCCCGTGATCACGCGATGCTTGATGCCGGTGACCTTGGCCACGCATCCTTCGGGCGCGAGATTGCCCTTCAAAATCGCCAGATGGCCCTGCGCGTACATCGGATTGTCCCATTGCCGGATGACATCCTGATCCTTGCGCGGCGCGGCGGGCACTTCGGCAATCACCTCGGCGATCGTGCGTCCGCTAATCGTCAGGGCGTCGCCATGGAGCAGGCCGTGGGCGAGCAGCATCTTCATGACCTGCGGGATGCCGCCCGCGCGATGCAGGTCGGTCGCGACGTACTGGCCCGAAGGTTTCAGGTCGCAGAGCACCGGCACGCGCTCGCGAATCGCCTCGAAGTCGTCAATTTTGAGCGGCACTTCGGCGGTATGCGCCATCGCCAGCAGATGGAGAATCGCGTTGGTCGATCCGCCCACCGCCATCACCACCGCGATCGCGTTCTCGAACGCCTTGCGCGTCATGATCTGCCGCGGCAGCAATTGCATATGCACCGCCTTGACCACCGCCTCGGCCGACTTCGCCGCACTGTCCGCCTTCTCGTCGTCCACCGCCGACATCGTCGATGAGTACGGCAGACTCATGCCCATCGCTTCGATCGCCGACGACATCGTGTTGGCGGTGTACATCCCGCCGCACGAGCCGGCGCCGGGGCACGATCGCCGCTCGACCTCGATCAGCTCCTTTTCGTCGATCTTGTGGGCACTGAACTGGCCGACCGCCTCGAACGCGCTGACGATCGTCAAGTCGCGGCCGTTGTAATGGCCCGGTTTGATCGTGCCGCCGTAAACGAAGATCGACGGGATATTCATGCGCGCGATCGCCATCATCGCGCCCGGCATGTTCTTGTCGCACCCGCCCACCACCACCACGCCGTCCATCGCCTGTGCCCCGCATGTGGTCTCGATCGAATCCGCGATCACCTCGCGCGAGACCAGCGAATACTTCATCCCCTCGGTGCCCATCGAGATGCCGTCGCTGACCGTGATCGTGCCGAACGTCTGCGGCATCGCGCCGGCGGCGCGCGCGGCGGTCTCGGCGCGCCCGGCCAGGATATTCAGACCCAGGTTGCACGGCGTGATCGTGCTGTAGGCGTTGGCCACCCCGATGATCGGCTTTTCGAAATCGCCGTCGCCGAAGCCGACCGCGCGCAGCATCGCGCGATTGGGCGAGCGCTGCACGCCCTGGGTAATCAATCTGCTTCTCAGGTTTTCGGCCATTTTGATCTCCGTGATATGCCCCGCGGGCTTCAATCCTCAACTGCGCGCGCCGCGGGGCGAAGCGGAATTGCACCACATCCCGCCCGCGCTGATCAAGCGCGCCGCGACCGCCCAGCGCGCCGCGCGGCAAGATCGGGCCGCGGCGATGGCGCGTTTCGCTTGCGCTCGGCCGCCTGGAATGGGATTGCTGGCGAGGCGCCAGGGGAGGCGCCGCCACATGTCCACCACTACGTCCGGCAAGCCACGCCACGTGCTCGACGGCTACAAGGTGCTCGATTTTACCCACGTGCTGGCCGGTCCGACGGTCACCCGCATGATGGCCGAGATGGGCGCCGAGATTGTCAAGGTCGAGCTCGCGCCCAATGGCGATCTGACGCGCGGGCTGCCCTACATGCGCGACGGGCGCAGCGCCTACTACATCCAGCAAAACCGCGGCAAGCAGAGCCTCTGCGTCGACGTCAAAAATCCCGCGACGATCGACATCCTCAAGGGGCTGGTGCGCAAGGTCGATGTAATGGTGGAGAATTTCTCGCCCGGCGTGATCGGGCGCATCGGCCTCGACTACGCCACCGTCAGCGCGCTCAACCCGCGCATCATCATGTGTTCGATCTCGTCGCTCGGCCAGACCGGCGCGCTGGCCAATCGTCCCGGCTACGACTACCTCGGCGCATGCTGGGCCGGCGTCATCGATATGATCGGCGAAGCCGATGGCGCGCCGGTCTTTCCGCAGTTGGGCATCGGCGATATCAGCACCGGCGTCCACGCGCTGAGCGCGATCACCTCCGCCCTGCTCTACCGTGAGCGCACCGGCGAGGGTCAATTCGTCGAGACCTCGCTGCTCGATGCCTACTTCGGCTACCACGAACTGAACGTGCAACTGGCCAGCGCGAGCGGCGGGGCGCAGTTACCGCGGCGCAACGGATCGCATCACTACGCCGTCACGCCGGCGGGCATCTTCAAGGGCAAGCAGTGCTACATCTTCATCATCGCCGGCATCGACCATCAGTTCCCGCTGATGTGCCGCGCGATGGGCCGGCCCGAACTGGCCACCGACGCGCGTTTCAAGGACATCCCGGCGCGGGCCGCCAACGCGATCGAGCTGATCGACATCGTTCAGGCGTGGCTCGACGCGACCGCCAGCGACGAAGAGGCCCTGAGCATTCTCGCGGAATATCGCGTGCCCCACGCGCCGGTGCTAACCGTCCCGCAGGCGATGGCGCATCCGCATCTGCGCGAGCGCGGCACAGTCCGTACGGTGCACGATCGCTTTCTCGGCGATTTCGACGTTCCCGGCTTTCCGCTGCGCTTCTCGAAATTTCCCGGGCAGTTGCCGCTCGACGCACCCACGCTGGGCGAGCATAACGAGGCGGTGCTGCGCCATTACCTGGATTATTCGCCCGAGCAGATTCGCGCGCTCGAGGCCGCCGGCGTGCTCCATAGCGGCCCCCGCTGAGGCCGCCGGCGCCACGTCAATCGGTTCAACCTCAGCGCCCGCGCCGCATACGGTGCTGGCGCAGCGAGTCCCAGTAGGGCATCCATACGACCAGGATGGTCGCCGCCCCGCTCGAATCCAGCGCGACGTCGCGGATCGTGCCGCTGCGCGCGGGCGTCAGCAGTTGCAGCGATTCATCGAGCGCGGCCAGCGCGACGCAGGCCGCGAACGCGGCGACCGGCCGCCCGCGCAGCGGTCCCAGATTCAGCAGCACGAACAATATGGCATATTCGCTGAAATGCGCCGTCCAGCGAATTAATTCCTGGCAATAATAGAGCATGTCGTAGGTCGCGTGCGGCCAGATCCGCTCGAACATCGGATCGAACATCACGCGGGTGCGCGCGAGTGAAAAGAGCGGGGAGCCGAGGCCCAGGATGATCGCGGCGCAAATCGCCGGCGCAATCCAATAACGGCGCAGGCGGCGCGGGCGTTCACGGTCGGCAGCGGGGCTGAAACCAGACGCGCTCTGAGTCGTCATTGATCCCATGGGACTGTGGTCCAATATCCCCTGCCAGAGGCGTCGCGGGGCTTATCGCCGCAGGCGTCGATTATAGGCATGAATGTTGTCCCACCGTCTTAATTCAGTTGAATCGTTGCCCCAAGAATGTACAGATATGAGGACACGAATTCTGCTGATGAAGTCGCGCATCCGCCAGACCCTATCGCCCTGCCTTCTCGCCATGGCCGCGCTATGTCTGGCCGGTTCACCTGTGCTCGCCGCCGCCAAACGACCCGCCAAGGCGCCGGCCTTTCATGGCGTCCTGACCTATCATTATGACAATGCCCGCACCGGTGTGAATCCCGAAGAGTCGATGCTCACCCCGGGCAACGTGAATCCGCAGTCGTTTGGCAAGCTGTTCAGCTACCCGGTCGACGGCTACGTCTATGCCCAGCCGCTCTATGTGCGCAATGTGATGATTCCCAAGCTGGGCGCGCATAACGTCATCTTCATCGTCACGGAGCATAACAGCGTCTACGCCTTCGACGCCGACGGCAACGGCGCCGCGCCGCTATGGCAGCGCAGCCTGATCAACCCGGCCGCCGGGGTCACGAGCGTAGCGGCTGCCGACGTCCTGTCGCAGGATATCGTGCCCGAAGTCGGGATTACCAGCACGCCGGTGATCGATTCGGTCGGTACGCTCTACGTCGTCGCCAAGACCAAGGAGAACGGCAGCTACGTCCAACGCCTTCACGCACTCGATATCGCGACCGGCAAGGAGCGGCCCAACTCGCCGCGCGTGATCACCGCGACGGTCACCGGCACCGGTGACGGCAGATCGGCGGCCGATGTCGTGACCTTCAATCCGCTGCGCGCCAATCAGCGGTCGGCGCTGGCCGAAGTCAAAGGCATGATCTACGCGGCCTTTGCCTCGCATGGCGACAACGGCCCGTATCACGGATGGGTTCTGGGCTACGGCTCGCGCACGCTCAAGCTGTTCCAGACCTTCAATGTCACGCCCAACGGCGGTGACGGCGGAATCTGGCAGGGTGCCAACGGCCCGGCGGCCGACGCCAGCGGCGCGCTCTACATCGCCTCGGGCAACGGTACGTTCGATGCCGACAGCGGCGGCGTTGACTACGGCGACAGCGCGATCAAACTGGTCAGCCGCATGATCAAGCATCGTCCCGAGCTGACCGTGGCCGACTACTTCACGCCCTACGATCAGACCAATCTGTCCGCGAAGGATATTGATTTTGGCACCACCGGCGCGATCGTGCTGCCCGACCAGCCCGTGGGTCCCAAACATCTGCTGCTGGTGGCCAACAAGAGCGGCACCGTCTACCTGCTCGACCGCGATAATCTGGGCCATTACAACGTCGATGACGATTCGCAGATCGTGCAGGAGCTTCCCGCGATGCTCGGGATGACCTACACGCCGCCGGCCTACTTCAACGGCCACGTCTACTTTGGTCCGCAGAACCGCCCGCTGCTGAGCTTTCCGCTGGTCAACGGCCAGATTTCGATCGACGGCGAAATCCAGGGCGGCGACGCCTTTGGCTTTCCCGGCGTGGTCCCGTCGGTCTCCGCCAACGGCACCGCCAACGGCATCGTCTGGGTCATTCAGTCCGATCAGTACGCCTCGAGCGGACCCGCCGTGCTCTACGCCTATGACGCCAGCACCCTGACCGAGCTTTACGACAGCAACATGCAGGGCACGCGCGATATCGCCGGCCCGGCGGTCAAGTTCACCACCCCGACGATCGCCAACGGCAAGGTCTACCTCGGCACGCAGCAAACGGTCGACGTCTACGGCCTGCTTAGCCCGTAGCTGGCGTAATCGTCACGTGCGTTTAAGAATTGATCCCCGACGCCGGTCTGGTCGCGAGCGCGATTTACGCGACGCGGCGCGCGGCCTAGTATGGCGACGCGCAAACGGCGCGGGCGGAGGAATCCACGATGGCGGGAAACGTACTCGCGCGAGCATATTTGCGCACGATTGCCCGGCTGCGGCGCGCGCTTGGCCCGCGCGACGACCTCGCAGCGCTGTGGGAGCAACATACCGCATTCGAGTTCGGCCAGCGCGACGCCGCCGCGACCATGGCGACGATGGTCGCCGAGCCCTACGTCAACCATGTGCCGACGATGACGGGCGGCTACGGCCAGCATGAATTGCTGCGCTTTTACGCCAGCCATTTCATTCCCACGCTGCCGCGCGACATCAAGCTCGTGCCGATCTCGCGCACCGTCGGAAGCGATCGGCTGGTCGATGAATTTATCCTCTGCTTCACACACGATATTGAAATCGACTGGATGCTGCCGGGCGTCGCGCCGACCGGAAAATACGTCGAGGTGCCGACCGTCGCGATCGTCCAGTTCCGCGGCAACCGGGTGTACAACGAACATATCTACTGGGATCAGGCGACCGTGCTGGTCCAGTTGGGCCTGCTCGATCCGGCGGGCCTGCCGATCGCCGGGGTCGAGACCGCGCTCAAGATGCGCGACGAGCGGCAGCCGTCCAACACCCTGATGGCGCGTTGGAAGACGAGCGCGGAACAGTAGCCGCCGATCCGATCGCTAGCGTCCCGGCGCAAGGCGCGTGCGGCCTGCGCGCCAGGTGCACCTGCGCACGGCGCTAAGGCTGGGCGGGGGGCGCGGTGATCGGACGGACCGGCTCGCCGTCGCGCGCGGCCTGCCCGACGTTGAGCGCGACCAGGTCGTCGCTCGCGATTCCATGCCTGATCTGCACGTTCACGCCGTCGTCGTAGCCAAGCGTCACCGCCGCGAGCTTCAGCCGATCGGCGCGGACCACCGGCACGTAGGGTTGGCCGTCGAGGAAGATCAGCGCGTCGTCGGGCACCATCGGCACCCCGGGCGGCATCGCGACCGTGAACGCGATCGTCGCGTACATGCCCGGATAGAGCGACCCGTCGGGGTTGTTGAGGTCGACCTCAGCCAGCATCGTGCGCGTGGCGCTGGTCAGCGCCCTCGGATGGCGGGTAACGGTGCCGACGAAGCGGCGATCGGGAAACTCGGTCACGGTGACCGCCGCCGCGTCGCCGTCACGGATAAACGGCGCGGCGCTCTGCGGCACGTCGGCGTAAACTCGCAGCTTGGCCAGCGTGGCCAGCGCGATCACCGGCATATTGGGCGTGGCCGAGCCCGACGGCGTGGTGACCTGCGGTATCAACTGTCCGGGGTCGACGTAGCGCGCCGTGACCATTCCGGCGAACGGTGCGCGGATCTCCTTGTATTGCTGCATCGCTGAGTATTGATCGAGTGTCGCCCGCGCCGCGCGCATTGCGCCGCGCGCCTCGTCGGCCGTCTGTGCCGCGATCACCCGTTCGCGCAGCAGCGCCTGATTGCGCCGGTCGGTGATCAGCGCCAGGTCGTAGCTCGCGCGGGCATTGGCCACCTGGTTGTCGATTTCGGGCGAATCGAGCCGCGCGATCAATTGGCCCTTGACCACGCGATCGCCCTTGTCGACGTAGATCTCCTTCAGGTAGCCGGGAATCTTGGCGTAGACCGGAGTCTCGATGAAGCCGTGCACGGTTCCCGGCAGCGTGACGACCCGGCTGCGCGCCGCGCGCACCACCGGCGCGACCAGCACGTGCGGACCGAGGTCGGCCTGCGCGGCGAGGTCGGCGCTTTGCCGGTTGAGGCGCACGCCGCGCGCCAGCACCATCCCGGCGGTGAGCGCCAGCACGACGATCGCGACGACGATCCAGCCGGGGTAGTAGATGCGCCCGGGTGGCCGCGGCGTATAGGTTTTCGGATCGTCCTGCATGTCAAAATTCCGCCGTCTCACGCGTCGGGCAGCGTCACCGCCTCGAGCTCCGCGTCGCGCTCGTGCTTGCCCTTGACCTCGCCGCTCAGCGTCGCATAGACCGCCGGCACCACGAACAGGGTCATGAGCGTCGCGACCAGCAGGCCGCCGATCACCGCGCGCCCCAGCGGCGCATTCTGCTCGCCGCCCTCGCCCAGCGCCAGCGCCATCGGCAGCATCCCGAGCACCATCGCGAGCGCCGTCATGATCACCGGACGCAGGCGCGTGCGCGCCGACTCGATCGCCGCGGCGGTGGGCGTGTAGCCCTGCTCGCGCAATTCGTTGGCGAAGATTACCACCAGGTTGCCGTTAGCCACGCCGACGCCGACCGCCATCACCGCGCCCATCAGCGATTCGACGTTGATCGTCGTGCCGGTCAGCGCGAGCATCCAGAGCACGCCGGCCAGCGCGCCCGGCACCGCCAGCATGATCACCAGCGGCTCGAGCCACGACTGGAAATTCGCGACCATCAGCAGGTAGACCAGGATGATCGCGAGCACGATCCCCAGGCGCAGGCTGGCGAACGATTCGCGCATCGCGTCGCTCTGCCCGCGAATTGTAATCCGCGTGCCGGGCGGCAATTCTCCGACCTCGTCGATCGCGCGCTGCACCGCGGCCGACGCGCTGCCCAGGTCGCGCCCCGCCACCCCGCAATTCACGTCGATCACGCGCTGCACGTTGTAATGATTGACCACGGCCGGCTCGACGTCCTGGCTGACCGTGGCGACGTTGGAGAGCAGTTGATTGCCGCCCGCCGGGTTGTCGCCGGCCGCCACGGTCAGCGGCGTATTGCCCAGCGCCTGGACCGAGTCGTAGAGATGCTGCGGCACCTGCTCGAGCACGCTGTAGTTGACGCCGTTGCGCAGATCGAGCCAGTAGGTCGGCAGGATCTGCGCGTTGGTCGCCAGACTGATCAGCAGGTCGGAGGCGATCGTGCGCTCGTCGAGCCCGACCTCGAGCGCCTTGACGCGGTCGACCTTGACGCGAATCGTCGGGTAGTCGAGGAGCTGTCCGATACGCACGTCGGTGAGCCCCGGAATGCGCATCATCGCGTCCTCGAGCTGGCGGCCGATGCGGTAGTTGGCCGCCAGGCTCTGCCCCGAGATCTGCACGTCGATCGGCGCCGAGAGGCCGAAATTCAGCACCTGGCTCACGATGTCGGCGGCCTGAAAATAGACCTGCACGCCGGGAAAGCGCTCGCGCACCATGCGCCGGATCGCCGCCTGGTAGCCGGCCACCGGATGATGCCCGGGCTTGAGCGAAATCAGTACGTCGGCGTCCTGCGGACCGACGCTGTCGGTCTGATAGAAGGCCAGCACGTAGGCGAACGCCGGCAGCCCGATATTGTCGCTAATCCCGTCGAGCTCGCCCGGCGCGATCACGCCGGTGACCGCCCGCTCGAGCCGATCCACGATCCGCTCGGTCTCCTCGATCCGCGTGCCGGTCGGCGCGCGCACATGCATCTTCATCATGCCGGCGTCGACCGCGGGGAAAAAATCCTGGCCGATCACCGGCGCCAGGAACAACGACGATCCGATCACGATCGCGACTACCGCCAGACCGAACGCGCGCCGCGCGATGAACTTGCCAAGCAGATCGCGATAGCCGTCCTTGAAGCGATCGAAGCCGCGGTCGAAACCGCCTGCGAAGCGCGCCCACGCGCCGCTCCCGGCCGCCTCGCGATGCTCGGCCGGCATCAGATAGCGCGCCATCGCCGGCACCAGCGTGCGCGACAGCAGGTACGACGTGAGCATCGAGTAGACCACCGCCAGCGCCAGCGGCGTAAACAGGTAGCGCGCCACGCCATAGAGCAGCACCACCGGAAAGAACACGATGCAGATGGCCAGCGTGCCGATCAGCGCCGGCGTCGCGATCTCGGCGGAGCCGTCGAGGATCGCCACCAGCAGCGGCTTATGCATCGCGTGATGGCGATGGATATTTTCGATCGCCACCGTCGCGTCATCCACCAGCATCCCGACCGCCAGCGCCAGCCCGCCGAGCGTCATGATATTGATCGTCTGGCCGGAAAGTTTAAGCCCGACGATCGCGGTCAGAATCGACAGCGGAATCGACAGGATTACGATCAGCATGCTGCGCGCCGATCCGAGAAAGATCAGCACCATCAGCGCGACCAGCCCGGCCGCGATCGCCGCCTCGCGCACCACGCCCCATAGCGCGCCGCGCACGAACACCGACTGATCGAACGCCAGCCGGAGCTTCAGCCCCTTGGGCGCGGTCTCCAGGATCAGCGGCATGATGCCCTTGACCTGATCGATCACGCTCAGCGTCGAGGCCGCCGCGTGCTTGAAAATCGGGATGTAGGTGGCGCGCTTGCCGTCGACCCGCACGACGTTGCTCTGCACCTGATGGGTGTCGGTGACGGGCGCGACCTCGCCCAGCAAGATCGGTGTGCCGCTGACCAGCTTGATCGGCAGATGGTTGAAGCTGGCGACGTCGGTGGGGCTGCCGTTGAGCTCGACGCGATACTCGCGATTGCCAATCTTGACCGAACCAGCCGGGATGATCGTGTTGGTGTTGGCCAGCGCCTGCGCGACGTCCGCGGCCGAGAGCCCGTTGGCGTAAAGCTGGCCCGGGTTCAGGTTGACCATCACCGATCGCGTCCGCCCGCCAAACGGCGACGGCGCCGAGAGTCCCTCGATACTGAACAGGCGCACGCGGATGAAGTTGAGGCCGTAGTCGAACAACTGCTGTTCGGAGAGCGTGTCGCTGTAGACATCGAGCTGCGCGACCGGCACGTTGGCGGCGTTGTAATCGACCACGTTGGGCGCCACCATGCCGGGCGGAAAGATCGACAACAGCGCCTGCGACATCGCCGCGATCTGCGCGATTCCCGCCGCCGTCGTGGTCCCCGGATGGAAGTAGACCCGGATGATCCCGGCGCCGGCGATCGACTCCGACTCCATGTGCTCGATATCGTTGACCGTGGTCGACATCGCGCGCTCGCTGATAATCACCACCCGCCGCTCCATATCGACCGCCGACAGGCCCGGATAGCCCCACACCACGATCACCACCGGCATGTCGATCGCGGGAAAGATGTCCGCGTTCATGCGGGTGAACGAGAGCACACCCAGCACCAGCATCAGAAGCGTCATGACCGCGACCGAGAGCGGGCGGCGCAGCGCGAAACTGACAATCCACATAGGCAAGTCTTCGGGCAAGTCTTCGGCGAAGTTGGCGGACGCGTCGGCGCGCCCGCGCGCCGCATTCGGAACACGGCGGCGCGCCTAAAATAACACTTCCGCCGCATCCCGCAACGGCTGGCGCAAGTGCGCTTGCGCTTTTGCTTCGCGGCCACCTCCGCTATGCTTCCCAGCGCCGCCATTGCACGGGTAATTCGCGCCAAACCGGCGCCGCCGTGAGCTACCTTGCGGCCCGCCGCGCGCGGGCACTGTCCGACTTGGGATACTCACGCGTGGGAAATTAGGGCGCTTATATACTTGACTCACCGACCGGAGATAACGATGATCCGGCTCAGTCGAGACGGGAGGCGCGATAAATGGCCTCCCAATTTTGGCTTCATCGGCAAGCCCTCCCGACTGAGCAGGTATATCAAGTGGGACTGTACGCGTACCTAGACGAGAGCGGCAAATTTCACGATGCCGCAGGCTTCATTTGCCTCTGCGGTTGGCTTTCCAACGATACGGGCTGGGAGAAGTTTAGAGACGAGTGGCAAAATCTGCAATTGAAATACCGGATTCAGCGCATTCATATGACTGAATTTTACAAGGAGTGTCTGCGGAGAGATTGGACGCGGGAACAGGCCGATGGCGTTCTGACCGACTTCATTGATGTCATCCGGAATAACGTTTTCTGCGGCTTCGCCGTTGGCCTCGACGGGAGGCATTTCCGCACGAAGCATGAGAATGCGGGTAGAAAAGGCACGAACCCCGCACTCTTCGCCGTCGAGCAGATACTGATCGCAATGCAACAAGCCTGCGTGATGCAGATCGGCCCGAACAGCGTGCCTCTAATCCAGCTTCATTTCGATGAGGACGGTAAGGACTCAATCGAGTGCTACAAACTCATATCTAAGCTTCGAAGGAAAAGACCTGAGATCGCGCGTTTGATTGGATCGATCACTTTTGCCGACGATAAGTGGTTTCCGGCGCTTTCTTACGAACCGATATTGGCGCGACATATTAGCGAAGGGGCCAGACGCTGCGCCGCCGCCGATGCTCGAACGTCTGCTGACTGCACCCGAACCTAACGTCGGTATCATGTGGGAAAGCGAATATTGGAACGCCGAAAAAATCGACCGCGAATGGAATCGATTGAAAGATGTTCGCTACTGATAGAGCAGCCCTGCGATTCCGGGCTATCCGGTACGGCGAAGGGACTTCTTTCGCTTGTTCCGCTGCGTGTTGGCGACGTGCCGCAGGCGCACCTTCTTCGTCTTGCGATCCAGGAGACCCATCACGATTGCTTTACCGGCCCCGCCCGTGCCTGTGATCTTGGCTTTCTTATCCTTGTGCATGAATCGGGCGAGGCCGCCGATAAAAGACTCGTCTACTTCAAACTCCCCTGCCACTTTCTCAAACGTGCCAGCCTGCATCGCCTTGCGGACGCGGTGGAGCATGAACCAGCCGGTCTTTTGCGTGACGCCCAAGTCTCGCGCGATCTCGCAAGAGCTAACCCCGTTCTTGCAATTGGAAATCAGCCAGATCGCGGTGAACCACTTATCCAGACCGATAGGCGAGTCCTCGAAGATGGTTCCGATCTTCGCGCTGAACTGCTGCTTCGGGTGTTTGGTCTTGCACTTCCAAATCCGGCGCGTCGCCAGCAACGTGACTTCCGTGCTCCCACACGTCGGGCAGGTTACCTTGCCGTTCGGCCAGCGCAGCGCAATCGCCGTCCTGATGCAGTTGTCGGGATTCGAGAAATAGGTGACCGCTTCGTGAAGCGTGGTCGGTACCTTCGCGTCCATGCGTTAAACAATAGCGCAGGTATCGCGGTGAGTCAAGTATATAATCACCGAAATTAGGACACTCAGAATTGAAATTAAAAAGGTGGAAGCCGCGCCACGGCGCTGCGCTCCTGCCTGGATGGGCGGGCGGGAAAGTCCCCCGCCCGGTTAGGGTTACACTTCTTTCAACTCACCGCTGCGGATTCGAGTCACCAGATCGTTCCATTCGGCATGGCTCAGCCGTACGGTGTTCTGGGCCTCTCCGATGCTGACGCCTTCGTCGCCGATCTCGACCGAAGGGCACTCGCCGCAGTTTGGACAGAGCGTGACTTTGATTTTTGTCATACGCTTTCACCTCCTGATGCCTGATGCTAAACCTTCAAGTATGATTAAAGGTCAAGCGTCCCGGATCACGATAGGCAAACTGGCGCGACAGGCGGATTTAAGACCGTCCGCGATTCGATATTACGAAGCGCGCGGACTGTTGAGACCTTCGATGCGGCTTCCAAACGGCTACCGGCTCTACGACGAGGATGCGGCTGCGACATTGCGGTTTCTGCGCCGCGCGCAAAGCTTCGGGATCACGCTGCGCGAGATCAAGCAGCTAATCGATCTGACGCGGCATGGGCGCAAGCCGTGCGAACACGCCCGCAAGCTGGTTACGCAGCATCTTGCCGGCGTGGAAGCGCAGATTCGCGAGTTGGAGGTTTTGCGAAAAGAGCTTCGCTCAGTATTGCGCCGGGCCGATAATTGCCAAGCATCCGAAGGGCAACTCTGCCCGATTATCGAGCAGACAACTTAGGACATCCTCGCCCTGAACTTGGGACCCTGGCGGGCAGATCATGACAGTACCCGCGCGCGCTCCGCGCCCTTGTGCGCACCGCGCACTGCATGTACAAATGAATGTTTCAGGCGGGGTCGTAGTTCAGCCCGGTTAGAACGCCGGCCTGTCACGTCGGAAGTCGTGGGTTCAAATCCCATCGGCCCCGCCAAATTATAAGCGCGCGCCATGCGCCGCGCCGCAACTCGCGGACGCCGGCCGCACGCGACGGGTAACGGTAACGAAACTTGAAGCTGACTGAACAGACCAAAAGCGTTTCGCATGAAAACGCGCTGCGCGCCCGCCGCTGGATCGTCATCGACGCCGACGGCCGCGCCTTGGGCCGCATCGCCTCCCGCGCCGCCCTGGTGCTGCGCGGGAAAAATCGCTCCGACTTCACGCCCCATCAGGACACCGGTGACTTCGTCGTCATCATCAATGCGGCCAAGGTCAAGCTGACCGGCGCCAAGCTGACCGACAAGGTCTACCATCGGCACACCGGCTTTCCCGGCGGCATCCGCTCGATCACCGCCGGCAAGCTCTTGCAGACCCGGCCCGAACGGCTAATCGAGATGGCCGTCCATGGGATGCTGCCGAAGAACCGCCTCGGCCGCCGCCTGTTCACCAAGTTGAAGGTCTATCGCGGTACCGATCATCCGCACACCGCGCAAAAGCCGGTGCCGGTCGCGGTCTGACGGGCGCACGTGTCGCGCCAGCCGGTGCGATGCGGGAGAATGAAGTCGACGCGCGCAAGTTTGCAGGCGGCGCGGGAGATATGAAGCCAAACTTGGCGCGCTCGCCACATCGGGCCGCCGCAGGGTAATATCGGAACCAAGATGGCAGAACGGAAAAACATGATTCGCACGACCGGCCGGCGCAAGACTGCGGTCGCCAGTGTGCGGTTGACGGCCGGCAGCGGCACCATCACAGTCAACGACCGCTCGCTCGAGCAATACTTCCCGCGCGACACCTCGCGCATGCGCATCCTCGAGCCTTTCGAGTTGACCGAGACCATCGGCCAGTACGATGCGATCGTTACCGTGCGCGGCGGCGGATCGTCGGCCCAGGCCGACGCCGTGCGCCACGGCATCTCGCGCGCGCTGCTCACCGTGTCCGAGGCGCTGCGTCCGGCGTTGCGCAAAAACGGCATGCTGACGCGCGACCCGCGCGAGGTCGAACGCAAAAAGTACGGGCGCCACAAGGCGCGCAAGCGGCCGCAGTACTCCAAGCGCTAGAGCGCTTGCGCAAGATCGATTTCGCGGGCGCCCTCCGTGCGAAGCGGAGGGCGCTTTGCTTTGGGCTTGGGGAGCGAAGCCGCGCCAACTCCTGCTCTGCTCGGCGCGCAGCTCCGCAAACTGGCGAGCATTCCGCATTCGTGATATTTCGATTACTCCGACCTTAAATTCGGGAGGCGCGTGAGAATCCCTGATGCCATCGCACAATCGGGTTAAAGTAGCGGTGTTGGGCGCGTCCGGCTACGCGGGTATCGAAGCCGTGCGCATTCTGGCCGGCCACCCGTTCGTCGAACTCGGCGTACTCACCTCCGAGCACTACGCCGGCCGCGAGGTCGCCGAGGTCTACCGCCATCTGGCCGGCGTCGATTTGCCGCCGTTCGAGGAATTGCGCCCCGACCTGATCCTGGGCCGCGCCGAGATTGTCATCTCATGCCTGCCCGAACGCGTCGGCGCGCCGCTGATCGCGGAATTCATCCAGGCCGGCATCAAGGCCATCGACGTCTCCGCCGACTTCCGCCTCAAGGATCCCGCCGCCTATCGCCAGACCTACGGCGCCGACCATCCGGCGCCCGCGCTGCTCAAGGAGGCGGTTTACGGCCTCAGCGAATTCCATCACCGCGAACTGCGCGAGGCGCGCCTCGTGGCCAACCCCGGATGCTACCCGACCGGCTCGCTGCTCGGCATCCTGCCGCTCATCCGGCGCGATCTGATCGACCCGTCGTCGATCATCATCGACGCCAAGTCGGGCACCACCGGCGCGCGCCGCCAGGCCGCGGTCGAACAACTCTTCGCCGAGGTCAACGAGAACTTCCGCGCCTACAAGGTCGGCAACCATCGCCACATGCCCGAGATGGAACAGGAGATCAGCAGTGCGCTCGGCCGCGAAATCGGCGTGATGTTCGTGCCGCATCTGCTGCCGATCACGCGCGGCATCCTGAGCTCGATCTTCATGCGCCCGCGCGCCGGCACCACCGAGCAGGACGTGCGCGCCGCCTTCGAGGCGAGCTTCGCCAAGTCGCGCTTCGTGCGCATCCTGAAGCCCGGCGAACTGCCCGAGCTGAAGAACGTCCGCGCGACCAATTTCTGCGAGCTGGCCTTCGTCCTCGATCGCCGCTCGCAGACGCTGTGCGTGCTCACCGCGATCGACAATCTCGGCAAGGGCGCCGCCGGCCAGGCGATCCAGAATCTCAACCTGATGCTCGGTTTCGACGAAGCGGCCGGCCTGCTGGCCGCCGCGCCGGTGCCCTGAGCGCACGCACTCCGAGGTCACTGAAAAAATGCCGCGGCGCGCGACGCCCGCGGCGTTTTTTTGTTTCCCTTCACGCCGCGCCGGCGCACATGTGTACACCGGCGCGCACGCTTACACCAGGTCGAACAGCAGGACCTCGGACTCGGCCGACGCGGCGAACTCGAGCGCCGCTTCACCCGTAACGCGCGCACCGTCGCCGGCCGCCATCGCCACGCCGTTGACCGTGAGCGCGCCGCGCACCACCTGGACATAGGCGCGCCGCCCCGCCGCGAGCGCCATCTTCACCGCCCCCTGCGGCTCGATCACGCTGGCATAGACCCGCGTGTCCTGATGAATCGTCACCGAGCCCTCGGCCCCGTCGGGCGACGCCACCAGCCGCATCCGCCCGCGCTTGTCGGCATCGGCGAAGCGCACCTGCTCGTAGCCCGGCGCGTAGCCGCGCTTGTCCGGCTCGATCCAGATTTGCAGCAGATGCAACGGCGCCGCGCGCGACGGATTGTACTCGCTATGCGTCACGCCGGTGCCCGCGCTCATGCGCTGCACGTCACCCGGCGTAATCGTCGATCCGTTGCCCATGCTATCGCGATGCGCCACGGCACCGTCGACCACATAGGTGATGATCTCCATGTCGCGATGCGGATGCGTCGGAAAGCCGGCGCCGGCCGCGATCCAGTCCTCGTTGATCACGCGCAGGCTCGCAAACCCCATCTGCTGCGCGTCGTAGTAGTCGGCAAAGGAAAACGAATGGCGGCTGGTGAGCCAGTCGATTTTGCTCAGTCCGCGATCGTCGGCCTTGCGAAGCGTAATCATGATTTTCTCCTTGGCTTGCAGTTTAGCGGCGCGCCACGCGCGTCATCTTAGCGGCGCGCCACGCGCGCGATCGCCCGCGCGCGCGGCCGCCTCGGCCTCCGCCAGTTCGGCCGCGCCGCGCCCGAGCTTGCGGCACAGGCGCCCGAGCTGCTCCTGCTCTTCCGCCGTCAATCCGCCCAACGCCGCGCCGATCGCACTGGCGTGGCCCGGAAATTCCCGCTCGATCAGCCGCCGTCCCGGCGCCGTCAGCTCGACCATCACCACCCGGCGATCTTCCGCGCCGCGCCGGCGGCGCACCAGTTTGCGCCGCTCGAGATTGTCCACCACCGTGGTTACGTTGCCGCCGCTGCGCAGCAGCTTGCGCCCGAGATCGCATTGCGCCATCGCCCCCAGATGCATCAGCGCCTCGAGCACGCCGAGCTGGCCGTGCGTGAGCCCGCGCCGGGCCAGCCGCGCCGCCAGCCGCGCGTCGATGGTCTCGGTCGCGCGGGTGAGCTTGATATAGGCGTCGAGCGCGCGGACTTCGCGCGCCGCGCCGCTGTAATGCGTCGCCAATTGTTTAGGTTCCAATTATTTAAGTTCAAAGTAATCAGCCGAACCGCGCTCGTCAACCCCCGTCCGCCGCCGGCCCGCGCGATTTGCGATTGCGCCGGCTTGTGCGCAATAGTCGGATGCGGCCGGACAGCGCGGGGGCGCCCGCCGGCCGCCTGCGGCACAGGCCGGTCCACCGGCCCCGCGCCGCCAATCACTGACGGAGGGGACCAATGCCAATTGAAGAATTGCTCATCGATGCCGACGGCCATATTCTCGAGCCGCCCGGCCTGTGGGAGAAGTATCTCGAGCCCAAATACCGCGATCGCGCCATCCGCATCAAGGTCGGCGGCGACGGCCGCGAATATCTCGAGATCGACAATCACCCGGCCAAACTGACCAGCTCGACCCTGCTCGCCTCACTCGGCGGGATGAAGAAGCTCCAGGAGCTGGGCGCCACGGTCGAGGACGTCAACGCCCAGCGCCGCGAACTGCTGAAATCGCGCGCCGGCGAAAAGCGCGGGGTCTTCGCCAGCCTCGAAGGCGTCGAAACCGTCGATAACTACGTCAGCGGCGCGGCCTTCGGCGCGATGGACATGAAAGAGCGGCTCCAGCTCCTCGATACCGAGGGCATGGCCAAATCGGTGCTCTATCCGACGATCGGCCTGCTCTGGGAGGCCGAAGTCTTCGACGCCGACCTGTCGGCCGCCTATTGCCGCGCCTACAACCGCTGGATCGCGGACTTTTGCCGCGACTCGGGCCGCCGCCTGGTGCCGATCGCGCACATCTCGCTGGGCGATCCCGCGGCCGCCGCGCGCGAACTCGAACGCGCCGCCAAGGACGGCTGCAAGGGCGCCTTCGTCTGCCCGTTCACTATCACGCGCAAGCCCCACGGCCATCCCGATCACGACGTGGTCTTCGCCGCGGCCCAGGATCTCGGCATCCCGCTCGCCATCCATCCGACGCTCGAGCCGCCGCAATTCAGCGCGCTCCAGCGCTTCGAGGGGATGGAGTGGGCCGACTGGTATTTCGATCTGTTCGCGGCGGTCGGCGTGCCGCAGGCCTTCGGCACGATGTTCCAGTACGGCGTCTTCGATCGCTTTCCGCGCCTGCGCACGGTGGTGCTCGAATCCGGCGCCGGATGGATCGGCTATTGGCTCGATCGCGGCGACGCGATTTACCGCCGCACCGCGCTCGGCGGCACCGTCCAGCTAAAGGAACGGCCGTCCTATTATTTCAAGCGCCAATGCTTCATCTCGGGCGACCCCGACGAGCGCTCGATCGCCGGCTTGACCAAAATCATCGGCGAAGACCGCTTCTTCTGGGCCTCCGACTATCCGCATCCCGACCATCCGGGCGACTACCTCGAGGAGTTGCGCGGGATGGTCGAAGGGATGTCGTCGAGCGCGCGCCGCGGCGTGCTGGGCGAGAACGTCGCCCGCGCCTACAACCTCATCTGAACCGTCGGCGCGTATGAGATGGCGCGCGCTTCGGCCGATTGCGCCAAGCCAAAAAAGGGACGGGAGTTCGCTCCCGTCCCTTTGCCTTCTTGCCATTCGATCGTCGCGTACCGCCCTATCTGGCGGCGACCATCAAGGCCAATCCTGTGGGAACGGCTATTTGGAAAGGTCGCCGACCAGATGCATCGTCAACGCGTTGGTACCATGAATAACCTGACCGCTCACCTCGCCCCATCCCGATTCGTCGCGCGGACTCGGCGCCGGATCGTTCGAGATTCCCCATCCGCCCGAAATCAGATCCTTGTCCTGCGTGCCGGTCTGATTCTTGGAAGAGATCCCGACCACATGCTTGCACGCCGTGCCGACCAGGTTGAGCGTCTGGGTCGTAGCGCTACCTCCGCCCGAGGAGGTCAGCGTCAGCACACCGAAATACAAGGAGCA
Organism: Candidatus Binataceae bacterium; assembly: GCA_015478645.1. Lineage (GTDB taxonomy): Bacteria > Desulfobacterota > Binatia > Binatales > Binataceae > JADMIL01. The sequence continues at coordinate 51,827 of JADMIL010000018.1, forward strand.
TCGCGGATTCGGGCCGCCGCCGACCGCCGGCTCGCTCGCCGGATTGGTACCGTTGTCGATCGTAATAAAGAAATCCGAGACCGTCCCGGGACCACCTTTGCCACCGCCGGTCGCCTTCGGCGACGTAACTTGAATGCACTTGCAATTGTCGTTTCCGCTCGGACATTGATCGACCCACGTGTCGAAGTTGCACTGCCCGTTGATGGGGTCCACGTCGACCGTATCCGGAACCCCAGTTCCGCTCAGCACCGCGCTGACCGACTTGGTCGCCACCGTGCTCGTCGCCGCCCCCGCAGTCAGCGCGCACGCCAGCATCGCCGCACAAAACAAAATTGAAGCCTTGATCATTCCCGCCCTCCATTGGTCAATCGATCGATTGATTCGATCGTCGTTAGCGATAATTAAGCAGTTATTATAACCTTAAGATCAACTTTTCTCGCATGCTCTATGCGCAATGCCCTAGCAGCAACCGTGTTCAGGAACCGCGCCCAAGAGGGGAGAAAGGTTAGAGG
>JADMIL010000019.1 GCA_015478645.1 Candidatus Binataceae bacterium
CAGCCGCGCGCCCGCGTTATTCCCGATTACCCTGATCGACATAGTCTCTTTGATAGGCCGAATCGTCCCGTTTATCGGATCATGATGATCGAAATTAATGGCCGCCGGCGGCAACTTGAGCCACTCGACCCGCCGGCCCGCGCCCCACACGCGGGTCAGCGAGCGGCAGCGGTCGCCGCCGGCGGCTCGGCCACATTCTCATAGCGCTTGAGAAAATCGGTCGCGAAATCGCCCTTGCGGAAGTCGGGATCGTCGAGAATCTTCAGATGCAGCGGGATATTCGTGCGAATCCCGTCGATCAGATATTCGCGCAGCGCCGCCTTGGCCCGCGCGATCACCTGCCCGCGATCGTCGGCATGCGCGATCAGTTTTGCGATCAGCGGATCGTATTGCACTGGCACCCGATAGCCGTCGTACAATGCCGTCTCGACGCGCACCCCCAGGCCGCCCGGCGCATGATGGTTGCTGACCACGCCCGGCGACGGCAGATGGGTATCCGGATCCTCGGCGTAGACCCGGCATTCGATCGCCGCGCCCTCGATCTCGACCTGCCGCTGCTTCATCCCGAGCGCCGCGCCACCAGCCACCCGGATACTCTCCTTGACCAGGTCGATCGAGGTCACCATCTCGGTGACGCCATGCTCGACCTGGATGCGCGTATTCATTTCGATGAAATAGAACTGCCCGTCGTCGGCCAGCAGGAACTCGACCGTGCCGACGTTCGAGTAGCCCACCACTTCGGCCGCGCGCACCGCCGCCTTGCCCATCTTGTCGCGCAGCCGCTTGGTCATCACCGGGCAGGGCGCCTCTTCGAGCACCTTCTGATGGCGGCGCTGGATCGAGCAGTCGCGTTCGCCCAGATGGATCACGTTGCGCTGGTTGTCGGCCAGGATCTGAAACTCGACGTGGCGCGCGCGCTCGAGGTATTTCTCCAGGTACATCGTGCGCGAACCGAAGGCCGCCTCGCTCTCGGCCCGCGCCAGCGGAAATAGCCGCGCCAACTCCTGCGCGTCGCGCACCACCCGCATCCCCTTGCCGCCGCCGCCCGCCGCCGCCTTGATCAGCACCGGATAGCCTAGGCGCTTGGCATCCTCCTGCGCGTTGCGCAGTTCGGTGACCCCGTTGCCCGCGCTGCCCGGTAATACCGGGACGCCCGCCCGCGTCATGATTCGCCGGGCGCGCGGCTTGTCGCCCATCAGGCGGATATGGCGCGCCCGCGGCCCGACAAAATTCACGCCCGACTTCAGGCAGGCCTCGGCGAAGTCGCCATTCTCCGACAGGAAGCCATAGCCCGGATGCACCGCGTCGGCGCCGTAGGTCAGCACCGTGCTGATGATCGACGGGATATTGAGGTAACTGTCCTCGGCCGCGGCCGGTCCGATACAGACCGCCTCGTCGGCCATCCGCACATGCAGCGCGTCCTTGTCGGCGGTCGAGTAGATCGCGATTGTTGGAATCCCGAGTTCGCGGCACGCCCGGATGATCCGGATCGCAATCGTCCCGCGATTCGCTACGAGCAGTTTTTTGAACATCGCCTGGGTCTCCGCGCTCGCGACCTTACGTCGGCCCTAGCCGGCTTCAATCACCATCAACGGCTGCCCGTATTCGACCGGCTGGCCGCTTTCGCACAGAATACGCACCACCCGGCCGCTCGCGTCGGCCTCGATCTCGTTCATCATCTTCATCGCCTCGATGATGCAAAGCGTCTGGCCCTTGCGCACCGAACCGCCCTCTTCAACGAACGGGTCCGCGTCCGGCCCCGACGCGCGATAGAACGTCCCGACCATCGGGCTCGCGATGAGCTTCTGATTCTCGCTCAGCTCGGGCGCCGCCGCCGCCCCGCGGTCGTTGAGCGACGCCGCCGGCTTGGCTGCGGTTCGCACCACCGGTGACTGGATCACCCGGGCCACCGGGGCGGTCGGGGTTACTGCCGCCGCGGATTCGCCCACCGCCGACGCCGCTGCGCGCACCAGCCGCACCTTGCCCTTCTTGTCCTCGATTTCGAGCTCGACCAGCTCGTAATCGCGCATCAGGCCGAGCAGCGTTTTTAATTCCCTTACTTCCATCGATGACCCTGGAATCCGCCTCAGATTGCACACGACCGGCTGTTGCCCGGCCCGCGATCCTTGGGCGCCCGTCCGCCGTGCCGGCAGACCTGCGCGACCGTCCGCTCATGCATGCGGCGTATCGATCACGCTGCGCGCCGCGCGCAACGCGATCATATAACTCTCCGCCCCAAATCCCATTATCCGCCCTACCGCCACGTCCGCGATAGTCGAATGATGCCGCATCGGCTCACGCTTGTAGACGTTGGACAGATGCACTTCGATAAATGGCACCCCGACCGCCAGCAGCACGTCACGGATCGCCACGCTGGTATGGGTGTACGCGGCAGGATTGATAATAATGATATCCACCGCGCCGCGCGCCGCCTGGATCCGATCGACGATCGCCCCCTCGCTGTTCGACTGGAAGCTCGTCACCGTCATGCCCAGTTCGCGCCCCAGCAGCACCATCCGCTCGTCGATCTCCTTGAGCCGCACGCGCCCATAAACTCCCGGCTCGCGCTCGCCGAGCAGGTTCAGATTGGGCCCATGCACCACCAGGACGGCCGGCGCCCCGCGGCGTGCCGGGCGTGCCGGGCTTGCCGCCCGCGCCTGGTTTCCCCGCTTTATCCTCGATGCCATCCGCCAGCGCCTCTGTCGCGGCATTGAATCCTACCGATTCCGCCGTTTCAAGCGTGCCCGCCCCGGATATCAACCGCTCGCAACCGCGCTCCATCGCCTCCGTCCAGCGGATCGCGCAACGATTGGCCGCCAACGCACGCCGCTCCGTCTCCAATCCGGCCCCGCGCTCGTTTCGGCGGTCATTAGAATTTCTGCTGAGCGAATCATCTGCCGCTCACGCCTGCGCTTGGCAAACGCCAAGGAAAAGTTGCACAATCGCGGCCGAAGTCACCCGCGTCCGACCATCCGCCAAAGGAGGAACGAACCCTGATGAAATTCGGTCTGCTCTATGAAATGGAAACGCCCCGGCCATGGCATGCGCTGAGCGAGTTCAACACCTACTGGGAAGCGCTCGCCCAGATTGAACTCGCCGACCGCCTGGGCTTCGATCACGTCTGGGAAGTCGAGCACCACTTCCTCGAGGAGTATTCGCATAGCTCGGCGCCCGAGGTTTTTTTCGGCGCGGTCAGCCAGCGCACCAAGAATATCCGCATCTCCCACGGCGTGCGCCTGCTCCCGTTCAACTTCAACCATCCGATTAAGGTTGCCGAACAGGCCGCGGTGCTCGACATCCTGAGCAACGGCCGCGTCGATATCGGCACCGGCCGCTCGACCACCGCGCAGGAACTCGACGGCTTTGGCGTCAACTACGATCGCACGCGCGAAGAAGTCCGCGAATCGCTCTCGATTATCGTCAAGGCCTGGACCGAGGACATCCTCGAATTCGACGGCAAGCTACTCAAAATCCCGCCGCGCCGCGTGGTCCCCAAGCCGATCCAGAAGCCCCATCCGCCGATGTGGATGGCCTGCGTCGCGCCCGACAGCTACGAGATGGCGGGCGATCGCGGCCTCGGCGTCCTGAGCTTCAGCTTCAACTGGGATCAGGTGCAAAAGTCGATGGGCGCCTACCGCAAGTCCTCCGCCAATCGCACCGACCTGGTGCCCAAGATTCCCAACGAGCAGTTCGCCGGCATGATCATCTGCCACGTCGCCGAGAACCAGGACGAGGAGGCTATCGGCATCGAAGGCGCGCGCTGGTTCCTGCACAATGTCGCCAAGCTGTTCGAGCCCCTGATGGCCAAGAACAAGCTCTATTCTTACGAGTACCTGCGCAATCTGATGGCCATGGACGCCGATCCGAAGGACGCCACCGACGCCCAGCTCAAGTCCCATCCGATGGTCGTCGTCGGCAATCCCGACGAGGTCAACCGCAAGCTCGAGGAGTTCGATCGCGCCGGGATGAATCAGGTCATCTGCTTCAAGCAGGCCGGCCGCATTCCTCATCAGAACATCATGCGTTCGCTGCGCCTGATGGGAAAACACGTGCTGCCCTACTTCAACCCGCATCGCACGGTCGCGACCAACGAAATGTCGCTCGCGGCCGCCGGCCGCTGATTAACCCGCGCCGCTACCCGGTCGTGCGACGGCCGGGAGCGGCGCCGCATGCCGACACAATCCGGGCGCCGGGCCGCGCCGTTCTCAGGAGACTGAAATGGTCCAGGTTGGCAATCATCTCAAGATGACCGTCCCTCGCGGCGGCCAGGTCTTTCACCTCGCCCCGCTCGACGGTGGGCTCTAATTCGCCCGCGCACCCGCTCGGCGATGCCTCGACCGCTGATACCCCGCTGGTGACCCACTACGTAATTCGCCCCGCGCTCGCCACCGACGCGCCATTTCTCTGGGCGATGCTCTACTACGCCGCCCACATGGACGAGAGCGGCGAGCCGGCGGCCTCCGCGCGCACCAATCCCGCCCTCGCTCCTTACGTCGAGGGATGGGGCCGCGCGGGCGACCTCGGCGTCATCGCTGAGATCACACCCGCCAGCCCCGACCTTCCTGCCCCCGCGCCCGCGATGCCGATTGGCGCCGCATGGCTGCGCCCGATGCCGCCCGGATGGCCGCTGACGAGTCACGTCGATTCGGCCACGCCCGAACTCGCGATCGCGGTCGAACCCGCCCATCTCGGCCGCGGCGTCGGCGCGCTGATGCTCACGCGGCTGCTCGCCGGCACGGCAGCGATTTACCCGGCCGTCGCGCTGAGCGTCCGCTCGACCAATCCGGCGCGCCGCCTCTATCAGCGCTTGGGCTTCACTGTCGTCGCCGAAATCCCTAACCGCGTCGGCACCACTTCACTCGTGATGCGCGCGACGCTGACCCGCGAAGCTTGATTTTGCCCCCGCTTTATTCGCACTCTCGGATAATATCCATTTGCTCCAATTACCAGACTGAGGTAACTCGCGATGCCTATCGAACCCTTCACCGTCCACATTGACGACGCCGTCCTGACCGACCTGCGTGATCGCCTGGCTCGCACGCGCTTCGCCGGCGACTTCGCCAACGACAACTGGGACTACGGCACCAACGCCGCCTATCTCAAGGAGCTGATTGACTATTGGCTCAATCGTTATGACTGGCGCGCCACCGAACGCGCGATCAACTCGTTCGCCAACTTCAAGACTTCGATCGATGGCATCCCGATTCACTTTATCCACGAGCGCGGCAAGGGCAAAAATCCGATCCCGTTGATCATGAGCCACGGATGGCCCTGGACCTTCTGGGATCTCCACAAGGTAATCCGCCCGCTCACCGATCCGGCCGCGCACGGCGGCGACCCGGCCGACTCCTTCGACGTCATCGTTCCCTCGCTGCCGGGCTATGGGTTCTCGACTCCGCTCACCACGCCCGGCATCAACTACTGGAACACCGCCGATCTGTGGGTCAAGCTGATGCGCGACACGCTCGGCTACGACAAATTCGCCGCGCAGGGCGGCGACTGGGGCGCGATTATCACCGCGCAACTGGGCCACAAATACGCGCAGCATCTAATCGGCATTCATCTGCATTTGCTGGTCAATCTCGATTTTTTTGGCGGCGACGGCGGCCCCAAGCCCGAGGACTTCGGCCCCGGCGAAGAAGGATGGCTCGAGCACAGCCGCAAGTTCATGCGCGAGGGCAGCGGCTACATGGCGCTGCAATCGACCCGGCCGCAGACCGTCGCGATGGCGCTCAACGATTCGCCTGCCGGACTCTGTTCGTGGATTCTGGAAAAGCGCCGCGCCTGGAGCGATTGCGGCGGCAACGTCGAGCGCCGCTTCTCCAAGGACGACCTCTGCACCACCATGATGCTCTACTGGGCGACCCAGTCCTACGGCACCTCGGCGCGCTATTACTACGAGGCCGCGCACAATCTGTGGAAGCCCTCGCACCATCGCCAGCCGATGGTCGAGGCTCCCACCGGCGCCGCGATTTTTCTGCAAGAGGTATTCCTGATGCCGCGCAAATGGGCCGAGCGCTACTACAACCTCAAGCGCTGGACCGTGATGCCGTCGGGGGGCCATTTCGCCTCGATGGAAGAGCCGGCGGCCCTGGTCGACGAGATCCGCGCCTTCTTCCGCCCACTCCGCAAATAGTCACTCGATCCGTGGCGGGCGGAATAGCTATTCCGCCCGCCGCAAGTCCCGCTCGAATAGCTATCCGCTTCCTACAACAATGGCGAGCCCTTCGCGTCGTCGGACTTGAGCATGAATCCGCCCACCATCTCGAGCGTCCGCCGCTGTCCGATAATGTGCTGGCACCAGGTCTCCGCGTCGCGCAGCGCCCGATCCATCGCGCTGTTCCGCGTATAGATCGCGCCGCCGCCGATCGAATCGAATAGCAACCTGATCACCTGCCGCGCCGACTGGCATACGTTGATGTTCGACAGCCAGAGGTCCGCCCGCTCCTGCTCGGTCGGCTCTTCGTGCCGCTCCATCCGCTGCCAATGCCGCTCGATCGACGCGAACGTATACGACCGCGCCGCACCGATAAGCATCTCCGCCTCCGCAATCGCGCTCTGAATCCTCCCGAGATTGCGGTACGGGCGCCCGCTCGGAAACTCGATCTTGCCCTGGATCATCTCGCGGAACAGATCGATCGTGCCGCGCGCCACGCCTAGCGGCACGCCCGATCCCTTGGGCAGGATCGCGTTGTTGCGCGCCCACAGCGTGCCCGGCCGTTTGGCCGGTTCGGTGAAGCTGAAGCTGTTTTCCTCCGGCACGAACAGGTCCGCCGCCCGGTAATGATTACTGCCCGTGCCGCGCAGCCCCGTCGTATGCCACGTGTCCTGGATCTCGAACGCGGACGCCGGCGCCAGCATCACCCGCCAGCGCGGCGTCTGCCCGCCGTCTTTCACCGGCGCGCCGTTCTCATGCACGATACATCCCGCCGAGACCACGTCCGCATGCGTGATCCCCGAGCCGAACATCCACTGCCCGCTAACCTTGTAGCCGCCCGCCACGCGCTCGGCGCGGCCAGCCGGCCAGACCCATCCCGCCGTCACCATGTCGAGGCGCGGATAGAGCCGGCGCGCGGCGCCGTCGTCGAGGTAGCCGGAATAGATGCCTGAGTCGCAGCCGATCATCACGCACCAGCCGACCGCCGAATTGGCCCGCGACAACTCCTCGATTAGCTCGACCTGCTCGATCGTGCTGAATTCCGGGCCACCCCATATTTTCGGCATCGCGATGCGAAACAGACCGGCCGCGCGCGCCCGCGCGACCACCTCATCCGGCAGCCGCCGCGCATCATCGATCGCCTGCGACTGTTCCTTGAAATAGCCGCTCAACGCGCGCGCGTTGGTAAAGATCTCCGCGGCGCTCAGCGGTGGACCCGCTGGATATCCGGATTCGTTCGGCGATGCGCTGGCTGCGGCCATAGCGTCTTCTCCTTGGCGTGCCCGAGTTCGATATCGCGCGTCCGACCCGGCCCTCAACGCATACACGATACGCCCCGCCTTTGCACGGTTTCTCCGGTGCCGTTAGCCGCCGATAAGCCGCCGCATCGCGGCCGTCGGTCAGATTGGAAATAAATGATCGGCGTCCGGCGATGGCCGTGCCGCTCGAATGGATTCAGTTCCGGTGATTCAGATCCGGCCGAGGAGATAGCGTGCGACGGCCGCCGGATCGTCGGCGATATAATCCGCGCCCGCCGCGACCAGTTCCTCGCGGCTGCCGTATCCATAGGTCACACCAACTGTGCCGATTCCGCAGCGCTTGCCCGCGAGCACGTCGTGTTCGCGATCGCCGACGATCACGGTCGCCGCGGCGTCCATCCGCGCGCGCTCGATCAGCCCGCGCACCGCGTCGCTCTTGTCCTCGAAGCGCGCATTGCCGACGACCTCCTCGAAATAGCGGCCGAGCGCCCGCGCCCCCAGACAGGCGACGATTATCCGCTCCGCGATCGCGCCGTTCTTGTTGGTCGCGACGTACATGCGCGCCTTTCCGCGCAGCCCCTCGAGCATCGCCTCGACTCCCGCATACGGTGTGCTCTGCGCCGCGCCCGCCGCCGCGTAGCGCTGCATATAGAGCGACGCGGCCTGCGGCGCCAGTTCGCCCTTGCCCGCCGGCACGAGCAATCGCGTGAAGACCTCGATCAGCGGCGGACCCATGCACCATCGCAGTTCCGCCGCCGGCGGCGGCTCGACGCCGAGCTCGGCAATCACCTGGCGAACCGTGCCGACGATTCCGCTACCCGGATCGGTCAGGGTACCGTCGAGGTCGAAGAGGATATTTTCAATTCGCGCCATGCGCTATTTCCGGTTGTCGCCATCATTACCGTCTTCGCCATCTTCTTCTTCACGATCACTACCATCTTCGCGATCTTCGCCGCGCCTCGCCAGCGCCTCCTGGTAGATCTCGCGGCGGCCCCGCCCGGTCAACGTCGCAAGCACCGCGCTGGCCTGCTTGAGGCTGAGGCCCGCGGCACCCAGGATCTCGACCGTCAATGCGCCCGCCCCGTCCGCCGCCGCAATCGCGGGCGCTCCCGCAACAACGATCGTAATCTCGCCGCGCGCCTCCTCGACCGCATAGCGCGCACGCAGTTCGCCGAGCGTGCCGCTCACGGTCTCTTCGTAAATCTTGGTGATCTCGCGCACTACGACCGCCGCGCGATCCTCGCCGAAGGCCGCGGCCATCGCGCCGATCGTCGCGGCCAGGCGGCGCGCCGCTTCGTAGAAGATCATCGTGCGGGGCTCGCGTGCGATCGCCTCGAGCGCGTGCCGGCGCGCCGCGGCGCGCTGCGGCACAAAGCCCTCGAAGGTAAAGCGGTCGCTGGGCAATCCGGAGATTGAAAGCGCGGCGATCGCCGCCGACGGCCCCGGAATCGCCGCCACACTGATTCCCGCCGCGAGCGCCGCGCGCACCAGCCGGTAGCCCGGATCGGAGATTGACGGCGTGCCCGCGTCGGTCACGATCGCGACACTCGCTCCGGCCGCCATTCGCGCGATCAGCTCGGGCGTGCGCCGCTCCTCGTTGTGCTCGAAGTAGCTCTGCGTCGGCGTGCGGATCGAATACGCGCCGAGCAGGCGCGCGGTGCGCCGCGTATCCTCGCAGGCGATCAGATCGACCGCGCCAAGCACCCGGATCGCGCGCGCCGAAAAATCCTCGAGGTTCCCGATCGGCGTGGCCACGACGTAGAGTACGCCCGGCCCGCCGCGCTCCGCCGTCTCATTCAAGCGGACCGTCCGGCGCGCGCTTATTTCGACGGCTTAGCATCGAGCCGCAGCGCCTTGAAGCGGCGCGACTGGAACTTCCACTGGTCGCCCGCCTTGACGTACTCGTCGTGATAAAAGCCGGTGCCGATCCAGGCGAAGTCGTTGCTCGCGCTGCGCAACTCGACGTAGCAGCGGCCTTCCGCGCGGCCCGCGCCCTTGAGCTCGATCACATGATTGTGGATATACGGACGCGGCGTCAGCGCGGCGAGACCTTCGCGATAGGACTTGAGCAGGTTCGCGCGGCCGGTCGTATTGGTCTCCGAATTCGCCTGCAGGATGCTGAACGTGCCGTCCTCGACGAAGAGATCGACGATCCCTTCGACGTCGCCGCGCCATACGCAATCACAATAGCGCTGCGGCAGGTCACGGATACTCTCGCGGTCGGCAAGCTCGGTCACGGTCTGTTCCATACTCTTAGCCATCGGCTGGTTCCTCCGATAAATGATGTCGTATTGGCGCACCGGCCGTCCCCGCACGGAAGCGCGATCGTGCGGTGCGCCGGGTTGCAATGCGATCCGTAGCACCGATCGCGCGAATAACTAAAGCGCCGCGCACGGTCCGGATGACTCCATCCGCGCGGCCGTCCATGCGTGCGCGATAGATATGCGCCGGGCGTGCGATAGAACAGCGCGCCACACGCGACTCGTTCAGCGCGAACTGCCAAAGCGATGGCCTGCGGTCCAGCCACCGTCGGCGACCACTGCCTGTCCGGTCACGAACGAGGCGTCGTCGGAACAGAGAAACAGCGCCACCCGCGCAATTTCCTCGGGCTGGCCGACACGGTTGAGCAGATGCATCGCGGCAGTCGCATTCTTGGCGCGTTCGAGCTTCTCGGGCGTCAGCTTGTCGTAACCGGTCTCCGCCAGCGGCGTCGAGATACCGCCCGGGCAGACGCAGTTCACGCGTATCCCGTACTCGGCATAATCCATCGCCATCGATTTCGTCAGCAGGATCACGCCCGCCTTGGCCGCGCAGTAATGACCCATGCGGCGGATACCCTCGAGGCCGGCGACCGATGCGGTGCTCAGGATCACGCCACCATGCTTCATCAGTTCGGGCAAGGCGTATTTGCAGCCGAGGAAGACGCCCTTCAAATCGACATCGACCACCCGGTCCCATTCCTCTTCGGTCATCATATGCAGCGGACGGGCGAAGCCGATGCCAGCGTTATTGTAGAGGATGTCGAGGCGGCCAAAATGTTTCACGGTCTCGATGACCATCCGCTCCGCGTCGGCGCCTTTCGACACGTCCACCTTAATCGCGATCGCCTCGCCGCCATGCGCGGCAATCTCCGCGACCACCGCGCGGGCGTGGTCCTCCGCCCAATCGGCCACCACGACGCGCGCGCCCTCGGCCGCGAACAGTAGCGACGTCGCGCGGCCGATGCCGGATCCGCCGCCGGTGATCAATGCGATCTTCTTGTCGAGCTTGCCCATGTCCCAATCACTCCCGCAAATAAACTTACCCCACGCACGGCCGGGGTCGCAGAGACTTAACCTAGTTCGCTGCCGATGAAAATGGGAGCCGCGCGGGCTGCCGGACATCGCGTCAGGACGTACCGGCGAAAAAATGCAGCGAGCGCGCGGCGAAGGCGATCACCGGCGGTGGATACAGCCCCAACGCGATCGTTGCGAATGCGAGCAGACCCATCAGGCTGTAATTCCATGCACCGATTGCGATCGGTTGCGCGCCCTCCTCCGGCTGCCCAAGAAACATCGCGCGCACCGGACTCATATAGTAATAAAGCGACACCACCGAATTGAGTATTCCGATCAGCGCCAGCACGTAGAAGCGCTCGCGAATTGCGGCGGCGAATACGTAAAACTTGCCGATAAACCCGATCGTCGCCGGAATGCCGGTGAGCGAGAGCAGGAAAATCGCCAGCGCAATCGCCGGAACTGCTCCGCCGCGCCAGGCGAGTCCGCGATAGGCGCCCATATCCTCGCGGCCCGTCGCGTTAGCCACGATCATCACCACCAGAAACGCCCCCGCGTCCATTACGTAGTAGGCAAATAAATACACCAGCATCGCCCGCAGCCCATCGTTCGACAACAGCACGAAACCCATCAGCGCATAGCCCGCCTGCGCGATACTCGAGTAGGCGAGCAGCCGCTTGAGATTGTCCTGCTGAAGCGCCGCGAGATTGCCCAGTGTCATCGTGATTATGCAGACCACCAGCAGCAGTTGCGGCCACTCGACGCCGCTGAGCGCGGTCCATCCGCCGCCTACGTCCAGCCGCGAAATCCCCGGATAGAAGAACCGCGTGAGCAGGGCGAAGCCGGCGGCCTTGGAGCCAATGGCGAGAAACGTCGTAATTGGAATCGGCGCGCCTTCGTACACGTCGGGCGCCCACATATGAAACGGCACCGACGCGACCTTATAGCCCAGGCCAGCGAGAATCAGCACCAGGGCGATAAACACAGTAAGCGGCGGAACGCCTGACGCAGCAAACAGTGCGTGATTGATCGCGACAAAGTCGAGCGAACCGGCTATACCGTATAGCCAGCTCATGCCGTAAATCATCGTGCCCGACGCCACTCCGCCGTAAATCAGATACTTGAGCGCGGCCTCCTGTGAACGGCGATTGTTCCTCAATATCCCAGTCAAGACGTATGAGGTGAGACTGACTATTTCGAGCGAAAGGTAGGCCATCAACAGATTGGCCGACTCAGCCATCAGGAACATGCCCAGAGTGCTCGCGAGCACGATTGCGTAATACTCGCCCTGTGCGCATCGTCGCACCTCCGCGGAGCCCATCGACATCCAGACCGCGACTACCGCCGCAAGCGCGATCAACACGCGGAAAAACACAGCAAACGAATCGTAGACGATCATCCGATGAAATAGCCATGCGCCTTCCGACGCAGGCTCGACGCCAATCAGCAGGAGCGCCCCGGCGGACGTGATCAACGCGACGGCGCCCAGGTAAGCGCCGTCGATGATTACGAGATCAACCAGCACAATTAGCAGCGTCGCCGTCGTCAGCAACAATTCTGGACAGAAAAAGTGGAGGCTGGCGAAATTGCCGAGGTCCATATCGTTGACGCAAACCTCAGTGCAGCGGGAGAGCAGGACCAGTGGCCACCGCGAGCACGCCCTGATTAAGATGGACCAGCGAGGTGTTGAGCAACACCAGGATCGCATGCGGATACACGCCCAGCATGATCACGATTGCGGCGAGCGGCAACAGCATAAAGATTTCGCGCGCGCTCAAATCGGGCAATGCGGCGTACTTCTCATTGAGCGGACCGAGATAGATGCGCTGGAAACACCACAACAAGTAGCCCGCGGTGAGGATTGCCGTCGCAGCGCCCAACGTTGTCATGATCGGATGTAACTGCCACGCGCCGATTAATACCAGTACTTCGGAGATGAACGCGGACAGGCCGGGCAGTCCGAGCGCGGCGAAAAACGCAAAGCCGGTAATGCCGGCATAGATCGGCATGGACTGGGCGAGTCCGCCAAAGCCGTCGATCTCGCGGTGATGCGTACGATCATAGATCACGCCAACGAGCAGGAAGAGCATCGCGGTGATCGTGCCGTGATTGAACATCTGCAGCACCGCGCCGTTGATTCCGGCAGCGGTGAACGACGCCAGCCCGAGCATCACGTAACCCATGTGGCTAATCGACGAGTAGGCAACGAGCTTTTTGAAGTCCTTCTGCGCCATCGCGCACATTGCACCGTAGACGATGTTAATGGTGCCAATCAGGCCAAGCAGCAGCCACGCCAGTTCATGCGTGGCGGCGGGCAGGATCGCGAAATTGACCCGCAGAATCCCGTAGGTGCCCATCTTGAGCAGCACACCCGCAAGAATGACGCTAATCGCGGTCGGCGCTTCGACGTGCGCATCGGGCAGCCAGGTATGGAACGGGAAAGCTGGAATCTTGATAGCGAAGCCAATGAATAACGCGATCCAGACGATGCGCTGAAAGCCGATCGTATAGCTACTCGAATGCGCGGCGAGTTGGGTCATGTCGAACGTCGGCACCGCACCGTAATAGTAAAGTGCTAGCATCGCCAGCAGGATCAACACCGAGCCGAGCAGCGTATAGAGAAAGAACTTGATCGCGGCGTATTCGCGGCGCGGTCCGCCCCAGATGCCGATGAGGAAATACATCGGCAGCAGCATCACTTCCCAGAATATATAGAAAAGAAAGAAATCTAGCGCGACGAAAACGCCCATCATGCCGGTGTCGAGCAGCATCAACAGCGCGTAATAACCCTTCTCCGCGCGATCGATGCTGAAGCTCGAAAAGACCGCGATAAAGCAGATCAGCGCGGTCAGTAAAACCATCGAGATACTGATGCCGTCGACGCCCATGAAATAATAAATGTGATATGCGCCGATCCACGAATAGCGCTCGGTAAACTGCATCGCAACTGTGCCAGTATTGAAGTTGGTGTAGAGCCACGCTGCGATCACCAATTGCGCGGCGGCCGATGCCACGGCGATCCACTTATACCATCGCACCAGACCCGCAGGCGCGGCCAGAATGAGAATCATGCCGATCAGCGGAATAAAAGTAATCAGTGTCAGGGGATGCGCCATCTGAGATTACATCTTGCCGCTTCAGTGAATCGCGATCAGACCCGCGCGATCGCGCGCACTAGCAGAATGACCATCACGGCGGCGAGGATGCCGTAAAGGTAGCCGTTGATCGAACCGGTTTGCAGGCGCCGCAGACGGCCGCCCGCAGCAAGTGTGGCCTTGGACGTGAAATTGACGAGTCCATCGACGATGTAACTATCGAACAATCCTGCGAGCCACGCGCCGACGACGGTCATCGAGGCGGCGAAATTCACCACGCCATCGATAATATGCCCGTCGAACCATGCCGCTGCATTCGCCAGCTTGAGATACGGAGCGAGGAATGCGGCGCGGTAGAACTCGTCGATACGGTACTTTCCGAAGGATAGCCGGTAAAAGACTCCGCCGGCAAACTCGCTCATGCGCGCGGCACTGAGGACCCCTTGCCGATAGGTCAGATCGGCAAGTAGCCATCCCGCGGCGACGGCCAGCAGGGAGAGTCCCGCGAAAAGCGTTTCGAGACTGCGATCGTGCAGACCCGAGGCGAACACCTGGCGCGTCGCGTCGGAGTTGAAGACCGGATCGAGAAAACGTTCGAACGGGGCGAACGGCGCAATAAATCCGGGGAGCATCGCGAAGCCGCCGACAGTCGAAAGAATAGCCAGCGCGACCAGTACAAAGGCCATCGCGGAGGGCGCTTCATGCACATGATGATCCTGTTCCGGCGTGCCGCGGAAGTCACCGAAGAAGGTCATGTAGACCTGGCGGAACATGTAGAAAGCGGTGACGCCGGCACCCGCCCAGAGCAGCGCCCAGATGACAAAGTGGCCGTGGGCGTACGCGCGCCAGATAATTTCGTCCTTGGACATGAACCCGGCAAATGGCGGCACGCCGCAGATCGCCAGGGTCGCGGCGAAGAACGTGACAAAGGTCAGCGGCATCTTGTGGCGCAGCGCGCCCATCTTGCGCATGTCCTGTTCACCGCCGAGTGCGTGAATCACTGAGCCTGCGCCGAGAAACAAACAGGCCTTGAAAAAGGCATGCGTCATGAGATGAAAGACGCCAGCCGCGTACGCGCCGACACCGACGCCGACGAACATGTAGCCGAGTTGACTAATCGTCGAGTAGGCGAGGACGCGCTTGATATCGGTTTGCGTCACACCGACCGTCGCGGCGAGAAACGCGGTGAGTGCGCCGACTGTCGCGACCACCAGCATCGTCGCCGGCGCCATCGAGTATAGGAAGTTGAGCCGGGCCACCATGTAGACACCCGCCGTGACCATCGTGGCGGCATGGATGAGCGCGCTCACTGGAGTCGGACCGGCCATCGCGTCGGGCAGCCATACATGTAGCGGAATCTGCGCCGACTTGCCGGTCGCGCCAAGGAACAGCATCAGGGTGACGAAAGTCACCATCGGCAAGCCGAGATAACCACGCGCGCCGGCCAGCGCGGGGGCGTAACGGGCGACCTCGCGAATTACCAGCGTAGGATGGCCCACCGCGCCGAGGCCGGCGAATAGCGCGTAGATCGCGACAACGAACGCGAGATCGCCGATGCGATTAACGATGAAGGCTTTGTTGCCGGCGTTAGTATTGACGAGGTCCGTGTACCAGAAACCGATAAGCGCGAAAGAGCAGAGCCCAACGCCCTCCCATCCGACGAACATCAGCCACAGATTATCGCCGAGCACCAGCACGAGCATCGCAAAGGTGAACAGATTAAGCCAGCCGAAGAAGCGCCAGTACGACGCGTCGTCGTGCATATAGTCAGTCGAATAGATATGTATCAGACCGCCCACGCCAGTGATGATCAGCACCATTACAATCGAGAGCGGATCGAGCCAGAAAGCGATATCAAGCTTGAGACCGCCAACGTCGAACCAACGCCAGAGGTCGTCGAGCATGAAGCGGCGATCAGGCGCGAGCGCAAGCATCGCGAACAGTGTGTAGAGCGCAATCGCGAAGGCCGCGAGCACGGCGCCGCATCCGAGGAACGAAATCACGCGCTTGCCGAATCTCTTCTGAAGCGTTGCACCAAACAAAAAATTGATCGCGGCACCCAGCAGGGGCAGCAGCACGATCCAGCGCACGAGATCGGTGGTGACGGGATGTTCCATCGCGGCTTGGAGCGGGCGCAATCCTCTCAGCGGCCAACCACCGCGTCGCACGCGGGCGAATGGATATAAGCAGAAAATCGCCGCGGCGCAAACCCATACGCGGCGTGCGCCCGCCAACCGCCGCATCGGCAGGCGCGCAGTAGCCTGATGCGCTCAGCCACTGAGAGTCTCGGCGGCGCCGACATCGATGGTCCTCAGGTTCTGGTAGATGGCCAGGATGATCGCGAGACCGATCACCGCCTCCGCCGCCGCCAGCATGATGACGAAGATTGCAAACACCTGCCCGTCGTAATTCGCGCCGCCACCGCCGAAAAAAGAGAACGCGATGTAGTTGATGTTGGCGGCATTGAGTATCAACTCGATACCCATCAGGATGCCGATGGCGTTGCGCCGCGTGAGTACGCAATAGACGCCGAGCAAAAATACGGCGAGACCGAGGATGAGAAAATCATTCAGCGTCAGTCCATTCACCATCGCCACACCGCCCTACTCCCGGCTCTCCTGACGCGAGATGACGATCGCGCCGATCAAAGCCGCCAGCAGCACGATCGACGCGAGCTCGAACGGCAGTACATACGCACCGAGAAAGGCGTTGCCGATGCCGTAAGTGGTCGGTGCGATCGAGCGCGCGCCCGCCGCGTACCACGGTGTCTTGAGTATCGCGCAGAGCATCACCGCGCCCGCAATCAGCGTCGTCGCCAGGGCGGGAATCCGGCCAACCGCGCGATTCGACACGTTGACCCCGGTGAGTCCTTGCGTGAGCATCACGGCGAAAATCGTGAGCACCAGGATGCCGCCGATGTAAACGAAGATTTGCACCATCGCGACGAAGTCGGCGGCAAGCAGCACATAGATGCCGGCGACGCCAGCGAACGCGCCGAGCAGGGCGAACGCGGAATGCACTATATTGCGCGAAAAAGCGGTGACGCCGGCCGAGATAACGGTGACCGCGGCAAACAGTACGAAAATCATCCGCATCGCGATCGTTTCCACGACTATACCGCCCCCGAGTATCGCCGCTCGATGACGATCGCATCGGCGAGGTGCGTGCGGACGCACAAGCGGCAACTCATTTGCCGGGCCCCGGGACGGGGACGACAGGCGCGACGGCCGCTTGAGGAGCGGCGGCGACGGCGGCCGGCTTGTCACTGCCGGGTTGCGCCCACTCGTCCACGTAGGTCATCCCGCGGGTCAGCAGATCGGCGACCGCGACATCGGGCTCGGCGCCCTTTTTGGCTTTGTAGGCGACCACCGGCTCGGCAATGAAGCGGCGTATCAGGCTCTCGAGCGAGAAATCCGCACCCTCGAACTCAGTCGTATGATGAATCGCGCCGGTCGGACACGGCTCGCTGCACAAGCCGCAATACATACACTTGGCGAGATCGATATCGAACTGCGAAATGACTATTTCGCGCGTGGCGGCGTTCTTCTCGATCGCGATCGCGATGCAATCGATCGGGCATGCGCGATCGCACGCGAGGCATCCGGTGCAGATCTCCAGGTCGACGTCGAGGATGCCGCGGTAGCGGAACGGCAGCGTATCCTGAACGCGCACTGGCATGCGGTCGGGATACTGAATCGTGTAGGGACGCCGGATGAGGTGCGATGCGCTGACCGCCATGCCGTCGAAGATCGAGACGACGGCCTCGCGAAGGTGGCGGAAGTAGGTGGCGGCGGCTCCCATGACGATCACGCGCATCCGTTCAGATAGTCGGATGAAAATATAGCTCCATCCGCGAGCGGCGCGCGAAATGGACCACGCGCCGGACGAAAAACGCGGCCAACAAGACGCCTACCGCAAGCATCGACCAGGCGGCGAACGGATTGCCGGCGGGCCAGATCGCGACCCATACGGCCGTGCCGATCAGGTTGACGAAGGCGATAGGCACGAAATACTTCCAGCACAGCGACATCATCTGATCGATGCGCACACGTGGCAGCGTGCCGCGAATCCACATCGAGACGAAGACGATGATCAGCACCTTTATATTAAAGGTGGCGAACTCGAGCAGGTTCATCGCGATCGGCGACGGCGAGACGTGCGGAAAGCGCCATCCGCCGAGATACAGCGTCACGATAATCGCGGCCGAGACGAACATGTTGCCCCATTCGGCCATGAAGAAGAACAGGTAGCGCATGCTCGAATACTCAGTTGCGAAACCCGCGACCAGCTCGGACTCGGCTTCGGGCAGATCGAAGGGCGTGCGATTGTTCTCGGCGAGGCTCGCGACGAACAGGATGATCGCGGCGGCGAAGCAGAACGGACTGGCGAACAGGAACCATCGATCGGGCGACCAGCCCTGCGCGCGCGTGATGCCCTGCATCGAGAGCGTGCCGGTCATCAGCACGACCGGGAAGATCGACAGGCCGGCGGGAATCTCGTAGCTGACGACCTGGGCGGCAGAGCGGACGCCACCGATCAGCGACCACTTGTTGTTCGAGGCCCACCCGGCCATCAGGACGCCGACCACGGTCAGGGCGGTGACGGCTGTCATGTAGAGAATACCTACATTGAGGTCGGCCAGGATGAGCGACGACGAGAACGGCATCACCGCCCACGGCAGGATGAAGGCCAGTACGACCAGGTAGGGCGCGAGCTTGAACAGCCGTGGATCGGCCTCGGCCGGGATGATGTCCTCCTTGCAGATGTGCTTGAGGCCGTCGGCGAGCCATTGCAGGAAGCCGTTGGGGCCGACGCGGTTGGGCCCGATGCGCGACTGGATGCGCGCCCACACCCGGCGCTCGACCCAGGTCACGATCGAGGCGAAGGGCAGCGCGATCGCGAAGAGCACCAGGGCGCAGGCGATCGCGATACCACTGGCGTAGACCAGCACGGGTATCGGATGCGCGCCGAACACGCCGCGCATCATCAGGCGGTTGAGCCAGGCTTCCATCGGTGCTCAGCGATCGATCTCCGGCGCGATCACGTCAAGGCTCGCGATCAGGACGACCAGGTCGGCGATCATCAGGCCGCGGCTGAGTTTCTGAATCATGCCCATCGCGGCGAACGATCCCGTGCGCACATGCACACGCCACGGATACGAGGTGCCGTCGCTGACCACGTACCAGCCCTGATCGCCGCGCGCACTCTCGACCCGCACCTGGCATTCTCCCGCCGCCGGCTTGAAGTTGCGCACGACCTTGGCGAGCACGGGCCCGTCGGGGATTTGCGTGAGCGCCTGGCGCAGGATGCGTGCCGATTGGGTCAGCTCGCGGATGCGCATCATGTAGCGATCCATCGCGTCGCCGATCGCGCCCCATTCGCCGCTGCCCAGCGGTATCTCGAAGTCGAACTCGGGATAGACCGAATACGGGAGGTCGCGGCGCACGTCCCAATTGACGCCCGCGGCGCGCAGGTTGGGCCCGACCAGGTTGTAGTCGATCGCGTCGGCGGGGCCGATCGCGGCGACTTTGGCCAGCCGTTCGATGCAGATCTTGTTATAGGAAAAGAGCGCGTTGAATTCGTTGACGATCGGCTCGAGGTGGTCGAGGTAGGCGAGCGCCTTGTCGCGCCATCCGGGCGGCAGGTCCCACGCGACGCCGCCGATGCGCATGTAGTTGAAGGTCAGGCGCGCGCCGCATAGCTCCTCGATCAGGTCGTTGATCATCTCGCGCTCGCGCAGCGCATGGACGAACGGCGTCATCGCGCCGATATCCATGCCCATCAGGCCGACCGTCAGCAGATGCGACGCGATGCGGTTGAACTCGGCCGCGATTACCCGGCAGTACTCGCCGCGGCGCGGCACTTCGACGCCAGCGAGCTTCTCGCAGGCCATGCCCCAGGCCTGGTTGGTGAACATCGCGCAGACGTAGTCGACGCGATCGGTATAGGGCATGAAGCCGTGGTAGCCGACCTTCTCGGCGATCTTTTCGATCGAGCGATGCAGGTAACCGACGTCGGGAATCGCCTCGCGCATCACTTCGCCGTCCGTGCGAATCACGAAGCGCAGCACGCCGTGGGTCGAGGGATGCTGCGGACCCATATTCAGGGTCATCTCTTCGGTCCGCAGCATGCTCATTTCTTTTTCTCGTCGAGCCGGATAATCGGGCTTTCACGCACGGTCGAGATGCCGTGGTATTCGAGCGGCTCGACGAAGTCCTTGCGCAACGGCCATCCGGGCCAATCCTCGGGCATCAGGATACGCCGCATGTCGCTATGGCCGTGGAAGGTCACGCCGAGCAGGTCGTAGATCTCGCGCTCCATCCAGTTGGCGGAATTCCACACCGGCTCGACGCTCGCAAGCGCCGGCTGGTCGCGCGGCAGCCGCACCTTGATCACCGCGCCATGCCGATGGCTGTACGAGAACAGGTGGTAGACCACCTCGATCCGATCCTTGTAGTCCACGCCGCTTTGATTGTTGAGACAGTCCATCGCAAGCGCGGCGTCGTCGCGCAGGAACCCGCAAATCGCGGCGATCGCATGGGGATCAACCACCGCATACGGGTCCGCCCGCTTCTCGACGATCTCGACCACCTGGTCCGGGAACCGCGCCCGCACCAGCGCGTAGATTTCCGCCGCCTCCATCTCAGGCCTGCGCCGTGCTGTCGGCCCGCGGCGCGCGCGCCAGCCAGCGTTCGGCCATGATCTTCTCTTGCAGCTTGAGCAGGCCCTCGGTCAGGGCCTCGGGGCGCGGCGGGCATCCGGGCACATAAACATCGACCGGCAGGATCTTGTCGACGCCGTCGCAGACCGAGTAGGCCAGCTGGAACAGGCCGCCGCAATTCGCGCAACTGCCCATCGAGATAACGTACTTGGGGTCGGGCATCTGGTCGTAAAGCAGGCGCGTGCGCAGCGCCATCTTGAGGGTCAGCGTCCCCGCGATGATCATGAGGTCAGACTGGCGGGCCGAGGCGCGCGGCGTGGCTCCGAAGCGTTCGATATCGGCGCGCGGGCCGCCGGTATGCATCAATTCGATCGCGCAGCAGGCGAGGCCAAAGAGCATGTACCAGATGCTCGACTTGCGCATCCAGTTGATCATCTCGTCAGTCCTGGTGGTCAGGACATAGTCGGGGAGCGTGTTCAGCAGCGGCATGAGGAAACCTCAGCGACGACTACTCAGGCACGTTTTTGATCCATTCCAGGTCGCGTTTGGCCCACACGTAGATCAGGCCGACGAACAGTATCAGCAGGAAGATCAGAATCTCGCTGAGCGCGTAAAGCCGGCGCCCCGATCGCACCCACTCGAGATAGACCGCGGCGATCGGATAGACGAAGGCGACCTCGACCTCGAAAATCACGAAGACCAGCGCGATCAGATAAAAGCGGACGTTGAAATTTATCCAGGCCTGACCGGTCGGCGGCTCGCCGCATTCGTACGGCATCAGCTTGCGCGCGAACGGGTTGCGCGGCGCGAGCAGCTTCTGCAAACCGATCAGCCCCGCCATCATCAGCAGGGCGATGATCGTCAGGGCGAGGGGTACGGCAAAGTTGAAATACATCCGACAGACTCGTCCCTGATGTAATTTGCGCTAATAGAACTGTCAACCGTGGCTTCTAATGCTCATCGGCGGGCCGCGACGGTCCGGCCGCCGCAAGTGCGCCACGCGCGTATAAATTCCGCATGTCCGTGCGGCGGCGGCGTTACTTATGCGCCAGATTATCCATGATTTTCACGATGGTATCCCAATCGAGCCACGCGCCGTGGCGCTCCGGACAGACCATCCCGCCAAGCGCCGCGGCATGATCGGCCGCCAGCGTCACGCCGCATTCCGGACAGGCGACGGTCTTGGCGCGCTTCTCGCGCAGTTTCGCCAGCAACTGCTCGTCGTTCCGATGCGCCCATTCGTTCTCGCGCGCCGCCTCGACGTCATGCAGTTTATCACCGAATTTATCTTTCTCTCCGCTGCTCATAACATTCCTTTCGCCGCGCCTTGCGCCACTCGCGGGCTCCGGCGCCGCATGCGCGTGCTCAGATCATGTCCTTGATGAGTTTCCCGGTGCGCGCCTTTTCGACCGTTTCATCGAATTTAGGCCCCAGGTTCACGCCCATCTGCTGAGCGCGCTTTTTGGCCCACATGCCGACGTTGCGCGAATCGCTGTAGTACGCGTCGTCACGCGGCGCCGCCGTATCGAAGTTCGCCAGCCGCGACGATTCGCTTGCCACCACCGCAAACGACGACATGACGCGCCGCGTACGTCCCGATCCGCACGTCGGGCAGGCCGGCCGCGCCTTGCGCCGAACGCCCAGCATCACGTGCGACGCCACCCGGCCGCACGCGGCGCATTCGTATTCGTAGATCGGCATACCTGGTTTGAGGATAGTCGAGCGGTCCGGGATCGGCAATTCATTGATCACGCCAGGCGCGCCCCGCGACCACGCGTTCCGCGCAGCGCTTCGGGCCAACGTCGCGTTAACGAACCCGATCAGGAAAAGCGCCGGCCGCCGAGCCACGGCGAGACAATCGAACTGCCGGCGAAGAAGACCACGCCAATCGCGAGCACGGCAACCCCGGTGACAATCCACCAGCCCATCGCCCACTTCACGCCGAGCACGATCATCACCACGCCCCACAGCGGCAAAAGTAGCGAGACCGCCAGACGCAGGACAAAGCTGACGCCGCGTTCCATCGGGCTGAAGCCTTGATTGGCCATTGAATCCTCAAGCCTCGCGTCCCGGCGCGCGCGGTGCGCTTCGCGGTCCGGGATCATTGGTGCGATGGGTCTATTTAGCCAACGGCGCGGGCGCGGGCAAACCGTCGGGCGCCGCCGCCGGTGCAGCGAGCGCGGGAATCAGGTAGAGGGTCGGCGCGGCGCCGCCCATCGCCGACGACGAGAACTCGGCGAACGCGGCGCTGCGTACCGCCGGGGCCAGCCGGAGCAGTTCGCTCGGCCGGGCGACCAGGTAGACCTCGCGGCCCGCCGGGGCACCGTGCCGCGCGATCTCGCGGGGCAGCGCTGGCACCCTCGCGCCATAGTCCCAGGCGAACTCGGGATCGTCATAAGCGACGTACACGGGCGCATCGCCCACGTGCTCCTTGACCGCTTGCGCGAACGGACGGAGGCTCCGCGTCCGCGCCTCGGCCGGCCGCAGCACCGCCGTCCACAGGGTCACCGCGGCCAGACACAGCAGCGCGAGCCCAGCCCCGGTCGCGAGCGGACGGCGCCGCGCGAGACCCGCAAACACGGTCACCGATCCGGCGACCACGGCAGCCACCATCAACGCAAACGGCGGCGCCATCCGGGTCACGCCAGCGGCAAAGAGCGCCGCGAACGTCGCGTCGCTGGACTGCAAATGTGCCACGATCGACTTCGGCAGCGCGCCGCCGGCACCGATCGCAAAGACCGCGGCGACCGCGACGCTCGCGCCGGCCGCAATTACGCCGCTTGCCCAGTCGCGCAGCCGGGCGACCGTCGCGGCGTGCGGACGTTCGCCATCGATCGCGCCGCAGAACAGTCCCGCGAACAGGATCGCCAGCGGCGGAATCGCCGGCAAAATATAATCGTCGCGCTTGGCGCTGGCCGCCGAAAACAGCACCACCACCGCCAGCACCAGCGCCAGTTGATAGACCATCGCGGCGCGTGCGCGGGCTGTGAACGCGCGGCCGGCAAACGCCGTCGCGAGCGCCGGCAGCAGCAGTGCCAGCGGCATGATCGCGCCAATCAGTCGCGCCACGATGTAGTAAATCGGGCGCGCCGCTTCGCCTGTGCCGCCCATGCTGGCGGGCATAAAATGGCCAAAATTTTCGTCGACGAACACTCCGCCGATCGCGCTCGCGCGGCCCGCAATGAAGGCCGGCAGGTACCACGCCGCCGCGATCGCAATCGCGATCGCGAGGGCGATCCACGGCCACGCGCGCGCCGCCAGCCGCATCGGATTGGCCCCCTCCATCAAGCGATAGAGGACTGCCGCGAGCGCGATCAGCACGGCGACCACCGGACCCTTGGTCAGCAGGCCAAGCCCGATCAGCACACCGGCCAGCAGCGTGCGCCGACGCCCCGTCGCACCGTCGAGCAGCGGACGCATGGTCCGCCACGCGCCCATCAGGATCAGCGTCATGAGCATGTCGGTCAGCGCGACCGTTGCGCGCGCGGCAAAGCCGTACAGCCCGAGCAGAATAGCCAGCGCGAGCCATCCGCCGGCCGCGCCGAGATCGGTGGCCGCCCAGTCCATTACGATCGCCGCGACCGCCGCCCCGGCAATCAGCGACGGCGTCCGCGCGCCGATCTCGTCGATCGGTGCGCCGCGCAGCTCCACGCCGATCGCGCCCAGCCAATAAAACAGCGGCGGCTTGCGCTCGACAAAGCCATAGTAATCGAGCGGCAACAGCCAGTTGCCGTGCTGCACGATATCGACCACCCACTGCGCCGATTGGGTTTCGGCATCTTTCGTAAACGGCGCCGAGATGCCCGGTGCGAGGATCGCAATCGCGATCGCGAAGGCCGCGGCGAATGCGGCGGCGCGCCGCCCTGCGCTCCGTGCGGCGGGCGCATTCGCGCCACGGTCAGCCGTCGTCATCGCCGCGGGAGAGGCCATCGCAGAGCGGATCCGCGCCGGACCGCCGGCGCTACTTGCCATGCCGCGCGCCGCTCGCGGCGCCGCCGATAGCGATCGGATCGGGCAGGCGATGGCGCACGCCACCGGCCGTGTCGAACAGCGCCGTGTCCATTGCCGCCGCATTATGCGCGTAGCCGAGATGGCCAAAGGCATCGACAATGATCACGCCGGCCTGCGCCCCGGTTGCCGCATGGATCTCGGTGATCGCACGTTCGGCCGCCACCTGCACCGGCATCCGCGAAACCGCCGCCACGGCCTCGCGGCACAGCGCCAGGCGCATGATCGCCTCGCCCGCGCCGGTCGCCGAGGCCGCACCGCGGGTCGTCGCAAAAAGCCCCGCGCCAATCAGCGCCGAGTCGCCGATCCGCCCCGGCAGCTTGCCGGGATAGCCGCCCGTCGAGGTCGCCGCGGCAATCTCGCCGTGCGCATCGACCGCGACCGCGCCCACCGTGCCGTGACGTTCCGCCTCAAGGCCGTCGTCCGGCGCCGCCTCGTCCGCCGCTGCCAGCGATTGATCGCGCGTCGCCAGCCAACGCTCGCGCGCCCGCTGGCTGACCAGGCTTTCGGCGCGGCACAGCGGAATTCCCGCTTGCCGCGCCAGCCGCTCGGCGCCGGCTCCGCCCATCAGCAGATGCGGCGTGTGTTCCATCACCGCGCGCGCGAGCAGGATCGGATTGCGCACGCGGCTGACCATCACCACGCCGCCCGCACGCACCTCGCCCGCAGCCATCCGCTCGGCCGCATCATGCTCCGCCGCGGTCCGCGATCGCGCGCCGTTGTACGCGGCCGCCGCGCCCTTTGCCCGCACCGCCGACATCACCGCGGCGTCCATCTCGACGCGCCCGGCGGTGGTCAGCAGCGAGCCGTAGCCGGCGTTGAACAGGGCATCATCCTCGAGCGCCACGATCGTCGCGACCACCGCGTCGAGCGCCGATCCGCCGCCGCGCAGGATTGCCGCGCCGCGCGCCACCGCCGCGAGCATCCCGCGCCGGCGCGCCACGCGCTCGGCCGCCGGCGCGCGGCCACCTGCTCCGCCATGGGCGATCAGCGCCGGAGAAATCGGAACGCGCCGCGCCGGATTCATTGTGAAAGGCGGCTCGCCCACAGCAACAGCCGGCGGAAAGTAAACGTCAGCGCGCCCCGCGTGCCATAGGCGGTTTCGAGGCGCGCCGTCAGTTCGGCCAAAAATTCGTCTTCATCCGCCGACCCGATGCGCTCGAGATACGGCCGCAATGCCGTCGCGCGGCTCCATTCGACGATCTCGGCCGGACTCGCCATCGGATGGTGAAACGTATGGTAATGGCAATCGATGCCGACGTAGCCAATCGCGCTGAGCATCGCGCTATATTCTCCGGGCGGGCGCACTCGATGCCGCGACGGGGTCTCGACCGCGCCCAGCGCCGCGCGCCAACGGGCTTCGGCGGCTAGCGCATGAATCGCCACCTGCGCCGTCTCGAGGTCGTTGGCCGGCATCTGGACGACCAGCCGGCCGCCGGGCCGCAGCGCGCGCCAGCACGCCGCGAGCACCCCCCGATGGTCCGCGACCCATTGCAGCGCGGCGTTGGAGAAGATGATCGTATACGCGCCGTCGGCCTCGAACGCGCCGATATCGCCGATCGCGAAACTGACCCGCGACTTCAAATCGGCGCCGAGCGTCGCACGCAACTTGATCGCCCGATCGATCATCGCGCGCGACGAATCCATTCCCACCACCCGGCCGCCTGCGCTCGCCCGCGCCAGATCGACCGTGTTCTCGCCGGTGCCGCAGCCCAGATCGATGATCCGTTCGTCCGGCCCCGGCGCCAGGCGCGCCAGAATCGTCGCGAAGGGCTCCGCGCGGTAGCGGCGAAAGCGGTTGTATAGTTCGGGATCCCAGTCAGCCATCGCGTCACTCGGAAGTCCGCAGACCTCTGCGAGCATAGGGTGCGCGTGATGCGCGGACAAGGCGCGCCAGCGATTGGTCGCGGCGCGACGCCTCAAGCGCGACGCGGACTGGCCGCGTGACCTTGACAAGGCCTGCTCGTTTGGCGGATTTTTTGTCTGCACTTTAACATTATGCGCGGCGCATTTTTCACCCGCGGCGCGCCCATCACCCCCGTAGCACGGCGCGATCGGCGCTTTGATGCGCGGTGCGCACGGCGCCGAATTGGAGCAACCATGCAGTACACGAAGCTCGGCAAAACCGGAATCACCGTCTCGCGCCTGTGCCTGGGATGCATGACCTATGGCGGCGGCGAGCAGCCGCCATGGGCGATGCGCCGCGACTGGGCGCTCGGCGCCGACGAGGCGCGCGGCCATTTCGGCGCCGCGCTCGAAGCTGGCGTCAATTTTTTCGACACGGCCGACGTCTATTCGGTCGGCGCGAGCGAAGAGATCACCGGCCGCTGGCTCAATGAGATGGCCTCGCGCGACGACATCGTCGTCGCCACCAAGGTCCACGGCGCGATGGGCCAGGGGCCGAACCGCCGCGGCCTTAGCCGCAAGCACATTATCGAGGCCTGCGAAAATTCGCTGCGCCGCCTGCGCATGGACTACATCGACCTCTACCAGATCCATCGCTGGGACTTCTCGACCCCGATCGAGGAGACCCTCGAAGCGCTCGACACGCTCGTGCGCAGCGGCAAGGTTCGCTACCTCGGCGCGAGCAGCATGGCCGCCTGGCAATTCTCCAAGGCCCTGTATACCGCCCGCGAGCACGGCTGGCAGCGCTTCATCTCGATGCAAAATCACTACAATCTGATCTATCGCGAGGAAGAGCGCGAGATGATCCCGCTGTGCGTCGACCAGGGCGTGGCGCTCATTCCATGGAGCCCGCTGGCGCGCGGCTTCCTCGC
The DNA here is from genome assembly GCA_015478645.1 of Candidatus Binataceae bacterium. Taxonomy (GTDB): domain Bacteria; phylum Desulfobacterota; class Binatia; order Binatales; family Binataceae; genus JADMIL01. Next base: position 27,233 of record JADMIL010000019.1, read on the forward strand.
CAGCAAGCGCAAGCGCGAAGGCGGCGACGCCGCTACGCTGCGCTCGCGCACCGACGAATTCGGCAAGAGCCTCTATCGCGACGAATCCGACTTCGCCGTCGCCGACGCGCTCGAGCAGGTCGCCCAGGCGCGCGGCGTCTCGCCGACCCAGGTCGCTTGCGCGTGGATCCTGCAGGCGCCCGGCGTGACCTCGCCGATTATCGGCGCGACCAAGCTCGCCCAGCTTGAGGAGTTGTTCGCCTCGGTCGATCTCAAGCTCACCGCCGAGGAAGTCGCGCTGATGGAAAAGCCCTACCGGCCCCATCCGATCCTCGGGCACGAACAGCCCCGGGCCGGACGCATGGCCGGATAGGCGGCACGCATCGAGTTCGCAATCGATCTACGGAAGAACTTAAAGTAACACTTGATAATCGCGGCGGGAGGCGGCGGCACACGGCGGCCTCCCGTGAGATTCGCCCGAAGGCGCCTAGCCCTTGAGCGCCGCCTCGAGCCCGGCGCCCTCACGCTTGCGAAAGGCCGCCGCCACGCCCAGGCGCTCGAGATGCTGGTCGATCAGCTTGCCGCCCAGGCGCATCTTGTGCTGGGCGAAGAACTCCTCCACTTCGCGCTGCCGATCGAGCAGGCCATTGATCGCCTCGCACATCCGCGGCAATGCGCTGTCGGGGAAGCGCGCGATCATCGTCTCCCAGTGGAGCTTCACAAAGTCCCACGCCGCGTAGCGCGAGGTGCTGTTATAGATCAGCGAATGCATCAGGAAGGGCGCGTTCTGCGTGCGCACTTCGCCGTTGAGCGTCATCTCCATGGTCTGTGCGAGCAGCGCCGGGTCGCGGAAATTGGCCAGCGAGAATAAAAAGCGCTGCTCCTCCTGCGGCGTCCGCGCGGACTTAAAGTTCTGCTTGAACTCGGTATAACGCGCGGCGTCGCCGCAATGCGCCAGGATCCCGACCAGCGCCGGCTGCAAATCGCGATCGGCCGCCGCCGGATCGCGGCTCCACGCCGCGTACAGTTCGCGCGCGCGCGCCTGCACCGCCGGATCGTCGCCGAGCGTGCCGAGCGCGCCGATCAGCGTCGCCCGCAACTGCCCGCGCAATTCGTCTTCGCCGGCCGCCGCCGTCCATCCCAACTGCGCCGCCGCGCCCGCAATCAGCTCGCGCACCGCCGCCGCCACCGCGGGACGCTGCGCGTCGGTCGCGATCATATCGAGGTAGCTGAACGCGCCGATCAGCGCGCGCCAGACGTTGAGATTGGTCTCGCCGTGGAACAGCCGCGCCATCCGCAGGAACTCGGCCAGCGGCGTCAGTCCCGCGACGGTCGCCGCCCAGGTATCGCTGACCAGCCCAAACCGCTCGATCGGTGCGAGCGCGCCCAGGTTGGCCGTCAGCGACGCGAGCATCGCGGGCGCGTAGCGCACGCGGTAAAAGCCGTGCCCGCCTTCATTGAGCAGCGCCCATTGCAGACGCCCCGGCAACTCGAGCGTGGTCTCAGCTTCGGTCAGCAACAATTTATGCGTGGCGACGCCATGCTCGGTCTGCGCGCGCACCATGATCGGCACGTGCCATAGCTGCGGCGCCGGATCGTCCGGCGGCGCGAGGAAAAACCGCCGCTGGCTCACCTTCAGCCCGCGCCCGTCGGCGGTCGGCGCCGCGCTGACCACCGGAAAGCCCTGCTGGAAAATCCACGTGTCCATCATCTTGCGCACCGGCTGCCCGCTCGATTGTTCCAACGCGTCCCACAGGTCGCCGGTCTCGGTGTTGGCGTACTGATGCTGCTTCAGGTAGCGACCGATACCCTTGCGGAACTCTTCGGCGCCCAAAAATTGTTCGAGCATGCGCAGCACCGCCGCGCCCTTTTCGTAAGTCAGGACGTCGAACATCGACCGGCAATCTTCGGGGCTGAGCACCGTGTACTCGATCGACCGCGTGCTCTTGAGCGCATCGATCGCCATCGCCGACCCGCGCGATACGCCGAAACTCTCCCAGCGCTTCCATTGCGGTTTCCACGCATCGACCGCAAGCATCTCCATGAAGGTGGCGAAGGCTTCGTTCAGCCAGATGCCGTTCCACCAGCGCATCGTCACCAGGTCGCCGAACCACATGTGCGCGTTCTCATGCGAGACCACGTCGGCGATCCGCTCGAGCTCGGCGCGCGAGGCGCTGCGCTCGTCGGCCAGCAGCGCCGTCTCGCGGAACGTGATCGCGCCCAGGTTCTCCATCGCGCCCGCCGCGAAGTCAGGTATCGCGATCAGGTCGAGCTTGTCGCCCGGGTACGGGATGCCGTAGTAGCCGGCGAAAAATTTGAGCGAGAATGCGCCAATCTGCTGCGCCCACGGCGTCAGCCCGCGCTTGCCCGGCACATGCACGATCCGCAGCGGTGTGCCCGCGTCCACCGGCGCCGTCGCCTCGAACTCGCCGACGATAAAGGCAAGCAGGTAGGTCGACATGCGAATCGTGTCCTTGAACACCATCTCCTTCTTGCCGTTGCCCAGGGTGCGCTCGCCCTTGAGGCCGCCGTTGGACAGCGCCGTCAGGTTCTCGTCGATCACCAGCGTCACGCCGAAGACCGCTTTGAGCGCCGGTTCGTCCCAGCACGGGATCGCGCGCCGCGCGTCGGTCGCCTCGAATTGCGTGGTCGCAACCGTATGGCTCTTGCCGGCCGCGTCGGTGTACTGGCTGCGATAGAAGCCGTGGAGCTTGTCGTTCAGGATGCCGCGGAATTTGATCCGCAACTTCCACTCACCCGGCGCCAGCGTTTCGCCAAATCGAATCCGCGCGCGCTCGCGGGCCGCCTCCATCTCGATCGTCGCGCTGATCGATTTGCCGTCGCGCTCGGCCACCGCGCTGTCGATTTGCAACTCGAGCGCGTTGAGCACGACCTCGGCCGTCGCCTCGTGCACCATGATCGCGACGGTCTCGTCGCCGTCAAACGTAAAGGCGATCAGATCGGGCGTCAGCCGCAGGTCATAGCGTTCGGGCGTGACGCTGACCGGCAGCCGGTATTCCTGCGCCTGGGCCGCGCTGAGCGACGTCTCCTGATCAAACATCGGTTATCCTTTTTGCCGGCCTGATTTGCTCCGTGCCTGATTGCCCGGGAGCGACGGGGCGGCATCGCCCCAAGGCGCTCATTGTAGTCGTAAACCGCCGCCCGAGGCGAGTTCGCCGCGTCCGCCGCCGGCGCCCGTCGCGCCGGACCGCCGCGCGCGCGATTCATCCGCCGCGCGCGAGTTCGGCAAAGCTGGTCAGCCGCGCGCCTTGCGCCGAAATCGCCGCGCGCATCCGCCGCCCGGTCAGGATTTCGACCTCGCGCTGCGCTTCGACCGCGGGCGGCGTCGCGCCGATATCGGCCGCCGGATGGAAATAGATCTCAGTCAGTCCGGGCCGCAGCCGCGCGATCACGCCGGTAACATAATCCTCACTCAGATGGCCGCTCTGATGCAGTCCAAACAGCCAGTCGCTGCTGCGGATACTGCGCGCGTCGAGCCGGCGGCGCGCGCGGCGCGCGAGCATCCGGAAAATTACCGCCTCGGTAAGTTTGCGCGCGGCGTGGTCACGCGCCAGATGGATCGTCGTGAACACCGGCTCGCGCGGAATACGCATCGCGGGCACGCGATATTCCGCGCACAGATCGATCAGCATGTCGGCAATCGCCGGATGCACGTGAAAATTCAGATGCCCGTCGATATGGTCCAGACGCCCGACCAGCTTCAGATGCAGTTCGATCTGCGCTCGGATTTCGTCGCGCAGGGCGCCGCGCGCCGCCCGATCGAAGAAGTAGCGCATCCCGGCGCCCACCGGATGGTTACCGAAATTGCACGCCGCATCGACGATTCCGCCCAGTCGCGCCACGTCGAGCACGCTGCGTCCGCGACACACCACCAGATGCAGTCCGACGTCGAGCTGTGGATTCTCCCGCGCGAGCGCCGCCGCTTCGTCGCGCGCCGCCGACGCCACCATCAGGCTGGTCGCCGTCAGCACGCCCTCGCGATGCGCCCGGATCACGCCGGCGTTGACCTCGCGCGAGAAGCCAAAGTCGTCGGCCGTCACGATCACTTCGATCGGCTTACTCATCGGGTTCGGCGTGAGCGCGGAGCCGCGGGCGAACCTCGTCCGCCGCGTCATCTGCTTGACGCATCTTGCGCATCCGCGCATTTTTGCTTGGCCGCGCGCGCATACTCAAGCCGCCTGCGCCGCCTGCGCGAGCCTCAAACGTTCGCGCGGCCCCGCGACCGCCGGCGCGCATGGTGAAGGAAGTCGCTTCGTGATCCTCATATTCTGTGCCTTCGGCGCCGAGCTTGCGCCGCTTCGTGCGCGCCTGTCGGCTGAGTATCCGCTCGACATCAAGGAAGTCGCCGGCTCATACGGGCGCCTCGGCGACACTCCGGTCGCCCTCGCCGCCAGCGGTATCGGGATGCGCCGCGCGCGCGAGAGCGCACGGCGGGTCTTCGACGGTCTGCGCGGCATCGACCTCGTGATCATCACCGGCGTGGCCGGCGCGCTGGCCGACCACCTCGGCATCGGCGGCCTGGTCGTCGCTGATCGCCTGCTCACGCGCCCGGGCGACGCCGCGCAGCCTCATCAAGTCGTCGAAATCTCACCCGATTGGCTTGCGGCGGTCTCCGCGGCACTGACCGCCGCGGCGCTTCCATATACCGTCGGCGCGATCTTAACGGTCAAATTTCCGCTCACCACCGAGTCCGACAAGCGCCGCGCCGGTCAGCAGAGCGGCGCGATCGCGGTCGATATGGAGAGTGCCGTGATCGCTCAGGAAGCCGCCGTGCGCGGCCTGCCCTGCGTCTGCCTGCGCACCATCATGGACACCGTCGAGCACGAACTCGCTGGCGCCGGCCTCGCCGATGAAGAGGGCAACGTGCGGATGCTCGCCGCAGCCTCCGCGCTCATCCGCAATCCCCGGATGGTCGGCGGGGTGATCCGTCTCGTGCGCAATCTGCGTCAGGCGACCACCGCGATGGCGATAGCGGTCGAAGCGGTCGTGCCCCGCCGCCGCTGACGCCCTCTCGCACCGCATCCTTGCGCGAATACGCCGCAAACCCGGCGCGGCGCGCGTCACTCATCGCAGCGCGATGTCAGGCATCGCGGCGAGCGCGGGCGCCTTTGCGGCGAGCCTCGCCGCGGCCGTCCGGCGAGGCGCCGAAAACCGCTGTATTATAGGGAAAATCTACTAAATGACGCGCGATCGCGGCGGCGTCGCCGTAGCTTTGCGCGCGCGTCAGCGCGTTGAGAATCAGCGCTACGAACGGCAGGTAGATAAACACGCTCGCCCAGCCGATTCCCGCCGCGCCGATCACGAACAGCATCGTGATACCGAAGCCGACGATGCCCGCGTACAGCATCGGCCCCAGCAGCGCGCGCGACGGCACTTGCGGCATCGCACCGGCCGGCCGCGCCGCGCCACGATTGAGCCATCCGTCGAGCCCCTGGAAGATCGCGACCGCGATCGCCGCGACAAAAAACCAGCCCAGGTAGTTGCTGATCGGCACGCCGAAATACGGCCCAGGCGGGTCATACCAGAAGATCCTGCCGAGGAACCAGCGGTCGCCGCGCACGCTCAGCGGATCGACCACCATGTCGACCATCACCATGAACAGCGCCGCCATCAGCCACACCCGCGGCGATCGCCGGATCGCCCACGTATCCAGCACGCGGAGATCCATGCCGCGCCGCCACAGCGGCGACGCCATCAGAATCGCGACCGTATAGCTCGCAAACCCGAGAAACGTGAACGACAGCGAGTCCATCAACGGCACGCCGGCGATCCAGATCTCGCGGCTGCGCGTCGCGTCGAGATAGTGATACAGGCCGAACGGAAAGCCGTTGTGCACGGAACTCCATTCGCATCCGAGCGACACGGCATAGGTCAGCGCCGTGAACAGGATCGTCGTGCGCACGCCGTAATTGACGATCGCGATCAGCAAGAACGCGCCGAGAAAAATGAAGACGTAGGGACGCAGTTCGATGGTCGCCAGCAGAAGATGCATCGGCGGCTCAGGCGGCGGCGCGCGCGGCGCCGATCCGGCGGAAAAATTCGATCGCGCGCGTCAGGCCTTCATCGACCGGAGCGGGCGCGTAGCCGAGTTCGCTGCGTGCCTTGGCCGAATCGAAGAACATCTTCTTCCGCGCCATCCGCACCTCGGTCAGGCTGGCGCGCGGCGCGCGATGCGTGATCGTGCGCGCGACCACCTCGGCGCCCAGCGCGAAGCCGTAGGCTACGCCGTAGGGAATTTTGCAGCGCGGAGCCGGCATCCCGGAGAGCGCGGCGAGCCGCCGCAGCATCTGCTCGAGCGTCAGGTTCTCGCCGCCCAGGATATATTTCTCGCCCACCCGTCCGCGCTCGGCGGCCAGGATATGGCCGCGCGCGACATCTTCGACGCACGCCAGGTTGAGTCCGGTCTCGATAAACGCGGCCATCCGCCGGTTGAGAAAATCCACGATGATGCGCCCGGTCGGCGTCGGCTTGTAATCCAGCGGACCGATCGGCGTCGACGGATTCACGATCACGATCGGCGCGCCGTCACGCGCCGCCGCGATCGCCGCCTGCTCGGCCATGAACTTCGATCGCTTGTACGGACCGATCATCTCGTCGAGCCCGACCGGCGTATCTTCCCGGCCGATTCCGTCCGCGCCGATCCCCAGCGCGCCGACCGTGCTGGTATGCACGATCCGCGCGGCGCCCGCACTCCGCGCCGCCGCAATCACGTTGCGCGTGCCGCCGACGTTGGCTTCGTACATCGGCGCCTCGTCCTCGACCCACAGGCGATAGTCCGCGCCCACGTGGTAAACCTCGGCGCATCCGTCGGCCGCCCGCGCGACCGCGCCCGGGTCGCGCAGATCGCCGCGCACGAGATCGCACGCCACTTCGTCCAGCGCGCGCAAATCGGCCCCCTCGCGCACCAGCGCGCGCACCCTGGTTCCGCGCGCCGCCAGCGCCCGCACCACGTGCGCGCCGACGAAACCGTTGGCGCCGGTGACCAGCGCGATCCGCGCGATACCCTCCGCCATCGCGCCCGCCTCAGCCGTCGCCGGCGCGCGCGACGATCGCGCTGGCCGCCGCACCCGCCGCGATCACTGCGCTTTCGATGGTCGCCGGCAAGCCGGTCTGAATCCAGTCGCCGGCCAGAAACAGATTGCCGATCGGCGTGATCGCCGGCGGCCGGCTCCTATCCGACAGCGGATCGGGTGCCATCGTCGCATGCTTTTCCTTGAGCACGATCGCCTTGACCAGCTTCGCGTTGCACGCCGCCGGGACCATCGCACGCAGATCGCCGATCACCAGTTCCAGCAGTTCGTCGTTCGATCGATCGACCAGCATCCGCGCGCCGCTGATCACGAAGCTCAGGTAGCCCGGATGGCGCTCGCCGTGCTGCTCGAAGATCCGCCGCTTGTTGAACATCCATTGGGTCTGCGTGCCGATAAAGCCGACGAAGGCCGATCGCGTGATCTCGCGATCGAACCACGCATGCACACAGACGATTGGCGAGCTTTGCAGCGCGCCGATCCGCGCGAAAAACGGATCGGCGACCGCCGCCTCGGGCAGCAGCTTGAGCAATTGCCGCGGTGGCACCGCCGCAATGTAATTCGCCGCGCTGAGCCGGCTGCCGTCGCGCAGGCGCAGCGCGCTGACCGTCGAGTCGGCGGCGAAGTCCAGGCCCTCGACGATCGCGCGCGTCGCCACCACGCCGCCCGCGCGCTCGATAAAATCGCGCGCCGCATCGCAGTAGAGTTCGCTCAGCCCGACCTTCGAATAAACGAACGCCGAATCGATTCGGCGGGAAAAAAACGCGCGCTTGAGCACTTCGGCAAACAGGTAGGCCGACGCCAGCTCGGGATCGTCGTTGAGCGTCGCAATCGCGATCGGATACCAGAAGCATTGCCGCGCCCGCGCGCCCTGCCCCAGCAGCTCCATCAGCTCGGCGACGCTCATCCGCTTAAGCCGCGCCGCGTCGCGCCGCCGCATCACCATCAGCCGCATCCCACCCGTCATCACGCGTATCCGTTCGCCGATCGTCAGATGCCCGTAGGCGAGCAGCGCGCCGCTCATATGCAACGGCCCCGGCAGGCGGGCGGTCTTGATCTGCGCCCGCCGCCCCGGCCCGTCGAGCATCTCGATTTCTAAATTGCGATGGACGATCAGGCGATCGCGCCTGCCGATCCGGTCGAGGAAGGCCAGCGTCTCGCGGTAGCAGCCCATCAGGACGTGCTGGCCGTTGTCGACCTGGTCGCCGGTCTCTTCGTCGAGGAACGAGTACGCGCGCCCGCCGAGCGCGGGTTTGCCTTCGAGGATCGCGACGCGATAGCCGCGCGCGCTCAGCGCCACGCCCGCCGCAAGGCCGGCGAAACCGCCTCCGATTACGGCGACGTCCTTGGCTTCGACCGCCACCGCGCGCGCCTCAGCCCGCCGCGCGCGGCAGGCGTGCGCCGGCCCACGCGCGCCCCACCAGGTAGAGCTTGCGCGGCGCCGAGAGGCTCAGCCGGCGATCGAGCACGCGGTAATCCGCCCGCGCGATCTGATCGAGCAGTGCGCTGTAGATAAGCCGCATGCCTTCGGCCGCGATCATCGACGCGCGATCCTCGCGCGCCAGCGCGCGCGCCGCCGCGCGATAAAATTCGCGTGCGCGGTCCGCCTCGAATTCCATCAGCGCATGAAAGCGCGAACTATACTCACCGCGCAGGATTTCATCCTCGCCGACGGCAAAGCGCCGCAAATCCTCGAGCGGCAAGTAGATCCGCCCGCGCGCGGCGTCCTCGCGCACGTCGCGCAGGATATTGGTCATCTGAAACGCCAGGCCCAACTGCTCGGCATAGGTCCGGGCCGACGGATTCGTGTAGCCAAAAATCTCGATGCAGATCAGCCCGACCGCCGACGCCACGCGCCGGCAATAGAGGACGAGTTGGCCGAAGGTCTCGTAACGCCGCCGCGTCAGGTCCATCTCGACGCCGTCGATTACTTCCTCGAACGGGCGGCGCGACAGGTTGTAGCGCGCGACGTTGTCGGCCAGCGCGCGCGAGACCGGCCGCGTCGGCGCGCCGGCAAACACGTTGCGCAACTCCTCGCGCCAGCGCGTCAGCAGCACCGCCGGCTCGCCGATCGATTCGTCATCGGCGATGTCATCGACGAAGCGGCAGAACGCATAGACCGCGTTGAGCGCGCGCCGCCGCGCAACCGGCAGCAGCATGAACGCGTAATAAAAATTCGACGACGATCGCCGCGTCACTTCCGCACAGCGCGCGTAGTCCCGGGCCAGCGCCGCCGCGTCCGCCGCCGGACGGCCGATAATCTCTTCAGTGCGAAAGGCGCCCACAAAACGCATCCCATCCGATTGCCAGGTAGTCGAGCTTGCCGAGCTTCGGCCGCCGCGTAAATACGTCGCAGTCCACCCGCTCGATCGCGCGCAGAATTGCCAAGCCGCCGCCGGCAAACATCACGAGGTCCCGGCTCAGCCGCCGATCGACCATCCGGCTCAGCGCCGCGCCCTCCGTCAGCATCGCGCGCGCCACGCCGATTTCGTGGCGCAGGAGCGCGCCCAATGCGGGCGTCATCCGCCCGCCGCCGAGATCGGCCGGCGCGACGCCGAACCGCTCAAGATCGCGCCGCGGTACATAAATGCGGCCGATCGCGTAATCCAGCGCGACGTCCTGCCAGAAGTTCGCCAGTTGCAGTCCACTGCAGATCAGATCGGACAGCCGCTGGCGTTCGCCGTCGCGATAGCCGAACAGGGCGAGCACCAGCCGCCCCACCGGATTCGCCGAGTAGCGCGCGTAGCCGAGCAGTTCTTCCATCGTCTCGAAGCCGGCGAAATTCACGTCGCTGCGAAACGCCCGCAGGAGGTCCGCAAACGGCTCGCGCGGCAACCCGAAGCGCCTGATCGTGTCGGCCAGCGCGACGAACACCGGATACCGCGGCGCGCCGGCGTACGCTGCGTCGAGTTCGCGCTCCCATTCGTCAAGCTTGGCGATGCTATGGTCGACGTCGGCGAAATCGTCCGCGATGCGCGCGTAGGCGTACAGCGCATGCATCGGCGGGCGCAGCGCGCGCGGCATCAGCCACGACGCCACGGTAAAGTTTTCGTAATGCGATCGCGCCAGCCGTCCGCAAAACGCGTAGGCCTCCGCCAATGCGACGGCCTCGTCGTCGCGGATCGCCGCGGCGCGCGCCGCCTCGATCGCCGGCGCGGTACCGATCGCGCCGCCCTGCGGATTTGCGCTGGCAATCTTCATCGCCGATCCGTTACGCGCCTGCCGCCACGCGTTCGGCCCCGATCAGTTCGCGCGCCGCTGCCCGCGCCCATCCGTCGGTCTCGATCAGATCCTCGAGCGATTGCGCGGGCGCGTTGTCGTGCCGCTCCATCACGGTCTCAAGATGCCGCGGCAGGTCGACGAAGCGCATCCGCCCGGCCAGAAATCCCGCCACCAGTTCCTCATTCGCCGCATTGAGGCAAGCCGCCATCGTGCCGCCCGCGCGCAGCGCCTCGTAGGCCAGCCTGAGGCACGGAAAGCGCGTGAAGTCCGGCTCCTCGAAGGTCAGCCGCGCACAATCCACCAGCGACAGCGGCCTCAGATGCGCCATCGGCAGCCGCTCCGGATAGGCCAGCGCGAACGCCACCGGGATCGCCATGTCGGGTATCGCCATCTCTGCGATCACCGACCCGTCGACCATCTCGACCATCGAATGAATCACGCTCTGCGGATGCACCACGACGCTGATCTTTTCCGCCGGCAGCCCGAACAGCCAGCGCGCCTCGATCACTTCGAGCCCCTTGTTCATCAGCGTGGCCGAATCGATCGTGATCTTATTGCCCATCCGCCAGGTCGGATGATTGAGCGCGTCCGCGATCGTAATCGCGCCAAAGCGATCGGCCGGCCAGGTGCGAAACGGCCCGCCCGACGCGGTCAGGATTACCCGCTTGATGGTCGCCGGCGGTCGCCCGTCAATACATTGAAAGACCGCGTTGTGCTCGCTGTCGACCGGCAGCAGGCGCACGCCATGCTCGCGCACCGCGCGCGTCACCACCTCGCCGGCGATCACCAGCACTTCCTTGTTGGCAAACGCGATATCCTTGCCCGCCTTGATCGCCGCCAATGTCGGCCTAAGCCCGAGCGCGCCGACCAGCGCCGACATCACCAGCGTCGCCGCCGGATGGGTCGCGACGGCGATCGCACCCTCGTCGCCATGCATGATCGCGGGCGCCAGCGGGCGAATCCGATCGCCCAGTTCGCGCGCCAGTTCCGCCGTCGCCACCGAGACCAGTTCGGGCGCGAAGCGGCGCACCTGTGCGGCGAACAATTCGAGGTTGCGCCCCGCGGCCATCGCCACCACGCGGAAGCGATCGCGGAAACGATCGACCACGTCGAGCGTGGTCACCCCGACCGATCCGGTGGAGCCGAGAATCGCGATCGCTTTCATGACTTGTCGTGCGCCGTCAGCGCGTGGCCAACTCCGCCATCCGCCGCCGAATCCGTCCCAGCGCCATCAGGGGAAAGTAATGCGCATACATATTGTAGCGCAGGTAGAAATGATTCGGGAACCCGGTGCCGGTATATTCCAGGTCTTCCCACCGGCCCTCCGCGTTCTGCCGCTCGAACAGCCAGGTCATCCCGCGCGTCATCTGATCGCTTATCTGGTCCTCGCCCGCGACCAGTCCAATCAGCGCCCACGCGGTCTGCGACGGCGTGCTCGCGCCGCTGCCCTTGAACGCCGGATCCTTGTCCGCAAGGCAGCTTTCGCCCCACCCGCCATCCTCGTTTTGTACCGATTTGAACCACGCCACCGCGCGCCCGATCCACGGTTCGCTCACCTCCACGCCGATCGCGCGCAGGCCCGACAGCGCCGAGAACGTCCCGTAAATGTAGCTCACGCCCCAGCGCCCCCACCACGATCCATCCGCCTCCTGATCGCGCTTGAGCCACGCGATCGCCCGGCGCGCCACCGGATGATCCGCACGATAGCCAACCGCGGCCATCATTTCGAGCACCCGTCCCGTCAGATCGGCGCAGGTCGGATCGGTCGCCGCCTCGACGTCGGCGAACGGCGCCTGGTTGATCCACTCGGAGGTGTTGTCGGCGTCGAATGCGCTGAACCCGCCATCTTTCGATTGCATCCCCATGACCCAGTTGGCGCCCACTTTGATCGCGCGCTCGCGCGCCGCCGCGTCATCATGCGCCGCTTCGGCCAGCACCATCAGGATTACCGCCGAGTCGTCGACGTCGGGAAACCAATCGTTGTAAAACTCAAACGCCCATCCGCCCGGCTCGAGCTCGGGCCGCTTCACCGACCAGTCGCCCTTCTTGAATATCTGATGATCGATTAGCCATTTCGCCGCGCCGCGCAGCGCCGGATCGTCGCCTGGCAGGCCTGAGTCGATCAGCGCCTTGGCCGCCAGCGCGGTGTCCCAGTTGGGCGACACGCACGGCTGATAGATGATCGAATCGCCCTGCTCCCAGATCAGCTCGCGCGCCGCCGTCAGCGCCTTGGCGATCACCGGATGGTCGTTGCGGTAGCCGAGCCCCTTCAGCGCCATCGCGCTCAGCAGGTAGCACGGCTGGATTCCGCCCCACGACCCGTTGGCGTCCTGATGTTCGAGGAGCCAGTTTTCCGCATGGCGCAGCGCGCGCGCGCGCAGCCCTTTCAGATGATGCCGATCGTAAAACCGCAGTGCATGGTCGGCGCCGATCAGTGCGTTGCGCAGCGAGAGCGTCCGCGCGCCGCGCAGCATCTTGAATTTCGTAAAATGGGGCGGCTGGATATAGAGCTCCAGCACGCCGTCCTGCCACGGAATCTCGCGCACCGGACGCTTGGCCTCAAGCACCATCGTGGCGAACAGCGTGCCGCGCGCCCACGACGAAAGCTCGTACATATTGACCGGAAACCAGTTGGGCAGCAGCCCGATCTCGACCGGCAGCGACGGCGCCGCATCCCACGTCACCTGGTTCATCGTCGCCAGATAGACCCGCGCGAGCGTGCCCGCATTGACGATTCCGCCGCGCGCCAGGATCCACCGCCGCGCCTGCATCATCGGCTCGTCGCCCGCGCGCATCCCGGTCAGCTTCAGCGCGAAGTAGGCTTCGATTGAGGTCGACAGATGGCCCTCGCCACCCGGAAACAGCGTCCAGCTACCGTCGCCCTGCTGAGTATCGATCAGCAGCTTCTTGAGCTTGGCCTCGGTCGGCGCGTCGAGTTCGGCCTCCATGAAGCGATGGAAAATGATCGCCTCCGCGTTCATCTCGGCGTTGGCTTCGAGCGCCGCCTGCCAGTAGCCCTCGGGATGCTGCTGCTGGAGCAGCGCGCGCTGGGCTTCGGCGATCGTGAAATCGAGCCGCGCGGCAAATTCGTCGCGCGCGGGCGCCACGCTGATTGCCGGCGAACCGTCAGTTGTCATCGGTGCAGGTTGGTCCATAAACACAAATCCGTCCGTTATTCCTCAACTACTCCGCAGCCCGGCGCGGCGGGCGCGGCCCGCATCGCCAGCGCGGCCATCCCCGCCCGGCCGCGGTCGGCGCGCTCGCGACGCCTCACGGGATTACCGCGCACTTGAGCACGGCACTCCGTTCGAGCAATGCAAAAACGTCGGCTAATTCGCTGAGCCGCCGGCGCGCGTTGATAATCCGCCCCGCGCCGAGCCCGCCGCCGCACAACAGTTCGTAGGCCTCGCGCACGTCGCGCGGCCGGAAATGAAACGGCGCCAGCAGGGTCAGGTTATCGTAATGCATCCGGCGTGTATCGACGCTGATCGCGGTGCCTACCGCGCATCCGCCGAAGAACACCACTCGCCCGCCGCGCCGCACGCGCGCAAAGGCCTCCTGCCAGCCGTCCACCTGCCCGGTGCATTCGATCACCAGGTCGGGTCCGTGGCCGCCATTGAGCGACGCCACCGCGCCGGCCGCGTCGGTCTGCGTGACGTCGATCACGCGGTCGGCGCCGAGCTCGCCGGCCCAGCCCAGGCGGCTCGCGCCGCGTCCCGCGACCACCACTTCGCGCACGCCCGCGGCCCGGAGCGCGAGCATCTGCAGCAAGCCAAATGGACCCGCGCCAACAATCAGCACGGTCTCGGATTTCTCCGCCCGCGCCAGCGCCTGCGCATGGACCACGCAGGCCAGCGGCTCGAGCAGCGCCGCCTCTTCAAACGGCAGCGCGGCCGGCTTGCGAAAAGTGTTGCGCGCGACCACGTGCGGCGGAATCAAAATGTAATCCGCATACCCGCCCATCACCATCAGCTCCATCGCCTGCGCGCAGAGATTCTCCTGCCCGCGATCGCAATAGAAGCACGCGCCGCACGGCGCCGTCGGCGCCGCCATCAGCTCGTCGCCCTCCCGGAACTGTGCGACGCCCGCGCCCACCTCGGCGGCCACGCCGGCAAACTCATGGCCGAACGGCGCCGGCAGCTTCCACATCGGATGGCCCCGGCGATAGGCCTTCAAATCGGTGCCGCAACTCAGCGCGCACCTGATTTCGAGCAGGATCGCGCCCGGTCCCGGATGCGGCGGAATGAACTCGCGCAACTCGAGGCGCCCCGGCTCGACCAGCATCGCCTGGCGCGGAGGCCCCGACGCGCGATCGTGCGAATGCGGCGCGGCGCCGGCGGCATGCGGCGCGGACGACGGAAGCGCCGCGCTCGTGACCCGTTCGTCGCTCACAATTTGCGCTCCACCGCGTACGCCGCGAGCAGCCGAAGCGGTGCTGCGCGATCGTCGAAGGCGCCCAGGGCGCGCTCGGCTTTGCCGGCCAGCTCGCGCGCCAGATCGCGCGAACGCTCGACCCCGAGCAGCGCCGGATAGGTCGCCTTGCCGCGCGCCTGGTCCTTGTTGGTGCGCTTGCCCAGATCCTCCGCCGACGACTCGACGTCGAGCAGGTCGTCGATCACCTGGAAGGCCAGGCCCAGCGCCGCGCCGTATGCGCCGAGCGCCGTCAATTCTTCCGGTGACCCGCCACCCAGGCGCGCGCCACCACGGACCGCGGCGACAAACAGCGCACCGGTCTTGCGGCGATGCAGCTCTTCAAGCTCCGCCAAACGCAGGTCGCGGCCTTCGCCCAGGAGATCGATCACCTGTCCGCCGACCATCCCGGCCGAACCCGCCGCGTCGGCCAGCTCCGCGATCGTCTCGAGCAACGCCTCGGGTGCGCTATGCGCCGCGCCGCTTTGCGCCGCCGCCTGCGCGAGCACCTTGAACGCGTCGGTCAGCAGCCCGTCGCCGGCCAGCGTCGCGATCGCCTCGCCATACACCTTATGGTTGGTCGGACGGCCGCGGCGCAGATCGTCGTCGTCCATGCACGGCAGATCGTCATGCACCAGCGAGTAGGTGTGAATCATCTCGATCGCGCAGGCGAAGCTCATTGCCACGTCGATCGCGCCACCGACCGCTTCGCACGCCGCGAGCGCCAGGACCGGACGCAGGCGCTTGCCGCCGGCCAGCAGGCTGTAGCGCATCGCCTCGAGCAGGCGGCTCGCCGGTCCATGCGCATCGGCCACCCGGTCGGCCAGCGCCTGCTCGACCAGCGCAGCGCGCTGCCGCAAGTAAAGCTCGAAATCGAATTCACGATCGGCGGACTCGCCGGTCATTTCGACGGCCGTGATCGCTTCAATGGGTTTGACGTCCCGCATCGGCTGCTTTCCCAAATCGGACTGCAAGAACAATCGCGATGAATCGTTAGACGGCGAACGCCCAAACCGCGCGCGCCGCGGCTAGCGCGCAGGCGCACCGCCGTCAGATGAGCGCGATGCCCTCGCGCGCGACGCGGTGAGTTTTTGCCGCGCATCCGCGCTCGCCACCCGGATCGGATTGGCGCGCGCCGCCACGAGAGCCGCCCGCATCCGTCGCGCACCCGATCATGCCACCCGAGGCCTCACGCCACGTAATGCCGCACCATCCGCCACGAGTCCTTCAGATTCTTGCCGAAGTCCATCGCCACCGTGCCCTCGAAGCCCGAATGGAGCTTGCAGTCGCGGCACCGCACGTCCTGCTTGGTGCGGTAGTACTCCCAGTCGGTCGCCTGATGGAGTTCGGCGAAACTCTTGTAATGGCCGTTGGTGATCAGGTAGCAGGGTCCCTTCCAGCCACGCGGATTGCGCGTCACGGTGGTCCACGGACTGCACAGCAGGTCGCGCTCGCCGACCAGGTAGTCGAGGTAAATCGGCGTGTTGATAATCTTGTAATCGTCGGCCAGCTTGCGCACGCGCTGGAACTTGAGCGGCATCTCTTCCTTGGTCAGATAGAGATCGTCGTTGGTCAGCACCTGGTAATGGTACCCCGGCGTCACCAGCATCCCGTCGACCCCCAGGCCGCCCAGAAACTTGATCAGCTCCTCGACCTCTTCCGCGTCAGTCTCGCGGAACACCGTCGAGTTGGTCTGCACGCGATAGCCTTTTTCCTTGAGCAACTTGATCATCCGCACGACGGTGTCGAAATGGCCGTCGCGCGCCAGGATCCGATCGTTGGTCTCGCGCATCCCGTCGATATGCAGATTGAAGCTCAGATACGGGCTCGCCGCGACCTGCTTGATAAAGCGCTCGACCAGAATCGCATTGGTGCAGATCATCACGTGGCGCTTTTGCTCTTCGATCAGCCGCTTGGTCAGCGGCACGATATGCTTGTACATCAGCGGTTCGCCGCCGCAGATCGAGACGATCGGCGCGTCGGCTTCGGCAGCCGCACCGACCGCGTCTTCGAGCGGCATCTGGTCGCGGATGGTGTCCTTGTACTCGACTATCCGGCCGCATCCGATACAGGCCAGATTGCATGCGTGCAGCGGTTCAAGCATCAGCACCAGCGGGAAATATTTTTCTCCCGCGCGCTTCTTGCGGCCCATGTAGCGACCCAGGTCGAGCATCTGTTTCAAAGGCACGCGCATCTGATTTCGATCTCCTGCCAGTCAGCGCGAACGCGGCGCAGCCGGCTAGTCCGCTAAATGTGTTTACAACGACGGCGGCAAGCCGACCTGCGGTCCGTCGTGAAAAAGCCACTGCCGGATCATGCTGACAGCACTCTCGACCTGCACCGCTTGATCGGCGGTAAATAGAAAGCCGATTAACAGTCCGTTGAGCGTCGCGAGCAGCATGTTGGCGACCGCCAGCGGCGGAAAATCCCGGATACAAACGAAGTTATTTTGCGCCCGTCCAATCAGATCGACGAGCAGCGTGCGATAGCCGTCGTAAAGCTGCATTACCTGGTTGGCCAAGCCGTCCGACGGCCGTTCATCATGGAGCAATTGCGCGACGAAAAACCGAATCGAACCCGCATTGTCGCGCACGAACAGCAGGTACAGCTCAATCAGGCGGATTATCTGCGCCTTTTCGTCCAGCGCACCCGCCTCTTCGGTAAAATCGATGAAATACGGCTCGAGCAGCCCGCTCAAAACCGCCATGAACAGATCTTCCTTGGTCTTGAAGTGCCAGAAAATCAGTGCCTTGCTCACGCTGGCGGCTTTGGCGACTTCCGACATGGAGGTCTCGTGGAACCCGCGATTGGCAAAAAGCGCAGTGGCCGCCTTCAGAATTTCGTCGCGCGAGTCTTGCGCCCGTAACTCGGCGGAACTCGCGCGCGGTTCGGCGGCGGTGATGCGCGCATCAGCGGTAGTCATCTTGATGTCGGCTGGCATTAAAAACGGCCGCGCAGTTATTTCTTTGGGGTACCCGGTCCGGCGTGTCTCTCAAAAGACACGCGACCTGAGCCCAGCCGATCGCTCATCCCCACGATGGCGATCGCTACACCCCAGCTTGCCCTAACCTAGCGGTCAATAGGCATCGTAACCGCGCCAATTCTAAAGTCAATAGGGATGTGGACAGATCACCTGTGTCGCGCGATCGCGCGCGCGCCAGGCAGTCGTCGCCAGTATCCGCTACATAATGTGTGACTGATGGTGAATTACAGCGTGACCGGAACGCGCGCGCCGCCAGCTTCGGCCGAGCGCAATGACCCCTCGGTCAGCGCCACCGCGCCGCGAACCTCGGCGCGATTCTCGTCCACAATCGAACCGTCGCATCCCGCGTCGATTGCGCGCTCGAAGTCGACCGCCATCCCGGCGAACCATGCCGCATGATACGAGTCATCGGGCAGGTCGCTCACGGAGAGATCCTCGCTCGCTCCAGACCGGTCGGTCAGCAAAATCCGATCGCCTTCGATTTCGAGCATCGCCTCGGCGCCGTAAAGCAGCGCCGAGGTCCGCCGGGCGGGGCTCCGCCACGACAGATGCGCCGACGCGATCCGTCCGCGCGGAAACTCAATGCGCAGGTCGGCCAGATCGTCCAGACGCGAACCGTCGGGCCGTCCCAGGTGGGCCGCGACGCTCGCCGGCGCATCACCGCCCATCAGCCATTGCATGAGGTAGAAGACGTGCCATCCATGATCGATCAGGAGACCGCCGCCGGTCTTCGGATCGAGCCGCCAGCGCTCGCCGCCAACCGCGCTGCCGCCACCGCCAGCCGCTCCGCTGCGCAGCCGTGTGAGCGACACGTAACGCAGTTCGCCGAGCCGTCCCGCCGCGATCAGTTCATGCGCCCGGCGATAGGCCGGCGCGTACTTCCAGTTATGCACGCACATCAGGACGCTCGCGCGCGCGTCGGCCAGCGCGGCCAGCCCGTCGAGTTCGGCGGAGCTGAAACAGGCCGGCTTTTCGACCAGCACGTGGGCACCGGCCGCGAGCGCCTTGCGCACCGACGCCGCATGGAAGGCGGGAGGACTCGCGATATCGACGAAGTCGAGCGCCTCGCCGTCGAGCATCAGATCGAGGTCGTCGTAAACGCGAACGTTCTTGAGCAGATTGATCGCCTGATGGCGCCGTGCGGAGGCCGGATCGTGAATCGCGACGATCGCGACGCCCGGCCGCGTCCGCCATCCCGCAATATGAGCCTGGGCCGCCACTTCGCCGAAGCCCGAAATCGCACCGCGCAGCATCGTCAAGAATTCGCCGCCGGCGCCGCGAGCCGCAATACCGCCTCGCGCACGATCGGTTTCAAATTGCCTTCGTCGTGGCGCGCATAGGCAATCAACTCGCGGCGCATCCGCGGCTCCCAGAAATTCCGCAGATGCTGCGCGATCGAGCTGACCGCCTCTTCATGATCGGGCATCGCGGCAAAGTAGCCGCCGATCTCGTTAGCCATCTTGACCAGATGATGAATCTCCATCCGCGTGAATCCGCCACGGCGCCAATGCAATCCGCGCGTTAGCGACCGCCCGGATTTGCCGCGGCGATCACCCGATCCGGCGGGAGACGCTCGGGGCGGCGCGCCGTCGGCATCACCTGCACGGCGGTGACCTTGTACTCGGGACAGTTAGTCGCCCAATCGGAATTTTCCGTGGTCACGACGTTCGCACCGGACTCCGGATAATGGAACGTGGTGTAGACCACGCCCGGCGCGACCCGCTCGGTGATCGTCGCCCGCAGCGCGATCGCGCCGGCGCGGCTCGCCACTTCGACCCAATCGCCGTCGCGCACGCCGCGCTGTTCGGCGTCATGCGGATGGATCTCCAGGCGATCCTCGGCGTGCCAGACGACGTTGCGCGTGCGGCGGGTCTGCGTGCCGACGTTGTACTGCGACAGGATCCGTCCGGTGGTGAGAATCAATGGATAACGCGCGCTGGTGCGCTCATCGGTCGCGACGTACTCGGAGAGCATGAAGCGCCCCTTGCCGCGCACGAACTGGCCGGTATGCATGACCGCCGTGCCGTCTGGCGCGGCGTCGTTGCAGGGCCATTGGATACTCCCCAGCCGATCGAGCTTGGCGTAGCTGACGCCCGCGAAGGTCGGCGTGAGCCGCGCGATCTCGTCCATGATCTCCGACGGATGAGCATAGTTCATCGGGTAGCCGAGCGCGTTGGAGAGCGCGCAGGTCACCTCCCAATCCTCCTTGCCGGCGAGCGGCGCCATCACCTTGCGCACCGGCGAGATCCGCCGCTCGGCGTTGGTGAAGGTGCCGTTTTTCTCGAGAAACGACGATCCGGGCAGAAAGACGTGCGCGTACTTCGCGGTCTCGTTGAGGAAAATATCGTGGACGATCACAATCTCCATCGCGCCCAGCGCCGCCGCAACGTGTTGCGAGTTCGGATCGGACTGCGCGATATCCTCGCCCTCGATGTAGATCCCCATGAAGCTGCCGTCGAGCGCCGCATCGAACATGTTGGGGATGCGCAGGCCGGGCTCGGGGTCGATCGTCACGCCCCATTCGTGCTCGAACTCGGCGCGCAGGACCGGATCGGAGACGTGGCGATAGCCGGTCAGCTCATGCGGAAACGATCCGACGTCGTTGGAGCCCTGCACGTTGTTCTGCCCGCGCAACGGATTGACGCCGACGCCCGGGCGGCCGAGATTTCCGGTGACCATCGCCAGGTTCGCCATCGCGAGGACCGCCGTGCTGCCCTGGCTATGCTCGGTGACGCCGAGGCCGTAATAGATCGCCGAGTTGGGGCCGCGCGCATACAGCCGCGCCGCGCCGCGAATTTTATCCGCCGCGACGCCGGTGACCTGCTCCGCCGCTTCGGGCGAGTTGCGCGGCTCGACGATAAACTTGCGCCAGATGCCGAATTCGCGCGGGTCGCAGCGCTCGGCGATAAATTTTTCGTCGGCCAGCCCCTCGGTCACGATCACGTGCGCGAGCGCGTTGAAAAGCGCGACGTTGGTGCCCGGCGTGAGCTGCAGAAAGTAGTCGGCCGCCACGTGCGGCATCCGCACCAGCTCGATCGCGCGCGGATCGGCGACGATTAGCCGCGCGCCGTTGCGCAAGCGGCGCTTCATGATCGACGCGAACACCGGATGCCCCTCGGTCGGATTCGCGCCGATCACCAGGATCACGTCGGCCTCGATCACGGAGTCGAAATCCTGCGTGCCGGCCGGCGTGCCGAAGGCCGTCTTGAGCCCATAGCCGGTCGGCGAATGGCATACGCGGGCGCAGGTATCGACGTTGTTGTTGCCGAAGGCCGCGCGCACCAGCTTCTGCACCAGGTAGGCTTCCTCGTTGGTGCAGCGCGACGAGGTGATTCCGCCGAGTGCGCCGCGCCCGTACTTCGCCTGCACCCGCTTGAGTTCTGACGCGGCGTAGCCGAGCGCCTCATCCCATCCGACTTCGCGCCACGGGTCGCTGATCGTTTTGCGCATCATCGGCCGGCGCACGCGATCGGGATGGATCGCGTAGCCCCACGCGAAGCGTCCCTTGACGCACGAATGGCCGTGGTTGGGCAGACCGTCCTTGTTCGGCACCATGCGCACGACTTCGTCGCCGCGCAGTTCGGCCTTAAACGAGCAGCCCACGCCGCAATAGCCGCAGGTGGTGACCACCGCGCGATCGGCGCGGCCGCTCGCGAGCACGGTCTTTTCCATCAGCGCGTCGGTCGGGCAGGCCTGCACGCAGGCCCCGCACGAGACGCATTCGGAGTCGATGTAACGCTCATGCTGTCCGGCGGTCATCTGCGAGTCGAAGCCGCGGCCTTCGATCGTCAGCGCGAAAGTTCCCTGCACGTCGTCGCACGCGCGCACGCAGCGCGAACATACGATGCAGCGCGCGGGGTCGAAGGTAAAATAGGGATTGCTCGCGTCGGCCGGCAGATCAGAATGGGTGCGGCCGCCGGCGGCGTAGCGGACCTGCGTCAGGCCCACCACGTTCGCCATCTCATGCAGCTCGCAGCGCCCCCCCGCCTTGCATTGGAAAGGGTCGAGCGGATGGTCCGACATGTAGAGTTCCATTACATTGCGGCGCAAGCGGCCGAGCGGCTCGCTTTGCGTGCGAATCTTCATGCCGGCTTCGGCGGGTGTGGTGCAGGAGGCGGGAAAGCCCTTGCGCCCGTCGATTTCGATCAGGCACAGGCGGCACGAGCCGAAGGGCTCGAGCGAATCGGTCGCGCACAGTTTGGGAATCGCGGCGCCGGCCAGCGCGGCGGCGCGCATCACCGAGGTGCCGGCCGCGACGGTCACGCTGCGTCCGTCGATTTCAAGCGTAACCAGCGCGCCGCAATTGGCGCCGGATTTGCGCTCCGGCGTGCCGAGATCATGATCGTCAATCGCTAACACGGCGTTTCTCCGATCTTGAATTGTACGCCCACCGCTAACTCCGCGCGGCGGCGTCCGCCGGCTCCCGCTCCAGGCCGAAGTCGCGCGGGAAATGTTTGAGCGCGCTGGTCACCGGCAGCGGCGTGAGTCCGCCCAGTGCGCACAGCGACCCGGCCGCCATCGTATCGCATAAATCGCGCAGCAACTCGGCGTTGGCCGCGCGATCGCGGCCCGCGATGATGCGGTCGATCACTTCGACGCCGCGGGTCGAGCCAATCCTACACGGCGTGCACTTGCCGCACGACTCGAGCGCGCAGAACTCCATCGCATAGCGCGCCATCCGCGCCAGATCGACGGTGTCGTCGAAGACCACCACGCCGCCGTGACCGAGCAGTCCTCCGGCGCCGGTAAGGGCCTCGTAATCGATCGCCAGATCGAGCATCGCGTCGGGAAACCATGCGCCCAGCGGACCGCCGACCTGCACCGCGCGCAGCGGTCGGCCGCTCGCCGTGCCGCCGCCAAAATCCTCGATCAGTTCCCGCAGCGTGAGGCCGAAGGCGGTCTCGACCAGGCCGGGGCGCTTGACGTTGCCGGCCAACTGGAGCGGAAGCGTGCCGCGCGATCGCCCGAGGCCGTACTTGTTGTAGAATTTTGCTCCACGGTCAAGGATCACCGGGACCGAGGCGAGCGTGATCACGTTGTTGACCACGGTGGGCTGGCCGAACAGGCCCGCGATCGCGGGCAGCGGCGGCTTGAAGCGGATCATCCCGCGGCGCCCCTCGAGGCTTTCGAGCATCGCGGTCTCCTCGCCGCAGATATAGGCGCCGGCGCCGACGCGCACGGTGATCTCGAACGGCCGGCCGCTGCCGCAGACCGACGCGCCGAGGTAGCCGCGCGCGCGTGCCGCGCCGATCGCGTGGTTGAGCGCGACCAGCGCGGCGGGATATTCGGAGCGCAGGTAGATGTAACCGGCGGCCGCGCCGACGGCGAGCGCCGCGATCGTCATCCCCTCGATCAGGACGAACGGATCACCCTCCATAATCATGCGATCGGAAAAGGTGCCGGAGTCGCCTTCGTCGGCGTTGCAGACGACGTATTTCGGCGTCGCCGGCTGGTCGAGCGTGGTCTTCCACTTAATGCCGGCGGGAAAGGCTGCGCCGCCGCGCCCGCGCAGATTTGACGCGGTGATCGCCTCGACGATCTGGCCGCCGCTCAGCTCGATCGCGCGCCCCAATCCGCGATAGCCGCCGTGCGCGAGATAGTCGTCGAGCGAGCGCGGATCGACGATGCCGCAGCGGGCGAAGGTCAGCCGATTCTGCCGCTTGAGGTAGTCGATCTCTTCGGTCGGGCCGAGTGCCAGCGGATGATCGCCGCCGGCGAGGAAGTTCGCGTCGAAGAGTGAGGCGACGTCGTGGGTCGCGGCCGGGCCGTAGGCCAGGCGGCCGCGCGCCGTGGCGACCTCGACCAGCGGTTCGAGCCAGTAGAGGCCGCGCGAGCCGTTGCGCACGATATGGAGATCGAGGCCGCGCCGATCCGCTTCGCGCGCGATCGCCGCCGCGACCGCCGCGGCGCCCATCGAGAGCGCGCCCGAATCGCCCGGCACGTAAATCGTCGCCGCGCTCATCGATCCACCCAGCATTCGGTTACCGCTTCGTCAAAGCGCGCGGGCGTTACGCAGCCGAGGATCCGGCCGTTGATTACGATGGCCGGCGAGCGCGCGCAATTGCCCAGGCAATAGACCGCCTCGAGCGTGACCGCGCCGTCGGCGCTGGTCGCGCCCAGTTCGACGCGCAAGTGCTTGCTGATGTGATCGACGAGCGCGTTGGCACCCATCGCCTGGCACGATTCGGCGCGGCATACGCGGACCACGTTGCGGCCGGGCGGCGCGTGGCGGAAATCATGGTAGAAGCTGACCACGCCGTGGACTTCGGCGCGCGAGAGATTGAGCGCTTTCGCAATCAGCGCAACGCTGGCGGGCGGCACCCAGCCGAGGTCGTCCTGAATCCGCCGCAGGATCGGCATCAGCGCGCCCGGCTCGTCTTTGAGCCCGTCGACTATGGCGCGCACCGCGCGCTCGTCCCATGTCTGTTCGATCGCCATCAAGAGTTCCCAAACCGTGCCGCTCGCGCGCGCCTGCGGGGCGCAATTGCGGCCGGCAGCCGGCGCCGCGCGGTTCGCGCATTAATCCGAGCGTCATTGAAAGAACCCGTTGCGTCAAGAGGCGAGCGGCCGCCGGGATGCTAGACTAGGGCCGGCGGCAGGAGACGACGCCGAGAGGTTGCACGATGATTCGCCATTTCAATTTCGAAGATGAGATCCATCACCAGCTTGCCTGCGTACCGATGGCGGTGCGGCGCAAGCTCGATCGCGTGGGCCTCAAGATCAGCCTCGAGCAATGGCAGGCGCTCGGCCATGGCGAGCGGCTGGCGGTCTGTCATCTGCCGACGGCGGCGGCCGAGGAATGCGACGCGATGCGGATTTTTCTCGATGAGGCGATCCGGGCGCGCGGTCCCGGAGCGGCCAAACCGCTCCCCGACGAGGTGCGGAGCGCGGCCGAACCACCCAACGCGCCGCCGGCTCAATTGGTCGAGAATGCCCGCGCGGCGGGCGTCGCGGTCGGCCAGGCACAATGGGACCGGCTCGACGCTGACGAACGCTATGCGCTGATCAAGCTCGGCGGTGGCGCGCAATGCGGCCATAACTTCACCGCCGCTCTGCAAGAGTTGTTGCGCTAAGGAACCTCTGCACAAGTTAGGTTGTCATTCTGAGCGCAGCGAAGAATC
>JADMIL010000020.1 GCA_015478645.1 Candidatus Binataceae bacterium
CGTCACGTCATCAGACCACGCCAAGCTCGTGATTCAACCCTTTCATCAACACCCTGCTAATGATTCAGGAGGGGGATCACTTCCATCTTCAGTTCTGACGCCCCCAGAAAGCCTCGCCGACAGGATACAGTCGCCACGTTCGGGGTGATAGAACTCCGGCACGTACTCGCACTCCGGGCCGAGCACCACTTCGCCGGCGCGCAATTCGGCCAACGCCGTCGGATTGCCGCAGCCGAGCGAGGCGGCGACCGCGGCCACCGGCAGTTCGGTGGTCTCGCCGTGGCGGTAAAGATTCGAGGTGATCGGATCGTTGCTCGCGGGCGACGGACCGCAACATCCGCTCGCACCGGCGCCGCAACTTGCCGTGGCGCCGGCCGCGGCCCGCATCGCGGCCTTGCCATAGTTCTCGCGCACCTGTTCCCTGATTGCTTCGCCCTGCTGGTCGCCTGGCTCATTCATCGAGGACTCCTTAATGAGGCGCGCGGCTGATTGGCGCGCTGTGACGGGGTTGATCGAAAGCGCGGTACGCACTCGTTTGCCGTGGATAGCCGTGCGCGCTTGACACCGTTCGATATTTCTATATATCTGAAACAATGGAGATGGCAAGCGCAATCGCCGCGCTGGGCGCGCTCGCCCAGGAAAGCCGCCTCGAGGTTTTCCGGACGCTGGTGCAGGCCGGCCCAACTGGTCTGGCGGCCGGCGAAATCGGCGCGCGGCTGGGATTGCCGTCGCCGACGCTGTCGTTTCATCTCAACCAGTTGCGCCACGCCGGACTGATCGCGTCGCGGCGCCACAGCCGATCGATCATCTATGCGGCCAACTACGCGGCGATGAACGCGTTGCTGGCCTATCTAACTGAGAACTGTTGCGGCGGCGACGCCGAGGCCTGCCTGACGGCGTGTCCGCCGGCCACCGCGCCAGCGGGCAAACCCCCGGCGCGCCGATCGCGCGCGCGGCGGATCGCGCGACGGACGTCCGCCGCAGCGGCGTCCGCCGGGAAATTGGCCGTGCCGGGTGGCCGCGCGTCGCGCCGTTGATAGTCCCGTGCGGCGTCTTAAATCCAATGCTCCAAAGTCAAGTATCCGGATGATTGCGAGCGATGACGAACAAGATATTCAACGTGCTGTTTCTCTGCACCGGCAACTCCGCGCGCAGCATCATGGCGGAATGCGCGGCCAATCGCTGGGGCAGGAGCCGTCTGCGGGCCTTCAGCGCGGGCAGCCATCCGCAGGGCGAGGTTCATCCGCTCACGCTCGAGTTGCTGCGCAGCCTCAACTATGCGACCAGCGATTTGCGCAGCAAGAGCTGGGACGAATTCGCCGCGCCGGGCGCACCGGCGCTGGATTTTGTCTTCACCGTCTGCGATCAGGCGGCCGGCGAGGAGTGCCCGCTATGGCCCGGCCAGCCGATCACGGCGCATTGGGGCGCGGCCGATCCGGCGGCATTTGCCGGCACCGAGGAGCACCGTCGGCAGTGCTTCCTGCGCGTCTATACCGAACTCGAAAATCGCATCAAGCTGTTCGCCAGTCTGCCGTTCGAGGCACTCGGCGCGATGGCGTTGCGGGCGCACGCGAATGAGATTGGCAAAATCAGGCGGCCGGACGATCCGCAAGGCTGAGCGCAGCCCGGCGCGCTCCGGCATTACCTCGCGCAAATCCGTTTGCGGGAACCGGTCCGATGAAAACTGCTGCGATTAGGGGGGAGTATTTGCCGATTAGCCAGTCTTCGATGATGCGCCGGCTTTCGTTTTTCGATCGTTACCTCACTCTGTGGATATTTATTGCGATGGCCGCCGGGGTGGCGATTGGCTATTGCGCCCCGGGCGTCAGGACGGCGATCGACACACTGAGTATCGGCGCGACTTCCGTGCCGATCGCGGCCGGACTGATCCTGATGATGTATCCGCCGCTGGCCAAGGTCCGCTACGACGAACTCGGCGACGTCTTCCGCGACTGGAAAATCCTGGGGCTCTCGCTGGTCCAGAACTGGATAATCGGCCCGACCCTGATGTTCGCGCTGGCGGTGCTCTTCCTGCGCGGTCATCCGGCCTACATGGCCGGGCTGATCCTGATCGGACTCGCGCGCTGTATCGCGATGGTCATCGTCTGGAACGATCTCGCGCACGGCGATGCGGACTACTGTGCCGGGCTGGTGGCGTTCAATTCGATCTTCCAGGTGCTCTTTTACTCGGTCTTCGCCTGGGTCTTCGTGACCGTGTTGCCGCGATGGATTGGGCTGGGCGGCGCGGTAGTCAACGTGACGATCGGGGAAATCGCGGCGAGTGTGGGAATCTATCTCGGCGTGCCGTTCGCGGCCGGCTTCATCACCTGGATAACGCTCACGCGGCGCCGCGGCAAGGCCTGGTATTACGAACGCTTCATCCCGCGGATCGCGCCGATTACGCTGGCCTCGCTGCTCTTTACGATCGTCGTGATGTTTTCGATCAAGGGTCGCGCGATAGTCGAATTACCTTTCGACGCCGTGCGCATCGCGATTCCACTGATGCTCTATTTCACGATCATGTTTGCGCTGTCGTTCGCGATGAGCGGATGGAGCGGCGCCTCGTATGCGCAGAGCTGCACGCTCTCGTTTACGGCCGCGTCGAATAACTTCGAGCTGGCGATCGCGGTCGCCGTGGCGACCTTCGGGATTTCCAGTGGCGAGGCCTTCGCCGCGGTCATCGGTCCGCTGATCGAGGTGCCGGTGATGATCGGACTGGTCGGCGTCGCGGGCAGGATCAAGCTGCGCTGGTGGCCCGAGCCTGTCGCCGCCGGTATGGCGTCCCGCGCGGCACACCACTGAGTAATCGCGGGCGATTACTCAGTCCACTCGCGATTTTATTCCTTCCTTTGCCCGGCCCGGCGGAGCGCATGGCCAAGCGCGGGAACGTTGATGGGCGGGGGAATCTACTCCCCCCGCCGCATCGGCAGGCTGGCGCGATCTACTTCTTCGCGAAGACGAAATGTTCGCTCATACGCTCGCGCACCTGATTGAGGTGATTGCAGTACTGGAAGAAGCCGCCGTTGTAGTTGCCGTCCTGGCGGCGCTGAAACTCGCCCTCGAAATTGTAGTAGCCGGGCGTGCATTCCTGATTGCGGCTGGTCTTGCCGCGATGCTCGATGATTTCCTGCACCCACCATTCCTCGGCCTTCGGCGTCGCGTCGATGGAGTGATAGCCATGGCGGCGGGCGTAGTCGATGCATCCGGCGATATGGTCGCCCTGGGCCTGCAGCATGTCGGTCAGGTTGAACTGGAACGACGCCTGATAGCCGCCCATGATGAACAGATTGGGATAGCCCTGCGAATGGATCCCGAGCAGCGTGCGGATGCCGTCGCGGTACTTGTCGTTGAGCTCGAGGCCCTGCTCGCCCTTGATCTGGTTGTAGATGCCGGTTTTTTGCACCTCAAAGCCGGTGGCGTAGATCAGCACGTCGAGCGCGTACTGCCGGCCCTCGAACACCGGTCCCCGTTCGTTGATCTCGGTGATGCCCTTGCCGTGCGTATCGACCAGGTGGACGTTGGGGCGGTTGAAGGTCGGCAGATAGTCATTGTGGAAGCACGGACGCTTGCACATCAGCATGTACCACGGCTTGAGCGCCGCGGCGGTGGCGGGATCCTTGACCGTCGCGTCGATGCGCTGATGAATGCGCATCATGGCCTCGATGTTGGCGTTCTCCTGGCGGCGGATCTTCTCCTCGTGCGACAGGCCGGCCTGCTTGATCTTCTGCGCGTCGGTCATCTGCGGTTCCATCCGGGCGAGCGCGCGCCGCCGCGACTGCCATCCGGGGCTCAGTCTGCGCGCCCAGTTGGGGTCGGTCGGCCAATCGTCACGAATATCGATTGACGATGGGGTGCGCTGGAAGACGTAGAGTTCCTTGGCCGCCGCGCCCAGACCGGGAATCGCCTGCACCGCGGTCGCCCCGGTGCCGATGATCCCGACGACTTTATCTTCGAGTCCCGAGAGGTCGGACCTGGTATATGCGTAGTCCCATCGCGAGGTATGAAACGAATGGCCCTTGAAGGTCTCGAGGCCCGCGATCCTGGCCAGCTTGGGCTTGGAGAGCGTGCCGTTGGCGCAGATCACGAAGCGCGCCTTCATCCGATCGCCGCGGTCCGTGGCGACATGCCACATCCGCTCGGCTTCGTTCCATACGGTGGAGGTGACGGTCGTATTGAATGTCGCAAGTTCGTACAGATTGTACTTGCGCGCGATCGCCTGGCAGTGGGCGAAGATCTCCGGACCGCGCGAGTAGTGGTTCTTGGGCACGTAGTCGAGCTCGTCGAGCAGCGGCAGATAGTCGTATGCGACCACGTCGCAGGCGACGCCCGGGTAGCGGTTCCAGTACCAGGTGCCGCCAACATCGGCGCCGCGCTCGACGATTCGGATGCTCTCGACGCCGTATTCGCGCAGGCGCGCGGAGGTCAGCAGCGCCGAGAAACCGCCGCCGATAAAGAGGCATTCGACGGTATCGTTGATGGGCGCGCGATCCGGTGCGGCGCCCGCGTACGGGTCGACTTCGTAGCGCGCCAAGTCGCCGGTCAGGTCCGAGTTGTATTGCGAGGTGCCCTCGGGCCGGTATTTCAGCCGCAGGTCGCGCTCCTCGGCGAACTTGCGCTTGACGCTATCGTAGAAATCCTGCGGCCGCGTGGGTTTCGCGGCGAGTCCAATGGGCTTTTCCTGCGACTCCTTCATCTATGCTCTCCGTTTACGATGGTCATTGCGATGCTCTGGTTCAGCAGTGGTCAATGCCGACAACCCGCTCAGCCTGTCAGCTTGCCACGGGACCGGGAATTTTTCCAGACATTTCGCCCCCTGAGGCGGAGCGCGGCGCGGTTGCTTGCCCACGTTATGGCGATAGTCTAGCCTGACTAGCGTGCAATCCTTGCTCCTTGCCGCCGCGCTACGGCGCGCGCCGAACGGCCCCTGACCATCCGCCAAGCAACCGAAGTGACGATCGAAGAAGGGCGGTCCGCATGAGCTATCCGCCCGGAGAATTCGCGTTAATCGCCCGGCTGACCGCGCGTCTGAGCCAGAGCCGCCGCGTCGTGCTCGGTCCGGGCGACGATTGCGCGGTGGTCGCGGCGCCCCGCGCGCCGCAACTCGTGACGATCGATTCGATGGTCGAGGGGGTGCATTTCGAGGTCGGCTGGGCGTCGCCCGAGGAGATCGGCGCGCGTGCGCTGACCGTCAATCTGAGCGATATCGCGGCGATGGGCGGGCTGCCGACCGTATGCGTGGTCAACCTGGCGATACGGGCGGGGCTGAGCGCGCGCTTTTTCGACCGGTTGTACGCGGGACTCGGCGCGGCGGCGCGCGCGGCGGGCGTCGATATCGTGGGCGGTAACGTGACCCGCGGCACGGCGCTCGCGATCACGATCGCGCAGATGGGCGAGGTGCGGGGCGCGCCGATGCGGCGCGACGCGGCGTGGCCGGGCGATGAAATCTTCGTCACCGGCACGCTCGGCGACGCCGCGATGGGTTGGCGCGTGCTCGCCGGCAAACTGCGGGCGCGTGGCGCGGCGCGCAAATTCGTTATCGATCGCTGGCGCAATCCGATCGCCCGGCTCGCGGCGGGTCAGCGCCTGGCGCGGATACGTCCGGTGCCGGCGGCGATCGATATCAGCGACGGCCTCTGGCAGGACCTGGGCCACCTGCTCGAGCGTAGCGCGGTCGGCGCACGGATCGAGGCGCCGGCGCTTCCGTTGTCAGCGGCCTATCGGCAGATCGCGGGCGACGACGCGACGCTCGCGCTCAGCGGCGGCGAGGATTACGAACTGCTTTTTTGCCTGCGCCCGGGTGCTTCGGCGCGCGCGCTCAGCCGGCGGCTGGGCGTGGCGGTCGCACGGATCGGCGTAATCACGCGCGGCGCGGGCGCGCATCTGATTGGCGGCGCGGCGCCGCGGCATGGCGGATGGGACCAGCTCCGCGGGCCCGGCTGAAGCACGATGCTATTGATCCCAATTGCGGTCGCTTTTCTGCTGCTGATGAGCGCGCTACTCGCCGCTTCGGAGACCGCGCTGTTCGCGCTGGTCCGCATGGAGCATACGCGCGAGCGGCTGGGCGGCGCGGTGCGCGGCGCGCTGGACCGCCTGATGGAGCATCCGCTCGAATCGCTGATCGTGATAATCGGATTCAACGAAGCGGCCAACGTTTTTGCCGAATGCCTGGCGACGACCTTCCTGCTGATGTGGCTCGGGCCGGTGGGCGCGTATGTCGCGGTGCCGCTGATGCTGGTGGTGGTGCTGATCTTCTGTGACATCACACCCAAGACCTTCGCGCTGGGCTTTCCGGCTTTGGTCGCGATGGTCACGGCGCAGCCACTGGCGGCGCTGGTGCGGATCGCGCATCCGCTGGCCCGCTGGTTTGCGCCGGCGGCGCCGGCGCCGCATCCCGAGCCGGTCTCGGAGGCAGAGTTCAAGGCGCTGCTCAAGGTCAGCGAGTTCCAGGGCGAGGTCGAGCCGCAGGAGCGCGAGCTGATCCATCGGGTGTTCGATTTCGGCAGCCGGCGGGTGGCCGAGGTGATGACGCCGCGGGACAAGATGTTTGCGCTGGATATCGCGACGCCGCCCGAGCGGCTGGTGGCGGAATTCGTCGCCGGCCATTTCTCGCGCGTGCCGATCTTTCGCGAGAGCCGCGACAATATCGTCGGCGTGCTGCACGTCAAGGATCTCGTCAAGCGCCGGCTCGAGCCGGTGCCGCCCCGTCTCGAGCGCCTGATCCGGCGGGCCGATTACGTGCCGCCGGGCAAGCCGCTGGCCGAGATGTTCGACGAGATGCGGCGCGGGCGCTTTCAGCTCGCGATCGTGGTCAACGAGTATGGCCGGGTACTCGGCCTGATCACGCTCGAGGACCTGCTCGAGGAGCTGTTCGGCGAGATTCGCGACGAATTCGATTACGAAGGGCCCGAGGTCACGCCGGCCGGTGACGGCGAATGGCTGGTAGTCGGCGCGATCGAGATCGATCGGCTGCGCGAGGCGATCGGCGGCGTCGGCGATCTGGGCGCGGCGGGCTCGCGGACGCTCGGCAGCCTGGTGCTGCGGCGGCTCGGACGGGTGCCGCACAGCGGCGAAAAATTCCGCCTGGGAGATTTTGCCGCGACGATCGAGCGGGTGCGCGGCGCGACAGTCGAGATGGTGAGGCTCAAGCGATGGCAATAGCGTGGCTGATCGGCCTGCTGGCGGCCTGCGTGCTGTGCCAGGCGTTCTTTGCCGCCAGCGAGATCGCGCTGGTCGCCGCCGACGAGCTCAAGGTCCGCGCCGAGCGCGAGCGCGGCAGCAAGGCGGCGCATGCCCTGAGCCGCATCCTCGAGCGGCGCGATCGGATCGTCGCGCTGCTGCTGACCGGCAACAACCTGGCGACGGTAGTCGCCGCCGCCGCACTGACCAGCTTTCTGCATACGATCAATCCGCGCAGCTCCTTCCTGGCGCCGTTCATTCTGGCCCCGATCACGCTGATCCTGGGCGAGTCGATGCCCAAGATGCTCGCCCTGCGCGCCCCACTGTGGGTCGCGCGGATGACCGCGCGTCCGCTGACTATCATGGCGATGCTCCTGGCGCCGCTGCTCGCCGCCGAGACCACGATCAGCCGTGGCCTGCGGAAGATCGCCGGCGTCTCGCCCGACGCCGAGAGCGTCTTTCTAAGCCGCGAGGATCTTGCGAGGCTGGTGCTGCGGCCGCATGCCGACGGCACAGCCGGCGCTCCCGCCGCGCCCGGCGCCGACGCGATTCTACCCGCCGAGCAGCAGATGATCAGCCGCATCTTCCGCTTCACCCGCGCCGGCGCGCGCAAGTCGATGGTGCCGCTGGTGCAGGTCGAAGCGGTGCCCAAGGAGACGACGCTGGCCGGCGTGATCGAGCTGGTCCGGCGCGAAGGCTTCACGCGCATTCCGGTGTTCCACGAGCGCATCTTCAATATCGTCGGCGTGGTCCACGCCTTCGACCTGCTCGAAGCGCCCGACCTGTCGCGCCAGGTCGCCGAGGTGACGCGCCCGGTGAGTTATTTTTCCGAGGCGACACCGCTCGACGAAATCCTCTTCGCGCTCCAGCGCACGCGCGAGACGCTGGCCGTGGTGGTCGACGAGTACGGCGGCGCGTCGGGAATTATCACGATGGAAGACCTGCTCGAAGAGGTGGTCGGCGATATCGAGGACGAGCATGACGTGCGCGAGGAGCTGGCGCGAGTGGTCGGCCCGCGATCGCTCGCGGTATCGGCGCTGGCCGGCGTCGCCGAGCTCAACGAGCGCTTTGGACTGAACCTGCCCGAGGCCGCCGAGTATGCTAGTATCGGCGGCTTCGTGGTCGAGCGCCTCGGCCATATTCCGAAGCCCGGCGAGCAGCTCAAGGCCGGTGATATGACGATCTCGGTCGCGCGCAGCGACGCGCGCGCGGTGCGCGAAGTCGTGATTCACCTGGAGCGCCCGCTGCGCGCCGCCGACCCGCGCCGCCGATGACGGAGAAGAAAATCAGCGAAATCCTTGCGGCGGTCGCCGCGGGCCGCCTCGAGGTGCCGACCGCGCTCGAGCGCTTGCGGCATCTGGGCTTCGAGGATCTGGGCTTCGCCCGCCTCGACCATCATCGCACGCTGCGCCGCGGGGTGCCCGAGGTGGTCTTCGGCACGGGCAAGAGCGCCGCGCAGATTGCGGCGATCGGCAAACGGATCGTGGCCTCGGGCGTCAACCTGATCGTCACGCGCCTGGACGCGGCCAAGGCGCGCGCGGTCAAGCGCCAGCTGCGCGCGCTGGACTATCGCGCCGACGCGCAGATCGGGATGGTGGTGCGAGAGCCGGCCGCGCCGTCGGGCCACGGCACGATCATGATCGTGAGCGCGGGCACTTCGGATATCCCGGTCGCCGAGGAGGCCGCGTTGTGCGCCGAGCTGTTCGGCAATCGCGTCGAGCGGCTCTATGACGTGGGCGTCGCCGGGCTCCATCGCCTGACCGCGAGCCTCGCGGCGCTGGAGAATGCGAGCGTACTGATCGTCGTCGCCGGGATGGAAGGGGCGCTGCCCTCGGTGGTCGCCGGGCTGGTCGCCGTGCCGGTGATCGCGGTGCCGACCAGCGTCGGCTACGGGACGTCGTTCGGCGGGCTCGCGGCGCTGCTCGGGATGCTCAACAGTTGCGCCGGCGGCATGACCGTGGTGAACATCGACAACGGATTCGGCGCGGCGCTGGCCGCGACCATGATCAATCGGGTCGGGATAGGGCCGGGACGGCACTGATGGCTGAACGCAAGCAACTGACCAGCGGACGCGCGCGCCGCGCAATCAAGATTGGCGGGCTCGCCTCGCAGGTCGGTTCGAGTTACCTGTGGAACGCGCTGCGCAGGCCGTTTCTGGCCTCGGGGCGTTACGAACAGGAGCTGCTCGATACCCATCTCAAGAACGCGCGGCGCATCGTCGAGGGCTCCAAGCAGTTGCGCGGCGCCTTCATGAAGCTCATCCAGATGCTCTCGACGCGCGCCGACCTGCTGCCCGGCGAGGCGCTCGATATCCTCAAGGCGACGCAATCGAGCGTGCCGCCGATGGATTACGCGACGATCGCCAAACAGATCCGCCGCGAGTTCGCCAAGGCGCCCGAGCAACTGTTCGCCAGCTTCGAGCGCGAGGCGTTTGCCGCCGCGTCGCTCGGCCAGGTGCATCGCGCGCGCCTCAAGAACGGCGACGAGGTCGCGGTCAAGATCCAGTACCCGGGGGTCGACGCGACGGTCGAGCAGGATCTGCGCAATTTGAAGCTGCTATTGCGCACGCTGCAGGCGGTCGCGGGCGATATCATGCGCCAGCAGATCGATACCAAAACGATCTACGCCGAGCTCGAAGAGCGTTTGCGCGAGGAGCTGGATTACGTCACCGAGGCGCGCAATCTCGCCGAGTTCAACCGCCTGCTCGCCGACGACGACGAGATCGTGCTGCCGCGGGTGGTCAAGGAGTTGAGTTCGCGCCGCGTGCTCACGATGTCGTACGTCGACGGCTATCAGCTGGCCGACGTCTTCGGCGCCCATACCGACGCCAAGCTGCGCGCGTGGGTCGCACGCAAATACTATTGCCTGGTGTGGCGGCAAATCCTTGAGTTCGGCGTGCTGCATACCGATCCGCAGCCGGGCAACTATCTGGTCAGCTATCATCCGCGCCTCGGCATTCTCGACTTCGGTTCGGTGCGCCATTTCTCCGAGCCGGTACGCAAGGCCAGCCTGCAGCTCGCCCAGGCGATCATCAAGGGCGACGACGCCGAGGTGGCGGCGGCGCTGATCAAGCTCGGCTACCTCGAGCGCGGGCAGGACGCGGCGCCGATGGTCAAGATCATCTACCTGCTGTTCGAGCCGGTGATCACCGACCGCCTGTACCATCCTGACGAATACGACGCGATCGCTAAGGCGACCGCGGTCGGCGAGATGGCGTTCGAGCACAAGCTCTACAAATCGCCGCGCCACAGCATCTTTTTGCTGCGCGCGCTGATCGGTCTCGACGGAATCATGAAAGGGCTCGGCATCAAGATGAACTACGCGGCGCTGTTCCGCGAATGCGTCCGGCATGCGAGCCGCCGGCGCACGGCGAAGTAGCGCCGCCGGGACCCGCGCCCGCGCCGATGCGATCCGCACGCGATCTCGCCAAGGCCGCCGCTCCGGCCGCGCCCGCAATCCAGCTCATCGATGAGGCGCGCCTCCAGGCGCATCGCGACGTGACCTTCCGGCGGCTCGCCACGCGCCGCGTCAACGGTGAGCGCGGCGCGCTCGGCTTTATCGAGGAAGTCGGCTTCTGCACCGCGTTCACCCCGGGACTCGGGGTGCCCTGCCTGCGCGAAGCGATCGAGGGGCGGCGCGAGCCCGCGCTGCCGGAGCATATCCAGCACGACCGGGCGATCATGATGACCTGGAATCTCAAGGACGCACTGCCGGCGCGCCAGGCGGTCTACTACGGCAAGGTGATCGGCGGGCGGCCGGGCTTTATCGCGCTGGACTTCGTACCGGCCTTCCTGCGCCTGCGCGTCGCGCCGGGCGGCTATCGCCGGCTCTACGAGCGCGGGACGCTCTCGCATTGCAGCAAGCTCGTGATGGACGCTTTGACGCGGCGCGGTCCGGCGGAGACCCGGGCGCTCAAACTCGCGAGCGGCTTCGCGCAGCCCAAAATGCGCGCCGAGTTCGATCGCGCGATGAAGGAAGTGCAGGAGAAATTTCTCGCGCTCAAGGTCGAGGAGCGCTACGACCCGTTCACCTACGTATGGGACACGGTCGAGCATCGCTGGGCCGCGGCGCTGCGTGCGGCGCGATCGCTCACGCCGGCGGCTGCGGCGACCAGCATCGTGCGGCGCTACTTCGAGGTCGCCGGCTTCGGCAACGAGCGGGCGATCGCGCGCCTCCTCGCGATCGATCCCGCGCTGGTCGATCGCGCGGCGGCGCGGCTTGCGCGCGAGCGGCTGATCGTGCGCGCGCGGCGGGTGGCCGGAATTCGCGCGCCGGTGGCGATCCTCGCGCGCCTCACCTAGCGCTTTTTCCGCCGCACCGTCACCATTGCTCGTAATGCACCGCGCGGCGCTCATAACCGGCGCCGCGCAGCAGGTCGCGAAGCTCGAGCACGCGCGGACCGACTCCACAGAGATAGAAATGGCGGCTGCGATCGGCGTCGCCCGCGACCCAGCGGCGGCGCGCTTCGTCGATCAGCCGGACATAGGCCGCGTCGGCGTCCGGGCCGCCGGCGCTTGGCACGAAATGAAATTGAGCATGCTCGGTGGCGAGTTGCTCGAACTCCGCGCGATAGAGGATATGCGCCGCGCGGTCGGCGCCGTAGAGCAGCGTTATCGCATTGCGATGCGCGCCGGCCAGCGCGCGGCGGACCATCGGACGAATCGGCGCGATCGCGGTGCCCTCGGCGATGAAGATCGTTTCGGCGGCCGGCGCACGCTCGAGCGCGAAGGCGCCGAACGGTCCCGTGAATTCGATCTCGTCGCCTAGCGCGCGAGCGAACAGCCAGGCCGCGCCGGCGCCGCCCGGCACGCGGTTGAAGCAGATCTCAAACGGCGTGCCGTCCTCGGGACTCGAGGCGATCGTGTAGGGCCGCACGCGAGTCTCGCCGCCGAGCGCGATCGCAATCGAGATGAACATGCCGGGCAGATAGCGCGGCATCGCCGCGGCGGTCGGCGCCAGGAACAGCGATCGGGTGTCGTCGGCATGATCGAAGATCCGCACGACCCGCGCGCGGATCGTCGGGCGCGTGCGCGCGGCGGCGGCCGGTCGCGACGGTGGCGCCGCGTCACTCATCGCGCAGCCGCCTCCGGATGGTCCGCGCGCGGGTCATTCGCCGTGCCCCTCGCTGATCTGGTTGATCGTGAAGCGCGGCACCACGACGACGATCTCGGCCGCCGGGTCGATGATTACCGCCTGGCAGGCCAGCCGCGAAGTCGGCGTGAGGCCGGGCGCGCGATCGAGCAGATCCTCTTCCTGTTCCGAGGCTTCGCCCAGGCGTTTGAAGCCCTCTTTGACCACCACGTGGCAGGTCGTGCAGGCGCAGTTGCCGCCGCATGCGTGCTCGAGATGCACATGATGGCCGAGCAGCACGTCGAGGATCGAGCCGGGCGCGCCGTCATGATGGAAAGGGGCGGCGGCCGGATCGAATTCGATCGTCCGTTCGGGGTCGCCGTTTTCAAAGATAACGCGAATTTTGGCCATCAATTACCGTTGCGGCGGCGTTTTTCAATCCGCGGCGGGCGTGTACCGTATGCCAACCGCGCGCGCCGCCGATCTTCCAGAATATGCGGCCAGCCAGCCCCGCGAAACACCGGCTTGCGGATTCGCCGGATTTTCGCCATTATCGAAGTCGGCCGGGCGCGTATCTCCGGCCGGAGGATCCGAACCATGGCGACCCTGACGAAGCGGCAGAAGCAGTTGGTCGATTTCCTCGAACATTATATCGAGGACCACGGCTACGCGCCCACACTGGCCGAAGTCGGGCAGTACTTCGGGCTCTCGTCGCTGGCGACCGTCCATAAACATCTGAAGAACCTCGAGACCAAGGGTTTTATCCGCCGCACGCATAACCATAGCCGCGCGCTCGAGATCGCGGGGCGCGCTGGCGGCGCGCGCGCGGTCGCGCTGCTCGGCACGGTCGCGGCGGGTGCGCCGATCGAGGCGATCGAAGGGCAGGATACGATCACGGTGCCCGAGGAGTTCGTCCGGCGCGACAGCACGTTTTGCCTGCGGGTCGCCGGCCAGTCGATGATTGACGAGGGGATCCGCGACGGCGACTACATTATCGTCGAGAGCCGCGAGGCGGCCAATCCGGGTGAGACGGTGGTCGCGCTGATCGGCGGCGAGGCGACAGTCAAGAAGTATTATCCCGAAGATGGCGGCCGGGTGCGGCTGCAGCCCGCCAATCCGGCCATGGAGCCGATCTATGTCAGCGAAGAGAACCTGCGGATTCGCGGCGTGGTGGTCGGCCTGATGCGCCATTATCGATGAGCGCGCGCCGCCGCGCCGTCCGACTATAGCGCCTGAATGACTATAGCGCCGAACTGACTATGTTGCCCCACTGACTAGATTTGCCGATTGACTAAGCCGTCGATTTTGTACGAGCGCCGGTTTGGCTTGCGCGGCTACCGGAAGCCCCCCGAGGCGGGCTTGCGCGGCGGCGCGGGTGGTGGCGAGGGCGGCGTGGTCAGGGCCGGCTTGCGCCGGGGTTGTGCCTTGCCCGCGGCGATCGCCGCCGGCGCCTGCATGGTGCGCAGCGGCAGCGTGACGGTAAAGATCGAGCCGTGGTCCGAATGCGAACGCAACGCGATGCGCCCGCCGAGCAGGTCCACGCTGCGCTGTACTACCGCCAGCCCCAGACCCAGTCCGCGATAGCGCCGGGCGCTGGTGTTGGAGAGCTGCGCAAAGGGTTTCAAGGCCCGCTCGAACTGCGCGGGACTGAGGCCCGGGCCGGTGTCGCTGACCTCGATCTCGATCATCTGGACGGTGCCTGCGTCAACTGCGCCTGCCGCGCGCGCCCGCCGCATCGCGATCGAGACCGAACCCGCTGCGGTGAACTTGATCGCATTGAGCGCCAGGTTGAGCAGGATCGAACGCAGCGGCCGGCGCGCGATCTGCATCGTGTCGGGTGCGCCGCTGAAGTCGTAGTTGAGCACCAGCCGCTTGGTGTAATTGGCCGCCTCAAGCACCGGCGTGATGTCGGCCAGCAGCGTCCTGATGGTCACTTGCTCGTCGACGGTCGACTCGGCATTGGCCTCGGCCAGTACGAATTGCATGATATTTTCGATGGTCTGGGCAAGGTCGTGGACGTTGGTGTTCATCCGATCGAGGAGTTCGCGCGGCTGGGCTGAAAGCTCGGCGGCGAAATCTTCACGCAGGATATCGAGATAGCCGACCAGCACCTGGACCGGAGTGCGCAGTTCGTGGGCGAGGTTGGCGACCGCTTCGAGGCGCACGCCCGCGCTCCAGCCGAACTCGGCCGAGGGCTGGGCGGGGGTGGCCGCAGGATGGTCGGCGGGCGCGGCGGATATCGGGCTGTGCTCGTTCACGGAGCCCCCTTTACCGGATCGCGATTGGTGCGAGCCACCATAGGCGAAAAATTCGCGAATCGGATAAATCGAGGCTAACCAAACGGCGATCGTCGCCCAATCGGAATACTACGTAGATAGCTAGGGAAAACTGCCTAGAAGACGATAAACTGAAACCTACTCCTGCGAGTCAGCAACCGCTCATTCCGGGCTAGCATTACAAATTCGCCCGCCCCCGTATGGGTTGACGCATCGCTCGACGCGCGCCGCAACGTAATCACGGGCCGTATTTGCTGGTACCGATTACTCAGTTACTCATGCGACAGGCTATGGAGCTTTGCGGTCGTCTCAATTCGCTACGACGCGGCCGGTCGGCAGCGTCGCCGATTGCGCCCTCGTGGCGGCGGACGGGTGCGCCGATTTAACATCATGCGCGCGCAGGCGCGCCGGGCAGGGCGTGGCGCGGTGGCGGATGGTGGGCACGCGGCCCAGGCCAACTCGCTTGAGCGGCGCCGTCGCCGCCGCCAGCGGGCGCGGACGGCGCCGTGGGGGCGGTCAGGCCGGTTTGTCGGCCTTGGGCTCGGTGGTGGAGGGCGGGGTGGCTTCGGCCGTATTGATCGCGGTGGGCGCCTTGTCGGGTTCGTTCATCGCGGTC
The DNA here is from genome assembly GCA_015478645.1 of Candidatus Binataceae bacterium. Classification (GTDB taxonomy): domain Bacteria; phylum Desulfobacterota; class Binatia; order Binatales; family Binataceae; genus JADMIL01. The sequence goes on from JADMIL010000020.1 coordinate 15,139, forward strand.
TTGAAGTCGCGAATCGCGCGGCCCATCGCGCCGCCGACGTCCCCAAGTTTGCTCGGCCCGAAGATGACCAGGATGATCACCAGCAGGATCAGCAAATGAGAGGGTGCAAAAAGGTCCATAGTTATTCTCCGCAGCTTACGCGGGCGCAGCGTCTGAGCTTTACTCTATTTGCGCCGGGCCGCCAATGCTACGGCCGCGCTAGGGAACCTCTGCACAAGGCTCTGGTGTCACCCTGAGCGCAGCGCATGGGTCCCGGATCCGGGATGCTTCGCTGCGCTCAGAATGACAACCTAACTTGTGCAGAGGTTCCCTAGACGCTCTGCAGGGCGGGCTTGGCGCCGGCGGGGACCGGCAGACCCTCGTTTTCGAGCCGATAGCGCTGAACCTTGCGATAGAGCGTCGACAGGTGGATGCCGAGGATTTGCGCCGCCTTGACCTTGTCGCCCTTGACCTCGTTGAGCACGCGCCGCATGTGCTCGCGCTCGAGCTCCTCGAGGGTCATGCCGGCGGCCGGCGGGGCGACCTGGACGGTCGCTGAGTCGTGCAGCTTCTCGGGCAGGTCGTGGGCGTGGATCACGTCGGTCTCGGCCAGGATCGCGGCGCGCTCGACGGTGTTTTCGAGTTCGCGGACGTTGCCCGGCCACGGATAGCCGATCAGCAGGCGCATCGCGCCCTTGGAAAAGCGCATCGCCGAGCGGCCGAGCGGCTTTTCGTACTTGCGCAGGAAATGATTGGCGAGCAGGGCGATGTCGTCGGTGCGTTCGCGCAGCGCGGGCAACTGAATCGTGATCACGTTGATGCGGTAGAGCAGCTCTTCGCGAAAGCGGCCCTCGCGCGATTCCTTGTCGAGGTCCTTGTTGGTCGCGCACAGCACGCGCACGTCGAAGGCGACCGGATCGTTCGAGCCCAGCGGATAGCATTCGCGCTCCTGCAGGGCGCGCAGCAGCTTGACCTGCAGGGCCGGCGGCATGTCGCCGATCTCGTCGAAAAATATCGTGCCCTTGTCGGCCGCCTTGAGCAGGCCGATCTTGTCCTGGGCCGCGCCGGTAAAGGCCCCGCGCTTGTAGCCGAACAGCTCGCTTTCGAGCAGGGTCTCGGGCAGGGCGCCGCAATTGATCGGCAGGAAGCGCTTGTTGGCGCGCTCGGAGCTGAAATGGATCGCGCGCGCGACCAGCTCCTTGCCGGTGCCGGATTCGCCGGTGATGAGCACGCTGGAATCGGTCCGCGCGACTTTTTCCATCACGCGGAAGACCCGGTCGATCGCGTCGCAATTGCCGATGATGCTCTCGAAGCGGTACTTCTCGCGCAGCTCGCGGCGCAGGTAGCGATTCTCGCGGAAGGCCGCCTTGTACTCGAGCGCTTTGCGCACCACCGCCTTGAGATGGTCGTTGGCGAAGGGCTTGGTGATGTAGTCATAGGCGCCCAGGCGCAGCGCTTCGACGGCCGACTCGATACTGGCGTAGGCGGTCACGATCACGCCCATCAGCTCGGCGTCGATCTCGTGCATCTTGCCGAGCAGGTCGAGTCCGCTGCTGCCGCCGCCCAGATTGAGATCGAGCACGGCGAGGTCGATTTTCTCGTGCTCGAAGATCTTGATCGCGACGTCGGGCGCGCCGGTCTCGAAAATCTCGTAACCCTCGCGCCGCAGCAGCTGCACGATGATCGATCGCATCAGCTCCTCGTCCTCGACCACGAGCACGCGGAAGGGTTCCTGATGGGCGGGAGTCCACGCCGTTTCGCTGATCGTCGATTCGTTGTTCATTGACTGACCGCGTCCGCCGCACAGGCGGGCGCCTCGCAGTGGGCTGGCAGGCAGATGGTCACGGTGGTGCCGCGGCCGACGGCGCTCTCGACCCGGATCGTGCCGTGGTTGTTGAGAATAATCCGCTGGCAGAGCGAGAGGCCCAGACCGGCCCCGGCGCCGGCCGGCTTGGTGGTAAAAAACGGCTCGAAGACCCGTTCCAGATTCTCCGGCGGAATACCGACGCCGTTGTCGATCACCCGCATCAGAACCCGGCCCGTGCCGTCGGCGCCGCATTGGTTCTCGGTGGTGACGCGAATTTCGCCGCCCTCACGCATCTGGACCGCGTCGGCGGCGTTGAAGACCAGGTTGAGCAGGACCTGCTGGATACCGTTGTTATCGGCCAGCACCGGGCGCAGGTCGGGGGTCAGCGCCGGCTCGATCCGGATGCGCGCGAAGCGCTTGTTGTAGGCGATCAGGCGCAGCGACTCCGCGATCAGTTCGTTGAGCGCAACCGGTTTGTGCTGACCTGGCGCCGGCCGCGCGAAATTGAGCAGATCCTTGAGCGTGCGCGAGATGCGCGTGATCTGCGACAGGATGGTATGCAGGGTGCCGCGCCGCTCGACATCGGTCTCGTCGGGCACCAGCGATTGCACCAGCGACGAAATCGAGGCGAGCGGATTGTTGACCTCGTGGGCGACGCCGCTGGCGAAGGTCCCCGCCGCCGCCAGGCGCTCGGCCTTGAGCAGCGTGTCGAGCATCTCGTGGCGCTGGGTTACGTCGTGCAGAATCATCTGGATGAACTGGCCGCTGCCGGCCGTGATCAGGGCCGAATTGATATCGAAGAAGCGGCCGCGCAGCGGCAGGTCGATAGCCTGATCCGAACCGTTGGCGATCACACTGGCGATATGCTTGCGCACCTGCGGCTGCATTTCGGGCGGCGTCACGTCGGTCAGGCACTGGCCGATGAGCGGGAGGTCGCGCTCCAGGGGCATCGAGCGCTGTAGTTCGAGCGCGGCCGAATTGGCGCTCAGCATTTCGAGCGAACCCGGATCGATTTCATACATCGGGTCGGGCGCGTGGTCGATCGAGTTGCGATACTTCTGCTCCGAGGCGCGCAGCGCGTTCTCGCGCGACTCGATATAGAACTGCGCGACCATCAGGCGTCGTTCGTCGATCGCCGCGACCACCGCGTCGCGCACGATCTCCATGCGCCGGCCCTTGAGCTTGGATCGTACCAGGTCGAGGATCACCTGCTTGAGCGCAATATGGATAATGTTGAACTGCGAGGGCTTGGCCCGGGCCAGCATCCCCTCATGCGAATGGCGGCGCAGGTGAACGTAGGTGCGCAGGTCGTCGGGATCGCGCAGATGGTCAAGGAAACGGATCAGCGCGTTGGCCAGGTTGGGCCGATGGGCGTGATGGTCCTGCTCGAACAGGCGATCGACCGCGTCGGCCCATTTTTCGACCAGCTCGTCGAGATGCTCGTCGACCATCTCGGCGGCCTTGGCGCGCGCGGCCATCGCGACCGGACCGCGGTCATAGGCCTGGCCGAACAGCCCCGCGAGCATCCACTCGATCGGCGCGAGCGTCGCGCGCAACGCCGCGATCTCCTCGGCGGTGGCCTCAATCGGCGTATCGGTCGCGTGATGCCGCGGACGCATCACGCGCTGCTTGCGCTTACCCACCGCGCGGGTCATCGGGCAGAACAGATCGGCAGTCAATTTGCGCCGCTGGCGGGGCGCGATGTGATCATTTTCCATAAAGCCGTCGTATTAGCGTGCTCAGTCCATTCTATGCTGATTCACTTATAAGATAAGTACGACCGATCCAAACTCGCACGCGAGGATTTTTTGCATTATGCAAATCGGTGATTAGTTGGTCAACGTCCCAATTGCTCGGCCGAAGCGCCGCATTTCGGTGGCAGCACACCCCAATTCGTCGTCAACGCGGTCTCGATCGACGATCAAAAGGCTTTAATTATAAGGATCTGGCGATGGCACGCCTCTGGCACTTGACAACTGTGTGACGGCTGACGGCATCGCGTTTCCGCGGGTGATAATTGACGGCGGGCATTTCAGCCGCGCCGGCCTGCCGTTCCCATTGCGCGCGATGCGCCTGCCGGGGGTTTCGGGCACGCTCGATTTCAGCGCCAAGCTGGCGCTGCTCCAGCGTCTCCGGGAACTCAAGGCGGCTCATACCACCGCGCTCATCCTGAGCGACGCCCAGGCCGAACCGGTGCTCGCGCTCGCGGGGCAGGCGGGACTTGCCGCGATCGTCGAGATCGCGGTGGCGGCGGATGAGCTTAAGCGCCCGGGCGCCTACCGCCAATTGCTCTCGCGCGCGGCGCAGACCGCCAACGTCCTGCGCGGCCATCCGGGGTTGATCGGCTACCTGATCGAATTGCCGCGCGACGCCGCTTGCCCGCCACCCGACGGCGCGGCACTGCCGCGCGACGATGCGCGGCGCATGCGGCGGCGCCTGCGCGAGCTGATCGCGACGATCCGCGGCGGCGACGACCGCCCGCCGGTCGCCGTGCGCCATCGCGCGGGCACGCTCGCGCTCGCCTCGGCCGGCGAAGATTTTATCTACCTCCAGTTGGAAAATATTGCGCTTGCCGAATTCGCTCTGGTCGCCGCCACGATTCGCCGGATAGCCGTGGAGCGACCGCTGGTAGTCGAGTTCGGCGAGGGGCTCCCCGGTCAGGCGGAATTGGTGGCCCATGCCTTCGGGATCGGCGCTGCGGGAGTGGTGGCGGCGGTGATGCGGCCCGCGGCGGCGCCCAAATGGCTCGGCTGGCGGCGAACGGGCGCCGGGGAGCTCCTGCCGTTTGCGGCGCTGGCCGTGGCGAACGCCGCGGCCACGGATGATCCCGGTGCTCAGGCCGGTGACCGCGGCGCTCAAGACGGCTCGGATCACGCCACGATAATGACGCTGCCGGCCGCGCCGTCGGCGGATTACCGCGAGCTGATCGCCGCGCTCAACGCGCGCCCGACGAATAACTGCAACGCCGCGGTCGAGCGGATTGCTGGCGCGGCCGGGCGGGCGTGGTCGGGCGCCGCGGAGCGGATAGCGATTGCCGGCCGGCGGATTGCCAGTGGCGTGCGCGGCCGCGTAATCGCGCACCTCCATCCGCATGCGGCCGGCCGCTGAGGGCGCGCGAGCGCTGCGTTCCGCTCCACGGCTAATCCATTAGGCAGTAAAACCCGTCTCCCTGTAGCGAAACGCGCGGTTGTCGCGCGACCCGCTTCCGCGCGGCTTTGCCTGCATCATAGCCCCGCGCCCCGCCGCGCCGCTTGACCCGCTACGCCGCGCGGGCCAGAAATGGTCCGACCGGTTCGACAGGGAGCATCCGATGCGCACCGCGCAAATCCGTGAACGGCTGATGGCCCGTCTGACCTCGGACGCGGCGCGATCCGAGATGGAGTGGCTGGCCAAGTTTGCCGATCGCGAGCCGCTGCGCACGATGCGGGTGGCGGCCATCGGCTTCAACCGCAACAACGATATGCTGTGGGCGTCGGCGCTGACCTACACGGCGAGCCTCTCGCTGGTGCCGGTGCTGGCGCTGGCACTCTCGGTGCTGGCGGGCTTTGGCGGCGCGGACCGGCTTCGGCCGCTGGTCGAGCATTACCTGGCGGTCAACTCGCCGGACATCGCCGACGAAATTCTCTCGTTCGTCACTAACATGAGCACCAAGGCGCTCGGCGAGATCGGCGGCGCGATCCTGCTGGTCACCGTCATCCTGACGCTCAGCACGATCGAGCAGGCCTTCAATTCGATCTTCAACGTCGCGCGCGGGCGCTCCTGGCTGCGTAAATTTTCCGATTACCTGAGCGTGATCTTTACCGTGCCGCTGCTGGTCGTGGCCGCCGTGCCGGTGCGCGCCCATCTGCTGCGCGACCTGCCTCAGGTGCCGGGCGCCGCGTGGGTGGTGTCGAGCCTGATGATCTGGGCGGGCTTCACCTTTCTCTACGTGTTTTTCCCCAACACGCGGGTGCGCCTGGGATGTGCCGCGATGGGCGGGCTGGTCGCGTCGGTGCTGCTGCAGCTCGGGCAATGGGGCTACGTCCATTTCCAGATCGGCGCGGCGCGCTACCATGCGATTTACGGGGCGCTGGCGGCCGTGCCGATCCTGCTGACCTGGATTTATATGGCGTGGATCATCGTGCTGTTCGGCGCCGAATTGACCGCCGCCGCGGAGGGGATCGACCCGTCGTTCACCCTCGACCATCGCTCGCCGACCTTCGTGCGCGTGGCCGCGCTGCTGACGGTGTTTCGCGCCGCCGAGCCGATGATCGCCAGGCACGCCGCCACCCGGCCCTGCACGATCCATCATCTGGCCGGCGAGCTGGGGGTTAGCGAGACCGCGCTCAGGCCGGTCCTGGAGCGGCTCAAGCATGGCCGTGTGATCATCGAATCGACCGACGCCGGATCGTTCTTCAATCGCAGCCACGGGCTCTTTCTGGCGCGCGACTCGGGCACGATCACGATCGCCGAGGTGCTCGCCTGTTTCGATATCGCGCCCGCGACGATTCGCGGTGACCATCGAATTGCGGCGATTCTCGAGGGACTGACGGCGGCCGAGCGCGAGATGCTGGGCGGCCTCACGGTCTTCGACCTGCTCAATGGCAAGGTGGTCGCGCCGCCGGCGCTGCGCGCGCAAATCGCGCAGGAGCAGTAGCGCGCACGTGCCGATCGGCGCCGCGCGGAAATTCTTCCTGCGCCGGGCGCGCAGCGAAGCACGCCGCGATTATCCCGCCGGCGGCGTTCAGCCGTCGAGCATCTTGCAAATCGTCTTGAGCTCTTCGCGAATCGCCGCGAGCTTATGCGCGGTCGCACGCGGCAGTTCGTGGCCCGGGTCGGCGGGCGGCGGCGCGGGGAGCAACCGTTGGCCGTCGCCGGCCGGTTCACGCAGGCGATCGAGTCCCTCCTCGCGGATATGCTTTTTCGCCCCCGCGATCGTGTAGCCCTCGCCATGCAGCAGGCGCTTGACCAGGTTCAGCGTGTCGAGATTTTTCTGATCGTAGTAGCGATGCTTGGAGCGCGAATGGCGCGGACGCAGGAACGGGAACTGGGTCTCCCAGAAGCGCAGCACGTAGGGTTCGACGCCGATTATGCGCGCCGCCTCGCCGATCTTGAGCGGTCGTTCGGCGCCCGCGGACGGCTTGGGCGCCGTCGCGGCGGCGGCTTTACGCCTGCGCGCGGCCGGCTTGGCGGCGTGTGGCACCCGGCCCGCGGCGGAAACTGGTTTGCGGCGCGGCGGTGTCATGGCGGAGCCTTGTGGCCGTTGCCGACGCGATCCTTCAGCACCTGGCTCGGCTTGAAGGTCAGTACGCAACGCTGATCGATAGTGATCGACGCGCCGGTCTGCGGATTGCGGCCGCGACGCGCGCGCTTATGATTAACGGCGAAGCTCCCGAAGCCCGAAATCTTCACCTTCTCCCCCCGGCGCAGGCTTTCCTTGATTATAGCAAAGATTGCCTCCACCACCTCCCCCGCTTCCTTCTTCGAGGAGCCCACCCGCTCGTAGATCAGTTCCACGAGATCGGCTTTGGTCATGCCCTGCGGCGTAAGGCCCCCTGAGCCGCTCATTCGAGCGCGCGTGCTATTGCCGCAATTCAGCGCCCAGGCGCTGCCTGGCCTCTTCGACCAGCGCGGCGTGTGCCCGATTTACTTCCTCGTCCGTCAGCGTGCGATCCGTACCCCGATAACGGCACGCCAGCGCGACGCTCTTCTTGCCGGGCGCGATCGATTCGCCTTCATAGACGTCGAACAGGTCGACGCTCTCCAGCAACGGCGGCGCGATTTCCGCGATCGCCTTCAGCACCTTGTCAGCCGGGAACTCACGGTCGACGACCAACGCCAGATCGCGCCTTATGGCGGGGAATTTGGGCGGCGCGACTATCCCATGACGTGGCAACGATCCATAGGCGAGGAGTTTCTGCGAGTCAAGTTCAAAAAGCACACACGGGTCGCTTAACTCCAACCGTAACGCCTGCTCGGGATGTAATTCACCCAGCACGCCCGCGATTATCCCGTCGAGTTTGACGATCGCCGAGCGTCCCGGATGAAGGTATGGCGCAAGCGCGCCGGCGGGTGCGAATTCGGCGTTGCCCGGCACGCCGGCGGCGCGCAGATAGGCCTCGACAATCCCCTTGATGGTGCCAAAGCCGGCCTTGATCGACGGCTGGCCGATTGCGCCGAGCGCGTAGTCGCCGTAGCTGACCGCGGCGATCCGCTCGAACTCGGCCGGACGGCCGTCGACCGTGCCGAAGACCTTGCCCAGCTCGAAGGCGTGCACGGCGTTCGCCTCGCGATTGAGATTGAAGCGCAGCGCGGCGAGCAGTCCGGGGATCAGGCTCTGGCGCATCTCGGACAGTTCGGCCGAGAGCGGATTGGTCACGATCAGCGGCGCGCCGGTGCCGCAGCCGGGGCAGCGCTGATTGTCGGCGGGCGCGACAAAGCCGATGGTCTTGGCTTCGACCAGCCCGCATCCGATCATCACGTCGCGAGTACGGCGGGCAAAGGCGCGGGCCGGGTTGGGCGGATTGACGATCGCGGGGCGCGCGGGAATCGTTGCCGGAATTTCGGCCAGGCCGGCGATGCGGGCGACCTCTTCGGCCAAGTCGGCCGGCTCGTTCAAATCGGGACGAAAGGGTGGCGGCACGACCGTGAGTTGCTCGGCGCCGGCCGGCGTAACCGTCGCGCCCAGCGCGATCAGCCGGCGCTCCACTTCGGCCGCCGGCACCACGACCCCGAGCAGCGCGGCCAATGCGCCCAAGTCGAGATTGATCGTGCGCGGCGTGGCCGGGCGCGCTGCGACGTCGATCAGCGGGCCGCTCGGGCGGCCGCCCGCGGTCCGGCCGATAAGTTCGGCCGCGCGCGCGAGCGCGCGTCCCTGTCCGGCGCGATCGATGCCGCGCTCGAAGCGATAGCTCGCCTCGCTGCGCAGGCCCATCCGGCGCGCCGTGCGCGCGATCGTCATCGGCTCGAAGTAGGCGCTCTCGAGCACGATCGCGGTGGTCGCCGCGCCGACTTCGGAGTTGAGGCCACCCATCACGCCGGCGATCGCCAAGGGCTGGGTCGCGTCGGCGATTATCAGGTCGCCGGCCTCGAGCGCGCGCCGCGAGTTGTCAAGCGTGGTGAACTCGCGATCGTGATCGGCGCGCCGCACGACGAGTTCGTGCCGCGAAATTTGTTCGAGGTCGAAGGCGTGGAGCGGCTGTCCCAGCTCGAGCATCACGTAGTTGGTCGCGTCGACCACGTTGTTGACCGCGCGCATCCCGCACAGCTCCAGCCGCCGGCGAATCGCGATCGGCGAGGGCGCGATTTTGATCCGATCCATCGGCAACGCGGCGTAGCGCGGGCACAATTCGGGCGCGCGGATAGCGACCGCGATAGTTACCGGGTCGCCGCCCGCGACGGCCTCCAGCGGCTTGAGCCGGGGCCGCTTGAGCGGCAGGCCAAAGAGCGCCGCAATCTCGCGCGCGAGACCCAGAATCGAGAGACAATCACCGCGATTGGGTGTGATCGCGATATCCAGCACGGTGTCGGACATCTGCAAATAATCAGCCAGCAGCATCCCGGCCGGCGCGTCGCCGGGCAGCTCCAAAATTCCCGTATGCTCCTTGGACAGTCCGAGTTCCAGCTCCGAACAGAGCATCCCTTCGGACTGCACGCCGCGAATCACTGCCGCCTGAAGCGGCACCGCCTCGGCGAGTTTGCCCGAGCCTTCGCCATGCGCACCGGCGCCCAGCCGTGCCCCCACCCGAGCCAGGGCCGCGGTGATGCCGCCGCGCGCGTTGGGCGCGCCGCAGACCACCTTGAAGCGGCCGGCCTCCCCGGCGTCGACCTCGCACAGGCTCAGCCGATCGGCGTTGGGATGGCGCTCGGCGTGGATCACTTTGGCGACGTAGACGCCGTCGAAGCGCGGCGCGATCCGCGCGACGTTTTCGACCTCGAGCCCGGCCATCGTGAGGCGCCGGCAAAGTTCGTCGAGCGGCGCCTCGAGCGTCACGAATTCGCCGAGCCAGCTCAGCGGCAGCTTCATGACGCGGCCTCGCTCGCCGATCGGAACTGGCCCAGAAAGCGCAAGTCGTTCTCGAAAAACAGCCGCAGGTCGTCGACCCCGAGCTTGAGCAGCGAGGTGCGCTCGACGCCCATCCCGAAGGCGAAGCCCTGGTACTCGGCCGGGTCGTAGCCGACCGCGCGCAGCACGTTCGGATGGATCATGCCGGAGCCCAGGATTTCGGTCCATCCCGATTGCTTGCAGACGCGGCATCCGGCGCCCGCGCAGAGCAGGCAACTGATATCGACCTCGGCGCTCGGCTCGGTAAAGGGAAAGAAGCTTGCGCGAAACCGCACCCCGATACCTTGCCCGAAGAAGGCGCGCAGAAATTCGCTGATCACGCCCTTGAGATGACCCATCGTGATGGCGCCGGCGCGGTCGACCATGAAGCCCTCGATCTGGCTGAACATCGGCGAGGCGCGCACGCTGAGTTCGTCGCGCCGGTAGCAATTGCCGGGGCAGACGATCGCGAGCGGCGGGCGGCGCTGCTCCATCACGCGAATCTGGCCGTTGGAGGTATGCGTGCGCAGGAGTAATCCGCCGGGCAGAAAAAAGGTGTCCTGCATCTCGCGCGCCGGATGGTCGGCGGGAAAATTCAACGCGCCGAAATTGTGGAAGTCGTCCTCGACGTCCTGGGTCTCGACCACCTCGAAGCCCATCGCGGCGAAAATCTCAAGCATCCGCTCGCGGCTGAGCGTCACCGGATGCAGCCAGCCGCGCGGGATATGCATCCCGGGCAGCGTCACGTCGATCTGCGCCGCGCCCAGCGCGTGCTCCATCGCGGCGCGCTTGAGCGCGTCGCTCAGCGTGGCGATCCGCCCTTCGAGTTCGCTCTTGATTTCGTTGACCAGGCGGCCGAGTGCCGGGCGCTCCGCATTGGGCACCGTGCGCATCGCGCGCATGATCTCGGTCAGTTCGCCGGTGCGGCCGAGCACCCGCACGCGGACGTTTTCGATCGCCGCCTCGACGGCGCCGTCGCCCAGTTCGGCGAGCGCGCGCCGGCGGATCTCCTCGAGTTGTTCTCGCATTGGAATTTCCACGGCCTCCCCAAAGCCGTAGCCGGTCGAGCTAGCGGACGTGTCAAGCAAAGGACCATGTGGAGTGCCCACATGGTCCCGTCAGCGGCCGGCGCGCGCTTGCGCGGCGCGATCGCGCCGAATCAGGCGGCCTGGGCCTCGAGCGCGCTCTTGGCCGCGCGCACCAGTTCGCCGAACAGCGCCTCGCGTTCCATCGCGAGCGCCGCCAACTGCTTGCGATCAAGTTCGATCCCGGCTTGCTTGAGCCCGGCGATGAAGCGGCTGTAGTTCATGCCGTGCTCGCGCACCAGCGCGTTGATCCGGGTGATCCACAGGGCGCGGAATTCGCGCTTCTTGGTTTTGCGATCGCGATAGGCGTAGGTCAGGCCCTTTTCGAGCGTATTGCGGGCCTGCCGGTAAAGCTTGCGTCCACCGACGAAGCCGGAGGCGAGCTTGAGTTGCCGTTTATGGCGGCGGCGGGTTTTAGGGCCGCCTTTGGCGCGTGGCATCGAGGATCAGTCCTTCCTTCAAATTATTCGCAAGTCGACCGCTTCGGATACCAGGATCCGAAGTTTTGCAGTCCGCATTTGACTGCCGCGGTTGATACGGCGTTGGCGCTCCTGGGCGTCAGCCCGCCGCAATCGCCAACCCGCGTCTATAAATACGGGACCATCCGGCGAATCGTCTCGCCGTCGGTGCGATTGAGGATCCCGGCCGAGCCGAGCCGGCGCTTGCGGCCGCGGCTCTTGCTCGACAGCAGATGGCGCAGGTTGGTCCGCTTGTGCTTGACCTTGCCGGTCTTGGTCACCTTAAAGCGCTTGGCGGCGCTGCGCGAGGTTTTGATCTTGGGCATAACGGTTCCGCTTCCCGAAAAAAAATCTTTGCTTGCCCCGTTCGCACGGAGCGTCCCTAACGCGGCGTCAAGAGCACGGACATGTTGCGCCCTTCCATCCGGGTCTGCCCGTCCGGCTGCGCGATATCCCGCACCTGCTCAACGATCTTGTCCAGCAGCGCCCGTCCGAGTTCGGGATGGGTTATCTGCCGGCCGCGAAACGAAATCGAGAGCTTAACACGCTGGCCTTCGGTTACAAAGCGGCGGATATGGCCAACTTTGAAGTCGACATCATGCTTGCCGGTCAGCGCGCCCATCTTGACTTCCTTGACCGCGCCGGCCGCCGCGCCGCGCTTGGAGTCGTGCGCCTTTTTCTTCTGCGCGTAGCGGTATTTGTCGAAGTCCGTGATGCGGCAGACCGGCGGATTGGCGGTAGGCGCCACTTCGACCAGATCAAGGCCGCGGCTTTCAGCCACTTTGAGCGCGTCGCGGATATTCAGCACGCCGACCTGGCTACCGTCGGCGTCGATCACGCGAACTTCGGTGGCCCGAATCAGATTATTGGTGCGAACGGCCGGTTCCCTCGACGGCGGGGTACGAAAATCTCTACGGATAAGCCACCTCCCTCAACCTTGCGGCCGAGTACCTAATAATGCGCCCGGGGCGCGTCGATCCGTGGCCGCGGCGAATTCCGCCGGCGCGCGGGCTATCTAAATTAGCTCAAAACGGCTTCAGGAATAAAGTCAAGATCGCTTATGCCGGAACCGGCTCCGCCTTGAGCAGCGCAAGCAGCGCCGCCAGCCCGAGCGTCTGGCCCTTGGCCCCGCGCAGCAGGCGCAGCGAAACCTCGCGCGCCGCCGCCTCGCGCTCGCCCACCACGACCATAAACGGAACCTTGGCCAACTCGGCCTCGCGCACCTTGAAGCCGAGCTTCTCGTTGCGCAAATCGGCGCTCGCGCGCCAACCCTCGGCCTTGATTAGCGCGGCGACTTCCGCCGCGTAGTCCTCGACCTTTTCGCTGAGCGAGAGCACGCGCACCTGCTCGGGCGCGAGCCACATCGGCAGCACGCCGCCGGTATGCTCGATGAGCACGCCGATAAAGCGCTCGAGCGAGCCCAGAATCGCGCGATGGATCATCACCGGACGCGCCTCGCTTCCGGCGCTGGTCGTGTAGGTCAGGTCGAAGCGCTCGGGCATGTTGTAGTCGAGCTGGATCGTCGCGAGCTGCCATTTGCGCTTGAGCGCGTCGGGCACATAGATCTCGATCTTGGGACCGTAGAATGCACCCTCGCCGGGATTCTCCTCCCACGGCAGGCCGTTGCGATCGAGCGCGGCGCCCAGCACGGCCTCATTCGCGCGCCACGTCTCGGCGGTGCCGAGATGCTTCTCGGGCATCGTCGCGACTCTGGATTCGAGCCGCTCGAAACCCAGCGCCGTGTAGACATCGCGCACCATTCTCAAGTTCAGATCGATCTCTTCGGCGACCTGCTCGGGCGCGCAGAAGACATGCGCGTCATCCTGGGCCATCGTGCGCACGCGGGTCAGCCCGTGCAAGGCGCCTGAACGCTCGGCGCGATGCAGCCGGCCGAAATCCGCGATACGCAGCGGGAGGTCGCGGTACGATCGCTTCTCCGCGCGATAGACAAACGTATGGCCCGGGCAGTTCATCGGCTTGAAGGCGTAGCCCTTGCGCCAGCCGTCGGAGCCGGCGTCGACCTCGTCGCCCGCCTCGCCCTCGCGGTCGTTGGTCAAAAACATGTTCTCGCGGAAATTTTCCCAATGGCCCGAGGTGTGCCACAACTCGTTCTTGAAGACCTGCGGCGTGATCACTTCGTCGAAGCCGTAGCGGCGGTAGAGCCGGCGCATGTAGTCGACCAGCGCGCCGTAGATAATTGCGCCTTTCGGTAGGAAAAAGGGCGACCCCGGCGAGATCGGGTCGAACAGAAACAGTCCCATCTCGCGGCCGAGCTTGCGATGGTCGCGGGTGCGCGCCAGCTCGATCAGCTGGAGATGCTCCTCGAGCGCCTCTTTGGTCGCGAACGAGGTCCCGTAGATCCGCGAGAGCATCGCGTTGTGCTCGTCGCCGCGCCAGTACGCGCCCGCCACGCTGGTCAGCTTGAAGGCCCGGATATAGCGGGTCGAGGGCACGTGCGGCCCGCGGCACAGGTCCATCCAGTCGCCCTGCTTGTAGATCGAGACCCGCTCCTCGGGAATGTTCTCCAGGATCTCGACCTTGTAATGCTCGCCCATCCGCTCGAAGGTCTCGATCGCCTCGTCGCGCGCAACTTCGATGCGCTCGACCTTGAGGTCGGCCTTGGCCAGCTCACGCATCTTCTGCTCGATGCGCGGCAGGTCCTCGACCGTGAACGGCCGCGCCGGCGCGAAGTCATAGAAAAAGCCGTCCTCGATCGTCGGGCCGATCGTCACCTGCGTGCCGGGAAACAGGCTCTGCACCGCCTGCGCCATCAGATGGGCGGTCGAATGGCGGATGACCTCGATCCCCGCGGGGCTGTCGGCGGCGATCGGCTCGACCGTCGCGTCGTGTTCGAGCGGGCGGCTCATATCGACCAGCTTGCCGTTGACCCGTGCCGCGATCACGTCGCGTCCGCCCGCGCCGTCGAGCGCCTGGCGCACCGAGACGCCGGCGGCGACCGTATGCGTCGCGCCGTTGACCGTAACGCTAATGGCGGGGCTCATCGGTTAGATCCGCCGGGGCGTGGCGCTGACGCGGGCCGCCATCGCGGGGTAATCAAGCCGATGCCGCGGCATCGGGGGAATGAAGCGCGCGGCGCATCGCCGGCGCAATGATGGTAGGCACGGGCGGGATTGAACCGCCGACCCCTTCCGTGTCAGGGAAGTGCTCTCCCGCTGAGCTACGTGCCTTTGCAAGGAGGATGTTCATCGAAAAACGCGCATATTGATCCGAAAGATTCCCAAGTAACCCGCAAGATTAGACAATTCCGCGCCCTCCAGCAACCAACGCCATCGTGACGGCCAGGATGAAGAACGGGGCATGCTCCCACCGAGATTGAACTCTGCTAGAGTCCGCAATCGCCCAATGTCGCCATATTATCAAACAAAGCGCGGCCAAGTCGTCCTCGGCGATTCGCTGGCTTACATGGCCGGTTTGAAGGCGAGGTCGATCGACCTCATCGTCACAAGCCCGCCATTTGGACTCGTCCGCAAGAAGGACTATGGCAACGTGGAAAGCCACGAGTACGTCGAGTGGTTCAAGTCGTTCGGCAATGAATTCAAGCGACTCCTGAAAGCAAGCGGCTCTCTCGTAATAGATATTGGCGGCGCGTGGATTCCTGGCCAGCCAACGAGATCACTTTACCATTTCGAGCTCGCAATCATGCTCTGCCGAGAAATGGGCTTCTATCTCGCCCAAGAGTTTTTTTGGTGGAATCCGTCAAAGCTTCCAAGCCCAGCCGAGTGGGTGACCGTCCGTCGCATTCGCGTGAAGGACGCCGTAAATATTGTTTGGTGGTTGTCGATCACGCCTTGGCCAAAGGCGAGTAACAGGCGGGTCCTCGCTCCCTATAGCGCCGCGATGAAGGGTCTGCTCAAGAACGGATATAGAGCGAAGTTGCGTCCGAGCGGCCACGATATCAGTAAGAATTTCTCGAATGACAATGGTGCCGCCATACCGCCGAATCTAATCGCCATCCCGAACACGGAGAGCAACTCGTACTATCTAAGATACTGCGAGAGGCACGGTCTAAAGCCGCATCCGGCTCGATTTCCGGCTTCTTTACCCGAATTTTTTGTCCGC
This sequence comes from Candidatus Binataceae bacterium, assembly GCA_015478645.1. Taxonomy (GTDB): domain Bacteria; phylum Desulfobacterota; class Binatia; order Binatales; family Binataceae; genus JADMIL01. Next base: position 30,571 of record JADMIL010000020.1, read on the forward strand.
ATGCTCACGGACGATGGAGACACCGTCCTCGATCCGTTCGCCGGCAGTTGCGTAGTAGGAGAGGTGTGCGAGCGTCTACACCGGAGATGGACGTGTGTTGAGATGCGCGAGGATTACTTGAAGGGGGCACTTGGCCGATTCGAGAGAGCGCCGGAGCCAAAGCAGGAGCAGATGTTCGATGCGAGCGGAGAAAGCTCCGCCTACAAATTGCATCACCCCGCCGCGTTGTGGAACGGGCACGAAGACCCGTTGGAGAAAGATGGCGGCAAAGAGCGGAAACTAAATGCCCGCCGTCGCTCCTGAACGAATCGTTCAGGCGATTCTGGACGGCATAGCCGACGCTGGCTATGTCGGAACTTTGGCATCACCCAAGCGCCGAAATCCGCGGCGATTTATCATTACTGGGCAAAACGCGCCGCAGGTTCTATCGATCTACTCGTGGACACTCACCTTCGGAGGCCGTCCGTCACTCAAAAACGAGTACCGCATCCAGATGACGGGGGTGACATCGCCACTTGAGATTGCAACCGACGGCCCGACCCTCCTCATCGGTTATGAACCGGACCTGAATTTGTTCGCTGGATTCGACTTACACCGACATCGAACTTTCACCACCGGCTCACCATCGGTACAGGTCGACATCGGGGAGCTACAACGGGCAGAAACCGATGGACTGAGCTTTCACAGAAAAGGCAACGACGAAATTGCAGTCGGGATTAGGCCCGATATGCTCATAGCCTATGCCATGAACGCTACAGTCCTTCACCGCTACGGCCGCGAGGCCAATATACTCAGTCTGTTGACGAAAGCGGTGAGCGAAATTCGGCTTCCGCAACAGGCGCTGGAGCCGCTGCCCGCAGAGCGCCGGCGGTTTATAACGGAAGTAAGCCGTCTGAGCCGAGAGGCCGGATTCAGGCAACAGGTTCTTTTTGCTTACGGCAATCGATGTGCCGTGACTCGCGTGCAGCTACATCTCGTTGACGCAGCGCACATTCTTCCAGTGGGTGCGCCCGGAAGCGCCGATCATGTTCGGAATGGGCTTGCCCTGTCGCCGACATACCATCGCGCTTTCGATGCGGGGCTGATTTATTTGGACGAACAGTTTCGCATGCAGATTTATGATGGCAACCTTCAGGCGCTCCAACATCTGAGACTTGCGGGAGGCTTGGAATCGTTCAAGGCTCCGCTCGGGCAGATATTCCTTCCGCCCGATCCCGCTCAAAGGCCGTCGCCAGATTTCATCCGACGCGCGAACCGATTCCGCCAAATAGCAACATAGTATTCACCATTTCAGCCAAAGGCAGCTTGCGTTGACACTCTCATCCGGTCGGCGAGGAATCCGCGAGCAGGCCTTTGCCCGGAATATAGTTCACTTCAACCCGGATGCCCTCGGGATCCTCGAACAGGATCGAATAGTAGCCGGGCGCCCATTTGCCGACTTGCGGCGCGCGCTCGATCTTCGCCCCGAGCCGGCGCACCAACTCATGCACCGCGTCGACGTCGTCCCGCGATCGCGCGCGAAAGCATACGTGATGGATGCCGCTGCGGCCCTGATCATACGCGGTCGCGCGGAATTCCGCAGCCGCGCGCGTCACGCCGAAGCCGGTGCGTCCGCCGATGCAGTAAAAGGTATTGGCGTCGTCATGCACGACCCGCGTGAGGCCCATGAAGGGCAGCAGTTCGCGGTAGAACGCGACGCATTGGTCGAACTTTGCGACCGTGACGTAGAGGTGCGCGATCCCGTTTATTTCCATCGGAGGGCTCCTTCCGCGCGCCGCTGCGCGCTCGCCGTTGCGCGGTGCGTCCGCTCGGCGACGGCGCGCGCGGCGATGCGCTAGCCGCGCTTGCTGCGTCCGGTAAAGGCGCGCGCGAGACCCGGCGGCAGATACGTCCTAATATAACGAAACAAATTCTTGGCGTGAGTCGGATCCTGCCGGATCGCCTCGCGAAACGATCGCCGCGCCGCCTCGCGATCGCCTTCGCGCAGGGCGACCAGCCCTTCATGGGCGAGCTGGTTGCTGGCCAGCCGGTTGAGGCGGATATAGGGCGAGAAATCGTCGAAGAACGAGTTGAAGTGCAGTTGGTTGCGCTCGCCCTCGACCAGCGGCTTGCGATAGGCGCCGACCTGCGGACGCGGTTGCTCGCCGCGATGGCGATGGCGTCCGGGACTGGCTTCGCGATCGCTGTGCCCGGCCTCGAAAGTATAGCCCCAGTTGGTGATCGCGAATTGGCAGGCCAGATGCACCGCGTCGAGTTCCGTGTCATCGACCGCCATCACGCCGCCCGGCTTGAGCAGCTTATGGATGAAGACCAGGTCGACGAAGGCGCCGTCGAAGCGATGGTCGCCGTCGATGAAGGCGAAGTCGAACCGGCGGCCCTGTTCGACCAGCTTGGGCAGGAAAATCTCCGACGGCTCCTGATGAAACTCGACCAGGCCGTCGACCCCGGCCTCGCGCAGCACGCGGCGCGCCCCGTTGTGATAGTTCTTCGCCTGATACGGATCCATGATGATATGCGGCTGGCGCACGCCGCCATTTTCGAGCATTGCCTCGAGCATGTGCAGGGTCGAGAGTCCCCAGCCCATGCCGACCTCGATCGTTGCTGCGGGCTTGATCCGCCGCACCAGGTCGCCGAGGAATTTGCCGCGTCCAGGGGTGACGCTGGTGGGATAGAGGCTCTGGCTGAAACCGTCGTCGCCGTGGACCATCCCTTCGCGATAGAGTTTCTCGATTTGCGCGCGTATTTGCGCGCGGCCGGTAATTTCCGATGCTTCGACGTTCACCATTTTGCCTTCCGCCACGCGCTGGCCGGCCGCCGCGATCAGATCGTGCGATCGCCGGCGGCGCAGCCCTCCGATTACATGCGAGCGCCCCGCGCTGATCAACCCGCGCGACGCGATTGTCGGTGCGCGACGGCGGCCCGGATCATCTGCTAAGCTCGCCTCGCCCGCACCGCTGGTGGATGCGATGAACCAGGAGCGCCTCGTACAGATATTTTTTTTCGGCCTGCTCGCGCTGATCACGTGGCAGCTCTACCAGGTGCTCGAGCCTTTTCTGATGCCGATTGCGTGGGCGATCCTGCTCGCCTTTCTCGCCCATCCCGCACTGTGCGCGCTCAACCGCCGGGTTCACAGCCGCACCACCGCGGCGGTGATCATCACGGTGATCGTCGCGCTCGGCGTGATCCTGCCCGCAATCTGGCTCTCGGCGCGCATCCTGCGCGAAGCACAGGCGCTGTATTCCTCGCTCGCGACCTTCTCCGCCTCGGGCAGCGTTAGCCACGTCGGCCAGTTGCTGCGCGGCACGACGGTCGGCCAGCATCTCAATCAGTTGCTCGCGCGCCACGGTATCCGGCTCGACGACGAGATCACCCGGCTGGCGAATCAGGCGGCCAAGCTGACCAGCGCCTACGTGCTCGCGCACGGCAGCTCGGCGGCGAGCAATCTGGCGGAAATCGTGCTGCACTTCGGCATCGCGCTGCTCACCTTCTTCTATTTGTTGCGCGATGGCGAAGGCTACTACGCCGGGCTGCGCGCGCTTGCGCCGATGGATGAGCGGGACAAGGCGGCGGTCTTTGAAACCCTGCGCGCGACGCTCTCCTCGGTGATGCGCGGGTTGATGCTGACGGCGGTGCTCGACGGGATCACGATTGGCCTGGGCTACCTGGTTTGCGGCGTGCCCTATTGGGCCTTTCTGGCGCTGCTCACCGGCGCGGGAGGGCTGTTGCCGCTGGGCGGCACGGCGGTCGTATGGATCCCGGTGGCGATCTACCTGGGCGTGATGGTCTCGTGGAGCAGCGCGGCGATTCTGGTCGCATGGGCGATGGTGGTGCTCGCGATCATCGACAATTTCTTCAAGCCGCTCGCGATGCGCCATGGCACCGATCTGCCGACGATCGCGCTATTCTTCGGCCTCGCCGGCGGAATCGAAGCGTACGGTCCGATCGGGATCTTCGCCGGCCCTGCGGTGTTCGCGATCTTTTCCGCCTTGATCAAGGTCTACCGGCGCACCTACGTATTGGAATTCGATGAACCGGCCGGCGCACCGGTTGAGCATGTGCCGGCCACCACGGCGCCGGGCGCGATCCTGAGTCCGCCGTCCGGCCATCCGGTAAGCGAGGAAGAAGCATGAAATACGCAATCGTAACGGGCGGCGCGCGCGGCCTGGGTCTCGGCATCGTGCGCGCGCTGCTGGATGAGGCGGTGGTCGATGAAGTCGCCGTAATCGATCTGAAGCTGGTGGCGCCGCCCGCCGACCTGGCCGGGCGCGTCCACGGGTTTGCCGGCGACGTGACGAGCGAGGCCGCAATCCATGCGGCGGTCGAGGCGATCGCCGCCCAGCTCGGACCACATCCCACGGTCCTGTGCAACAATGCCGGCGGCGGCGAGGCCAACTGGTTCGAGAGCGGCACGCGCCAGGAATGGGACGGGGTTGAAATCTGGCGACGCTACGTCGACCTCAACCTCAATTCGGTCTACCTGGTCAGCAAGGAGGTCGTGCCGCGGATGCGCGCCGGCGGTGCGATCTGCAACACCAGTTCGATCGCGGGGCTGCTGGCGACGCCGATCCTCGCCGCGTATGCCGCTGCCAAGGCCGGCGTGATCTCCTATACGCGCACCCTGGCGCTGCAGCTTGGCCCGCAGGACATCCGCGTCAACGCGGTCGCGCCGGGGCTGATCTATACGAAAATCTGGGAAGAGCTGGGGGCCGCGCTGGGTGGCGGCAAAGATCGCGCGCGAATGGCGTTTGAAGCCGCCGTGCGCGCGATGGTGCCGCTCGGCCGCGAGCAGACGCCCGACGACATCGGCCGCACGGTTGCCTGGCTCTGTTCGGACAAGGCGATCAACGTGACCGGCCAGGTGATCGCGATCGACGGCGGAATCATGCTCGGAAAGCTGCCGCTGGCGCGCGGTGAATAACGCACGGGGCGCCCACCCGGAGGCGCTTCGCGCATGCGCCCGGCCGGGCCATTTCCACCGCAGGCACGCGTGCAATCAAGCTCGCCGCCGGTGGCGTCCGCGATCGAAAATGCACACGGCGCGATCTCGTCGGAGATCGCGCCGTGTCGTTCGTCAGAGTCTTGCAGTGCCCGGCCGCTTCACGGTTGCTCCGCCCAACTCATGAAGTGACGATTACTGCACCTGGAGCGTCTTGATATACCGGACCAGGCGGTTGATCTTCGCGTTGACCTCTTCCTGGGTCAGCGGCGCGGCGCCCATTGCGGCCTCTTTTCCGGTGCGCGTCATGAACGCGTCACCCCACAGCGGCATTTCGCGCGTGCCATGACCCGCGGCGGTCTTCGTGCCGTCGATAAAGTCATGCACTTCCGCCGTCGGGAACACGCCGCCGTTGTTCTTCGACAGCATCGTCAGGTCGGCCGGCTTTTTCTTGAGCGAAGCCGCGACTGGTCCGTCACCCTTCCCGTCCATCCCATGGCATGACGCGCAATACTGGCGAAACTGCAGCGGCCCCGAGATGATTCGTCCCGAAGGACCCATTGTCGCGCCTCCTTCGGCGCGAGCCACGTTTGATGTGAAGCCCACGATAGCGCCGCCCAACACCAAAACGGCTGCCAAGTTCAGGAATCCGAGACGTTTAAGCGCCATTTGTCCTCCCCCACACGGTGAGATTCTAGGGCGGAATCGTTACCAGTTCTTAACGATCCCGTCAAATGTAATGCAACTCCGAAGCACCTTTATGGCGCTCCGTCCGCCCGCGCGACCTCCAGATGTCGATAGCGCCCCCGGCGTCGAAACGGTTACACTAAGCCTTATATACCGTGGATGTCGAGAAAGAAAACCAGGCGCTGGCGATTGTCGAGCGCCTGCGCACGGCCGGTTTCAAGGCCTTTCTGGCCGGCGGATGCGTGCGCGATCGGGTGCTCGGCGTTATGCCGAAAGACTACGACATTGCGACCGACGCGCGGCCCGACGCCGTGCAGCGCCTGTTCGACCATACGGTCGCCGTCGGCGCGCGCTTCGGGGTCATCATGGTGGTGCTGGGCGATCACCATTATGAAGTCGCGACCTTCCGCGCCGATGCCGGCTATCGTGACGGCCGCCATCCCGACGCCGTGCGTTTCGGCACGATCGAAGACGACGTCCAGCGGCGCGATTTCACGATCGGCGGGATGTACTTCGATCCTTCCAGCGGGCGCGTGATCGATCTGGTCGGCGGCCTGCGCGATCTGCGCGCCGGGGTCATCCGCGCGATCGGCGACGTCGGCCTGCGCTTTGCCGAGGACCACCTGCGGATGCTGCGCGCGGTGCGCTTTGCCGCGCGGCTGGACTTCGCGATCGAGCCGGCGACGTGGGCCGCGATACGCCTCAGCGCTCCCGCGATAGCGCAGATCGCGGCCGAGCGCGTCGGCGAGGAAGTCGTCATGATCATGACCGAAGGCGGCGCGGCGCGCGGCCTCGATCTACTTGCGGAGAGCGGACTGGCCGCGGTCGTGATGCCCGAAATACTCGATCTGCCGGACTGCGATCAGCCCGCCAACTTCCATCCCGAGGGCAACGTCTGGCGCCATACGCGGCTGATGCTCTCGATGCTCGCGCGCGGCTGCAGCGAGACCCTGGCCTTCGGTACGCTGCTCCACGATATCGCCAAGCCGCGCTGCTTTGCGTGCGATGCTGGCGGCAAGATGACCTACTACGGCCATACCGATATCGGCGCCGAAATGGCGATCGAGATGATGCGCCGGATGCGCCGCTCGCGCTTCGTGCAGGAGCGCGTCGCCTACCTGGTGCGCGATCATCTGCGCCTGTGCATGGCGCCGCGGATGCGTCCGGCCACGCTCAAGCGGATGGTCGCCGAGGAGGGTTTCGACGAATTGCTCGAGCTCGCGCTGCGCGACGCGCTGGCCTCGAGTTCCTATCTCGGCTTCTATCATCTGTGCCGCCGCGAGCTGGCCGCGATCGGCACGATGGCCGAGCGTGCGCCGCGCCTGATCGGCGGCGACGATCTGATCGCGATGGGCTTCGTGCCAGGCCCCGCCTTCAAAACGATCCTGCGCGAAGTCGATGACCTGCGGCTCGACGGCGCGATCGCCACGCGCGAGCAGGCGCTCGACTACGTGCGCGACCATCATCCGGCGCCTGCTGCCGCCGCGCGCAACTGATCGGATTCGATCGGTGCTCGAAGCTCGCGGCATAACCCGGCGCTTCGCCCGCACGCTCGCCCTCGACGCGGTCGATTTCCACGCGCGGGGCGGCGAAATCCATGCGTTGGTCGGCGAGAACGGCGCCGGCAAAAGCACGCTGATCAATATCTTCGCGGGCCGCCTCAAGCCCGACGCGGGCCTCGTCACGATCGCCGGTGAACCGCTCGCCGCCGGTTCGGCAATTCGCGCGCGCCGCGCCGGCGTTGCCGCGGTCTATCAGAGTCCGATGCTGTTCGAGCGGATGACATGGGAGGAAAATCTCGCGCTCGGCGGTTTCGGCGCGGGCGCGGGCGCGCGTGATCCGCGCGCCGTGGCGGACCGTGCGGCGGCGCTCGCCCGGGAGCTCGGCTTCGTCCTGCCGCCGGCCGGCGCGACGCTCGAGCGCCGCTCGGTGGCCGATCGCGTGCGGCTCGAGATTATTCGCGCGCTCGGCGGCGATCCGCGCGTGCTGATTCTCGACGAGCCGACCGGCCTGCTCGCGCCCGGCGAGCTGGCCGCCTTTCTCGCGATGTTGCGGCGGCTGCGCAGCGCCGGGCGCGCGGTGGTGATCGTCACCCATAAGCTGGCCGAGGCGATCGCGGTCGCCGATCGGGTCACCGTGCTGCGCCGCGGCCGCCGGGTGGCCGAATGCCTCACCGCCGCGACCGACGCCGCGGAGCTGGCGCGCCTGATGCTCGGCGATCTCGTCCGTGCGCCGCGGGCGAGGCCGGCCGCCGATCCGCGCATCAACGATCTGGCTATCGCCGATCCGGGTACCACCGATCCGCCTGCCATGGTGCCCGCCCTGACGGTCGAAGCGATTACGCTCGACGATGGCGCGCGCCGCCTGCTCGACGCGATCGGCTTCACCCTGAGAGCGGGTGAGATCGTCGGCGTCGCCGGAGTCGACGGCAACGGCCAGGCCGAACTGATCGAGGTGCTCGCGGGGATGCGCACGCCGGGCGCGGGGCGCATCGTGATGAGTCGCGCGGACCGCGATGCGTCGCCCGGCGGCGCGGCGCGGAGCGCTTCGCGATCCGGCGGCGGCCTCGCCGTGATTGCGCAAAATCGTGACAGCGACGGCCTGATCCTCGATATGACGCTGTGGGAAAATATCCTGCTGGCGGGCCCTGTACGCACGCGCTTTACCCGCCGCGGATGGCTTCAGCGCTCGCGTGCCGCCGAATTCTGCGGCGAACTGCTCGAGCGCTTTCAGATTCGCACCACCACCGGTCCGGCCGGCCTGGCCGGCGCACTCTCGGGCGGTAATCGCCAGCGCCTGGCGGTCGCGCGCGCGATGGCCGGCGCGCCGCGCGTGATCGTCGCGCACGATATCGGCCGCGGCCTCGATCTGCGTGCGGCCGCGGCGGTGCGCCAGATGCTTCGCGAGTTCGCCGCCGCGGGCGGCGCCGTAATGCTGATTTCGGGCGACCTCGATGAACTCCTCGAGCTGTGCGGCCGGCTCTTCGTCCTGAGCGGTGGCCGCCTGATCGAGACCGCCGCGGGTGATCGCGATCCGGCGCGGCTGGGCCTGCTGATGGCCGGGGCGGCGCCGTGAACGCGCCGCGACGCGCGCCGGCGCGCGGTGGATCCGCGCTCGCGCGCGTCGCCACTGCGCTGCGCCCGGTCGGCGCGTTGATGCTGTTTGCCGTGGTCATCGGGATCGTGCTGGCGCTGGTCCTGCTGACGCTCGGCGCGTCGCCGGTCGCGGTCTTCGCCGATCTGTGGCGGGGCGCCTTTGGCGATTGGCTCGCGTTCACCGATACGCTGGTCAAGTCGACCCCGCTCATCTTCACCGGCCTGGCGGTTGCCGTCGCCTTTCAGGGTGCGCTGTGGAATATCGGCGCCGAGGGGCAATTGCTGATCGGTGCGCTGGCCGCCGGCGCGATCGGTCCGGCGCTCGGCGGATGGCCGCACGGCGCCGCGATCGTCGCGATGATCGCGGCGGGCGCATGCGGCGGCGCGCTGTGGGGCGCGATCGCCGGCGGGCTGCGCGCGCGGCGCGACGTGAACGAAGTTATCAGCACGATCATGCTCAACTTCGTCGCCGCGCAAATTCTGAGCTTCGCCGTCCACGGCCCGCTGATGGAGGCCTCGGGCGCGTTTCCGGCCAGCCCGCCGATCGCCGCCGCCGCGACCTTCGGCGTCTACCTGGCGCCGAGCCGCCTGAATCTCGGGATGTTGCTCGCGGGCGGACTCGCGGTCGCCTGCTACCTGGGGCTGTTCCATACGGCGGCCGGCTTTCAATTGCGCGCGATCGGCCGCAACCGGCGGGCCAGCGCCTTTTTTGGTCTCCCAATCGCGCGGATGACGATCGGTACGCTCGCCCTGGCCGGTGCGATCGCCGGGGTGGGCGGCGCGGTCCAGGTCTCCGCGATTACCCATCGGCTGTACGAAACGCTCTCGCCCGGATGGGGTTACGAGGCGATCGCGGTGGCGCTGGTCGCGCGCCTCAATCCGCTCGCGATCGTCCCGGCGGCGGTGCTCTTCGGCGCGCTCGATAACGGCTCGCAGGCGATGCAGCGCGCGGCCGGGGTCTCGCCCGAACTGGTCTACGTGATCCAGGCGCTGGTTATCCTGACGCTGCTCGCCTTCGACGCGTCGGCCACCGGCGCGCTGCGCGCCGCGATCCTGGGCGCACCCGCCGCCGGTCCGGATGACGACGTGCCGCCGCCTGCCGCGCTGCCATCCTCCGCGTCCCTTGCCACCCGCGATGCTTGAAGCGTTTCTCAGCTCGGCGGTCGCGATGGCCGCGCCGATTCTGCTCGCCGCGCTCGGCGAACTGATCGTCGAGCAGGGTGGTGTGGTCAATATCGGGATCGAGGGCGCGATGCTGTGCGGCGCCTTTTTCGGCCTGACCGCGACCTGGTTGAGCGGCAGCCTGGCGCTCGGCCTGGCCGCCGCGATCGGCGCGGCGGTCGCGCTCAACGCGCTGTTCGCGCTGGTGGTGGTCAATCTCGCGGTCAACCAGGTGGTCGCCGGTACCGCGATCGATATGCTCGCGCTCGGCCTGACCGGCATCTGCTACCGGCGGATTTTCGGCGTCACCGGCCGCGCCCTGACGATCACGCCGATGCGCCCGCTGGCGCTCGGCCCGCTCGCGCGTATCCCGATCGTCGGCCCGGCGCTGTTCGACCAGAACGCGCTCGTCTACCTCGCCTTCGCGCTGGTGCCGATGGTCGGCGCGCTCATCTGGCGCACCCGCTTCGGCCTGGAACTGCGCGCGGCGGGCGAACGGCCCGAAGCGGCCGACGCGCTTGGGCTGGGGGTCTATCGCCTGCGCTGGCAAGCCCTGCTGATGGCGGGAGTGCTGAGCGGCCTTGCGGGAGCCTATTTGACGCTGGCCTACGCCAATACCTTCGTCGAAGGAATGTCGGCCGGGCGCGGCTACGTCGCGCTGTCGGTGGTGATCGTCGGCCGCTGGCGGGCCTGGGGTGTCGCCGCCGCGGCGCTATTGTTTGGCGCCGCGATGGCGCTGCAATTCGGCCTGCAGGCCTTCGGTACGGCGGTGCCCTATCAGCTTTTTCTCGCGCTGCCCTATGCGCTGACAATCGTGATGCTGGCGATGGTCGGCGGGCAGGCGCAAGCGCCGAGCGCGCTCGGCGAGCCCTACGCGCGCCTCTGACGCGCGGCGCGGTTGCCTTGCGGCGGCGAATTGCATCGGCGGGCGGGCGAAGTCTACTATCGAATCCGAAGCCTATGCGCGACGGCCCCCAACGAACCTCCGCCTTTCCCACCGCCCATTGTGCGGCGTGCCAACGCGTCGTCCTGACCCACGTGATCTACGAGAATGACGCCGGGCAGCGCCGTTGCGTGCATTGCGACGGTCCGGTCGGCGTCGATCTGCGCTGGATCAGCGCCGGTGCGCTCGAGGCCGAGGGCTACTACTTCGGCCCTCCGCCCGCCGCCGAGGACGCCGCCGGCGGATGCACCACCGGCTGCGGCACCTGCGCCACCCGCCGCCATTAGGGAATCTCCGCACAAGTTAGGTTGTCATTCTGAGCGCAGCGAAGAATCCCGGATCCGGGACCCATGCGCTGCGCTCAGGGTGACACCAGAGCCTGGTGCGGAGGTTCCCTAGGGAACCTCCGCACAAATCGGGTTGTCGTTCTGAACGGAGGCCGCGACTGCGGAATCCCCGGGATTCTGCGCCAGGCTCCGAATTTCAGAGGGGGCGTCGTCCAGAGGTTGATTCTTTCGGTCGCCCGGCCGGCTCAGGCGCGGGCCAGTTTGCCCGCCTGGCGGAGCGCTTCGTACAACACGATCGAGACTGCGTTGGCGAGGTTGAGACTGCGCACGCCCGGCTCGAAAATCGGAATCCGGAAAGTATCGGCACGCCGCTCGGCGAGGAACTCCGCGCCGAGTCCCTTGGTCTCGCTGCCGAAGACCATAAAATCGCCGGGGCGATAGCTGGCCTCGATATAATTCCGCTCGGCGCGCGCCGAAAAATATTTGAAGTTGGGCGCGGCGAGCGAATTGTGCCGCGCGTCGAAGCTGTCCCAATCGTCGTAGGTCCGGTAGTCCACGTAGGGCCAGTAGTCGAGCCCGGCGCGCTTCAGATAGCGATCGGCGAGCGAGTAGCCGAGCGGGCCGACCAGATGGAGCCGCGTGCGGGTCGCCGCCGTCAGCCGCGCGATCGAGCCGGAATTCTGCGGAATCTCGGGCCGCACCAGCACGACGTGGAAGCCGGGATCGGTGATTACGGTCTGCGCGCCGTGGGGCGGATCGCCAGCCAAATCAGTGCGTCGAAGGCGCGCCGCGATCGGCGCTCGCCGCGTCCGGCGCGAGGCGGATCCGATAGCGCCGGCCGCCAATCAGAATCGCGAAGTTCTCGCCGTCGTCGGTCGCGAAGTGTTCCGCCAGATGGTAGTAGGCGTGGCGCAGAAAGCGCGCGCGATAGGCGCCCTCCTTGACCGCGCAATAGAGCACGTTGTCGGCGCCGACTTCGAGCGTCGCCGGATCGAGCGGCTCGCGCGCGTCGTCGTTGGTCACGATCGTGAAGCCGCCGCGCCCGTCGTCCTCGACCGTGCGGACCACGTACGGCGTATCCTCGACCGTGATCGATGCGCGCTCCTCGGCGACCTGCAGATAGTAGCTGCCGTCTGGGTTGCGCCGGATACTGCGGCTGAAGAGCAGCGCGATACGCGGGTTGTCGATGCGCTCGGCGTCGCTGTACCAGTTGCCGTCGCGGCGAAACGAAATCTTGCCCGATTCGACCGCGTAAAAGCCCGCTCGTGCCATGGTTCCAAATGCTCGCGGCTAGCGCCGGCGGCTGTCGAGGATAATCGTCACCGGACCGTCGTTGACCAGTTCGAGTTCCATCGTAGCGCCAAATTCACCCGTCGCAACCCTACCACCGCTCGTTCGCGCGCGCGAGACGAAGTAATCGTAGAGCCGGCGGGCCTCGGCGGGTGGCGCCGCGGCGCTGAACGACGGGCGGCGCTGGCTCACGTCGGCGTACAGGGTAAATTGCGAGACGATCAACAGGTCGCCGCCGGCCGCGCCGATGGCGAGGTTCATCTTGCCCGCCGCGTCGGCGAACACACGCAGCCCGGCGACCCGATCGGCCAGATAATCGGCGTCGCCCTCGTGGTCGTCCTGGGCCACGCCCACCAGCACGACGAAGCCGCGGCCGATCTGGCCCGCCGTGCGCTCGCCGATGCGGACCTCGGCGCGGCTCGTCCGTTGAACAATTGCGCGCATCGTTTCGTCCTATATATCGTTTATATCGTTTGCGGAGGGGTCCACGGTGTCCCTGGGGCGGTTGATCGCGCCGGCGATGGCGCGCGGGTGCCGCCACGGCTGCGACTACCATAACCGCTGTCGCGCCGAATGCCGACGTATTATAGAGTTGACTCGTTATGATTCCGGTACTCCTGCACCTCGGTCCACTGACGATTTACAGCTACGGCCTGATGATGGCGCTGGGCTTCATCACTGGCGACTTCCTGCTCACGCGCGAATGCAATCGGCGGGGAATCAGCCCGGATTTCGCCAATGCGGTGGTGGTCTGGGGCGCGATTTCCGGAATCGTCGGCTCGCGGATCTACGATATTTTCGACAACTGGCCGTATTATGCGAGCGATCCGTGGTCGATGGTCTTTTCGGGCTCCGGCTTCGTCTGGTACGGCGGACTGATCGCCGGCCTCATCAGCACGGCGGTGATCGCGCGGCGCTACCAGGTCCGCATTCTGACCACCTTCGACATGTGCGCACCGGCGCTGATCCTGGGCCAGGCTTTCGGGCGGATGGGCTGCCAGTTGTCGGGCGACGGCGATTGGGGGCTGCCGTCGACGCTGCCGTGGGCGATGGCCTATCCGCATGCGATCGTCGGCTGGAGCGCGCGCACGGTGCTGCGGCTCGACGCGCACGACCAACTGGTCGCGGGCTACTTTCCTGGCGTGCGGGTCCATCCGGCGCCGATCTATGAGGTGCTGCTCTATATCGCGATTTTTGCCCTGATGTGGTCGATCCGCAAAAGCGCCCCAGAGGGCCGTCTGCTCAGCCTCTACCTGATTCTGGCCGGCCTTGCGCGTTTTATGGTCGAGTTCGTGCGGATCAACCCGCGCGTGATGTACGGTCTGAGCGAAGCGCAGCTAATCTCGATCGTGATGATGATTGGCGGCGTCGCGGTTTGGTATCTGACGGCGGCGCGCGCCCCGGTCCGCGCGGCAACGCAGGCGATCCGGGCCTGAACGATGAATCGTGACGCGAAGATCCTCTCCGCGATCGCCGTGGCGATCCTGGGCGCCGCGCTCGGCCTGATGGTCTATGTCAATGCGCCGGGCGGGGGCGTGGCAGCCTCCGATGACACCGGTGACGCCAGCGCTCCGCTGACCATCAAGAACGCCAATGCGCCAACCGCCGCGGCCGGCAAGCTCGCTATCGATTTCAAGCTCAAAGATTTGCGCGGCAAGACGATTTCACTCTCCTCACTGCGCGGCAAAGTGGTATTTCTGAACATCTGGGCGACCTGGTGTGGCCCGTGCCGTGAGGAGATGCCGTCGATCGAGAACCTGTACGAGAAGCTGGGCGGCGATCGCGACTTCGTCATCCTGGCGGTCAGCCAGGATACCGACGGAGGGGCGGCAGTCGCACCGTATATGCGCACCAACGGCTTCAAATTTGATGCGTTGCTCGATCCTGACAACGAGGTCGGCGAAGCATACGATGTGAGTGGCATCCCGGAGACCTTTATAATCGATCGCAACGGCCGTATCGTCGCTCATCACCTGGGACCCTACGACTGGTCCAACCCGGAAATCCGCGACGCCTTGCGCGAGTTGCTGAACTCGAAGACCGGATGATCGCGGCGCGCCGGCCCACCAGGGCCGGACGCGCAATCGAGAGCGGCCGGAGAATTCCTCCCGGCGCCGGGCAAGGGATGGACCGCATGCGCGAGAACGCGCGGCGAGAACCGAAATTGAATTCAGGCGGAGACCGGATGGCAGCTAAAAAACGAAATCGATTGTTTGGTGCGGTCGCACTGGCGGTGGGCGTCTGCGTGCTGGTCATCGGCGATCTGGCCGTGCAGCGCGCGCAGGCGTTGCCCGACGACACCTACCAACAGCTCCAGACCTTCGCCAACGTGCTTGCGATCGTCCAGAAGAACTACGTCGAGCCGGTCTCGACCAAGGATCTGATCAACGGCGCGATCACCGGCATGCTGGCCTCGCTCGATCCGCATAGCGCCTACCTGACGCCCGATCTTTACCGTGATCTCGAAGTCGAGACCCGCGGCAGTTTCGGCGGCCTGGGGATCGAGATCACGATCAAGGACGACATGCTGACGGTGGTCTCGCCGATCGAAGGCACGCCGGCCTACAAGGCCGGAATCAAGTCGGGCGACCAGATCGTCAAGATCGACAACGACTTCACCAAGGGCATGTCGCTGACCGACGCGGTCCAGCGGATGCGCGGTCCCAAGGGCAGCAAGATTCATCTGACGATCCATCGCGAGGGGATTCCCGATCTGTTCACCGTGACGGTGGCGCGCGACGTGATCAAGATCGCGTCGGTCAAGGCCAAGCCAATTGCGGACGGCTTCGACTACATCCGTATCTCGACCTTTCAGGACGGCTCGGACACTGACGTCGAGAAGGCGCTGGACAAATTCACCAAGGAACATCACGGCCATATCAAGGGTCTGGTGCTCGACCTGCGCGATAACCCGGGCGGGTTGCTCAACCAGGCGGTCTCGATCGGCGACGACTTCCTCGACGGCGGCCTGGTGGTCTATACGCAGGGGCGGGACGCGAATCAGCAGCAGAAATACTTCGCCCACAAGAAAAAGGATTTCGACGACTATCCGATGGTTGTGCTGGTTAATGGCGGCAGCGCCAGCGCCAGCGAAATTGTCGCCGGCGCGTTGCAGGATCAGCGCCGCGCGATCATCGCGGGCACGCTGACTTTCGGCAAGGGATCGGTGCAGACGATTCTGCCGCTCGATGACGATTCGGCTCTGCGCCTGACCACCGCGCGCTACTACACGCCGAGCGGACGGTCGATCCAGGCCGTCGGTATCACGCCCGACGTGGTGGTCGAACTGCCCAAGCCGACGCTCGCTTCGCTGGAGGCTTCGGGCGGGCAGATCGATGAGGACGAAGAGATTCACGAGAGCGACCTGCTGCATCATTTCAAGAACAATCAGCAGCAGCGCAAGGGCGGCACGCCCAGGGGCGCCCAGGATGGTGCGCCGGCGACCGCCGCGCCGGCTGGCGACGGCACCAGCGGCCCAGGCGCGGCGAATGTGAAGGCGCCCAAAGATATCCAGCTCGACGCGGCGGTGAACATCCTCGACCATTGGAGCAAGTACAAGGTGGAGTTGGCCAAGGCCGATAACTCGACCTCGGCGTCGGCCAGCCAATAGAGGCGTGAGGACCGCGCAGGAACCGTCGGCGCGGCCCTCACGCCTCACTTCCGGGTGGCGGATCACACTCGGCCACCGCCGCGCGCCCTCTGCCGGAGCGCGAGCATGCGTCAGGCGGGAGCGGCCGGTTTGTCTGGCGCGAACAGTTGCGCGAGCATCTCGTGATGCTGCTGCTCGAGCCGGTTCAGAATATCGATCATCATCTCGTCCTGCGTTTCCAGGTGATGCATGATCGCCTTGAGCTCTTCTTCCGCCTTCATATTGATCTGGTAATCCTGCTCCGCCATCAGGCGATCTTTGGCCGCCTGCCGGTTCTGCGACATCATAATAATCGGCGCGGCGTAGGCGGCCTGAAAGCTCAGCACGAGGTTGAGCAGGATGAACGGATAGGGATCCCAATGGTGGATCCAGGCGAGGACGTTGAGCGCCAGCCAGATCGCAAGAATGATCGACTGGGTGACGATGAAGGTCCAGCTACCAACCGCATTGGCAAAGCCGTCGGCGGCGCGGTCGCCGAGACTCATGTGCTCCTGGTGCGTGAGGTTGACGTTGACAATCGGCGGGTGCTGATGCTGATGGTGGATCCGGCTTGACTGCCAGCGCGCGCTGCTTGCGGCCATACTGCCCCTCCCGCGGCGCCGCGAAGGGCGCGCCGCCTATCCTATAACTAATAACTAACCCAAGCGCCTGCGCAGTCCAGGCGGGGCGGGCGGCTAGGAACCTCTGCACAAGTTAGGTTGTCATTCTGAGCGCAGCGAAGAATCCCGGATCCGGGACACCCATTCGCTTCGCTCAGGGTGACAGCAGAACCTTGTGCAGAGGTTCCCTAGGTTTGCCCGCGCGGCATCTGGTAAGTTGCATCGTGATGGACGGCCAGCTCGAGCTCTCGCTGGGCGCGGCGCGGCGCCAGCCGCTCAACGTCACGCAATTGGTGCGTGCCGTGCGCGCCGTGCTCGAGGCCGGCCTCGGCGAGTACTGGGTGGTCGGTGAAATCTCCAACGTGCGGCTGGCCCCCTCGAAACATCTTTACTTCACGCTCAAAGACGCGCGCAGCGCGGTCAGCGGGGTGATGTTTGCCTCGGCCCATCGCCGCCTGCGCTTTCGCGTCGAGGACGGGATGGAAGTGATCGTGCGCGGGCGCGTGAACCTCTACGAGGCGCGCGGCACGCTGCAATTCTATGCCGAGGAGATGGAGCCGCGCGGCGCGGGCGCGCTGCAGGTCGCCTTCGAGCAACTCAAGCGGCGGCTCGGGGACGAGGGCCTGTTCGACCAGGCGCGCAGGCGGCCGATCCCGTTTATGCCGCGCGCGGTCGGTATCGTCACGGCGCTGGGCGGCGCGGCGGTGCGCGACATGCTGCGCATCCTGCTCGACCGCTATCCCAACAGCCACGTGATCGTGCGATCGGTGCGGGTCCAGGGGGCGGGCGCGGCCGGGGAGATTGCCGGCGCGATCGCGGACCTCAACCAGGACGGCCGTGCCGAGGTGATAATCGTCGGCCGCGGGGGCGGCTCGCTCGAGGATCTGTGGGCGTTTAACGAAGAGGCCGTGGCGCGCGCGATCAATCGCTCGAAGATTCCGATCGTTTCCGCCGTCGGCCATGAAATCGACTACACTATCGCCGACTTCGCCGCCGATCTGCGCGCGCCCACGCCCACCGCGGCGGCCCAGATGGTCGTGCCGGAGAAGGCCGAATTGATTCGCCAGTTGGGAGAAAATCGTACGCGGCTGGGCGCCGCGATGATCGGCGTGATCGATGGCGAGCGCCGCCAGGTCGAGCATTACGGTGCGCGCCTGCGCGACCCGCGAAGCCTAATCCGCCAGGTCCGCCAGCGCGCCGACGAGACCGGCGCCGCACTCGCCGCCGCGATCGACGGGCGACTTGGCGACGCCCGGCGCCATTGCGGCGAACTGGCCGCGCGGCTGCGCAGTCCGCTGGGTCTGGCGCGCGAGCGGCGCCTGCAAATCGGCCGCGTCGCGATCGGCCTGGCCCGCGTCCTCGATGCGCGCGTCGCGCCGATGCGGCTGGCGCTGGCGGCGCTCACTCCGCGGCTCAATGCCGCGCTCGGCCTGATCGCCGCCGACCGGCGCAACCGGCTGCACGGCGCGATGCAGCGGCTCGACGATGTTTCGCCGCTCAAGGTCCTCGAACGCGGCTACGCGGTGGTCGTCAACCGGCGCGATAATCGCCCGGTCACCGACGCCGCGGCGGTCGCAATCAACGATGAACTCGACATTCGCCTCAAGCGCGGGCGGCTCGCCGCACGCATTGTGGCCCGGGAGATTTGAACCGTCCGATGGCCACCCAGCGCAAACTTACCGATGAGGATGCGGCGCGCCTCGCCGCTACGCCCGCCGCGGAGCCGGGGAAATTCGAGGACCGGCTCGCCGACCTCGAAACGATCGTCGCGCAGATCGATTCGGGCGAGCTGTCGCTGGAAGAATCGATCAGCTCGTTCGAGCGCGGCGTCGGCCTGGTCCGATCGCTCAACCATCAGCTCGACGAGGTCGAGCGCCGCGTCGAGGTGCTGATGCGCACGGCCGGCGGCGAACTCAAGAGCGCGCCCTACGAAGGGCCGCTCGGCGACGGCGAGGCGAATGGCGCGAAACAGGCCGGCGATGACGACGAGGAAGTTCCGTTCTGAGCGGCTCCCAGGCGGGCGCCGATCGATTCGCGGCGTGCGCGCCCGACTCGCGGTCCGCTGCGTGGGGCTACCCCGATGCGCTTGCGGCGCGACCTTGACCCGACTCGACATTGAGATGACCCGGCGCGGCCTGGCCGCCAGCCGGGAACTGGCCCAGCGCCTGATCATGGCGGGGCGCGTGCGGGTGAACTCGCAGCCCGCAGCCAAGCCCGATCTGCGAGTCGGCGAGTCGGCCGATATCGCGATCGTCGGCGCGGTGCGCGAATACGCCAGCCGCGGCGGGTATAAACTCGCCGCCGCGATCGATCATTTCGCAATCGCCGTCGCCGGATGCGACGCGCTCGACGTCGGCGCTTCGACCGGCGGCTTCACCGATGTACTCCTTCAGCGCGGCGCCGCCCGCGTGATCGCGCTCGACGTCGGCTATGGCCAGTTGGCCGATCGCCTCCGCCGCGACCCGCGCGTGGCCGTAATGGATCGCACCAATATCCGCCACGTCGCACCGGCCGATCTGCCGTGGCGGCCGCGCGTCGTGGTGATCGACGCGAGCTTCATCTCGCTCAAGCTGGTGCTGCCCGCGGTGGTCGCGCTGGCCGCGCGGCCGGCTGAGATTGTCGCGCTGGTCAAGCCGCAGTTCGAAGTGGGCCGGGGCAAAGTCGGCAAAGGCGGCGTGGTGCGCGACGATCAACTGCGCATCGAGGCGCTGGCCGGCGTGATCGGCTTTGCCGCGACGATCGGCTTCGAGGCGGCCGGCACGATCGAATCGCCGATCACAGGTGCCGCCGGCAATCGCGAATACCTGGCTCATCTGCGGCTGCCCGGGGCGCCGGCCGGGTAGCCGTGCGGTAGCTCTACCGTTTGTACCAATTAGCTTCTAAATATAAATGTTAGGCGAGGCGGCCGGACCCGGACGCCAGGGAACCTCTGCACCAGGCTCTGCTGTCACCCTGAGCGCAGCGCATGGGTCCCG
>JADMIL010000021.1 GCA_015478645.1 Candidatus Binataceae bacterium
GCGGTACCGTTGGCGAAGGCCGCCGGGCTCAAAGCCGATGATCAGGTCTGCGATCCGATAGCTGACTACTATCTCGGCATGGAAGATTATCCCCAGGCCATCCGGCGCCACGAGGTGGTCATCCGCGATCATCCGGATAACGCTCTCGCCTACTACCATTTGGGCTTTGCCTACGGCGTCACCGGGGACCATCGCAATGAACTCATCGACTATCAGAAGGCGGTCGAGCTCGGGCTGCACGATTGGCAGTTGTTCCTCAACATGGGGCTGCTCTACCTCGACAACGGACGTATCGACCAGGCAACCGAAATGCTTCGCCTGGCGGCCCTGCTCGGCCCCTATCATCCGGAAGGACATTTCAACCTCGGCTTGGCCTATGAGCGGCTCGGCAACCTGCCGCAAGCCGAACAGGAGCTGCTGCTTTCGCTCAGGCTCGATCCCGATCAAAACGACGCGCGCAATCAGTTGGGCGTGATCTACGCCGAGGAAGGCAATCTGGCGCGCGCCCATCAGGAATGGAGCGACCTGGTCAACGCCGATCCCGACTACTCGCCGGCGCGCGCCAACCTGGCAATTCTCCAACGCGTCGAATTGGGCCAAATCAAGGGGCCGCGCCAGCTCACCGGGTTTGCCCATGCACCATGAATCTGGCGGCGGCGATCGCGGCCCGAGCGGAGCGCGTGCGCCGATCGTACGGGGTTGCGCGTCGGCCGCGCCGCATCCTGACCTGGTTCGCAGTCGGCAGGTCGTCGAGTGTATGCAAGCAATTGCGTGCCGGACGGGGTTGGCGTGGTCGCGGGTTTTTGCGCGCGGCGCGAATTCCGGATATCCCCATAGCCGGTTCGGATTACTGATCTCAAGTTGGTGACGGTGGTGGAGGTGGTGCGGATGATCAAGTCGTGGCGGATGCCCGCAATCGTGTTTTTGCTTTTGGCCGTGGCCGCGGTTCGGCCCGCGCGGGCGGCCTCGTCCACCTATCATCACACGAGTCATCATCGTCATCGTCGCCAGACGCATCGCAGCTACGCCCCCGCAGTCGACTATCATGCCGCGCTGCTCGAGGACGCCGACACCGGGCGCGTGCTGTTTGCCGACAATCCCAACCTCCAATGGCCGCCGGCCTCGATGGCCAAGATGATGCTGCTGCTGGTCGCCACCGACCAGATCAAGGCCGGGCGACTTTCTTACAACACCCCGGTCACGATCTCGCGGCGCTCGGCCGAGACCACCGGCTCCCGGCTCGGCCTGCGCGAAGGGATGGTCTATCCGTTGGGCGAATTGATGAAGGCGGCGCTGATCCGATCGGCCAACGATGCGGCGGTCGCGGTGGGCGAAGCGATCGGCGGATCGATCGAAGGCTGCGTGCGCATGATGAACGCCAAGGCCCAGAGCCTCGGCATGACCGACACCCATTATCAGACCGTCGACGGCTTGCCGCCGACCCCGGGCCACGACGTCGATCGCACCACGGCGCTCGATCTCGCCACGCTCGCGCGCGCCCTCATCCATACCACCAACCTGCTGCAATGGTCCGGGATGGAGACCGCACTGTTTAACGGCGGGGTGACGATTCTGCACAACACCAATCATCTGATCGGCCGTTACGAAGGTTGCGACGGACTCAAGACCGGCTTCACCATGGAGGCCGGCTTCAACTTGACCGCGACCGCGCGGCGCGGCGACATGCGCCTGATCTCGGTGATCCTGGGCGCACCGTCCAATCCGCAGCGCTTTATCCAGAGCGGCAAGCTGCTCGACTGGGGCTTCGGCAACTTCACCAAGGTGCAACTGCTGACCCGCGGGCAGGCCCTGCCGGTGCATATCCAGGTCCAGGAAGGGCCCGCGATTCAGCCGGTGCCGGAAAGCGACCTCGCCCTGGTCATGCGCAAGAGCGAAGTGCCGGACGTGAAGCTCGAGTACAGCGTGCCGCCGATGGTCAGTGGACCGGTTGCCCTGGGGGCGCCGCTCGGACAGGTTATCGTGATGGACGGCGGCGAAGTGATGTCCCGGGTCGACGTGGTCTCGCCGGTCGCGATTGGCGGACCGCCGGGCGCCGTCCCCGGCCTCGCCGGCGCATCAGCCGGTTCGGATAATACCCGCGGCTCGGATAGGATGTCGGTCTCGGAAGATTCGCAGGAGAAAAAATGACACCGGCTTCCCGTCAACGTAACCGCCGCAATTTGAAACTCGCGCGCAAACGCCGCACCGACCCCGGCCAGGCCAAGTCGCGCCGGCGCCGGATGCTGCGCGCCCGCGTACGCCGCGCCGCGAAGTAGTCCACGCCCCGTCGGGCGCCGCACACCGCCGGCGACCGCATCCGCGAACCGCACCCCGCTGCGGGCGCCGCGCGCGCGATCGACGCCGGGAGCGGGCCAAAGATTTCGGCCGCCCCTGCCGCAAATGCGGTAAGGGCGGCCGTTGATTTTTTGCGCTTGCCGAACGAACGATCAGGATACCGCAAGCGGTGCCGCAGATCGCGCCCGCTATCGATTTCCCGATTAAGCCGCGCCGCCGCCCCGTGCGCCGGGACGGCAGCGGGCAACTCAAGGCCTCCGCTACATGCTGGCGCCGGTCGGTTGGACCCCGCCCGCAGGCTGCGCCAGCGGCACCATCTGGGCGATCTGGCACTGCACCAGGGCGTGCAGCTTGTTGTCGATCTGGAAAAAGCGCGTGGTCTGCACCTGCGTCAGAATTGCGCGGAATTTGGGCACATAGGCGGTCTGGGCGTCGAGGCGGGCCTGCGCAATCGCCATCACCTCGTCGAGCTTGGCCTTGGCGGCGCCCTCGCTCAGATTCTGGTAGTTCTTGGCGAAGTCCTTGATCTCCCGCACGTGGCGATCGTCGATGCGATCCATGCGCTTTTCGTAAGCGTCGAACAGCGGCCAGAAGGTCTTGGGCTGGTCGCCGGTCAGGTTCATGTTTTGCCCGAAGATCGCCTTGCGGCCGGCGCGTGCGGCGGCCAAATCGAGCTGCTTCTGCGACGGCGGGTTCGTGGACGAGGCTGCCGGGGCGGGCGTCGCGCCGGACTGATCCTGCGCGAACGCGGGCGCCGCGATCGCGATCGCAAAGGCGACCGCCAGGGCGGTGGCGGAAATGGTCAAATAGCGATTTTTGGCTAGGTTCATGCGGCTTTTCGTCCCTTTCGCGTGCGATGGATTAGTCGCGGGATGCTCTCGCATCGCCCGCACAGAGTCAAGCCACCCTCCTGAAGGGTACTGGCTGAATTAAGACACTCGCCCCGGGAAATTAAGACACTGGCTTGATATGGAAGATTTATTCTATAATCTCAAATGCGGAGGCGACCTGAGTGCCCTACCATAGGCTAGAGTCGCCGACACAGACAAAAGCGGATGCTCAACAACAACAGGCGTCCGGGGAATTATGGGGACGCCCCGCCAATACAAGCCCCATCCCAACAGTCAAGGCATACCGTGGATCACTGCCCGCAAAATCACGCGGAATCGAATTCACAAGCTCCGTTTCTCCGACAGCCGGCACTGGCACTCCTTACGAAGCCAGATGGTATCCATGCCTCCCGGGAGTAAATCCTTGCTCAAAGGAAGTACGAATTGTCCAGGCGAAGGGCACTGATTTCGCCGTCATATCAATAGCGGTGACGAAAAACACGCAGGCGCCGTGATGCTAAAGTTCCTGAAATTTGCTGAGCTTAATCAAATCGACCTGATCCCCCAGGCGGTTATCAAAAAGCCTATATCCTTCTTTGAAAAGCAGGGAATCGGGTTCGTGCACGATAACGATACACTTGATGTATTTGATGGCGCGGCATTCCTATTGGACGATCTCCGATTCGCCCTCATGCATCACGCGGGGTATCCGGCTGATACCACCACAGTCTATCTACCTCGTGACTTTGGCGAGGATGTAGAGAAAATTACCGCCTCTATTCGCGTCATTCTGTCGGCCCTTCAGCTTTCGGCGGAATCCCTCGTATGGGAACGGAAGGATACCCCCGAGCTTTAAGACGGCTCCCTGGCGCGGCTTGCGTGTTCCCTTTCCGCCACGTCCAACAATCAGTCTAGGCTTCGGCCGAGCCGTACGGAGCGTCAGATCGAACGTGGGACGTGGCAACGGCGGTGGGCGGCCGCCTCCAATGCAGCCCGCACAAGCTCGCCAATCGTCCAAATATGATCGGTCACGCCAAGCGCGAACGCGGGCGTGCAGCGAAAAGTTTCGTGGACGCGGCAGAGATTGTAGAACGCGATCCCTAGCGCGCCGGCCGCGTCAACCCCTCGCGCATAAATCGGATTACTTTGCGGCGGTGGGTTGCGGAGTGGGGGTAGGCGTCGAACTGGGAGCCAGCACAAGGCTCACCGTATCGGGAGAGAGAGTGTACGCTGCGCCGGAGACCAAGTCGATCACCCACGGCAGGATGAAAATCAAGTCAAGGACAGTCACCCAAGAAAAGTGGGACTCAACAGTGGTCGTGGCCATATCATAGCCCGGTTTCGTAGCCACAACCTGAGCGGTCTTGTTTCTGTCAAGTGTGACTTCTGCAGGGGAAACTACTTGCTGGCCGCCGACTTGAACTGTGGCGCCCGGCGGAACTGTCGATATGGAAATCGTCTGTGTTCCACCACCATGAATAAGTGTGGCGCACGAGCCGCATAAAATCGCCGCGCTCAGCGCCAGCGCAGTCGTGATCACACGATACGATCTGCTGTTTGTCTTCACGGAACATCCCCCAGATTGAAACCCGTTGAATTGCCGTCTGTCGGGCCATCGAGGGCACTATTTAGCTCTGTCGTCCACAAAAGTGCAAACAGCCGGTATGACAGCGAGACTTGTACTGTCTTAAGTGGAGGGCGAGTGTGTCTGACTTTGGCTCTATAATCGCCGGGCGTGTCAGCCTTCGCGTTTGATTACCAGCGCTCCGTATTCCGCGAAGGTGATAGGGCCGCCGAGTTGCTCGGCGAGGTCGCGCTCGCGTTCCGGCAATGCGTCCTGGAGCACGTCGAGGCGTTTCCATTGCGGGGCCGGCGGCGCCGCGCAGCCGTCCTGCGGAGCATACTTCGAGGTCTGCAGGCGCTGATACTTGTGGATATAGCGCGGGCAATTGATGAACGTTTCGGTGATCGCGACGCGGACCATCAGTTCCGCACCGACGAACTCCGCGAGCAATGGATCGTTCGGGTCGATCGTCGCGTCGCCATGCACGCGCACGCGATGCGGCGTCTCGAAATCAATGAACAACATCCCGACCTTGTGGCTGGCCATGATATTGCCCGCCGACAGGAACATGCCGTTGCCATTGTAGACCGGGAAAACGATGGTCCGGGGATCGACCACCCGCACGAAGCCGGGAGCGCCCCCTTTGTACGAGCAGGTGGGATAACCGCGATGATCGACGGTGGTGAGGAAGAACATGTCACGGCTTTCGATAAAGCCCTGGGTGTCGGCTGGAAGCTCCGGCCGCACGACCAGTTCTTCCACCCGATCGGCGAGCCGCGTGGTCTCGAACCTCTCCTGCAACGCCCGATGCTCTGTGCTGTAAATCTTGCTCATGCTGCGCTCCCGATGCTTAAGATCCGGCCGGAATTTCATCTCTAAATCCTGATTCAGATTCGCACCGACCGCGGACGATATACAAACGCGAATTTGGCGCGAGTTATCGCCATTCGCAGCGGCCCGGCGGTCACCGGCCGACGGTCGATCCGGGGCGGCGGCGCGGCGGTGGCGCGGGCGGCGCGGTGGCCATCCGGCGGATGTCGAGGAACACCTGGATACTGACGATCATGCCGACGCCCCAGATCAGGATCCAGATGCGCCGAAAGGTGACCATCGCGGCGGGCGCGGCGGCGTCCGGGATTTTGAGTTGCGCGAAGCACCAGTCGGTCAGATGGTACCCGGCCAGCATCAGGATCAGCACCACCACGACCTGCACGATCGAGATCAGTACGCCGGGCGCTGAGCGCGTCGCCCGCATCAGGGCGCGCACCCCGAGCAGCCATCCGAGCCAGATCAGCGCGAGACCCAGGCCGATCGCGCAGGCCATCAGATAAAATTCCATTTTTTCTACAGCACGACGACCGCGGCGGAGATTCTCTCGGGTGAGCGGCGCGCGGGCGCGCCTGAATGATGCGGAGCGCGGCGGCGCAACGCAAGTGGCGGTTGGCGGCGGGACGCGGCGTGGCCCGCGCGGAACGCGAAAAAGCGCCGTAAGCGCGCGGCTTGTGCATGAATTATGGCGGAGCGAATTGACAACGGCGCGCGGCGCCGGTTACGCTTCAACGTGCCCCTTCGCTCCGCAGGTCCTCTCCAATCCGCAAAGTTGGTGAAGCGGTGCCGGTAATCGCAATCATCCCGGCGCGCTACGACTCGTCGCGCCTGCCGGGTAAGGCGCTGGCCGAAATCGGCGGCGTGCCGATGATCGTGCGGGTCTGGCGGCAGGCCCGGATGGCGCGGTCGCTCGCGCGGGTGATCGTCGCGACCGACGATCGGCGCATCGCCGACGCGGTGCGGGCGGCGGGCGGCGAGGCCGAGATGACCGCGGCGGCGCATCCGAGCGGGACCGATCGGATTGCCGAGGTCGCGCGGCGGGTCGAGGCCGAAATCTATCTCAATGTGCAGGGCGATCAGCCGTTCGTCGCGCCCGCCGACCTCGACGCGCTGGCCGCGCCGATGATCGCCGACGCCGGGCTCGCGATGGCGACGCTGGCGACGCCGATTAGCGACGCCGGCGAGTGGGCGGATCCCAACAAGGTCAAGGTGGTATGCGACGCGCGCGGCGACGCGCTGTATTTTTCGCGCAGCCCGATACCGTGCGCGCGCGACGGCGGCGACGGGGTGCCGGCGGCGGCGCTGCGCCATATCGGGGTGTACGGCTACCGGCGCGATTTTCTGCTCAGGTTCGCGGCGCTGGAGCCGGGTATGCTCGAACAGATCGAAAAGCTCGAACAGTTGCGCGCGCTCGAGCGCGGCTACCGGATCCGGGTAGTGCGATCGCTGGCGCCGTCGCTCGAGGTGGATACGCCGGCCGATCTGGCGCGGGCCATTCGGATGGCCGCGAGGGCAACTCAGCCGAGGGAGGCGACGTAGCGTGGAACGGGCCAAGACCAAGTTTATATTCGTCAGCGGCGGCGTGGTTTCATCGCTCGGCAAGGGGCTCGCGGCAGCGTCGCTGGGCGCGCTGCTCGAGGCCCGCGGCTTGAACGTCACGCTGCTCAAGATGGATCCGTATATCAATATCGACCCGGGCACGATGAGCCCGCTGCAGCATGGCGAGGTCTTCGTCACCGACGATGGCGCCGAGACCGATCTGGACCTCGGCCATTACGAGCGCTTCGTGCAGACCACGATGAGCAAGCGCAACAATTGCACGACCGGCCAGATCTACGATTCGGTGATCCAGAAGGAGCGCCACGGCGATTACCTGGGCGCGACCGTGCAGGTAATTCCGCATATCACGGACGAGATCAAGCGCCGGATCGAGCTCGCGGCGCAGGGCAGCGACCTGTGTATCGTCGAGGTCGGCGGCACGGTGGGCGATATCGAGAGCCTGCCGTTCCTCGAGGCGGTGCGGCAGTTCCGCTGGGATCTCGGGCGCGAGAACGTGCTTTACGTCCATCTGACGCTGGTGCCGTTTATCCCGGCGGCGGGCGAGCTCAAGACCAAGCCGACCCAGCATAGCGTCAAGGAATTGACCGGCCTGGGGATCCAGCCGGATATCCTGCTGTGCCGCTGCGACCGGCCGCTGGAAAAAAAGTTCAAGGCCAAGATCGCGCATTTCTGCAACGTCGAGGAAAACTGCGTGATCGCGGCGCAGGACGTCGAGACGATTTACGAAGTGCCGATCAAGTTCCACGATGAAGGCTTCGATCAGCGGGTGGTCGAAAAGCTCAATATCTGGACCGGCGAGCCCAACCTGGGGAAATGGCGCCGGCTGGTCAAAACCGCCCAGAATCCCAAGATCACCATCAATATCGCGGTGGTCGGCAAGTACGTGAACCTGGTCGATTCGTACAAAAGCCTGCATGAGGCGATCGCGCATGGCGCAATCGCCAACGAGGCGCGCGTGCAGATCGATTACGTCGATGCCGAAGAGCTGGAAAAGGGCGACCCGGCCAAGCGCCTCGGCAACGCCCACGCGATTATCGTTCCGGGCGGCTTCGGCGAGCGCGGCATCGAGGGCAAGATTCGCGCGGTGCGCTTCGCGCGCGAGAACGCGGTGCCGATCCTCGGGATCTGCCTGGGCTTGCAGGTGATGGTGATCGAGTACGCGCGCGCCGTGCTCGGGCTCAAACGCGCCAATTCGCAGGAGTTCGACGAGGTTACGCCCGACGCCGTGATCCACATGATGGAGCAGCAGAAGGACGTCGCCGACAAGGGCGGCACGATGCGCCTGGGCGCATACCCGTGCGCCATCAAGAAGGGATCGATGGCGGCGGGGCTGTATCGGCGCACGCGAATCTCCGAGCGCCATCGCCATCGCTACGAGGTCAACAACAAATATCGCGCGGCGCTCGAGACGGCCGGCTTCAAGGCCACCGGAGTCTCGCCCGACACCTCGCCCGATGAGACGCTGGTCGAGATCATGGAGCTGCCGACGCATCCGTGGTTCCTGGGCTGCCAGTTTCATCCGGAGCTCAAGTCGCGCCCGCTCGACGCCCATCCGTTGTTCCGCGGACTGATTCGGGCGGCGGTGCAGCGGCGGGCCAATCAGGCGCCCGCGCGATCGTCCAAGGTGCGTGAGTTGCGCACCGCGTCATGAATGGGTCGCGCGGCGCGGCGGCGGCGCCCGCGGTCGCGCCGGTCGAGACGGGCGGCGTGGTCTTCGGCGGGCCGCAATTCGTTGCGATCGCCGGCCCCTGCGTGATCGAGAGTGCGGACGCATGCCTGGCGCACGCCGAAAAGATCGCCGCGATCGCGCGCGCCACCGGCGTGCCGATCGTCTTCAAGTCGTCGTTCGACAAGGCCAACCGCACCAGCCACGGATCGTTCCGCGGACCCGGCCTGGAGGCCGGCCTGCGGATCCTGGAGCGCGTCAAGCGCGCCACCGGGATGGCTGTGCTGACGGATATCCACGAGCCCGCGCAGGCGGCGCCGGCGGCCGAAGTCGTCGATATCCTGCAAATTCCGGCGCTGCTCTCGCGGCAGACCGACCTGGTGGTGGCGGCGGCCAAAACCGGATGCGCGGTGAATCTCAAGAAGGGACAGTTCCTGGCGCCGTGGGATATGCGCGCGGTGATCGCCAAGGCGGCGGACGCCGGCAACCGGCGGCTGATCGTCACCGAGCGCGGCTTTTCCTTTGGCTACAACAACCTGGTCGCGGACCTGCGCGCCCTCGTCATCATGCGCGGCTTCGGCTATCCGGTGGTCTTCGACGCGACCCATTCGGTGCAGTTGCCGGGCGCCGGCGGCGAGCGCTCGGGCGGCCAGCGCGAGTTCGTTGCGCCGCTGGCGCGGGCCGCGGCGGCGGTCGGGGTGGACGCGGTCTTCATGGAGGTCCATGAGGATCCCGACCACGCGCTGAGCGACGGGCCAAATTCATTTCCGCTGGCGCGGATGGCGGCGCTGCTCGAGGACTTAAAGCGGATCGACGAACTGGTCCGCTCCCGCGCCGAACGCGCCTGACGCGCGCACCAATTTTTCCGCGCCATCGCCCACGGTCTCGAGATTGCACAAACCCGCGACATTGCGGAAACGCCGACCACGGGCATATCGTCTAGGGATGCGGTGGAGGCTCATGGCGACGGCGCGCCAGGTTGTTCGGGCAGATGCGGCAGACGCGGATTAGCAGGGCAATGGCGCGGGCCAGATTGCGGCGAATCAGGCGATCGCGATGAGTCCCCGGCGGATCGCCCGGGTGCTGGGCCTGATTGGCGGCGTTGCGATCGGCGCGATTGTGATCGTTACGGTCTGGGTCGTCAGGCATCGCACGACCGAGCAGACACTGGTCAGTGCGGCGGGCCTGCTGCCGAACGCGTTGCTCCATGCGCGTAATTTCCATTGGACGCAGATGAAGGGTGGCGAGAGCCAATGGGTGCTCACGGCCAGGGACGCCAGCTACTCGGCCGACAAGACCACGATCTCGCTGACCGACGCGCGCGTCGCGATGATCGCCAAGGACGGCAAGCAGACCAGCCTCGCGGCGCCCACCGCGTCGCTCTCGCTCGACGGCAACCATGTTAATCGTGCGCAGCTTAACGGCGGGGTCGTGGTCCATTATGGGGATTACGTGTTGACCACCGACCAGGCGGTGTTCAAGCCCGACGAGGATCGAATCGATGCGCCGGGTGCGGTGAAGATCCAAGGGCAGGGGCTGACCGTCACCGGCACGGGCATGACGGGCCATCCCAAGGCGGAGATATTTGAATTGCTCAAGGAAGTGAGCACACAGATCGTGCCGGCCAACAAAGCTGGCGCGGCAAAGGTTTCCTGAACCGATGAAGTGGTCGGCTAAACTTGCGCAGTCCACAGAGCACGCCCAGCCGGGGCAGTTCACCGGACTTTTGAAGATCGTAAAAACCAGGCTGAGCGCGGCCTGTGCCGCAATTGCAATGGCGCTGCTGGCGTCGTTGTCGGCGTCATCGCTGGCGGCCCAGGTGACCGCTCCGGCGGCCGTCCCGAGCGGGGTGCCAGCCGATACGGCGCCACGGAGCGGCGAGGTTACCGCGCCGTCGACGATCGGCCGGGATAACGCTGGCGCCGCGCCCGCGGACTCGCGGATGGCGCCCGCGCTGACGATCGCGACGCCGCCCGACACGGCGGCGGCGACGCTGCCGCCGGCCCAGCCGGTATCCGGTACGACCCATCGCCATCGCAAGACCGCGTCGATCGATCAGACGGGAGCAACCGATGACGCGGGCCCGGGGGCGCCGGGCGGATCACCGTTCGCGGGCTTTGGCGGTGCGTCCAACCATGGCCCAATTAACATTCATTCAGACACCCTTAACCTCGATTACAAGGGCAACACGGTCCTTTTCGTCGGCCATGTGCATGCCGTGCAAGCGGGCAGCGAGCTGGATTCAGACACGCTCCAGGTCATGTATGGCAAGGACTTTCACGAAGTCCAGAAGATGTTCGCCAACGGCAACGTGCGCATGAGCCAGGGCGAACGCTGGGCGACCGGCGACCATGCGGTGCTCGACCAGGCGGTGCATACGGTGGTGTTGACCGGCAGCCCGGTGGTGCATGACGGCAAGGATCAGATCGCCGGGACCAAGATCACGGTGCATCTCGATACCGGCATGAGCGATGTGGTCGATCCCAAGGCCGTGATCTTCCCTCGCGACACGAAAAGCCGAGATAATGGTGGCGGGACGGCCGACCGTACCCAGTCGGCGGGCAGCGCGGAGTAGATGGCGCTCGAAATTAAACTTGGACAGGATCTGCGGCTTCGCCAGCAACTGGTGATGACGCCGCAGTTGCAGCAGGCGATTAAGATCCTGCAACTGTCGCTGCCCGATCTCGAAGCCGTCGTGCAAAGCGAGCTCGACGCCAATCCGATGCTCGAGCCGCTCGACCAGAGCGTCGCCGAAGCGGCCGCCAACCAGGCGTCCGACGAGCCCGCCGAAGCGCCGACCGACGCCGACCGGCTTGAGGCCGACGCCGACGCCGAGAGCAACGGCGAGACCGAATGGGAGCCGAGCACCACCGAGGATCGCGCGCCCGAGATGATTTCGACCGAGGCGCCCGACGCGACGGTCGAACTGCGTGAGCTCAACCAGCTCGACAAGCTCGACTGGCGCGAATATCTCGACAACTACTCGAACAACTGGCAGGACAGCGAAGCGCCCGATCGCGACGACGAGCATCGCCAGACGATCGAGAACACGCTGACCCGCAAGACCTCGCTCGAGGACCATCTCATCTGGCAGCTCAGGCTGTCGAATCTGGAAGCCGGCGATCAGCGCATCGGCGCGATGATCATCTACAGCCTGAGCGACGACGGCTACCTCGAGACCCCGCTCGAGGAGCTGGCCGCGCAGCTCGAATGCGACGTGGCCAGCGTCGAGCGCGCGCTGGCGCGCGTCCAGCGGCTCGATCCGCCCGGCGTGGCGGCGCGCAATCTGCGCGAATGCCTGTACGCGCAGTTGAAGAACCACGGGATGGAGGAATCGCTCGCCGCACGCATCGTGCTGCATCACCTGGACCTGCTCGAAAAGCATCGCTACACCGAGCTGTCGCGCGCGCTCGGCGTGCCGGTTGAAATGATCGGCGAGGCGGCCAAGGTGATAGCCCTGCTCGAGCCCAAGCCGGGCCGCGATTACGGCGGGCAGGAGCCGGCCTACATCGTGCCCGACGTGTATATTGAAAAAATTGGTGACGAGTTGATCGTCAAGCTCAACGATGGCGCCGTGCCCAAGCTCAAGGTCGCGAAATACTATCAGCGCGTGCTCAATGACGGCGCCGTGGCGGCGGAGACCAAGGAATACCTGCAGGAGCGGATGCGTTCGGCGCGCTGGCTGGTCAAGTCGATTCAGCAGCGCCAGACCACCATCCTGAAGGTTGGCAACTCGATCGTGAAGTTCCAGCGCGCGTTCTTCGATCACGGCATCGGCCAGCTCAAGCCGCTGGTGCTCAAGGACGTGGCCGAGGATATCGGCATGCACGAATCGACGATCAGCCGCGCCACCGCCAACAAATATGCGCATACCCCGATGGGTATTTTTGAACTCAAATTTTTCTTCACCTCAGGGGTCAAGGCGACCGACGGCGAAGACGTGAGCGCCGAGACCGTCAAAGAGAAGATTCGCGCGCTGGTCGCCACCGAAGCGCAGGGCGATCCGCTGTCCGACCAGGCGATCGCCGACCTCCTGCGCACCGACCAGATCAATATCGCCCGCCGCACCGTCGCCAAATACCGGCAGGCGCTGGCCATCCTGCCCTCGAGCCGCCGCAAGCGGCCGGGCTAGCGCCGCGGCGCGATGGGCGGGTCGTTCAGGGGTCGACCGGAGTGAGTTTTCCGGGGGGAAAAGGAGACGGGTCTATGGCAAATCAAATCGGCGAAAGTAAACGTAATCGCGCGGCCGGACGCAAGGTCGCGCGCGGCGCACGCCAGGCCGCCCTGCCGCCGCCGGGGGTGACCGTCACGTTTCGCCATCTCGAACCGACCGTCGCGCTGCGCACTTACGCGGAGCGCAAGTTCGCCCACGTCGGCCGCTACCTGACGCGCGCCTGCGCGGTCCATCTCATCCTCACGGTTGACAAGTACCGGCAGCACGGCGAAGTTATCGTCAAAGCCGGGCGTCTGGCCGTCACCGCGCAGCAGGAGACCAAGGACCTCTACGCGGTTATCGATCTGCTGGCCGACAAGGTCGGACGCCAATTGAAAAGCCAGCTCGAAAAATCCAAAACCAGGAAGGTACGCGCGAAGTCGACCGGGGAAGTTTTGAGCGCCGCCGAGGAGCGCGCGTTCAAGCCTCGCGTGGGCCGCGCCTGATGCGATGAAGATAACCGAGATTCTGAGTCCGGAGATGGTTCTGCCGGACTTAAAGGGCACTACCAAGCCCGCAATTCTGCAAGAGTTGGCCGGATGCCTGGCTGCCCGCTACAAGAACATCGACATCGCCGCGCTGGCCGCCGTACTGGCCGAGCGCGAGCGCCTGGGATCGACCGCGATCGGCGACGGTATCGCGATTCCCCACGGCAAGGTCCGCGGCGTCGCGAAGATTCTCGGGGTCTTCGGCCGCTGCGCGGCGGGCGTCGATTTCGATTCGCTCGACGGCGGTCCGACCCATCTGTTCTTTCTGCTGGTGGCGCCGGAGGATTCGACCAGCCTGCATTTGAAGGCGCTCGCGCGGGTCTCGCGCCTGTTCAAGGACGGGGTCTTTCGCGAACACCTGATTGCGGCGTCCGGCGCCGACGAAATCTACCGCCTGATCGTCGAGGAAGACGGCCGCTACTGAGCGTGCCGCGCCCCCGGCGCATCAGCGGCAAGCCGGCGCGGGCGGGTGCGCGCGCACCCCGCGGCCATGCTTCGCCCTCGCGCCGCCTGAAAAAGCGCGCATCGGGTGCGGCGCCGGGATACACTGAAAGATGATGAGCGCGAGCGCAAGTCCCGTAGCGGCGCGGACCCGGCTGGTGATCGTTACCGGCGTGTCGGGTTCGGGCCGGGTCTCCGCGATGCGCGTGCTCGAGGATCTGGGCTTCTACTGCGTCGATAACCTGCCAGTCGCGCTGGCGCCCAACGTGGTCAAGCTGGCCAGCGAGCGCGAGCCGCCAATCGCCAACGTCGCGCTGGGCATCGACGCCCGCGAGCGAATCTTCTTCCCCCAATGGCCGCAGGTGCTCGACGACCTCGCGCGCGCCGGCTTCGACCCGGAAATCATCTTTCTCGACGCCTCCGACGAGATCCTGGCGCGGCGCTACTCCGAGAGCCGCCGGCCCCATCCGATGGCCGAGACCGGGGCGAGCGTGCCCGACAGTATCCGGCGCGAGCGCCTGGCGCTGGCCGAGATGCGTGAGCGGGCCACACGCATCATCGATACCACCACGCTGACCGTTCACGAGCTGCGCGAAGTGATGACGGCGGCGGTGATGGGCGTGCGCGGCGGGGTGCAAATGGCGCTGGCGCTGGTCTCGTTCGGCTACAAATACGGCCATCCGGTAGGGCTCGACCTGATGCTCGACGTGCGCTTTATTCCCAACCCGTTTTTCGTCGCCGAACTGCGTCCGCTCAACGGACTCGACCCGCGCGTGCGTGACTATGTGATGGCGCAGGAGCAGGCGCGGCGCTTCGTCGATGAAATCGGGCGGCTGTTAGAGTTTCTGCTCCCGCTCTATCAGCGCGAAGGCAAGAGCTACCTGACGATTGGCCTCGGATGCACCGGCGGACGCCATCGCTCGCCGGTGCTCGCGCGCGAACTGCGCGACTACCTGGCGCGCGCCGGGTTCGCCGCCACCGTGCGCGATCACGACCTCGCGCGCTGAGCCGCGCCCATCGCGCAACGCTTCGGCGCCTCGGCGCAGCCCGGATCGAATCGCGTGCGCCGCCCGCGCGGCGCTCAGTTCATGATACTGCCGGCGTCGACATTGAGCGTCTGGCCGGTCATGCCGGCCGACAGTTCGCCGACCAGAAAGAGCGCGACGCGGGCGACCTCATGCTCGGTAACCATCCGTTGCAGCGCCGCGGTCGACGTGAAGCCCTTGCGAATCTGCTCGTGCGGCACGCCCATCGCGTCGGCGCGGGCGCGGATTACGCGCTCGATCCGGTCGCCTTCGACCGCGCCGGGGCAGATACAGTTGACCCTCACGCCGGCCGCGCCCCATTCGCCGGCCAGCGTCTGGGTCAGCCCGATCATCGCCCATTTCGAGGAAGCATAGGGCGAGCGCAGCGGATAGCCGCGGCGTCCGGCGCCCGACGAGATCATCAGGATATTGCCGGCGCCCTGCTGCGCCATCGTCGGGAGCGCGGCGCGCGCGGCGAGCCATGCGCCGGTCAGGTTGATATCGATGACCTCCTGCCATTCGGCCAGCGACATCTCGGTGGTCGACTTGGTCGGCCCGGCGATACCGGCGTTGTTGACCAGGATATCGACGCGGCCAAAGGCCTTGACGGTCGCGGCGACCATCCGCGCGCAATCGGCCTCCTTGGCCACGTCGGTCGGGATCGTGATGGTCTGCGCGCCGAGCTTTTCGACCGCCGCACGGGCCTCCGCCAGCGGCCCGGCCGAGCGCGCCGCGAGCGCGATGCGCATCCCGTGGCGCGCGTAGAGCAGCGCGATCTCCTTGCCGATTCCGTAACCGCCGCCGGTGATTATCGCGACCTTATCCTTCAAATCCTGCATTGCCGGAGTCCTCTGCAATTTGGCCCGCAAGGCGCTAAGGAGATTTCGAGGCCGAATCTAGTCCGATCGCGCCGCCGATGACAAACGCGTGCCGCAATCACCGTCCGTGTGCGGCCTCTGCGACGGGAAGCGCCTTGTCACAAATTCGGCCGCTCCGTATGATGGAATCTCATCACATGGCTGCCGTAACACCCATACCCGCGCCGCCTCGCACTCCGGCTGGCGGCGAATCGCGCTGGATGAATTTGATCAGGATCGCGCTGATCGCGCTGCTGGTCGGCGGGTCGATCTATCTGCTCGCCACCCATGCGGAATGGTTTGAGGATCCGCGGCTGGTCAAGGTCGAGGTGCAATCGTGGGGACTGTGGGGTCCGCTGGCCTATATCGCGCTCTATGCCTTCGGCCCGTCGTTCCTGGTGCCGGGCGCGGTGATGACGCTGGCGGGCGGGCTCGCGTTTGGCGCGCTGTGGGGTTCGGTATGGTCGCTGATCGGCGCCGAGCTGGGCGCGCTGGTGGCCTTTGGCGCGGGCCGGTTTCTGGGCCGCTCGTTCGTCGAGAACGTAATCGGCACGCGCTTTCAGGTCTTGCTCGGCAAGCTGGCGCGCAACGGGTTTTTCATCATCCTGTATCTGCGCATCGTGCCGGTGATTCCCTACAACGCGCTCAACCTGCTGGCCGGCGCATCGCCGATCGGCTTCCGCGACTACTTCTGGGCGACCACTATCGGCATGATCCCGGGGACTATCCTGTTTGCCGTGCTGGGTGATGCGCTATGGCATCCGCGCTCGCCGCGCTTCATCGTCGCGATCGCACTGATCCTGTGCTGCTTCGCGGGGGGCGAGACCTACCGCCGCTGGAAAAAAGTCACGATCGAAGTGTGATTGGCGATTTTAATTCGGCGCCGATCATTTATCTGACGCCTATTCCGAGAATCGTTGCAACCAATGCGGTTCGCGCGTAAAACGCTCGAGACCTACTGCCGTGTCCCGGCCCTTTGGTGCGAGGTTGAACCATCACACCCATCGAACCCTTTAGGTAATCGAATCCTTTGGTGCGGATAACATCGCGAATCAAGTCATAGTCGGCCTTGATCTGGTGGTAAAGCGCTTGATCGCTAAGATCGAATTCCGCGATGAGATGACAGAGCGATCGACTCTCAGCTTTGCTCTCAAAGATCCGTGCGACAACGAGCAATCGTTGCAATTTCAGATATAGATGGCTGTTTAGAAATTCCTTTGCGGCGACTTCGACGGGGTCAATCATCGTGATCGCCATGGTTTCTTTCACCTTGAATGTGCCATCAGGCATGGCACGTACCGGAACAACCTTAAGCTCCCAGGAGCCAAAATTCGGCGATCGTGAGGAATTAAGCGGAAGTCCGAGATGGCGCTCGATCGTGTGGCCGGCCCAGCCTTTATTGATGCGGGTGCCCTTCCAGATTGTGACGCCATGCTTATTGCCCAGACCAACGAGGTCGCTCCCGATCAACTTTCCGAGGAAAGCTAAGGCCTCGGATCGGTCCATCGAGAGCTAAGCTTTCGCGAACAGCGATTGCTGCCGCTTCCGCGAGACAAGCGCGGAGGTCGTGGATATGCTTTCAGGTAAATCTTCCCCGGCTATCTCACTCAGCCGACTGGCAGCGAGCAGGGCATAGGTCTTATTCTGCTCATACCCGACGAAGTGGCGGCCCAGCTTCAGCGCTGCCACGCCAGTGGAACCCGATCCTGCGAAAGGGTCCAACACCAGGTCGCCAGGATCAGTCGTGGCACGAAGGCATCGCGCAATGAGCGCCACGGGTTTTTGCGTCGGGTGCTTTCCAAGTCGCTTCTCTTCATCCGTGGGCGTGGAAAAACGCCAAACATTCTTCATTTGTTTGTCGCCATTTTCCTCTTTCATCAGTTCGTAGTTGAACTTGTGCCGATCCTTCCCACCCTTCTTCGCTTTAGTGGCCCAAAGTAAAATCTCAGTAGAATGGGTAAAGCATCGACAGCCAAGATTTGGCGGGGGTGCGGGCTTTTCCCATACGATATCGTTCAGGATGCGGAATCCGATCTGCTGCATCGCCATACCGACGCTCAGATAGACGTGAAGTGTACCGCTCACCCAAATAGATCCGTTCGGCTTGAGAATGCGAAAGCACTCTCCAAGCCACGTGCGGTTGAACTCGTGATCCAGATCGATGCCCCGGCTCCGGTCCCACTCACCCTTATTTACCTTAACCATCCGGCCGGCCACACACGTGATGCCGTCGTTCGAGAGTAGATATGGCGGGTCCGTCCAGATGCAATCGACGCTACCGGCCGGAAGGTTTTGCATGGAGGCTAACGAATCGCCGAGCTGCAGGAAGGATTTGCCTCCTTCGCTCTTCCAGACGGTGCCATCGTCTCGATCGCTCTCGACGCGATACTCCATTATTGTCCTCCCTCGGTCCTCTTATGATTGACCGCGCCCATGGCGGTTTCAATCACGCTGCCCGCAAGAATTGCAAGGGGTAAGGAGCGCGGGAGCGGCGATTACGTGCCGGTTTGCCAGCTCGACAGGTACTTGCGCTGCTCCTCGGAGAGCGCGTCGATCTTGATGCCCATCGCGGCGAGCTTGAGGCTGGCCACTTCGGTGTCGATCGCGACCGGCACTTCGTTGACCTTGATCGGCAGCACGCCGGAGGTCGCCGTCCACGACGAGGCGAGCGCCTGCGTGGCGAAGCTCATATCCATAACCTGCGCGGGATGGCCCTCGGCGCAGGCCAGATTGACCAGCCGCCCCTGGCCCAGGATATAGAGCGTGCGGCCGTTGGCGAGCAGGTAGCCGTCGACGTGATGGGTCACGTTGCGCTCGACCTTTTTGGCCGAGTCGTTGAGGTAGGCGATATCGATCTCGACGTCGAAGTGGCCCGAGTTGCAGAGGATCGCGCCGTCCTTCATCAGGCTGAAATGCGACGGGTTGAGCACCGAGCGATCGCCGGTCGCGCTGATGAAGATATCGCCGACCTTGGCCGCCTCGACCATCGGCATCACGCGCAGCCCGTCCATCGCGGCTTCCAGCGCGCGCACCGAATCGACTTCGGTGACGATCACGTCGGCGCCCAAACCGCGCGCGCGTGACGCGATACCCCGCCCGCACCATCCGTAGCCCGCGACCACCACGATCGAGCCGGCGATCAGCACGCCGGTCGCGCGGATAACGCCGTCCATGGTGGACTGCCCGGTGCCGTAGCGGTTGTCGAACAGATGCTTGGTCTGGGCGTCGTTGACCGCGACCACCGGAATCTTGAGCGCCCCGTCGTGAGCCATCGCCCGCAGCCGGATCACGCCGGTGGTGGTCTCCTCCATGCTTGCGCGAACCTCTTTGGCCTGATCGCGGAATTCGGTATGGAGCAGGCTCACGAGGTCGGCGCCGTCGTCCATCGTGATCGTCGGATGGCGCTGGAGGACGGCGCGCAGATGGCTGTAGTAGGTGTCGCGATCCTCGTCGTGGATCGCGTAGGTCGGAATGCCGTACTCGGCGACCAGCGCCGCGGCGACGTCGTCCTGGGTCGAGAGCGGATTGCTCGCGCAGCAGAAGACCTCCGCGCCGCCGGCCTTGAGCGCGCGCAGCAGGTTGGCGGTCTCGCAGGTGATATGCAGGCAGGCGCCGAGGCGCTGGCCCTTAAGCGGCTGCTCCTTGGCGAAGCGCTCGCGGATGATGCGCAGGACGGGCATCTGCCGGTCGGCCCATTCGATACGCTTGCGTCCGGCCGCCGCGAGTCCGAGGTCGCGTACATCGTGATCATTGCCCGTGACATTGGGCATAAGGTTCCTCCTGAAGGCGATAATGCCTGGCTGATGGCGATAATTTCCGGCCCGTCGAGAAGGGCGTAAGGGCCGCTCGGCGCGCCCCGCGATCCGGATCTATTCGGCGCGGCCCGAAGCAGCGCGGATCGATTCAGCGGCTGCCGCCCGCGCCCAACGCGCTCTGCAACGCCGCGACCATATCGACCTTTTCCCACGGAAACAGTCCGTTTTGCGCCGGGCGGCCAAAATGGCCGTAGGCCGCCGTCGCCTGATAAATCGGACGCTTGAGCTGGAGCGTCTTGATAATCCCGGCGGGCCGGAAGTCGAACAACTCGCGCAGCGTCGACGACAGCTTGTGGTCGGGCAACACGCCGGTGTCGAAGGTATCGATCAGGATCGAGACTGGTTCGGCTACCCCGATCGCATAGGCGACCTGGATTTCGCATTTGGTCGCGAGGCCTGCGGCAACCACGTTCTTGGCGACGTAGCGCGCCATGTAGCACGCCGAGCGGTCGACCTTGCTGGGATCCTTGCCCGAGAAGGCGCCGCCGCCATGGCGTCCGTAACCGCCGTAGGTATCGACAATAATTTTGCGGCCGGTTAAGCCGCAATCGCCATGCGGCCCGCCGACGATAAAGCTGCCGGTCGGGTTGACGTGGATGGTCGTCGCCTTGTCCATGTACTGGGCAGGAATCGTCGGCTTGATCAGCAGCTCGATGATCGCCTCCCGAATCGTCGCATGGGTCGCCGCCGGACTATGCTGGGTCGAGACGACGATGGTATCGACGCCCACCGGGCGGCCGTCGACGTAGCGCACGGTGACCTGGCTCTTGCCGTCGGGGCGCAGGAAGTCGAGCTTCTTTTCCTTGCGCAGGCGCGTCAGGTTCTCCATCAGGCGATGGGCCAGCGCGATCGGCAGCGGCATCATCTCGGGCGTCTCGTTGCAGGCGAAGCCGAACATCAGGCCCTGGTCGCCGGCGCCCTGCTCCTTGAACAGCCCCTGGCCCTCCGTGACGCCCTGCGAAATATCGGCCGACTGTGGCTCGATCGCGGTGAGCACGGCGCACATATTGCCGTTGAAGCCGACTTCGTCGTTGTCGTAGCCGATATCGACCGCGGTCTTGCGCGCAATCTTGATAAAGTCCGGGCTGTGGCGCGAAGTTATCTCGCCGGCCAGCACGATCAGTCCGGTTTTGACCAGGGTTTCGAGCGCGACGCGTGAGTTCGGATCCTCGGCGATCAGCGCGTCGAGGACCGCGTCTGAGATCTGATCGCACATTTTATCGGGATGGCCTTCATTGACCGATTCGGAAGTGAAAACGAAGTCTTTAAGAGGCATTTAAGGACGGCTCCTTGAAGGTGCGGGCTTAAACAGTTCACGGCCCGCGAATCTAGCGCTTCGGGCGCCACGCGGCAATCGTCGGGCATCGCGGCCAAGGGGGCTATCCGGGGGCCGGCGTGCGGTCTATCGGGCTCGCGCGCAAATCGAATTCGGCTAAAAATCCGGTTGTTCTGATATAACCAACCTTAATGGCTGGGTCAAGGTTTGCGGGCTCGTCGCCGGCGCTCGCAATCCGATCGGTCAGGCGTCTAATCCTCGCCGAAGCGCGCATCGAACAAGGACTTTATCGCGGCCATCGCGGCCGTCGCGTCGGGTCCGTCAACCTTAACCTTGAGCTTGGTGCCTTGGCCGGCTCCGAGCATGATTAGCTGGGTGACGCTACGCGCATTGACCTCCTGGCGACCGCTGATCAGCGTAACGGTCGCGGTGAACCGCTTGACGGTATCGGCCAGCGTCGAGGCGGCGCGTAAATGAAGACCGAGACGGTTTTTGATTTCGAGGGTGGCTTCGGCCGGATTCACCCCAGCTACGATATTGGTTCGCCGGGGCTAGGTAAACTTCTGCCGTCGAAAGGCCGGCTGCGGCGGTCTGTGGCGGGCGCGATAAGTTCGGCGGTGCGCGGGCCGCTCAGGCGCCGTTTTTGGTCGAGCGCTGGTCGATCGATCCGGTCCGGTCTTCTTCACCGAGGATCGCGGCGGTGAAGAGTTCGCGCAGGCGCGGCTCGATCGCATTGTCGCGCGTGGTACCCTCGCGCTGGCGCCAGGCGCTCAGCGGGATTACCGCCTTGGCCATGTTGCGATGGCCGCCGGCGCTGCCGATCTCATTGAACAGGCGCTTGACGATCTCGCCCGAATGGCTGTGGCCAACGCCATGATTGCGCACCGCGATGACCAGGTCGCGGCCGAGTTTGCCCGCGATTGCGACCAGCTTGACGCCCTCGAATTGGAGACAGAAGTCGGCCATCTGCACGATCAGGTCGTCGCGCTCGACCACGCCGAGATGGAGCACGACGATGCCGTCGCGGAGGTTCATCCGGCCCATCGCGCGCGACAGGATACGGGCGAAGCTCAGCGGCAGTTCGGGCCGATCGATCTGGCGCAGCAGGTTGTAGTTGGCCAGCGGGTAAAGATGCGTGAAGGCCTCTATATCGACCTCGGTGACGCGGCGCGACAGGGCCAGCGTGTCGCTGCGAATCCCATAGAGCAGGGCGGTCGCCAGGCGCTCGCTGATGTGTTCGGCGGCACTAATCAGGTACTCGGTCATGATTGTGGCGGTGGCGCCGTAGCCGACCCGCACATCCTCGAACGGCGCAATCCCGGCGACGTAGCCCGGATGATGGTCGATCACGATATCGGCGCGTGGCAGCTTGTCGCCGAAGTAAGGCGGCTCGACATCGACCATCGCAATCTTGTCGTAGACGCCGAGCGCCTGGGTCTCGGCCTCGGCGATTTCGATCTCGAGCAGATGCATCATGGTGCGGTTTTCGGGCCGGGTGACCGGCTTGAAGGCAAAGATCGGCGTGGTCAGCTTGTTGCGCCCGAGCAGCGTGCGCAGGGCAATCGCGCTCGACATCGCGTCGGGATCGGGATCGTCCTGGAGCACGATCGCCACGCGGTCGCCGTCGCCCACCAGGGCGCGGAGTTCACGGATTTTTTGCCTGGTTAACGCCTGATCCATAGAATTGGAAAAAATTGCCGCGCACATTGCCCGCCGCCGTTGCGCCGACTGGCCGGCGCCCGTGGATTGGCTAGCCGCGGTTCGGCTCCGCTCGTGCAACGATGAAGCCGAGATCAGCCGAGTAGGGATAGTCGAGCCCGCGCCAGCGCATGATAGAGTTCTGGCTTTAACATGACGCTGGACGGCGAATCAATTGGGTGGCCCCAACGGCGATGGGCGACCCACGGCGACATGCGGGCAGGCATAGAATGATCGAAGAGCAATGTGAAATCTGCCGGCGGACGGCCGTCGAATGGCTGCTCCGGATTACCGTCGAGGATCGGGCGGGTTACGCTGAAACCGCGCTGATCTGTGCCAACTGCGGCGTCAAACTCCGCCTGGCCTCGGAAAAGATGCGCGACCTGCAGATCGATCCGTGGGTCCGCGAGGCGGTCGGGCGCGTGCTCAAGGGCAAGGAGTAACCTCGCGATGGCATCGGCGCCGCGCACCGGCAACGAACTCGATCTGTGGCCTTACGAAGAGGCGCGCAAGCTGGCCGAACGGGTCGATGGCTACGATGCCGCGCGCCCGGTGGTCTTCGCGAGCGGCTTTGGCCCGTCGGGCCTACCGCATCTCGGCACGATGGGCGAGATACTGCGGCCGGCCTACGTCCGCCACGCGTTCAAGGAGCTCGGCCACGGCCGCCCCGATCGCTTCGTGGTCTTTATCGATGACATGGACGGTTTGCGCAAGGTGCCCGAGAGCATTCCCAATCGCGACGCCTTCATCGCGCACCTGGGCAAGCCGGTCTCGCGCATTCCGGACCCGTTCCGCGGCGCAGCGGGCGCGCAATGCCACGACAGTTTCGCCACGCACATGGTCGCGCTGCTCGGGACGTTTCTGGCGCCGGTCGAGGTCGACTACGAGCTGATGCGCTCGAGCGCGATGTACGGTTCGGGCGCCTTCGACGACGCGCTGAAGATCGTCCTGGCGCGCCACGCCGAGATCATCAAAGTTGTCGCGCCGACGCTGCGCGAAGCGAATCGCGCCGGATGGTCGCCGGTGATGCCACTGTGTCCGCAATGCGGCCAGATCAACTCGACCCTGGTGACCGCGTACCATCCCGAGCGCGGCACCGTCGAGTTCTCCTGCGAGCGCGCCTTCGGCGGCGCCGAGGGCTGCGGATGGCGCGGCGAACAGAGCATCCTGGGCGGCCGGGCCAAGGTCCAATGGAAGGTCGATTGGGCGTTGCGCTGGTACGTGCTCAAGGTCGACTACGAATTATACGGCAAGGACCTGATCGACTCGGCGCGGCTGTCGGGGCAGATCGTGCGGATTTTGGGCGGGCGTCCGCCGATGGGTTTTGCGTTCGAGATGTACCTCGACGAGGAAGGGCACAAGGTCTCGAAGTCGGTCGGCCGCGGCGTCGGGGTCGAGCAATGGCGGCGCTACGCGCCGATCGAAGTGCTCAAGTATTTCCTGATGCTGAATCCCAAGCGCGCGCGCAAGCTGTTCCTCGAAGCGATTCCGCAATACGTCGACGAATATCTCGACGCGCTGCGCGCCTGGAGCCTCGCCGAGCCGGCCGCGCGGCGCAATTCACCGCTCGAGTTCGTGCTGCAAACGACCAGCGCGCGGCGCTTCAACTCGTCGCTGACCTTCAGCCTGATCATGAACCTGGTGCCGGCGGTCGGCACCGCCGATCGCGATCTGCTGTGGCGCTACATGGTGACCTACGATCCGGCGCTTACGGAAGATCCGGAGACTGAAGCGCTGGCGCGGGTGCTGATGGAATGCGCGCTGAATTTCTATCGCGACCTGGTCGAGCCGGCCAAGCAGGTCTATACGCCGAGTGCGGCCGAGCGCGAGCAATTGCGCGCGCTGGCGGAGTTTCTCGGCGCGCATCCGGAAGCGGCGGGCGACGAGATCGAAAAGGCCATCTATGATTTGGGCCGCGCGCATTACGAAAAGCCCGGCCAGATCTTCCCGCTAATCTACCGCACGCTGTTGGGGCAGGAGCGCGGACCGCGATTGGGCGCGTTTATCCGGCTGGCGACGCCGGCGAAGATCGCGCAGGCGCTCGCGTCGGCGATCGGCTGAGCCGGGTAATCGAGCAGTCGCCCGCGTGCGGTCGAGCGCGCCCTGTATGGCTAAGGAACCTCTGCACAGGCCAGTTGGTCATTCTGAACGGAGTCTGCGCAAATGAAGAATCCCGGGATTCTTCGCTGTGCTCAGAATGACACAATGGGCGTTCCGCAGAGGTTCCCTAATCGCGTCAGACGAATTCGGCGAAGACCGAGTCGGCCAGCTCGAGGCCGCGATCGGTCAGGCGGATGCGCCCGGCGGCGCGCTCGAGCAGGCCGCCCTCGAACAGGCGCGCCGCGCGCGCGCCGTGGATCGCGTCGAAGCTCGCGCCGAAGCGCCGCGCGAAATCCGCAAGCGCAAAACCGTTACGCAGGCGCAGGTTGAGAAATACGAATTCGCCCGCCGCGGTCGCTGCGTCGACCGTCTCCGCGCCGGTCTCCGCGATACCGCCCGCGCTCGCCAATGCGATGTAACGCGCGGGCATCCGCTCGTTCCACCAGCGCCGGCCGCCCGCGTTGTCGCGCGCGTAGCTGTGCGCGCCCGCGCCGATACCCAGATAGCTCTCGGCGTGCCAGTAGGTCAGGTTGTGGCGCGCCTCATGGCCGGGCGCGGCGTAGTTGGAAATTTCGTACATCGGGTAGCCGCGGCGCGGCAACTCT
The DNA here is from genome assembly GCA_015478645.1 of Candidatus Binataceae bacterium. Lineage (GTDB taxonomy): Bacteria > Desulfobacterota > Binatia > Binatales > Binataceae > JADMIL01. The sequence continues at coordinate 25,262 of JADMIL010000021.1, forward strand.
TCGCGCACCAGCGCGTACATTTCGGCCTGGTCGTCGGATTCGAGCGGCCGGATCCGCCCGCGCTTCATCTCGGTGAAAAACGCGGTGCCCTCCTCGAAGGTCAGGTTGTAGGCCGAGATATGATCGGGGCCGAGCGCAGCGGCCTCGGCCAGATCGATGCCGACGTCGGCGAGGGTCTGTCCCGGCACGGCAAAGATCACGTCGAGATTGAGCCGCGTGAAGCCGGCGCGAAGCGCGGCGCGGGCCGCGAGGCGGGTTTCGTCGGCGCTGTGGATGCGGCCCAGGAATTTGAGAATCGCCGGATTGAACGATTGCGCGCCGAAACTGATCCGGTTGATGCCGGCCGCCCTGAAGCCGGCCAGCTTGGCGCCGTCGACCGTGCCCGGATTCGCCTCGAGCGTGATCTCGGCGTCGCGCGTGAAGCCGAAGCGGCGCTCGGCCGCGTCGAGGATCCGCCCGATCGATCGCGGCTCGAACAGCGAGGGCGTGCCGCCGCCAAAAAAGATCGTCGCGATCGATTGCCCGTCCCAGGGCGGGTCGGCCGCACGCCGATCGATCTCGGCGATCAGTGCGCTCGCGTAATTTTCCTCGGGCCATGCCGCCGCCGCATGCGAGTTGAAATCGCAGTAGGGGCATTTCGATTGGCACCACGGAATATGAATGTAGAGCGAGAAGGGCACGGCAGATCGAGTCTAGCCGATTGCGCGGCCGGGTGCAGGCGCGTGTCCGGCGCGGCAGACGCTCGCCGTGCGCGGCGGCGGCGCGGGTTGTCTATAACGCGCGCGGCGCCGTGGCTATACTTGGGCGCGACCGAATTGAATCGGGGGCCATTGCAAAGTCGCGAACGACCATCAGCATGACGATCCGCCCGCCGCGCACGAGCCGCCCGCCGCGCACGCCGCGCCGGATGCGAACGCCCCGGATGACGCTAGCGCCGCGGCCGATCGCGCCGACGATACCGCTGGCGCTGGCGCGGCCGGTTCGCCGCGCGACGCGATGCGTTATAGCTCGAACCTGGCCGGCCTGGTCGCGGCCGGCGTCCTGCTGAGCCGTATCGCCGGGCTGGTCCGCGAAAGTATCTTCGCTCACTATCTTGGCAATTCGGCGGCGGCCGACGCCTTTAAGGCCGGCTTCCGGATCCCGAATATCCTGCAGAACCTGTTCGGCGAGGGCGTGCTCTCGGCCTCGTTTATCCCGGTCTACAGCCGGCTGCTCGGCGCCGGCGAGGAGGAGACCGCCGACCTGCTGGCGTGGGCGGTCGGCGCGATGCTGGCGCTGGTGGTCGCGATTTTCGTGCTGCTGGGCGTGTTCGCCGCGCCCTGGATGATCGACGCGATCGCGCCGGGCTTTCATGGCGACAAGCGCGAACTGACGCTGGGCTTGGTGCGGATCCTCTTTCCCGGCGCGGGCTTGCTCGTGATGTCGGCGTGGTGCCTTGGCGTCCTCAACAGCCATCATCGGTTCTTCGCCTCGTACGCGGCGCCGGTGGCGTGGAACGCGATCATGATCGCGGCGCTGGCATGGTACGGGCCACGCACTACGCAGGACGGGCTGGCGATCAAGGCGGCGTGGGCCTCGGTGGCCGGCGCGGCCCTGCAAATCGCCGTGCAGATTCCGCAGATGATGCCGCTGATGGGGCGGATCAGACTGCATTTCGGCAAGGTGCGTGCGGCGCTGGCGACGGTCTTCAAGAATTTCCTGCCGGTCGTGATGGGCCGTGGCGTCGCGCAGGTCAGCGGCTACGTTGACAATCTGCTCGCGAGCCTGCTGCCGACCGGCGCGGTCGCCGCGATCAACTACGCGCAGATTCTCTATTTCCTCCCGGTCAGCCTCTTCGGACTCTCGATCGCCGCCGCCGAACTGCCCTCGATGTCGCGGCTGACGACCACCGAGGACGCCACCGTGCTCGAGGCGCTGCGCGTGCGGCTCAATGCGGGGCTCAAGCAAATCGCCTTCATGGTCGTGCCGTCATCGGCGGCCTTCATCCTGATCGGCGATCAGATCGTCACGCTGCTCTTTCAATCCGGCGCCTTCACCCATCGCGATTCGCTCTACGTCTGGGCGACGGTCGCGGGGGTCTCGGTCGGGATGCTCGCGGCGACCACCGCGCGCCTCTATATCTCGACTTTCTACGCGTTGTCCGACGCGCGCACGCCGTTTCGCTACGCGATCGTGCGGGTCGGCCTGACCTTTGTGCTCGGCTATCTATGTGCGATTCCGCTGCCGCCGGCGCTCGGAGTCGCGCGAAAATGGGGCGTGGTCGGGCTGACGGCCTCGGCGGGCCTCGCGGCGTGGGTCGAATATGCGATGCTGCGGGCGACGCTCAACCGGCGGCTGGGCTGGACCGGGCTCGCGCGGAGCTACCTGATTAGGCTGTGGGCGATGGCTCTGGGAGCCGCCGGTGCGGCTTTCGCCGTGCGTTTCACAATTCATCTGGGCGCGCGCCTCGAGGCGCTGGTCGTGATCGCGACGTTCGGCGCGGCCTATCTCGGAATCGCGTACCTGGTGGGCGAGCCCGAACTCGACCGGCTGGTCGGCTTCGCCCGGGGACGGCTCGCCGCGCGCCGCCGCGCTTGAGGCCGATCGAATCAGACGGTGCGCGAGTTGGCCCGCGGGCGCGGCGGACGGCGGGTGGAGACGACTTCGGCCGCGCCGTTAGCGGTGCCCATCCGCGCGATCGTCGTACTGGTGCTGTGGCCCTCCAGTAGAGGAGCCAGCGCGACCCGTCCGCCGTGGGCTTCGACGAACGCCTGTCCGTCGACCTGCTGTCCGCGATAATCCTCGCCTTTGACCAGCACGTCGGGCTTGAGCGTGCGGATAATCCGCTCGGCTTTGGTCTCGTCGAAGACCACCACGTAGTCGACCATTGCGAGCGCCGCGAGGATCCGCGCGCGGTCGCCGGCGTGATGAATCGGGCGGTCCGGCCCCTTGAGTGCGCGCACGCTGCGATCGCTGTTGAGGCCGACCACCAGCAGGTCGCCCTGGGCGCGCGCGTAGCCCAGGATTTGCAGATGCCCCGCGTGCAGCAGATCGAAGCATCCGTTGGTGAAGGCGATCGTGCGCCCGGCGCGCCGCTCGCGGTCGAGCGCCGCGGCCGCCTCGTCGGCGGAAAGAATTTTCCGCTCGTAGGCGTCGTGCACCGGCTTGAGCGCGCGGGCAAAATCCTCGCGCGAGATAATTTCGGCGCCGATGCGGCCGACTTCGAGACCCGCGGCCAGATTGGCGATCGACGCGGCCGACGCGAAGCTCAGCCCGGCCGCCGTGAGCAGGCCGAAGAACGTCAGCACCACGTCGCCCGCGCCGGTCACGTCGTAAACGTCGCGCGGCGTCGTCGGGATGTAGGTATCGGCGCCGCCGCGCTCGGCCAGGTACATCCCGTCGCGATCGAGCGTGATCAGACAGGCCTTGAGATCGAGCCGCGCGACCAGCGCCTCGGCCGCCGCCCGCCATCCCGCGCGATCGCCCAGGCGCATGCCGGTGGCGCGTTCGGTCTCGTAGCGATTGGGGGTGATCGCGGTCGCGCCGCGATAGATCGAGAAATCGTCGCTCAGGCGCGGATCGATCACCACCGGGATACGCCGGCGGTTGGCGCCGTCGATAATCGCGCGCAGCAGGCCCGGCGTCAGCAGACCCTTGTTGATGTCCGAGACCAGCACGCCGTCGGCCCGCGCGAGTTCCTGCGTCAGGCGCACCTTGATCTCGCGTTCGCGCGCGGGCGAGAGCGGACGCGGATCTTCCTCGTCGACGCGCAGCAGTTGCTGGGTGCCGCGATTAGCCGATTGCACCGACCCGAGCATCCGCTCCTTGACGATCGTCGGCCGGTCGGGGTCGGCCACCAGCGCGCGGGTGCCGATCCCGAGGTGACGGAAAATCTCGCGCAGCAGGCGGCCGTTGCGATCGTCGCCGACCACGCTGAGCGCGCTTGGCCGCGCGCCCAAGGCGCGCAACCCGGCCATCACGAAACCCGCGTTGCCGGGTTTTTCCTCGCGCCGATTGACGCGCAGGATCGGGATTGGCGCTTCGGGCGAAATCCGCTCGACGTCGCCCCATAGATAGCGGTCGAGAATCACTTCGCCGGCGACCAGGATTCGCAGCGGCTTGAGCTTGGGCAGCGCAAGGTCCGCAGGGCTGCGCGCGGGTTCGGTGACGCGCGCTTTGTTGTTCGCATGGGCCATGGCCCGGCGATCATACGATATGCGGCGGCGCCGGTTAAACGTGGCGCGGCATGAATCCGTCGCAAAGATTCGCGACGCTTGGCTATCGCGCAGCGAAGCTAGCCGCTGTCAGGGGTCAGCGGATTGAGAAGCCGCCGTCGATCACCAAATCGGCGCCGGTCATGTGATCCGAGGCGGCTGAAGCCAGAAAGACTGCCGCGCCGGCCAGTTCGTGCGGCTCGCCAAAGCGTCCGCGCGGCGTGCGCTGAATCATCTCCTTGAGCGCCTCGGCGTAGTCGGGCCAGTTGCGAATCCAGTCGGTCATGTCGGTCGAGAACCATCCGGGCAGCAGCGAGTTGACCTGGATATTATGCGCCGCGAGCTCGAGCGCAAGGCATCGCGTGAGCTGCAGCAGACCGCCCTTGGTCACCGCGTAGGACGGAAACACCGGCGATCCGAAATTGCCCGCGATACTGCTGACGTTGATAATTTTGCCGCCGCGCCCGCGCGCGACCATCGAATGGGCCGCGAATTTAGCCAGCATAAAGCTCGCGCTGAGATTGGTCGCCAGCACCTGGTCCCATTCCTCGGCGCTCTGCTCGAGCACGCCCTTGAGAATCGCGAAGCCGGCGTTGTTGACGAGAATATCGACCGGGCCGAGCGCGCTTTCGGCGGCGTCGAAGGCCGGTTTGAGCGCCGGGCGATCGGTCAGGTCGACGCGAATCGCGACTGCCCGGGCGCCGAGCGCTTCGAGTTCCGCGACCGCTGCGCGATTCTTGTCCTCGTCGCGCGCCATGATCGCAACCGCCGCGCCGGCCTGCGCCAGCGCCGTCGCGATCGCGCGGCCGAGACCGCGATTGCCGCCGGTGACGATCGCGCTGCGGCCGCTCAAGTCGAACATCTGCCGCGTGCTCTGCCCAATGCTCATCGATGTCTCACTCCTCGCCGCGCCGCCGTTATACCGAGCGGGGCCGGGGTTCCGATCCGTAATTTACGCGCGCGCTTATCCGGTAGCGCGGATGCCGATGGACAGCAACCGCCCGCGGCTTCTATATTGGCGTGTCGATCGCGCCGCGCAGCGGCGGCGGGCGGTCCCGATGCGCGTGCCGCGAGCCGCTTTTGCACCGTATCCGGCGCCCGAGCGCGTTGCGAATTTGCCCGAATGGAACTGGGGCGGCATCACTCGAAGCAGGGGAAGGATTATGGGACTCAGGACGCCAGAACAATACAAGCAGGCGCTGCGCGACGGGCGCGCGGTTTTTTTCCGCGGCGAGAAGGTCGCCGACGTGACCACCCATCCGGTGATCGGCATCGCCGTCGAGCACGCCTGCATCGACTACCGGATGGCCGAGGATCCGAAGTACCGCGACCTCGCCGTCATGAATGAAGGCGGCCAGCTCTACAGCCGCTACTTTCATCTGCCGCGCACCGCCGACGACCTGCTCAAGCGCAGCGAACTGATCGCGGCCTCGACTCGCGAGGGCGCGACCCTGGTCGTGCTGATCAAGGAGATCGGGACCGACGCGCTCTACGCGCTCAACCTGGTCGGCGACAAGCTGGCGGCGGCGGGCAAGCCCGAGTACCGCGAGCGCGTCAAGCAGTACCATCGCCATTGCCGCGATCACGATCTCGCGATCGCGGTCGCGCAGACCGACGTCAAGGGCGACCGCTCGCTCGGACCCACCGCGCAGGATCATCCGGACTACTACGTGCGCGTGGTCGAGGAGCGTCCCGACGGCATCGTGGTGCGCGGCGCCAAGGTCCACACCTCGGTCTCGACCAATACCGACGAAGTGATCGTGCTGCCGACGCGCGCGATGCGTCCCGAGGACAAGGCCTACGCGGTGGCCTTCGCGCTGCCGATCAACACGCCGGGCCTCAAGTTGATCGCGAGCCCGCACGGCAGCGCCAAGAAAGATCCCTATGAGCATCCGATCAGCGCGCGGCACAAGATGATGGAGACGCTGACCGTGTTCGACGACGTCTTCGTGCCCAACGAGCGCATCTTTCTCAACGGCGAAATCGAATTCGCCGGCCTGCTCGCGCTGACCTTCGTCCGCTACCATCGCTTCACCGCGGTCTCCTACAAGCTGCCGCTGCTCGAACTGATGGCCGGGGCGGGCTATGCGATCGCCGAGGCCAATGGCGTGCTCCGCGCGGCCCACGTGCGCGACAAGCTGACCCATCTGGCGGCCTATCACACGACGGTGCGCGGACTCATCGAGCATGCGGCGGCATCGTGCACGATCGAAGAGGGGATGGCCGTGCCCAACACGCTGCTGACGAATATCGCGAAGTACCATTTCGCGCACAATTATCATCAGGCGGTGCAGATCGTGCAGGATCTCGCCGGCGGTATCCTGGTGACGGCGCCGGCCGCCGAGGATATGACCAGCGAGGCGACCCGCGCGTATGTAATGAAATATATGGGCGGCGCGAAAGGCTTCGACGCCGACCGGCGGCTGCGCCTGCTCAACCTGATCGGCGACCTGACGGCGTCGGATTTCGGCGGCTACCAGGAGGTGCTGGCGGTGCATGCCGAGGGCGGCTTCGAGGCCGAGAAGCTGCAGGCCTACCGCGAGTACGATTTCAAAACCGTAGCATCCTACGCGCGCAAGCTCGCGGGCGTGTAGATGAAGGACTTTACGATGGCGAGTTCCATAACTTTCGCATAAAAATTAGACGATCATTTTAGCGTCATAGTTGGTCGGAGGAAGCACGTGTCTCAAGGGCATTGCGCCTCTGAAGCACAATTGGATGGATCTAGGGTATCCGATGGATCGAACCCAATCTGACGCTCGAGCACGCGAGCGTACGCTAAGAGCGTTGGAGCGTGCGCAAAGAGCACTCGATAGAGCGCGAGTTGCCGACGCGAAAGAGCGCGACAGGTTATATCACGAAGATCAGCACTCCAAGGCTCTGTTGCTATCGAGGGCACTCGATAATCGTATAGAGCAATTGACAAATCTACTCAGCGCCACTTTGAACGAACAGCTTGGATTTAACCTTGATACCTTAAAGAAGCCTCATGAGTTCCCGCCGTTTGATCCTAAAGGACTTAGTTCTCCGGAACCACCCCTTTCTCTCGAAAGGTATTTGCCAAAAAAACTGTCTTTTCTCAAAGGTTTGTTACCGGGCGCGAAAGGCAGATACGAAAAGTCGCTCAGATTAGCGAATGAGCGGTATGCATCCGACGTCGAAGCCCAATCGGAGCGAGAAGAAACGCGCAAGTCTAAGCTGACGGCTGCGCGAACCAAATATGCTCAAGAGATCGTCGAGATACGACGAAAGGTCGCAGCTCAGCATAAAGAGGTTGAGGGGCTCAAGCATGATTACTTGTCGGCTGCTCCGAACGCCATCAATAGGGTTTGCGAGTTGGCGCTTAAGGCACATCCAGAGCCTGAAGGGTTTCCTGAAAAGTTCAAACTCGGATATGCGCCCGAGTCAAAGCAGCTTGTCATCGAATATGATATTCCAACATTTGAGATAGTGCCCGAAGTCTTGTCTCACAAATACGTAAAGGCGCAAAATGCGATTGTCCCGGTCGCGCGTTCGCTGGCCGAGCGCAGGCGCCTGTATTCGCAATTAGTTGCGAGCATCGCATTGCGAGTGCTTAATATAATTTTTTCTTCAGACCACCCTACGCACATCGATACGTTAGTTTTCAACGGCTACGTGGAGACGATTGATAGAGGAACGGGTCACCAAGTTCGAAAGTGCATAGTGACGCTTCGTACAACTCGAGACGTATTCATGTCTGTTGATTTGAGAAATGTCGACCCAGAATTATGTTTGAAGGCTCTGAACGCTGAAGTTTCAAGAAGCCCGGCGGAATTGGTTCCAGTCCGACCAGTGTTAGAGCTAAACATGGTCGACCCACGCTTTATTCAAGAAGCCGACGTCCTCTCCACTCTGGATCAGCGTCCTAATCTGATGGAATTGACTCCGTCAGAGTTCGAGTCACTCATAACTAACTTATTCGAAAAAATGGGATTGGAGACCAGACTGACACAACCTTCGCGAGACGGGGGTGTCGATTGTGTTGCTTTCGATCCGCGCCCAATTTTTGGTGGTAAAGTCGTCATTCAAGCAAAGCGCTACAAGAACACTGTGGGAGTAAGTGCTGTGCGCGATCTATTTGGAACGGTGCAGAATGAAGGCGCGTCAAAGGGAATTTTGGTGACAACGAGTGGGTATGGCAAAGCGTCCTTTGATTTCGCTCAAGGAAAGCCTTTGGAGTTGCTGAGTGGTAGCAATCTGCTGTATTTATTGGCGAATCACTCGGGAGTCGAAGCAAAGATAGAACCACCTGAGAGTTGGAAAGATCCGGAACCTGATTCTGGTGAATAACTGCCCTAGCGAATTGCGGGGGCGTCGAGTTCGAGCAGGCTCGCCAGCTCGTCGGCGCCCAGATGGTTGCCGCGTTCGAGCGCGTCGCGATCGTGCGCGAGGTATGCGAGATAGCGATCGCCGAGCGCGCGGGCATGCGCGCACGCCGCCGCGAGGCGGGCGCGCGCGGCGGCGTCGAGCGGGATCATCGACTGGATAATCCGCGCGATTTCGCCGCGCGCGGCGGCGACCTTCGATCGGCTGGCATCGCCCGCCACGGCGTCGTCGAGGACGTGCTGGATCCGCACCGCGTCGGCATTGAGCCGCTCGATATCGATCGACGCGCGATCGGCGTCGGTCGTCGGCCAGACCATGTCGAGAATCTTCTTGCTCGATACGCCGAGCGCGACCGCCACGCCCAGTCCCGTGACCATCGCGGCGCCGGCCGGCAGCACGAAGCCGCCGCCCAGCGCCATCAGGCCGGTCGTGATTCCCTCGACCGAGAGTCCGACCGTGCCGAGCGGGAAAATTGCGGCAATCGGAACGCCGACCGAGGCCGCCGCCTTCTTGAAAATTTCGAGCTTGCGATCGTCGATCCGCACCAGATGGCCGCGCTTGCCGAGCGCCGCCGCGACGCGGTTTTCCAGATCCGTCAGATGGTCGAAGAACTGCATCCAGCGGTTCGCCTCATCGGCCTTGACCCCCAGATGGGTGCGCAGGCGCGCGAGATAGTCCGCGACCTCACGCGGGGGCGATTTGCCGGCCAGCGCCGCGGCCTCGCCGAGCAGCGAGCGGCGCACCTCGCGATCGGCGAAGTGCGGCAGATCGGGCGGCTCGAGCCGCAGGCGCGTATGGATAGCGGCGAGCGCTTCGTAGCGCGCCTCATCGGCCATCCGCATGAACGCGAACAGTTGATAGAGCCGGCGCAGGCGGCGCGGATCGATCGTGCGGCCGGTGCGCATCAGCGGCAGAAGCGCGGCGATATAGGCGGACTTTTCCTCGGGCGTGAGCGCGACGAGGGCAACTTCGGGCGCGGCGCGCCACGCGGCCACCGGCTCCGGCGTGTTGCGCCGCCGGAGCACGCGTGCGAGCAGGCGCTTGCCCGCTTCGAGGTCGGGAAGGCCGGTGGCGATGGTCGGCAGAACTTTCATCGAATGCGTTCTCCGCAAGGACCTCGGGACGTCGCGATGACCTCGCGCATGCGCATAATCATACCCGGTCGCGGCGCGCCTGTCCCGCGCGCCAGCCGCCGATCGGAATGCGGCGCGGCCTGGCGGCGCCGCCGACGATTTGGAACGTGCCGGAGTTGGCCAAAGCATCGCGCGAATTCGCACGTCGAGGCGGCTCGTTGACAGCATTTCAGGCGATTGGTTAGGATTCGAGCGCGGTGCGCGAAGCGGTAGTGATGCAATCGCTGGATTACTCACTACGCTGCGGGCGTTACCGCGAACCGCATCACGATGGAACCTGATCGCAAAGCGCTGATCGGACACACGTTCACGCCGTGCCGATGCGTGCTCGATGAGGAGAATGTCCGCGACTTCAGGGGCGTGGTCGGCGAGCATCATCGCGCGCTGGCCACCGCCGGCGGCGCGCGTCTCGACGGTTACGAGCGGCGCGTAATTCCGCCCTCCTACGCGCCGCTGATCGCGCTCAGCAGCCTGCTCAGAACGATCGACTGGGAAAAGGATTTCGCGCTCGATTACAGTACCGGCACGTCAATGTTCGGCGAGCAGGAGATGGTCTATCTGAGGCCGCTCTATGTCGGCGAGACCCTGAGTATTGTGGGCACGGTGCTCGACGTCGTCGAGAAGCGCGGCAAGCGCCCGTTCGACCTGGTATCGATCGCCGTGTCGGCGACCGACGTAGCGGGCGCCGAGGCGTTTCGCGGTTCGATGGGCTTCGTACTATTCAAGTGACTAATCAAATGACTAATCGCGCCAAAGCATGGTTCGATGACGTGTCAGTCGGAACTGAGATTCCGCCGGCGACCTACGGCCCGATGGATCGCAGTGGCTATATCACCGCCGCGATCGTGCTGCGCGACACCAATCCGCTGCATCTCGATCGCGTCTATGCGCGCGAGCGCGGGCTGCCCGACGTGGTCCAGCAGGGGCCGTTGAACCAGGCCTATCTCTATCGCTTTCTGACCGACTGGCTGCATCGCCCGTGGGATCTGCGCTCGACTAGAATCCGCTTTGTCGCCAACGTCTTTCCCGATGACCTGCTGACCTGCCGCGGCGTCGTCACGCGGACCTGGCGGGAGCACGGCGAGCCGCTGGTCGAATGCCGGATCTGGCAGGAGAATCAGCACGGCGGCAAGACCCTGACCGGCGAGGCGACCTTTACCCTGCCCGAGCGATCCTGACCGCACGACCCCGGCGCTTGGCGCGCGGCTGGCCCGCCGAGCGGCCGGCGGACGTTGCCTGGCTTAATTAACCCGCTCAAACTAAGGCCGGGATGTTTCCCGACGAACACGTCGGCCCACGCCAGGCGCACAAAAGTCAAATTCCGATGATGCGCAGGGCGTGCCGATACGTTCGCGGACCAAGAAAAGACCATGCCGATACGCGTCGCACTCCATCACAAAACGGAATATCGCTACGACCGCCTGGTGACCCTCTCGCCGCAAGTTGTCCGGCTGCGGCCGGCGCCGCATTGCCGCACCCCGGTGACCGCCTATTCGCTGCGGATCGAGCCGCGCGAGCATTTCATCAACTGGATGCAGGATCCGGAGAGCAATTACCTGGCGCGAATCGTCTTTCCCGATCGGGCGCCGCGGTTTTCGGTCGAGGTCGACCTGGTCGCCGAGTTGACGGTGATCAATCCGTTCGATTTTTTTCTCGAACCCGACGCCGAGAAGTTCCCCTTCAATTATGAAGGCTGGCTGAAGAAAGAGCTGGCCGCCTATCTCGAGGTGCATCCGGCGGGGCCGCTGCTCTCGGAGTTTCTCGCCACGGTCGACGTTTCCGAGCGCCGCACCGTCGATTTCCTGGTCCATATCAACCAGAAACTGGCCCAGGCGATTCGCTATCTGATCCGCATGGAACCCGGCGTGCAGACCCCCGAGGAGACTCTCGGGCTGGCCAGCGGTTCATGCCGCGACAGCGCCTGGCTGCTGGTGCAGATGCTGCGGCGGTTTGGGCTCGCGGCGCGCTTCGTCTCGGGCTATCTGATTCAGATCAAGCCCGACGTCAAACCGCTCGAAGGGCCGGAGGGGCCGACGCAGGACTTCACCGACCTGCACGCATGGACTGAAGTCTACCTGCCCGGCGCGGGCTGGATCGGGCTCGATCCGACCTCGGGGCTGTTTGCCGGCGAGGGCCATATTCCGCTCGCGGCGACGCCCGCGCCGGGCTCGGCGGCGCCGGTCAGCGGGCTGGTCAGCCCGAGCGAGGTGACGTTTTCGCACGAGATGTCGGTGACGCGAATCCACGAGGATCCGCGCGTCACAATGCCCTATACGGACGAGCAGTGGCGGAGTATCGAGGGGCTGGGTTTCAAGGTTGACGCCGAGCTCAGTTCGGGCGACGTGCGGCTGACGATGGGCGGGGAGCCGACCTTCGTTTCGATCGACGATATGGAGGGCGCTGAGTGGAACACCACCGCGCTCAGTCCGGCCAAACGGGTGATTGCCGGCCGGCTGCTCGATCGCCTGCGCGAGCGCTTCGCGGTTGGCGCATTGATCCATTACGGGCAGGGCAAATGGTACCCCGGCGAGCAATTGCCGCGCTGGGCGTTCACCTGCTACTGGCGCAAGGATGGGGTGCCCTTGTGGCACGATCGCGCGCTGCTCGCGCGCGAGGACGTCGCGTATAAATTCGGTCCGCTCGACGCGCAGCGCTTGGCCGAGACTCTGGCGCGCCGTCTGCGGCTGGATCCGGCGTACCTCAATCCGGCCTTCGAGGATCCGGTCTATTATCTCCAGCGCGAGCGCCAGTTGCCGATCAACGTCGATCCGGACGAGAACCATCTCGAGGATCCGGCCGAGCGCGCGCGCGTGCGCCGGGTGTTTGAGCGCGGGCTCGACACTCCCATCGGCTTCGTGCTGCCGTTGCAGCGCGGCGAGGGCCACCAGGGACCGGAATGGCAATCGGGGCTGTGGATGCTGCGCGAACCGCATCTGTACGCCGTTCCGGGCGATTCGCCGGTCGGGATGCGGCTGCCGCTGCCGAGCCTGCCGTGGGTCGCGGCGGATGAGGCGCCGCGCATCGTACCGGTCGATCCGATGGTCAAGCGGGGGGCGCTGCCGGTGCCGCCGCGCCGCTCGCCGGCCGATCCGGAGCTGCAATCGGCGCGCGATCGCGAACGGGATCGTGAACGTGACCGCCAGCCCCAAGTCAGTGAATCGGCGCCCTGGGTGGTGCGCACGGCGTTATGCGTCGAGCCGCGCAACGGACTGCTCTATGTGTTCATGCCGCCGCTGGCCTCGGCCGAGGAATATATCGATTTGCTGACAGCGATTGAGGACAGTGCGGCGCATCTCAAGACCCCGGTGATTATCGAGGGCTACCCGCCGCCGTTCGACTATCGCATCAACCATTTCAGCGTCACGCCCGACCCCGGCGTGATCGAAGTGAACATCCATCCCTCACGCAACTGGAGCGAGCTTATCGCCAACACCACGGCGATCTACGAAGAGGCGCGGCAATGCCGCCTGGGCACCGAGAAGTTCCTGGTCGACGGGCGCCATACGGGGACCGGCGGCGGCAATCACTTCGCGCTCGGCGCGGCGACGCCGGCCGACAGTCCGTTCCTGCGGCGGCCCGATCTGCTGCGCAGCATGATTGCGTACTGGCTGAACCATCCGGCGCTCTCCTATATCTTCTCGGGCCTGTTTATCGGGCCGACGAGCCAGGCGCCGCGGGTCGATGAGACGCGCCAGGACAGTCTCTACGAGCTGGCGATCGCCTTTGCGCAGGTGCCCAAGCCGGGCGAGGGCTATTGCCCCCCGTGGCTGGTCGATCGCATCTTCCGCCATATCCTGGTGGACGTGACCGGCAATACCCATCGCGCCGAATTCTGTATCGACAAGCTCTACTCGCCGGATTCGCCCACCGGGCGGCTGGGCCTGCTCGAGATGCGCGGTTTTGAGATGCCGCCGCATTCGAGGATGAGCCTGACGCAACAATTGCTGGTGCGCGCGCTGGTCGCCTGGTTCTGGCGCGAGCCCTATGAGCGGCCGCCAATCGAATGGGGCACGCAACTGCACGATCAATTTATGCTGCCGCATTTCGTCGCGCGCGATTTTCACGAGGTGCTGGGCGATCTGAACCGTGCCGGCTATCCGTTCGAGACGCAATGGTTCGCGCCCCATTTCGAGTTCCGCTATCCGGTCTGCGGCCGGGCGCATCACGCCGGGATCGATCTCGAGATTCGCCAGGCGGCCGAGCCGTGGTACGTGCTGGGCGAGGAGCCGGGTGCGACCGCCACCGCGCGCTACGTCGATTCGTCGGTCGAGCGGGTGCAGGTCAAGGCGACCGGGATGACTACCGATCGTTACGTCGTCACCTGCAATGGCCGGCGCGTGCCGCTCCATTTTACCGGCACGCACGGCACATGGGTGGCGGGCGTGCGCTATCGCGCATGGCAGCCGCCCTCGTGCCTGCATCCGACGATCCCGGTGCATGCGCCGCTGGTGTTCGATCTGCTGGATACCTGGTCAGGCCGTTCGATCGGCGGATGCACCTATCACGTGGCGCATCCCGGCGGCCTCAGCTACGAGACCTTTCCGGTCAACGCGAACGAGGCCGAGGCGCGGCGGGCGGCGCGTTTCGTCGCCTTTGGGCATACGCCGGGGCCGATGGCCGCGGCGCCGCTCGAGGCCAATCCGCAATTTCCCCTGACGCTCGATTTGCGGCGCACGCCGCCCCCGCCCGGACAGGCCGATTTCTAGTGCACGGCGCTTTTGCAATGTGCCACAATGGACAATCGTTGGTTAGGATTCGGTTAGGACTGGATGAATCTTGCAGGTACCGATGCACGGGAGGAGTTCGCCGCGGCGTGGCGTTATCTATCCAACCCCGCCTTTCACGATGAGCTGATTGCGGCCAACGGCAACGTTCGTCCGCAATGGCATCCGCTGGTCGATTCGCTGCTCGAAATTGGCCCCGAGGGTCTGGCCCGCCGCTGGCAGGAGGGCCGCCGGCTGGTCCACGAAAACGGGATCACCTACAACGTCTACGGCGATCCGCAGAGCACCGATCGTCCCTGGCCGCTCGATCCGATTCCGCTGGTGATCGGGGCCGGCGAATGGCGCACGATCGAAGCGGCGATGCGCCAGCGGGCGACCCTGCTCAACGCGATTTTGACCGACCTTTACGGACCCCAACATCTGCTGCGCGAGGGGCTGTTGCCGTCCGAGCTGGTGTTTCGCCATACCGGATTTCTGCGTCCATGCGCGGGGCTCAGCGTGCCCAAGGGCATCAATCTGCATATCTACGCGGCCGACCTGGCGCGATCGCCCGACGGCCAATGGTGGGTGATTGCCGACCGCACGCAGGCGCCTTCGGGCGCGGGCTATGCGCTCGAAAATCGGCTGGTCGCGTCGCGCGTGCTGCCGGACGTGTTCGCGCGGGCCCACGTGCGCGGGATGGCGAACTTTTTCCAAACCTATCGCGACACCCTGCGCGGGATCGTCCCCGAGCATCGCGAGAACCCGCGCATCGTGTTGCTCACGCCCGGTCCCTACAACGAGACCTATTTCGAGCACGCCTTTCTGGCCCGCTACCTGGGCTACACGCTGGTCGAGGGCGGCGACCTGACGGTGCGCGAGAATCGCGTCTACCTCAAGACGCTCGGCGGCCTGTTGCCGGTCGATCTGATCGTACGCCGGCAGGACGACAGTTTTTGCGACCCGCTCGAGTTGCGCGGCGACTCGATGCTCGGGGTGCCGGGCCTGGTCGAGGCGGTTCGCGCTGGCCACGTCGCGGTGGCCAACGCGCTCGGCACGGGGCTGCTCGAATCGGCCGCGCCGGCGGCGTTTCTGCCGATTCTCTGCCGGCATATGCTGGGCGAGGACCTCAAGATGCCGACAATCGCGACCTGGTGGTGTGGCCAGCCGCGCCCGTTCGAGTTCGTCGCCAGCCATCTCGACAACGTGGTCATCAAGCCGACCTTTCCCGGCCGCAACGACCATCCGATTTTCGGCGCGCGGCTCAGCGTCAAGGAGCGCGCTCAACTGCTCGAACGGATGCGTGCGTCGCCGGCCGATTTCGTCGCCCAGGAGCAGGTCTCGCTCTCGACCGTCCCGGTATGGGACGATGGCCGGCTTGAGCCGCGCCATTTCGTGCTGCGCGTCTACGTCGTGGCGGCGGGCGATTCGTACGCCGTGATGCCCGGCGGACTGACCCGCGTGACCACCTCGCTCGACAGCCTGGTGGTCTCGATGCAGCGCGGGGGCGGCAGCAAGGATACCTGGGTGATCGGCGACGGCCCGACGCCGGAATTCAGCCTGCTGCAAGCGCCGGCGGTGCCGCTCGAGGTGAGCCGCGCGACCTTCGACCTGCCCAGCCGGGTGGCCGACAATCTGTTCTGGCTCGGCCGCAACGTCGAACGGATCGAGGTGGCGGTGCGCGTCACGCGGGCGATCGTGTCGCGCCTGTACTCCGAGTCGGACCCGGCGAGCGCCGCCGGACGCGACGCCGGCGTGCGCATCCTGGCCGCGCTGGGTTACCTGAGCACCGATTTGCCGGCCGCCGCCGATCGCACGGCCCGGTTACAAGACGAACTGCTCGAGATGATCTACGACTCGGCGACGCCGACCAGCCTCGGATCGAACTTGCACCAGGTGCGCCATCTGGCGTGGCTGCTGCGCGACCGCATCTCGGCCGACGCGTGGCGGATTTTGAATCATTTCGATCAGCAGTTCTCGAATCCGGCACCGCCCGAGCCGCTGCGCATCAGCGGCGCACTCAATCTGCTCGACAATGCGATCATGACGCTGTCGGCCTTCAGTGGCCTGGTGATGGAGAGCATGACGCGCGGGCACGGCTGGCGCTTTCTCGATATCGGGCGGCGGCTGGAGCGCGCCGATCAGATGGTCGAACTGATCCGCCACGGCCTGGGCCTGGTGCCCACCGACGAAAGCGGACGGCTCGAGGCGCTGCTCGAGATCGCCGACAGCTTCCTGACCTACCGATCGCGCTACCTGACCTCGATGCAGCCCGACCTGGTGCTCGACCTGCTGCTGCTCGACGAGGCCAATCCGCGATCGGCGGCGTTTCAGCTCGCCCGCCTGCGCGAGCATATCGAACACATGCCCGAGAGCCGCTCGTCGATCCATCGGCCGGCCGAATGGCGCCTGGCGGTCGAGTTGCTGACCGAGGTGCAGCTTGCCGAAGTGGCCGAGCTGGCGCGCCTCGACCCGGCGGGCCGCTTGAGCAACCTGGACAACCTGCTGCTGCGGCTCGCCGGCGAATTGCGCCGCCTGTCGGAAGCGATCACCCGCAGCTACTTCAGCCACGCACTCGCCTCGCGCCAGTTGCACGCGCGCTGAACCGCGGCATCGGTCATCCACCATGGCACTATGCGTTAACCATACGACGACCTACACCTACAGCGAGCCGGTCTCGATCTGCCATACCGAGGTGCGCCTGAAGCCCCGCACCAGCGCGGCGCAGACGCTGCTCGAGCATGAGCTGGTGATCGTGCCGGCGCCGGAAGTGTTGATCGCGCGGCAGGACTATTTCGGCAATACGGCCACCTATTTTTCCAGCCAGGAGCCACATCTCAAGCTGACCATAACCGCCCACAGTGTGGTCGAGGTGCATGCCAGCGACCCGCTGCAGCCGCGGCTGACGCCGAAATGGGAGCAGGTCAGCGAGGAGGTGCGCCGCTACGATCGCGCCGAGACCTTCGACGCACTGCAATTCGTCTTCGAGTCGCCGCGCGTGCGCACGGCGAGCGAATTTGCCGACTATGCCCGCCCGTCGTTTCCGGCGGGCCGGCCGCTGCTCGAGGGCGCGCTCGATCTGTGCGGCCGCATCTACAAGGAGTTCAAATACGATCAGCGCGCGACCACCGTGAGCACGCCGGTCGACGAAGTCCTGCGCATCCGCCACGGCGTATGCCAGGATTTCGCGCACCTGATGATCGCCTGCCTGCGCTCGATCGGCTTGCCCGCGCGCTACGTCAGCGGCTATCTCCGCAGCGGGCGCAATTCGGTCGGCAGCGAGGCCTCGCACGCCTGGGTGTCGGTCTTTTGCGCGGGCTTCGGATGGCTCGACCTGGATCCGACCAACAACCTGATGCCGGCGGCCAACCATGTGACGGCCGCATGGGGGCGCGACTACTCCGACGTGTCGCCGGTCAAGGGCGTCGCGCTGGGCGGCGGCGAGCAGGCGATTACAGTCGGGGTCGACGTCGCGCCCGTGCCGATCCGGTACTAAAGCGGCGCGGGATGCGGCGGCTGGCGCACGTCAGGCAAGATGCTCTTTAATTCCTACCAGTTTGCCTTTGGCTTTCTGCCGATCGTGCTCGCGATCTTCGGGCTGCTGGCCGCGCGCGACGCGCGCCGGGCCACGGCGGCCTTTTTGATCCTGGCGTCGATCGTCTTCTACGGATGGTGGAACTGGCATTACCTGTTCCTGTTCGGCTTCTCGATCTTTTTCAATTTTGGCTGGTCGCTGCTGCTGGTGCCGGGGCCGGCATCGGATCCGGCTGTCGCCGAGGCGCCGGTCGTGACCCCTGCGCGGGCCACCCGCGCCGCATACGGCGAACACGCGCGGCGCGTGCTGCTGGGATGCGGAATCGGGGTCAATCTCGCGCTGCTCGGCTACTTCAAGTATCGCAATTTCATGGTCGCCAGCGCCGGCGCGCTGCTCGGCACGCATTGGCACATGGCGGCGCTCGTGCTGCCGCTGGCAATTTCGTTTTTCAGCTTCGAGCAGATCACCTTTCTGAGCAGCGCTTACCGCGGCGAGCCGGGCGCGCGCGACTTCGTCAGCTATTGCCTGTTCATCGCGTTTTTCCCCCACCTGATCGCCGGCCCGATCGTGCGCTATGCCGAGATCTATCCGCAGCTCAATCGCCATACGCGCTTTCGCCTGAGCGCCGCCAATCTTTCCGACGGCCTGATGATCTTCGCGATCGGGCTGTTCAAGAAAGTGATGATCGCCGACACCTTCCGCCCGATCGTCAATCCGCTCTTCGACCGCACCATGCCGCTCGGCTTTTGCGACGCGTGGGGCGGCGCGCTGGCCTTCGCGCTGGAGATCTATTTCGATTTTTCCGGCTACTCCGACATGGCGATCGGCCTGGCGCGGATGTTCGGCGTGAAGTTCCCCGAGAACTTCGACTCGCCCTACCAGGCGCGCAGCATTATCCAGTTCTGGCGCCGCTGGCATATCACGCTCTCGTTCTTCCTGCGCGACTACCTGTATATCCCGCTCGGCGGCAACCGGCACGGACCGTTCCGGCGCGACCTCAACCTGTTCATCACGATGGTGCTCGGCGGGCTGTGGCACGGGGCGAGCTGGACGTTCGTCATCTGGGGCACGCTGCACGGCGTCTTTCTGTGGATCAATCACGTCTGGAGCGACCGGCATCATCGGATGCCCGAAGCGCTGGCCTGGCCGCTGACGTTTATATTGGCGACCGCGGCGTGGGTCTTTTTCCGTGCGCCGAGTTTCGCGCGCGCGGCGCAATTCTTCACCGGGATGGCGGGGTTCGGCGGCTTTGCCTACAACTCGGTGCAGTACTCGATTGGTTCGCACGAATGGCTCCTGATCGGCCTCGGCCTCGCGATCGTGCTGTTCGCCCCCAACCGGCAGGCGATTGTCGCCTGGCGCTGGAGCAACGACTGGCTGTGGGCGGGCGCGTTCGCGGTGCTCGCCGGCGTCAGCATCATGGGGATGGCCAATCCACCGCCCTTTATCTACTTCCAGTTCTAGGATGCGCTCGCGGATCAACGGCCGCGTCGGCAGCCTGGCGCCGCCCCAGTGAACGCGCCACGCCGCGTGGTCCTGATGCTCGCGCTGGGAGCCGCGGTGGTGGCCGCCGCGATGGGCTTCAACTACGTCGTTAATCCATACGGCGCGTGGCGTATCGCGCTGGTCGATCCGATCTATCGCAACCTCGTCGCCGATCGCGCGCAAATGCCCTATCTGCTGCGCACCACCGCGCCCGTGACCGTACTGATAGGCAGTTCGCGCGTGCAGATGGGCATGCGGATCGAGCAGGGCTACCGCGACGGGGTGCTCAATGCGTCGCTGGGCGCGGCCACGCTGCCCGACCTCACGCGCATCGTCGACGCGGCGCTCGCCAACCCGCACCTGGAGCGGATCGTCTGGGGCGTCGATTTCTATGCGTTCAACGCCAACCACCATCACCGCAACCCACTGTTCGAGGCGCGCCTGGCCGGAGATCCGCGGGTGGTCGCGCAAGACGCGCTGCTCAGCCTGAGCGCGCTGGACGACGGCGGCGACCTGATCAAACGCGCGCTGCGCGGCCGCGCCCATCTGCCGCTCACGATGACCGCGAGCGTGCCATGGCCGATGGACTTTATCTGCGATCGCTTCGCGGCGACCCGCGGCCACGGCCTGGCATGGACGCCGCCGGCGAATATCGCGATCGGACTTGCTCAGGTGCAAGCATGGTTCTACGCGGGCTACGAATTCTCACCCGCGGACGCCGCCCGGATGCGCCAGATCGTCGAGCGGGTGCGCGCCCGGCACGTTCAGATGATCCTGTTCGTACCGCCGATGACCGCGTACGAGCTCGAGCTGATCCGGCAGGGCGGCCATTGGGGCGACTTCGATCGCTTCAAGGCGGCGCTTGCGGCGGCCGGGCCGCTGTGGGATTTCGCCGCCTACAATCCGATCGCGCGGCGTGACCGCCTGTTTCTGGACGTGCTGCACTTGAAGCCCGCGGCGGGTCAGGAGATACTGCGCATCATGCTCGGAGCCGACGCGCAGCCATGCGACGATGCCTCACGCGCCGTTGCGCAAAGCGCCCTCAAGGCCGACGCGGACTCGATTGCGCGGGTGCTGGCGGATGAAGATCGCCTGCGCGATGCGGCCGCCGCCGTCGATTCGCCCGCGCGCCGGATGGCCGCGCAGGTGCTGCGCAATCCGCCAAGCCGCGCTGGCGCGGAGCCGGCCGCAGATCAGAACTAGCGGAGTGTCCGGCGGGCGTCGCGCGGGGCGCCGATGTCCGGCGTCGCGCCTCATCCGGGGGCCGCGCGATCTGTTTCCGACTGCGCCGATCGGACCGGCTGGACAGCGCTCGTTCCCCTGATGCCGTCGCGCCGAATCCTCCTGATGTTCTGGCTGACCGCCGCGCTCCTCGCGGGCGGAGTCGCGCTGACCGCGGCGCTCAATCCCTACGGCGCGACCCGGAGCCGCCTGATCGATCCGATCTTCCGCAAGGTCAAGCAAGAGCGCCTCGCCACGCCGTATCTGTTGCGCACGGCCGAGCCCGAAACGATTCTGCTGGGCAGTTCGCGCGTGCAGATGGGCATGCGGATCGCGCAGGTCGAACGCGACGGCGTTATGAACGCGGCGATTAAAGGCGCGACGCTCTCACAGATTGCGCGGATCGTTGATGTGGCGCTGCTTAATCCGCGGCTCAAGCGGATCGTCTGGGGCGTCGATTTCTTCGCCTTCGGCACGCGCTGGGATCGCGACGATCCGAACTTCGACGCGCGCATCGCCGACCGCGTCCCGGCGCGTATCGAAGACACCCTGCTCAGCCTCGACGCGCTCGGCGACGGTCTCGATATGGCCAAACGCGCGCTGCGCGGCCGCGCGCGCCTGTCGGCCACGATGCGGGCCGGCGCGCCGTGGTCCGCGCAGATGATTTGCGCGCAGTACGCCAGCGACCGGATCGGCGGACTCGACGCGGCGACGCCGGCGAATATCGCGATGCAACTCAGGGATATCGCGTATCTCTATGATCGCTTCGAGTTTTCCGCGGCGCATCTGGAACTGTTTCGCCGCACCGTCGCAAAAATCCTCGCCCATCGCGTGCAGTTAATCCTCTTCGTACCGCCGATGAGCGCCTACGAACTGGAATTTATCCGCCAGAGCGGTCACTGGAGCGACCTCGAGAAATTCAAGCGCGCGCTCGCCGCGGTCGCACCGTTCGAGGACTACGCCGCGTTCAACGGGATGGCCGTGAAGGACGCATTCTATCTGCAGGTGATCCATTTCAAGGTGGCGCCGGGAGAGGAGATTCTGCGCACGCTGCTCGGGATGCCGGTCGCGGCGTGCGACGCCGACGCGCGACTCGTCGCGCAAAGCGGAGTGCATATCGACGCGGCCAACGTCGACGCGATACTGGCAATTGAGGATCGTTGGCGTGACGACCAGACCGGCCGCGATTCGCGCTATTCCCGGCTGGTGGCCGACGCCGTGCGGCGGGCGAAAATCGATCAGACGGCCGGTTCCACCGCCGAGTCCGGCGACGAATGACGCGCCGCCATCCGGCTAGGGAACCTCTGCACCAGGCTCTGCGGTCACCCTGAGAGTTTGTGAAGTTTTTAGATTCGCGAAAAAATTGTGTCCATTTT
>JADMIL010000022.1 GCA_015478645.1 Candidatus Binataceae bacterium
TAGAAGCCCGACAGCGCCGCCATCAGATTGCCGAAGCCGGGGTAGTCGCGATGCGGTCCGGTCTGGCCCTGCATGCAGGTCGACAGCAATATGATGTCGGGCTTGATCGCGCGCATCCGCTCGTAGTCCAACTCCCAGTTGCGCAGCGTCTTGGGCGTAAAGCTCTCGGTCACGACGTCGGCCCACGGCAGCATGCGCAAAAAAATCTCGCGTGCGCGCGGCTGGTTCATGTCCAGCGTGATGCCGCGTTTGGAGGTGTTGAAGCTGGCGAAGAACTGGCTGCGATCGATGCCCGGCTGGGCGTCGGTCCAGGGTGGCGCGAGGCGCAGACCGTCGGGCCGTGCGGCCGATTCGATTCGCACCACGTCGGCGCCGTAATCGGCGAGGTACTTGGTCGTCACCGGGCCGACGGCGAACCAGGTGAAATCCAGCACGTGGACTCCGGCAAACGGCATTGTGCTCATCGCGTAGTCGCTCCTCGGACGGTCGCGGCGCGGGCTAAATCGCACCCGACGCGCGCAGCTCGGCGATCTGTTGTTCGCTGCGGCCCAGAAGATCGCCGTAGACCGCGCGGTTATGCTCGCCGAGTTGCGGCGCCGCGCCTTGCGGACCAACCGGCGTCGCGCTCAGTTTGGCAAACGCCCCCGGCATCGTGAGCGTGCGTCCCAGTCCCGCGTGTTCGACCGTGACGAAGTAGTCGCGCGCACGCAGTTGCGGATCGGCGGCGATATCGGCGGCATTGGCGACCGGCGCGCCGAACAGCCGGCGCTTCAGGATATTCGCCCACAGCTCCTTTTTCGTTTTGGTCAGAAAGAAGCTCTGCACGGCCTCTTCGGCGCGATCGAGCTCGGCGTAGTCCGCGGCCGTGGCCGCCATGAAGCCGCTCGGCGTGAGCGACTTGAGGCCGCCCTCGCGCGTCAGCCACGCGGGCGCGGCGCCTTCCTCTTTCATCCAGGCGATCACGGCGTTGGTCGAGTTGAGATAGGCGCCGCCCGCGAGCAGGAACGAAAGGTGTCCGTCGGCGCATTGATAGACGGTCTTGCGCCGTCCGCCGATCGCGCCGGTGAAGACCCCGCTGCGCCGCAGATAGTCGCCGTGCAGGATCGGCATCGCCTGCTCGTTCATCAGGGTCCACACGATGCAGGCCTGCATGTTGACGACGATATGCTGGCCGAGTCCGTCGGTGCCGCGCGCGTAATGCGCGATCATCGAGGCGACCGCGGCCTCGCCGCCGGCGTGCAGGCCGGCCTGCGGCAGGCTCATCTGGATCGGCGGCTGGCCCGGCTCGCCCATCAGGTACATCGCGCCACCCGCCGCCCAGGTAACAATATCCGCCGCTTTGTAATCGCGGGCGGGCCCGCTGTCGCCGAACGGCGTAATCGACGCGTAGATCAGCCGCGGATTTATTTTCGCAATCGCATCGTAGCCCAGGCCGAGCGCATCCATCCGGCCGCGCGGAAACGCTTCGACTATGAAGTCGGCGCGCGCCGCGAGTTCGCCGAGCAGGGCGCGGCCGGCCGGGCTTTCGAGGTTGAGCGTGACCGAGCGTTTGCCGGCCTGGTAGGCGAGGAAGTAGAGGCCGCGGTCGGGCCCCGGCTGGTCGTCGAGGAACGGCGGGATGCGCCGCGTGAGGCATCCGCCGGGCGGTTCGATCTTGATCACGTCGGCGCCCATGTCGGCGAACATCTTGCCGCACAGCGCGCCCTTGTCGTCGCTCAGGTCGAGCATGCGCAATCCCGCGAGCAACTCCGATCGCATCGTGACACCCCGTGCAAAGGCCGGCCCGGCTGGGCGCGGCTAATCCATCGCGGCGCGCGCCGCGCCGATCGCGGTCGCGTAGTCGGCGTGTTCGGGAATCAGAAAGCCGCGGCTGAAGCCGAAATTGAGCCGCTTCATCTTCTGCATGAAGCGAAAGATGCGCGTGAGCTTGCCGGTCAGCACGATATCTTCCTGGCCGCACGCGCGCGCCGACGCGATGCTTAAGACCGAGACCACTTCGACGATCATGTTCATGATCGCGAGCGCCTTGTCCTCGGCCGTGGCGTCGGCGCCGACCTTGCCGAAGTTCGAGGCGGTGGTGCCCGGCGGCAAATCGCCGATCGCGCCGCCCGCGATATCGCGCACCGTCAAATCGACGTGGCTTAAGTCGCCGCGCTCGGCCATCGCCTCGAGCGTCTCGATGGTTGAGACGCCGAGCATATGCTTCGAGAGGCCGCGCAGTGTGCCGCCGCCGAGGCCGGTGCCGCTGACGTGCTCGATCTTGTCGCCGGTCACCGAGACGATCGCGGTGCCCGTGCCGAGCGACACGACCAGCGCGTTCTTGCGTCCGGCGAGCGACGTGCCGCCAATGCCGATGGCGGAAAATTCGTTGACCTTGACCACCGGCCGTCCGAGCAGCGTGTCCGACAACACGCGCGATCCCGCGCCGGTCGCCGCCACGCGCTCGATCTGCTCGAGCGGCAAGCCGACCGCGTGCACCAGTTTGCCGAGTGCGCCGGCCGCCGCGGCGATTGGGTCGTTCGCTTCGATGGTGACGACGTGAACCTTGCCATTGTCGAGGATCACTGCGTCGGTGGTGGAACCGCCGATATCTATTCCAACGAGCATAGCGGGTGCCGACTCCTGTCCGGCCCATCTAGAAGCTAGAACATCGCCATTCGTTTGCGCAAACGCGCGCGGAACCAGGCTTTGGGCCGCTGCCCGAAAGGCCCATCGCCCACGCGCGCGCGGGCTTTCGTTTCACGTCCGCGGCGGTGTGCTAACGTTGCGGCAATGGCACGGCGCAAAGCTGACGCAGGGGAAGGACTGTTCCGGCCGCGGCAGCCGGCGGCCCAGCCGCTGGCCGATCGGATGCGGCCGCGCACGCTCGACGAAGTCGCCGGCCAGGATCATCTGCTCGGTCCGGGCAAGCTGCTGCGCCAGATGGTCGCGGCCGGCGCGCTGCATTCGATGATCCTGTGGGGGCCGCCCGGCACTGGCAAGACGACCATTGCGCTGCTGCTCGCGCAGCAGTCGGGCGCCGACTTCAAGGTGATTGCCGCGGTCACGGCGGGCGTTGCCGACCTGCGTGCGGCGGTCGACGAGGCGCGCCAGGCGTTTGCGCTCGAAGGGCGGCGCACGGTGGTCTTTGTCGACGAGATCCATCGCTGGAACCGCGCGCAGCAGGACGCGATGCTGCCGCAGGTCGAGAGCGGGCTGATCACGCTGATTGGCGCGACCACCGAAAATCCCTCGTTTGAAGTAATTGCGCCGCTGCTCTCGCGGGCGCGCGTGCTGGTGTTGCGGCCGCTCGATGACGCGGTGATTGCCGCGCTGGTGCGGCGTGCGATCGCCGATCGCGAACGCGGTCTCGGCGCGATCGAACTGACCATCGACGACGACGCCCTCGACGAATTGATCCGCGGCGGCGCGGGCGACGCGCGGCGCGCGCTCGGCACGCTCGAAGTAGCCGCCGAACTGGTGCGCACGGCGGGCCGCCGGGCGATCGCAATCGGCGACGTGAGCGAGGCGGCGCAGCATAAGGCGCTGCTCTACGACCGCGCCGGCGACCAGCATTACAACGTCATCTCGGCCTTCATCAAGAGCATGCGCGGCAGCGACCCCGACGCGGCGCTGTACTGGATGACGCGCATGACCGAGGCCGGCGAGGACGCGCTGTTCATCGCACGGCGGATGGTGATCTTCGCCGCCGAGGATATCGGCAATGCCGATCCGCGCGCGCTGCAAATCGCGCTCGCGGTCAAGGACGCGGTCGAATTTGTCGGGCTGCCCGAGGGCCTGATCCCGCTGGCGCAGGGCGTCACCTATCTGGCCGGCGCGCCCAAATCCAACGCCTCGTACCGCGCGATGATCGCGGCGCGCGAGGATGCGCGCTCGGGCGGCGCGCTCGCCGTGCCGATCCATCTGCGCAACGCGCCGACCGCGCTGATGCGCAAGCTGGGCTACGGCGAGGACTATCTCTATCCGCATGATTTCGCCGGCGCGATCACCGGCCAGAGCTACCTGCCCGACGAACTGGGCGATCGGACCTACTACGCGCCGAACGATCGCGGCTACGAAGCGCGCATCCGCGACTACCTTGATCGCGTGCGCAAGGCGCGCGCCGCGGCGCGCGCGGCTGCCGCGAAAAAGGGCGGCGGCGACTCGCCGTAGCGCGCGCTCATGGCGCGGCGCGCACGCCGCCCCAAGTGCGATTAACACTAAGGAACCTCTGCACCAGGCTCTGCGGTCACCCTGAGCGAAGCGCATGGGTCCCGGATCCGGGATTCTTCGCTGCGCTCAGAATGACAACCTAACTTGTGCAGAGGTTCCCTAACGCCCCGATCGCATCGCGGCGATGCGCGGCATGCGGTGCAGACGCGGCGCGGGGATTCGTGCGGCTGGGGGCATCGCCAAAAGAATAGACCGCGAGGCCGCGGCGCGTGCCCGGTCTCGCGGTCTAAAAAATTGCGCGGACGATTTGACAATCGGCGCGTTGGCGATCAGCGCGCGCCGAGCACCGAATCCTTGAGCGCCTTGGCCGGCGTGAAGCGCAGGCGCGTGCGCGCGGGAATCTTGATAGCGGCGCCGGTCATCGGGTTGCGCCCCATGCGGGCCTTGGTCTTGCGCTTGCGGAAAATCCCGAGTCCGGCGAGACGGAGCGATCCCTCCTTCTTGAGTTCGCGCACGATCAGGGTGGTAAGTTCCTCGATCGCCGACTTCGCCTGCTTCTTGTTGATGCCGACTTTATCGGCGAGATGGGTTGCGACCTGCGACTGCGTCATCATCCTCCTCCTTGCGGCCCCAAATGGCCTGCAATCAGCGTGAACGAGTGCGCGCGGCATTTCAAGCTCAATCAATGCGAAATTGCCTACAACCATGCTGATTTCTGCATAGGGATGCGAGTAATGCGGCTTCGGAGAGGGGTTTTTGCGCAGGTGCGGCGCGTAGCGCCTGCCGGACAGCGGCTTTTGGCCGCCGCGCGGGTGATGTCGGATCAGTAGCGGACCTCGACCAGGAACAGTCCGCAGGCCGGTGCCGCCGCCGGGGCGAGTGCGCGATCACGCGCGGCTAAGATCGCGGTGACGTGCGCGGGCGCAAATTTGCCGCGTCCGCATTCGACCATCGCGCCAACCATCGTGCGCACCATGTGGCGCAGAAAGGCGCTCGCTTCGACGCGATAGACGAGCCGATCGCCGTCGCGCGTCCATGCGCTCGCGTAAATCCGGCGGATCGTCGTGGTCTCGGCCGAGCCGACCGAGCGAAAGGCGGCGAAGTCGTGCTCGCCGATCAAGCACGCGGCCGCCGCGTTCATCGCTGCGAGGTCGAGCGGATCCTTGAGCCGCCAGGCGTAGCGGTAGTCGAAGGCCGAACGCCGCTCACGGTTGAGGATGCGATATTCGTAGACCCGCGCGATCGCGTCGCGCCGCGGATCGAACTGGTCGGGCGCCTCGGCCGCCTCGATCACGGCGATGTCGTGGGGCAGGATCGCGTTCATCGCGCGGCGCAATTCGTGCGGATCGAAGGCGCGCGGAATCGTGAAGGCGGCGACCTGGCCGCGCGCATGCACGCCCGCGTCCGTGCGGCCCGCGCCATGCATGCGGATCGGCGCGCCGAAAATGCGCTCGAGCGCGGCTTCGAGCCGCGCCTGGATCGAATCCTGCCCGGCCTGCAATTGCCAGCCGGAGTAGTTCGCGCCGTCGTACTCGAGCGTGATGCGAATCTTCATGCCGCGCAGGGACTTCGAGGCGGCCGGGCGCGGCCCGGCGGCGCGCTCAGGAAAAGGTGAACCAGAGGCTCTCGGCGATCCATAACGCGCTCACCGCGGCGACGCGCGCGCTGTCGAACACGCACCAGAAGACCGCGCCGGCGGCGTTGCGCTTCATGCGCACGATGACCGCCTCCTGGCCGACGGCGTCCACGAAGCCGGCCGGATCGTCGCCCTCGATAAACAGGATGCCGGGTGCGGCGCGCATCCGCGCGATCCATTCGTCGGGCGCGCTCGACGCCGCGGCGGGCACGCTGATCGCCACCGCGCCCCCGTGAAAGACCGGCGCCTGGACGAGCTGCACGGCGACCGCCGGGGCACCCGCGACGAGCATCGCCACCTGCGCCGCGATCGCGCCGGCGATTTCGTCGCCGCGCGGGGGCATGAAGAGATTGAAGGCGAGTTGCGCTTCGTTGTCGGCGATATCGAGCCGCGCGTTGAGCAGGTCGGCGGTCTGGTTGAACAGATCGGAGACCCGCTCGCGGCCGCCCGCGCTGGCCCCGGTGATCACGGTCGCGCCGGCGAAGCCCACGCCGTGGCCGAGCGCGCTGAGCACGGTCGCGATCACCTGGCCGGCGGGATGGGCCGTGGCAAAGAGCTTGTGCGCCTTGAGTTCCTGCACGCGCTCGCGCGCTACCAGGCCGGGCGCGACCAGCGGCGCCTTGCCCGGCGCGCGATTGGCGGCGCTCAGATCGATCAGCACGGGGCCCGGCCACTCGTCGATGATTTCGATCGCGCGGGCCTCGGGCACGGCAAGAAAGGCGATATCGAACGCCGCGAGATCGGAGGCCGCGGTCATCCGCGAGACCGAATGCTTGGCGCCGCCCGATTCGACCGAATCGAACGATCCGGCCTCGGTCGCGAACAGCTTGAGCTCGGCGCAGGGAAATTCGCGCTCGCCGATCAGATCGGTGATTTGGCTGCCGACCGTGCCGGTCGCACCAATTATTGCGACGCGTGGTTCGCGGCCGGTGGTCAAAGGCAATACCTCATCGGGTTGATCGGCGGCCGGCGCGCGCTGGGGCAACGCCAGCGACGGCCGCGGTTAGCGGGGTTCAGCGTCGGGTTCGAGGCTTTCGATCCGTTCGCGCACCAGCCGGCCCATCGCCTTGCATCCGACCACCTTGGCGCCCGCGCCGGCGCCGAGGTCGCGCGTGCGATAGCCGTCATGGACGACGCCTTCGACCGCCTGCGTGATCAGTTCGGCCTCCGAGCGCATGCCGAGCGAATGCTCGAGCAGCATCGCGGCCGACAGGATGGCGGCGAGCGGATTGGCCTCGTCGCGGCCGGCGATATCCGGCGCGCTGCCGTGAATCGGCTCGAACAGGCCCACGCGATAGCCCGCGCTGTTGAGCTCCTCGCCGAGCGAGGCCGACGGCAGCAGGCCCATCGAGCCCGCCAGCACCGAGGCTTCGTCGGTCAGGATATCGCCGAACATGTTCTCGGTGACGATCACGTCGAAGTCGCGCGGCCGGCGAATCAGATGCATCGCCATCGAATCGACCAACTGACTCTCGAACTGCACGTCCTTGAACTCGGCGCTGAGCTCGGTCGCGATCTCGCGCCACAGCCGCGAGGTCGCGATCACGTTGGCCTTGTCGACCGAGGTCAGTTTCTTGCGCCGCTCGCGCGCCAGCTCGAAGCCGTAGCGCAGCACGCGGGTGATCTCCTGCTCGGAGTAAACGCAGGTATCGATCGCCTCGCGGCCGTCCTTGCCCTCGCGCCGTTCGCTCGGCTTGCCGTAATAGATCCCGCCGGTCAGCTCGCGAATCACCACCAGGTCGACGCCGCTGATGATCTCGGGACGCAGCGGCGACGAGGCGATCAGCTCCTTGACGCTCTTGACTGGCCGCACGTTGGCAAACAGGCCAAGCTCCTTGCGGATGCCGAGCAAGGCCTGCTCCGGACGCACGGTGGCCTTGGGGTTATCCCACTTGGGACCGCCGACCGCGCCGAGCAGAATCGCGTCGCATTCCCGGGCCTGGGCGAGCGTGTTGTCGGGCAGCGGCGTACCGAACGCGTCGATCGCGTGGCCGCCGATCGGCGCTTCCTTGAATTCGAGATCGACGGCGTCGCGCCGGGCGACCACCTTGAGCACCTGCAAGGCTTCGCCGACTACTTCGGGACCGATACCATCACCCTTGAGCACTAAAACTTTGTAGGCCATTACGCGATGCGAGAGCCTGGCCGCGCCTTATGCGGACCCGATGCGCTTCCCTCCGTGCGGGCAATAGCTGGCGTTTGAGTTGTGGCGCGGAGCGCCGGTGAGCTTGACTGACATGATAATCAGGCGGCGCGCGTCAGGCCCGTCCCGCGTCGGCGCCGGCACGAATGGAAAAACCCGATACGCTGTTCGCCTTCAACGCCCTAGCACTTAGCCCATGTAACCGGCGGCGGCAAGTGGCGACTCGAGGCCGCGCCGATCGCCCGTCGCTCACCGCCGGTTGATCGCGCATCGATCGCGCAGCCGGCCGCGCCGATCCGCCCTATGGTCCCTCGACCGGACGGCGCCCCGTCCGCTCGCCGCGGGTCTTGAGCCGGTTGAGCGCATTGACCAGCGCGAGCGCGCTGGCCATCACGATATCGCTGTGCGCACCCTGCCCGGCGACGGTCATGCCGTCGGCGCGCATCAGGCAGGAGACTTCGCCGAGCGCGTCGGTGCCGCCGGTGATCGCCTTGACCGAATAGCGCTCGAGCACCGGCGTGAGGCCGGCAATTTTGTAAATCGCCTTGTAGCACGCGTCGACCATCCCGTCGCCGGTGGCGTCGGCGTTGCGCTCCTCGCCCGCCACCCGCATCGTGACCTCGGCGCGCGGCGTGGCACGGCTCGAGGAGGTGACGACCAGATCGACCAGCTCAAACTGGTCGTCGGCGCGGCGGGTCTCTTCGTTGACCAGCGCCAGGATGTCGTCGTCGTAGACGATCTTCTTTTTGTCGCACAGATCCTTGAACGCGGCGAAGGCCTTTTGCACGTCGAAGCTCGCCGGGTCGACGCCCAGCTCGGTCAGCCGGTTGATGAACGCGTGGCGCCCCGAATGTTTGCCGAGCACCAGCTTGTTCGACGGTATCCCGATGTCCTCGGGCTTCATGATCTCGTAGGTCAGCTTGTTCTTGAGCACGCCATCCTGATGGATGCCGGCTTCGTGGGCGAAGGCGTTGTCGCCAACGATCGGTTTGTTGGGCGGCACCGGCTGGCCGATGATCTGCGCGAGCAGGCGCGACGCCGGATAGATCTGGCGGGTCTCGATGCCGCAGCGCACGGCCATCAGATCCTTGCGCGTCTTGAGCGCCATTACGACCTCTTCCATCGCGGTGTTGCCGGCGCGCTCGCCGATCCCGTTGATGGTGCATTCGACCTGGCGCGCGCCGTTGCGGATCGCGGCGAGCGAATTGGCCACGCCCAGGCCCAGATCGTTATGGCAGTGCGCGCTCCAGATGACCTTGTCGGCGCCTTCGACGTGCTCGCGCATATAGGCGAACATGCGGCCGAACTCTTCGGGAATCGCGTGGCCGGTGGTGTCGGGCAGATTGATGATCCGGGCGCCGGCGCGAATTACCTCGTTGCAGATCTTGGCCATGTAGTCCCAGTCGCTGCGCGAGGCGTCCTCGCATGAGAACTCGATATAGTCGAGATGCTTCTTGGCGCGCGTGACCGCCCAGGTCGCGGCGTCGAGCACGTCCTCGCGGGTCATGTTGAGCTTGTACTTGAGATGGATGTCGGAGGTCGCGATGAAGATGTGGATGCCGGGCTTGCGCGCGCCGTCGATCGCCTTGAGCGCCGCGTCGACGTCCTCGTCGCGGGTGCGCGAGAGGCTCAGCACGGTCGGATTGGTGACCGCCTCGGCCACCCGGCGCACCGATTCGAAATCGCCCGGGGAGGAGGCCGCGAAGCCCGCCTCGATGATATCGACGTTGAGCCGGTCAAGCTGGCGCGCGATCGCGACCTTCTCTTCAACGTTCATCGTGCAGCCGGGCGATTGCTCGCCGTCGCGCAGCGTGGTGTCGAAGATCCGCACATAATCGTCGGCGAACTGATCGGTGTTGCTCGTGGCCATCGAATCTCTCCCTCGTTAAAGCCCCAGAGGGCTGGGCCGGCGAACCGCGCGACGGGCAAAAAAAAGCCCCGGGTGATTCGTCGGCTCACCCGGGGCGTTGGTCTCAGTGTTTCAAGCCTTCTCTCAGGCCTGTACCTCGACGCCCGCGGCGTGGGCCCCAATTAGGGCCAGGCTAAGCAGCAGTTCGAGATGCAGGTTGATACGCATGACAATCGGCATTGTAGGCGCGGGCGCGAACTCGCGTCAACCCTGCCCCGCGGTGGGCTCTATTCTCCTTTGGCCCTGTCCAGGAATATCGAAGTCGGAATGAATTTCTTAGGATTCTTGCCAATTGAAACAATCTCATGCCGCCGCAAGCGCGAGCCTTGCTTATTCACGAGATCATGTCCCTCTGAGAGAAAATATCTGATGAACCCACGCTCAATGAGCGCTAGACACTTGGCTAGTTTTTGCCCAGGTTGGGGCTTATAACACCCAGCCATCACAACGCGTTTGCCGTTCTTTGCATTCTTGACATGCATCATAAGTGGCAGATTCTTGAGCTGACTCTTTAATCGCGCACGGATATTGTTCGCCTTTCCAATATACAGCGCTTCAAGGCCACCTCCGTAATTGCGGCCAAAAATATATACTCCGGCAGCGTCAGGCAATTTTTCTAGATCTAACGCGTAGATGAGATTCTTGTCGGTGGCATGCTTAAGCGAGAACTGACGCGTCCACTCCACATGCAATTTCATTTTTCGGCGGGAGCCTCATGTACGGCCGCAGCCGGCGATGCGTCCTGGCCGTCAGTCGCCCGTTCTTCCGGCTCGACCCGATGCAGAAACGGGAGCTTCTTCATGCGCTCGCCGCGCACCATCAGTACCGGCCCCGAGGAGACGTAGGCGAGCGCCAGCATGAACATCGTGAACTGCGGCATCGCAAAGAGCATCGCGGCGACGATCGCCACTCCGGCCATCATTTCAACCTGCGCGCGCTTGCGCACGTCGATCGTCTTGAAGCTTGGATAGGGCACCCGCGAGACCATCAGGCCGGCCAGCGCAAGCGTCAACGGCGCCATCAGGGTGCACAGGAGGTGCGGCGAATTAAGTTCGAAATAGCTGTAGGCGAGCGCGCATCCGGCCATCAGCATCGCCGCGCCCGGCACCGGCAGTCCGGTAAAGCGGCGCTTGTCGCTCGAACCGGTCTGCACGTTGAAGCGCGCCAGCCGCAGCGCCGCGCATACGACGTAAAGTCCGCTGATCACAATCGCGATCGGGCCGAGCGGCTTGAGCGCCCACGAATACATCAGGGCGGCCGGCGCCACGCCAAAGGCCACCACGTCGGAGAGGCTGTCGTACTCGACGCCGAATTGGCTGGTGCTGCGCGACATGCGCGCGACGCGGCCGTCGAGGCCGTCGCAGATAAACGCCACCGAGATCATTACGGCGGCCAGCTCGAAATGCGCGTTGAGCGATGAGATGAGCGAGTAGAAGCCGGCCAGCAGGCCAAGCGAGGTGATCGTCGCGGGGACCACGAAGACCCCGCGCCGGAGCGGCTCGACGACCTTGGCGCGCCGCTCCTTGAGCCGGCCCGAGATCAGCCGCAGGCGTGCGCGCCGCTCGAGATTGCGGCGCGGTTGGTTGCTGTTCATCGTTGGGGTTCTCCGATAACGCTCTCGCCGGCGCGCACCCGATCGCCCACGCGCACGGCGACGCGATAATCCAGCGGGATGAAGTGATCGACCCGGCTGCCGAACATGATGAGCCCGACGCGCTGGCCGCGCGCGACCGTATCTTGCGGCTGCACCTTGCATACGATGCGCCGCGCGAGGTACCCGGCCACCTGCATGATTGCGTGATGGCGTCCGGCGCGATCCGCGATCAGCACCAGGTTACGTTCGTTATGCTCGCTCGCGGCGTCGCTGTACGCGGCGCGAAATTCGCCCGGGGTATGTTTGACTGCGACGATCGCGCCGGCGGTCGGCGCGCGATTGACGTGGACGTTGAGCGGCGACATGAAGACCGACACGCGCCGAAAGCGCTCTTCGCTTAGCCCGTCGGGCAGCGCCATCTCGCCGATATCGGTGACCTTGCCGTCGGCGGCCGAGATAATCGCGTCTTCAGGACTCGATGGCGCGCGCTCGGGGTCACGGAAAAAGCTGCCGACCGCAACCGCCAGCATCAGGACCAGGATCGCGAGCAGCGGCAGGTCGAAGCCCAGGAGAATCAGGCCGGCCAGCGCGGTGCCGAACGCGTAGGGCACGCCTTCGATCGCGATGCCGCACAGCGCGGCCGCGCGCGCGGCCAGACCGCCGGCCGGTTCGGGGCCGCGAACACTGTCGCTCGAGTCCGGCAAGGGCCGCTAGTTCCGGCTGCGATCGACCAGCCGATCGCTGCCCAGCCACGGCATGAACGAGCGCAACTGGCGGCCGACCTCTTCGGTCGGATGCTTCTCGGCGGTTTTGCGCAGTTCGCGGAAATTGGGCAGGCCGGCGCGGTACTCGCCGATCCATTCGTTGGCGAATTTGCCCGACTGGATGTCGGCGAGAATCTGTTTCATCGCCGCCCGCGTGCCTTCGCCGACCACCCGCTTGCCGCGCGTCATGTCGCCGTATTCGGCCGTGTTGCTGATCGAATAGCGCATGTTGGCGACGCCGCCCTCGTAAATCAGATCGACGATCAGCTTGACCTCGTGAACGCACTCGAAATAGGCCATCTCGGGCGCGTACCCGGCCTCGACCAGAGTCTCGAAGCCGGCGCGGATCAGTTCCGTCAGGCCGCCGCAGAGCACCGATTGTTCGCCGAACAGATCGGTCTCGGTCTCCTCGCGGAACGAGGTCTCGATGATCGCGGCGCGTCCGCCGCCAATCGCGCATCCGTAGGCGAGGCCAATCTTTTCCGTGTCACCCGACGGGTTCTGCTGAATCGCGAGCAGACACGGCACGCCGCGTCCCTTGACGAACTCCGAACGCACCAGGTGGCCGGGTCCCTTGGGCGCGATCATGAAGACGTTGACGTCCTTGGGCGGCTCGATGAACTTGAAATGGATATTGAAGCCGTGGCCAAAGGCGAGATACTTGCCCTTGGTCAGATGCGGCGCGATCTCGCTTTTGTAGATATCGCCGCCCATTTCGTCGGGCACCAGCACCATGATGATGTCGGCTTCGGCCGCGGCCGCCGCGGTCTCGAGCACCCGCAGGCCCTGCTTGGCCGCCTTGTCCCATGAGGGGCTGTCCTTGCGCAGGCCGACGCGCACGTCCATGCCGCTGTCGCGCAGGTTAAGCGCATGGGCGTGACCCTGGCTGCCGAAGCCGAGGATGGCGATTTTCTTGGGGCGCAGCGCGCTCAGATCGGCGTCGCGATCGTAATAGACTTTCATATATCGGTGTTCTCCCGGGAAATTTATTCTCTGGCGTGGCGATGATTGTTCGCTTCGACCTGGACCGAACGGGCCAGCGCAATCTTGCCCGTGCGCACGATCTCCTTGATGCCGAGCGGACGCACCAGCGCGATAAACGCCTTGATCTTGTCATTATCGCCGGTGATTTCGACCGTCACCGAACGCGGTCCGATATCGACCACGTGGGCGCGAAAGGCCTGCACGATCGAATCGAGCTCGGAGCGCGTGCGCTCGTCGATCGCGACCTTGACCATGATCAGTTCGCGATCGACGATCTCGACGTCTTTGAAGTCGGTAATTTTTATGACCGAGACGAGCTTGTTCAGTTGCTTGTTGATCTGCTCGAGAATCTGGTCGTCGCCCGAGGTGACCAGCACCATGCGCGAGACCGTCGGATCGAGCGGATCCTCGTTGACGGTCAGCGATTCAATGTTAAAGCCGCGGCTCGAGAAGAGGCCGGCTACCCGCGCGAGCACGCCGAATTCGTTTTCGACCAGAACCGATATCGTATGACTTGGCATTGCGGATGGTAAACCACGGCCGGCCTCGCAGGTCCGCGGCTAGCGCGCCCCTTCGTGCTGATGGCGGTTGAGCAGCGCCATCATACGATCTTTTGAGGCCAGTTTCAGCTTTTGTATTCTTTTTGCTTCCAGTTCTTCTTCGGCGGTCAGGTAGTGCCGATTGCGCAGCGCTTCGAGTTGATGCTTGAGTTCGAGGTGTTCCCTGTAGAGCTCGCGCAGTTGGTCGTCATGAACGGCATGCTGCTGAATCAGCTCTTCCTCGCGGTGTTCCATGGTGCGTGCCTTCTTTCGGGTTCACGGCGGTGGATTTGAGGGACGCCTCCGGCGCGCGGACGTAAAGCGGTTCCAGCGTGGCGGCCTGATCCACGTCACGCTGTACAATCCGCTGCGCGCCCAGCGCGGCCACGAAGCTCCCTCGATGCCGCAATTCGGTCGCACCCGCATGCGTCGCCCGCCCGCCATTAGCATTGGCGATTGCACAGGCCTCTTCGGCTTTGGATTCTCCGATGAAAGCAACATCACCGGTAATGCGAGCGGCGAAGTCATTTAGCGGGACTACCAAACTACCCAGCTCATTCTCTAGCGCATCGCCCACGACCCGGTAAAGAGAAGCGTAGATCTCCCCTTTGCGTGCATCGATTATCGGGCAGATTCCCAAGCCCGGCTGCGGAGCACCGGAAGGTTGCGCACAGAGCGCCATCGCGTCAAGTGACGGCACGCCAACAATCACGATGCCTGATCCCATCGTGATGCCTTTTGCGTAACTAAGACCGATTCGAAGCCCGGTAAATGAACCCGGCCCTATACCGACGGCGACCGCCGACAACTCCCTGAATTCGAGTCCCGCCAGGCTCAGCACCTCGGCGACCAAGGCGGGCAGATCGGCGCCGTGCGAGGGCGCCGGGCGCGCGAGCGACGCCACAATCCGGCCCTGCGCGACCAGGCCGAGACTCGCGATGCCGGTTCCGGTCTCGAGTCCCAGCACCGCTCCAGCGCCCTCGCCAGCGGCGAGCAGCGCCTTAGCCGATAAGACGCGATATGTCATTGAGAATGACGAACGCCATCAGGATCACCAGCAGGAATAGCCCGACCTCCATGGCGATTTCGCGATGGCGTAATTTGAGCGGTTTGCCGCGTATCCCTTCGATGACGAAAAACAGCAGATGGCCGCCGTCGAGCAAGGGGACCGGGAAAAGATTAATGATGCCGAGCTCGAGGCTCAGCATCACCATGAACAGCGCGACCTCGGCAAAGCCCTGGCGCGCTTCCCGGCCAGCCATCTGGGCGATCATGATCGGACCGCCGAGCGCTTTGCGCGCGGGCGTGGTGCCGTCGAAGATGCGAACGATGCCGACAATCAGCGATTCGGCCAGATTCCAGGTCTGCCCGACGGCCAGCCCTACCGCCTTAAGCGGCCCTTCGTGACGGGTGATTTCGTCACCGCGGGGCTCCACGCCGATTATCCAGATGCTCGACTTGGTGCCGTCCATCATGGGCTCGCTTGCCAGTTTCGGCTGGATCGCGATGGTGAGCGATTGGACAGCGGCGCCCGCCGGACGCTGAATTGCGAGTTCGAGCGGCTTGCCGTCGCTGCCGCGAACGCCCACCGACAGGTCGTCCCAACTTTTGATCGCTTTGCCGTTGACGGCGACCACCCGGTCCCCGGTCTTGAGCCCGGCGGTCGCGGCCGGCAGGTTCGGGCGAATCGTGCCGAGCACCGGCAGGGTCATCGGCATGCCGATAATCATCACGGCGGCCATCAGCAGGGGCGCGAACAGGATATTGGCGGCCGGTCCGGCGAGGACGATCGCGATGCGCCGGCGCAGTGGCTGACTCGGGAATGCGCGCGCATTGAAGCCTTCGATAAACGCCGAGGGACGCCCGGCGCAGAGTTGTTCGCGCGCCAGCTTGACGCTGCCCGCCCTGGTGATTTCGCGCACCAGCAGGGCCTGCTCCGCGTTGGCCGCGTGGCCCAGCACGGCCTGTGCGCGCTCCGGCGCCACGCGATCGGCACCGGCCGGCACCAGTTCGTCGGCGATCGCTTTGATCGCCTCCTCGCCCTGCTTGCCGCTGGCCGCGAGCCATCCGGTGTGGCGCGCGCCGTCGAGCAGGTCGAGTTCCAGCTCTTTGATATAACCCTCGAGGGTCGCCGCGCTCGGCTCCTCGGCGATTTCGTCGCCGAGCATCCGGACGTAGCCGCCGAGCGGCGTCGCGCCGAACGAGTAGTCGGTTTCACCGCGCCTAAAGCCCCAGACGCGCGGCGGATAGCCGATCGAAAACCGGATCACCCGCACGCCCATCCGCTTGGCGACGAAGAAGTGGCCGGCCTCGTGAACGACGATCAGAACGGCAAAAATGACGATGGCAGAAACGATGGATAAGATCATATTGGGAGAAACAAGCGATGCGACGATTGGCTTCGTCAGTGAGAGTAATAGTAGGTGAATGCCGCCGCAAAGACTAGGCTGCATGTGCGGTCGAGCAGACCGCCGTGACCGGGGAAAATCCATCCTGAATCCTTGACTCCGGCGACCCGCTTGAATGCCGACCCGGCGAGATCGCCGAACTGCGCCAGCACGCCCACCCCGACCGCGATCATCGCGGTCGCCGGCCAGCTCCAGGCGGATGCCAGCCCGGGCCGCATGATCAGTCCCCCGACCACGCATGCCGCCAGCCCGCCGATCGCCCCTTCGACCGTCTTGTTCGGACTTACCCGCGGCATCAGCTTGACGCGGCCGAGACTCCGTCCGGCGAAGTAGGCGCCGCTGTCGCTCGCCACCACCAGCAGCAGCATCAGGATGATGATCGGGACGCCGCCGGGCCGATTCCGCAGCATCGCGAAATACGGAAAGAGCGCGCCGACCCAGAGTGCGCCGCTCAACAGGAACCATCGATTGCGTACCACCCGATCGGCGCCCTTGCGCGCCACGCGCACGATCAGTTCGAGCATCACGAGACCGGCCAGCGTCGCGCTGGCTGGCGCCAGCCAACCAACGCCGCCACGACCGGCGACCATCGGTGCCGCCGCGAACCCAGCGCCAAGCAGCGCGATTGCCAGGGCTTCAACCGCGTCGGCATGCGTCATCGAGATGATTTCGTACAGGCCCCATGCGGTGAGGATCGCGATGAAAACGGTGAAAGCGAGCGCCGACGCCCACAGCACGATCGCGATCGTCGCCGGCAGAACGACGAGCGCCGTCAGCAGCCTAGTTCGCAGCACGCAGGCGGTCGGACGGCGCGCCGTCGACCGCGCCGAAGCGCCGCTCGCGCGCCTGGTACGCGGCGATCGCTCCCAGCAGGTCGCGTTCGCGGAAGTCCGGCCACAGGGTCTCAGTGAAATAGAGTTCCGTGTAGGCGAGCTGGTAGAGAAAAAAATTCGAGAGGCGAATCTCGCCCGAGGTGCGGATGAGCAGGTCGGGGTCGGGCATCGCGGCCGTGCTGAGTTCGCGCGCGACGGTCGCCTCGTCGATCGCGGCCGGGTCGAGCTGGCCCGCAGCGACCGCCGTGGCGATGCGCCGGGTGGCCTCGACGATATCCTGCCGTCCGCCATAGGAGAGCGCGAGCGCCGTGGTCATCGATTTATTGGCCGCCGTCAGCTCGACCGTCTGCTGCAGCGCGCGCCGCACCGTCGCCGGCAGCCGCGCCAGGTCGCCCAGCGCGATCACGCGGATGCCGCGCTTCATCAGGCGCTTGGCCTCGGTGACGAGGTAGCGATGGAGCAGTTGCATCAGGAAGCGCACCTCGGTGCCGGGCCGCTGCCAGTTCTCGCTCGAAAACGCGTACAGCGTGAGAAACGGGATGCCCAGCGCGCGCGCCGCCTCGACCACCGCGCGTACTGAATCCTTGCCGCGGCGATGACCCTCGCAGCGCGCCAATCCGCGGCGTTGCGCCCAGCGGCCGTTGCCGTCCATCACGATGGCGATGTGCCGCGGCAGGCGGGCCGGATCGAGCGAGAGATTGGGAAATTCGTCGAGGGGTAGCGATGAGGCCACAGGCTGATAAGTTGATCGGCGCCCGCCGGGCGCAGCCGATCAGACCTCCATTATCTCGGCTTCTTTGGCGGCCAGGACTTTGTCGAGCTTCTCGATATAGTCGGTGGTGAGCTGCTGCACGCGGGCCTCGCCGGAGCGCAGATCGTCATCGCCGATCTTCTTGTCCTTATGCAGGGCTTTGAGCTTGTCGTTGGCGTCGCGGCGATGGTTGCGGATGCCGACGCGGAATTCCTCGGCGGTTTTGCGCACGTGGCGCACCAGGTCTTTGCGCCGCTCCTCGTTGAGCTCGGGTATCGGTATCCGGATGAGCTTGCCGTCATTCATCGGATTGAGCCCGAGGTCGGAAGTCTGGATGGCCTTTTCGATTTCCGCCATCGCGCCCTTGTCATACGGCGTGATCACCAGCAGCCGCGCCTCGGGCGCGGCCAGGCCGGCGAGCTGGCGCAGCGGCGTGCGCGCGCCGTAGTAATTGACGAACAGATTTTCGAGCAGTGCGGTCGAGGCGCGGCCGGTGCGCACGCGATTGAGCTCGTTGCGGAAAGCGTTGACCGCCTCCTCCATCTCCATCTGTGCGAGTTCGAGTTCCTCGTTCATCGGTTTGCGTGCGACCCGGTTTAGCGGCCGCTCTCCACCTTGGTTCCGATCGCCTCGCCCATCACGGCTCTTTTTATATTCCCCGGCTTGCGCAAATTAAAGACAATGATCGGTAGATCATTATCCATGCACATCGAGATTGCGGTCGAGTCCATCACCTTAAGGTTTTTTTGCAGTACCTCGATATAGGTCAGGCGGTCGAAGCGCCGCGCATTGGGCTCGCGGATCGGGTCGCGATCGTAGACTCCGTCGACCGTATGGCTGGCCTTTAAGATGACCTCGGCGCCGATCTCCATCGCGCGCAGGCTGGCGGCGGTGTCGGTGGTGAAGTAGGGATTGCCGGTGCCGGCGGCGAAGATCACCACGCGGCCCTTTTCCAGATGGCGGATCGCGCGGCGCAGGATGTACGGCTCGCACATCGAATGCATCGCGATGGCCGAGAGTACGCGGGTGCGCACACCCAGCTGCTCGAGCGCGTTTTGCAGTGCGAGCGCGTTGATGACGGTCGCCAGCATGCCCATCTGATCGGCGGTCGAGCGATCCATTCCGCGCGCCTCGTACTCGCTGCCGCGCAGGATATTGCCGGCGCCGATCACCAGCGCGAGCTCGAGGCCGAGCGCGGCAACTTCCTTGACTTCCTGGGCGATCAGGCCGAGCGCGTCGGGATCGATACCGCTGCCCTGGCTGGGCGCCAACGCCTCACCCGAGAGCTTGAGCAGAACGCGGTGAAAGCGTGGTTTGGATTCGTTAACCGTGTCCGCTTCGGCCATCTCGAGCAATGCCCCCCTTGCCGCGTCGACTCGATTCCGCTTCGCCGGTGCGCGCCACCGGCGATCGCGCGCGGCCTCCGGCTATTCGGCGGTGGACGCCGTGCCCCTGGACTCAAGATTCTCGCCCAACTGAAAGCGCACGAAGCGGCGCACTTCGATCTTCTCGCCGAGCTTGCCGCTCAGTTCCCCGACCAGATCCTTGATGCGGCGGTTCGGATCGCGCACCCAGGCCTGCTCGTAGAGACAGAATTCGGCGAAGAATTTTTCGAGCTTGCCCTCGACGATCTTGCTGATCACGGCCGCGGGCTTGCCGACCGCCTGCGAGGCGTAAATCTGGCGCTCCTGCTCGATCACCTCCGCGGGCAGTTCCTCGCGGCGCACGCTGCGTGGATTGGCCGCCGCAATCTGCATCGCAACCTCTTTTACCAGCGTCTGGAATTCGGCGGTCTTGGCGACAAAGTCGCTCTCGCAGTTGATCTCGACCAGCACGCCGAGCTTGCCGCCGGCATGAATATAGGTCCCCACCGTGCCCTCGGAGGCGACCCGGCCGGCGCGCTTGGCGGCCGCCGCGATGCCTTTTTCGCGCAGCCAGACGACCGCCTCTTCGAGGCTGCCCTTGCTCTCGGCCAGCGCCTTCTTGCAGTCCATCACGCCGGCGCCGGTTTTGTCGCGCAGTTCCCTGACCAGATTCGCGTTTACGTCCATTGGTATTTCCGAGCGTATGTCGCCGGCCGAAACCGGTAAAGGTGCGGGCGGGCAAATTTGTCCCGCCGCACCGTCTATGCGGTGAATAGCTTAGCTTGCCCGGAAGAATCTCCGGCTGCGCGGCTTAAAGCTGCGCAGCCGGCGGTTCCGGCGCGGTCTCATGTTCGTCCACCGCGCCCACGTCATCCTGCAGGCCCTTGGCGCGCTCCTCGGCCGCCCGCTTGCCGTCGATCACGGCGTCGGCCACGGCGGCGGTGAACAGCTTGATCGCGCGGATCGCGTCGTCGTTGCCCGGGATGCGGTAGGCAATCTGATCGGGGTCGCAGTTGGTGTCGATTACCGCGACCACCGGAATCCCCAACCGATTGGCCTCGGCCACCGCGATCTCTTCCTTCTTGGTATCGATCACCCATAGCGCGTCGGGCAGCTTGCGCATGTTCTTGATCCCCGCCAGCGTCGCCATCAGTTTGGCGTGATGCTTGGCGTTGTCGCTCATCTCTTTTTTGCTGAGCGCCTGGATCATCTCGGGATCGGCCATCAGATCTTCCAGCTTCTTGAGCTTGTCGATCGACGCGCGGATGGTCTGAAAATTCGTCAGCATCCCGCCCAGCCAGCGATTGTTGACGTAGAACATGCCACAGCGATCGGCCTCTTCGCGCACGATATCCTGGGCCTGCTTCTTGGTCCCGACGAACAGGATCGTGCCGCCCTGCGTCGCCAGGTCGCGGACGAAGTCGAAGGTCGAGCGGAACATCTTGACCGTCTGCTGCAGGTCGATGATGTAGATGCCGTTGCGGGCGCCGAAGATGTACGGTTTCATCTTCGGATTCCAGCGGCTGGTCTGATGGCCGAAGTGGACGCCGGCCTCGAGCAGCTGCTTCATGCTGATTTCGGTCATAGAAATTCTCTTGTCCCTCTTTGCTATTTCGCGGCGCTAACCGCTAAGCATAGCCTTTGCGCCCGCCGATTTCCAGCGCGCTTTCCACAGCTTTCGGATGGGCGGGCGCAGCGAGCCAGCGCCTGTGCGAACGGAGTCCGCAGGGACACGGGCGAAGCGGCAGGTCTTCCCGGCTTCACCGGCCACTCTATTACATGGGGGCGATTTACTATAGCCCGGCGCTGGAGCGGCCACGCCGGCGAGTGGGTTGTCATTCAGGCTTGTGGGTATGTGTCAGCTCGGGTGTCATTCCCTCTAGAGCGTCGGCAAGGATGCTCAGCTTCGAGAACCAAAGAGCCTACAACCTGATTGCGCGTGGAGTTAAGCTTGGCTGACATCGTGAAAAATGTCTGCCAAGCTTCGATGGTCATTTTGTGGCAGGCGTCCAGGTTAGAGTGCCTCGCTGTTGGTTTTCCAACTCAAATTCAACGGTAACGGGAACTTTGAGCTGTCGCGCTATAAACAGAATATTGTCCCAAGCGTGCTCGGCGTCTACGTATTGAATCGAAATATCGATTTCCCGAAAGTAATGGAATCCCCGGCCGGTCGATTTCCCCTTTTCGACATTCGAATTGGTAAGCTTGCGAAACTCATCGAAGGAAGAATTCGCCTGCTCGAACGCATATTGATTGGCGACCTTCACCAAACCGTTCCACGTGAGTCCCTTCATTCCGAAAAGAGCCCGAGGATAAAAAGGCTGCCCAGCAAATTCAGCAGCGATTATCTTCGTATTGGCGAGGTCGGGATGATTGTCCGGGTCAAATGTGCCCGGACGACCCGAGCCGTTCGTCTGAGCGGACGACGGCTGCGGAATACCATTATTTTTTTCGAAGAAATCTAGCAGTTTGTTGATTGCAGACTCCGGCGTATCGTCGAAAGCCTTCGCAATCAAAGGGTTTTGCAATCGGCTATATGTGTTATCCGAAATCCGAATTGTAGGAGCCATAAGAAACGTCTCCTCTGTTTGATACATCAAACATAACGAAATCGATTCTTATAGTCAATCGTTATTCTTTGGATTCTTTAGTTTCTCTGATCAACGCTCCTCTTCCCTGGCCTCGCTCGAACACTCGCACCCCGTCAGACGTTCATGGATTCGAGGAATTCCTCGTTGGTCTTGGTCCCCTGCATCTTGTCGAGCAGGAACTCCATCGACTCGACCGCGTTGAGCTGCGAGAGCAGCTTGCGCAGGATCCAGACCCGGTTGAGCGTGCTGCGCGGCAGCAGGAGCTCTTCCTTGCGGGTCGACGAGCGCTGGATATCGATGGTCGGAAAAATGCGTTTTTCGAGCAGCCGACGGTCGAGCGCAATCTGCTGATTGCCGGTGCCCTTGAACTCCTCGAAGATCACCTCGTCCATCCGGCTGCCGGTATCGACCAGCGCGGTGGCGATAATCGTCAGGCTGCCGCCGTCTTCGGTATTGCGCGCGGCGCCAAAGAATTTCTTGGGCTTGTGCAGCGCGTTGGAATCGACGCCGCCCGAGAGAATCTTGCCCGACGGCGGCACCACCGTGTTATAGGCCCGCGCCAGCCGCGTGATCGAATCCAGCAGGATGACCACGTCGCGGCCGTGCTCGACCAGGCGGCGGGCCTTCTCGATGACCATCTCGGCGACCTGCACGTGGCGCGTGGCCGGCTCGTCGAAGGTCGAGCTGACCACCTCGCCCTGCACCGAGCGCAGCATGTCGGTGACTTC
This sequence comes from Candidatus Binataceae bacterium, assembly GCA_015478645.1. GTDB lineage: Bacteria > Desulfobacterota > Binatia > Binatales > Binataceae > JADMIL01. The sequence goes on from JADMIL010000022.1 coordinate 22,397, forward strand.
CTCGGGCCGTTCGTCAACCAGCAGGACGATCAGGATGACCTCGGGATGGTTGCGCGCGATCGCCTTGGCGATCGCCTGCATCATCATGGTCTTGCCGGTGAACGGCGCGGCCACGATCAGTCCGCGCTGGCCCTTGCCGATCGGCGCGATCAAATCGATGATCCGCGTCGTGTAATCTTCATGATCGTATTCGAGCTTGAGCCGTTCCTCGGGATAGAGCGGCGTCAGGTTGTCGAAGAGGATCTTGTCGCGGGCCTTCTCGGGCTCTTCGTAGTTGATCGATTCGACCTTGAGCAGCGCGAAGTAGCGCTCGCCCTCTTTGGGCGGCCGAATCAGGCCCGAGACGATATCGCCGGTGCGCAGATTAAACTTGCGAATCTGGCTCGGCGAAATATAGATGTCGTCGGGACCCGGCAGATAGTTGTAGTCGGGCGCGCGCAGGAAGCCGAAGCCGTCGGGCAGAATCTCGAGCACGCCCTCGCCCAGGATCGATCCGTTGCGCGCCGCCTGCGCCTGCAGGATGGCGAAGATCATCTCCTGCTTGCGCATGTTGGTGGCGCCCTCGATATTGTAATCGCGGGCGACCTGCGCCAGTTCGGTGATTTTGGCGCCCTTGAGCGCCTTCAGGTTGAGCGCGCCGGTCTCGCTAATCACCGGCACGACGATATTGCGGTTGGGCACGAACGGTCCTGGCCGCGGCGTGCCGTTGACCGGCGGCGGCTCGGCGACCGGCGCGGCCGGCTGCGGAGCGGGATGCTGTGCGGCGTGATGGGGCGCCGGATGGCGCGGCCGGATGATGGCCGATGGCGCTGACGGCGCCTCGTCGTTCTGATCCTGGGCGTCGTTCCTGCCTGCTCCGCGACCCTTGGGCATATTGCCTCCCCGCATCCTTAACTCTCCCCGCAATCTTGCATTTCGTGATTTAGCGTATGGCGCCGCATGATGATTTTAACGCGCCGCGTATTACCAGCGCTGCGATCGGTCAATTAACCTGCGGTACCCGTCTCCAGGTTTCCCTGCATGCGTAGCCGGTCGGGGTATAAAAGATGACGCCCTGCAATTTCACAACCAGACGGCGTCAGGAGACGGGCGGACTCTGGAACTCAATCTGCTTTGGCGCACTTGGTGCGAGAGCCTAGAATGAAGTTAACTAACGCGCCCAAGCGTGTCAACGGCCCGCGAACCTTCCGGCCACGCCGCCCGCCGTTGCCATGGCATAATCCAGCCGTGGCGCATCGCCAAGGGAAGCGCAGCGCGTCACGCGAGATCGATCCAGCGGCGGATCGCCGCCGCGTCACAGGCAACGCCGCGCGTGGCCAGGTAGCCGCCGAAATCGGCCGGTGGCGGCGCGACGAACTCGCGGCGCTCGAGGCTTCGGGGATGCGTTAGCGCGAGGGCCAGTGCGTGCAGCGCCTGGCGGCCGAACTCACTCGCCGCGGCCGCGCCGGCCGTCGCGCCCTTGCCGCCGTAGAGCGAATCGCCCAGACATGGATGGCCGATCGACGCTAAGTGGACGCGAATCTGATGCGTCCGCCCGGTCTCGGGCCGCACGCGCACCAGCGTCGCGGGCGCGGCCGACTCCGCGATGCGATCGATTACGGTGACATGGCTGACCGCGTCGCGCGGCGTGCGCGATCGCGTCGACATGCGCTTGCGCTCGGTCGGATGACGGCCGATCGGTTTTGCGATCGTCACGCGATCGCGTGCGAGGCGTCCGCGCACGATCGCGATATAGGTCTTGCGCACCGTGCGATCCTTGAACTGGCGCGCCAGCGCGGTGCGCGCAAACGGCGTGCGCGCGACCACCATCACGCCCGAAGTCTCAAGGTCGAGCCGATGCACGATCCCCGGGCGCATCACGCCGTCCGGCTCGGCCATCGCGGCCAGTTCGGGAAAACGCGCGAGCAGCGCATCGACCAGCGTCGCGTCGGGATGGCCGGCCGACGGATGCACCGCCATTCCATGCGGCTTGTCGATGACGATTATTTCGGCGTCGGCGAAGATTACCTCGATCGCCGGCGCGGCCGCGCGCGGCACGTGTGCGGGCGGCGCCGAGGCGGGCGCGATCGCGACCCGATCGCCACGGCGCACGGTCGCGGCGGCGCGCGCCGCCGCACCATTGATTGTCACGCGGCCCGCCTTGATCATGCGCGCGGCCTGGGCCCGCGAATACTCCGGCGCCAGTGCGGCGGCGACGAACTGATCCAGGCGCATCGGCGCGTGATCAGCCCCGGCGGTCAGCGCGATCGCGGCACCCTCGGGCGAGCGTCGGCCGCCGCCGGAAACGGCCTCCGCCATGCGCGGGGCGATCACAACTTGTAGGTCACCGGATGGGCGGCTTCATGGCTCTGGATGAGCCGCTCGTGGATCAGCGTGAGCGCGATATCGTCGAGCCCCTCGAGCAGGCATCGCTTGGGGAACGCGTCGATCGGGAAGGTGGCCGACCAGCCCAGCTCGTCGCTGACCTTTTGCGCCGCCAGATCGATCGCCAGGCGGTAGCCTTCATGAGCCTTGATCGCGGCGAAGACCGCGTCGACCTCCTCAGGTTTGAGGACGATCGTCAGGATGCCGTTCTTGAGACAATTGTTCTTGAAGATATCGGCGAACGACGGCGCGATCACAACCTTGAAGCCGAAATCGGCCAGCGCCCACACCGCATGCTCGCGTGAACTGCCGCATCCGAAGTTGGCGCGCGCCACCAGGATATTGGCCTTCTCGAAGCGCGGCTGGCTCAGCACGAACTGGCTGTCGGGCTGATTGCGCCAGTCGAAGAACAGCCCCTTGGCCAGGCCGCTGCGCACCACCGACTTGAGAAACTGCTTGGGGATGATCTGATCGGTATCGACGTTGGGACGATCGAGCGGCGCCACCAGCCCGGTAAAATTTTTGAACGCTTCCATCGCGAAATACTCCTGTATGCTTGTGCGCCGCTAGCGCCTGACCCATTCGCGGACGTCGACAAAATGGCCGGCCAGCGCCGCCGCCGCCGCCATGATCGGACTCACCAGATGGGTCAGCCCGCCCTTGCCCTGGCGCCCCTCGAAGTTGCGGTTCGAGGTGCTCGCGCAGCGCTCGCCGGGCTTCAGGATGTCGGGGTTCATGCCCAGGCACATGCTGCATCCCGCCTCACGCCATTCGAAGCCGGCCTCCTTGAAGACGCGGTCGAGGCCACGCTGTTCGGCTTCGATTTTGACCAGTTGCGACCCCGGCACGACCATCGCCTGGACGCTCGGCGCGACCTTGCGGCCCTTGACCAGGTCGGCGGCGGCCTGCAGGTCCGAGATGCGTCCGTTGGTGCATGAGCCGATAAAGACCCGATCGATGCGGATGTCGGCAATCGGCGTGCCCGGCGCGAGCTTCATATATTCGAGCGCCAGTTCGGCGGCGCGGCGTGAAGTCGCGTCGGCAAAGCGGGCCGGATCGGGCACCTTGCTGGTGACCTCGGTCACCATCCCAGGATTCGTTCCCCAAGTGACCTGCGGCGCGAATGACGCCGCGTCGAAGGTCAGGCTGCGATCGAATTTTGCGCCGTCGTCGGTGTGGAACGTGAGCCATCGCTCGGCGAGCCGGTCGAACACCGCGCCCGCCGGCACGTAGCGCCGTCCGCGCAAGTAGTCGACGGTCTTGTGGTCCGCCGCGATCATCCCGGCCCGCGCGCCGGCCTCGATCGTCATGTTCGAGACCGTCATCCGCTCTTCCATCGAGAGCGCTTCGATCGCCGTGCCGCGGTACTCGATCACGTAGCCGGTGCCGCCGTCGGTGGTAATCCGCCCGATGATGCCGAGAATCAGATCCTTGGCCGTCACTCCGTTACTGAGCTTGCCGTCCACCCGGATCTCCATCGAGCCCGGCTTGGCCTGCCATAGACATTGCGTCGCGAGCACGTGCTCGACCTCGCTGGTGCCGATCCCGAAGGCCAGCGCGCCGAGCGCGCCATGGGTTGCCGTATGGCTGTCACCGCAGACGATTATCAGTCCGGGCTGGGTCAGGCCGAGTTCCGGTCCGATCACGTGGACGATGCCTTGCTCGATCGCACCGAGGTCGAACAGCGTTACCCCGAAATCGCGGCAATTCTTGCGCATCATCTCGATCTGCGCCTTCGAGTCGGGGTCGGTAATCGGCAGCGAGCGGTCGGTGGTCGGCACGTTATGGTCGAGCGTGGCGAAGGTCCGATCGAGGCGGCGGACCTTGCGCCCGGCAAGGGCCAGGGCCTCGAAGGCCTGCGGCGAGGTGACCTCGTGAATCAGGTGCAGGTCGACGTACAGCAGGGCCGGTTCACCGGGCGCCTCGTGAACGACGTGGGAATTCCAGATCTTCTCAAAAAGAGTTTGCGCGGCCATGGTTCGGGTCTTTGCCTCCGAAGGAAACCCTTATTCAAGCAGAATTAGCGAAGTGCGGGTACCCGCGTCAAAACCCGGTCGGCGGGGGCGCGAAGTCATCCGCGGGCCGTCGTGGCCACCGACCGCGCGCCCTTGCAGCGAAAGCACGCCAAAAAATTCCAAGCAGCATTTGCTTACCTAAGCTAATTGGATATGGAATTATCGGCCGGACGGCGCTCCCAGCACGCATCGGAGTGCGCTGGCGGCCGCACATGACGCGGACGAAACGGGGGGTCCATGAAACCGCGTTACGACGCATTGGTAATCGGCACCGGCTTCGGTGGCGCGGTCGCCGCGTGCCGCCTCGCCCAGGCCGGTCTTGCGGTCGGCGTGATCGAGCGCGGCCGGCGCTATCCGAAGAATAGTTTTCCGCGCAATTGGAACAACCCGGCCGACGGCTGGCTGTGGCCGATCGGCCAGGGCCTGTTCGACGTCAAGCCAATCAATGAAATGATGGTCGTGCAGGGTGCCGGCTACGGCGGCGGATCGCTGATCTACGCCAACGTCCATCTGCGCGCGCCGGCCGATCTGTTCGCCGCCGGATGGCCTGCCGGATACAGCCGCGCGGCGCTCGACCCATATTATGACCTGGTCGCCTGGATGCTCGACATCAAGCCGATTACCGAGTCGCACCACCTGGGGATGCCGCCGAAGAGCGTCGCGATGCGCGAGGCGGCCGAACAACTCGGACGCGCGGCGCAGTTCTGCTATCCGAATATCGCGGTCGATTTCGGCGATCCCGACAAGGAGATGCCGAATCGCTTCGGCGTCAGCCAGCAGGGATGTAACTATTGCGGCGAATGCGATATCGGATGCAACCGGCTGGCCAAGAATACACTGGATCTCAACTACCTGGCGCTCGCCGAACGGCACGGCGCGGAGCCGTCTACCCAGTGCGAAGCGATTAAGATTTCGCCATCGGCCAATGGCTATATAGTCACTTTCATAAATCACTTCGCGGGCGTTCGCGAAGAGACGGTCGAAGCGCCCGCCGTGTTCCTGTGCGCCGGCGCGGTTAATTCCACCGAATTGCTGCTGCGTTGCCGCGACCAATACAAGACGCTGACCCAACTGAGTAATCGGCTCGGCCATAACTATTCGGGCAACGGAGATTTCATCGCGTTCGCTTTCGACACCGCGGCCCAACTCGAACCCTGGAAAGGCCCGACGATTACCACCGGCATCGTCTACGATAACGGTGCCGGGCCGGCCCGCAACTGGTTTATCTTCGAGGAAGGCGGCTATCCGAGGGAGATCGCCGGGCTCTTGCAACTGCTTAATCCCGCCGGCGGCGCGCTCACCCCGACAATCACGATGACCCGCGCGGAAGTTGAACGCGCGCTCGGTGCGACGGGTGGCGCCGCGCTGAAACAGCCCTTCGCCGTGGGCAACAACAGCGCGGTGTTTCTCGCGATGGGCCGCGACCGCGCCAACGGCCGCATCAAGCTCGTGCCGCCTGCATATAATCTCGCCGTGGAATGGGACGTGGCCGGCAACTTGCCGCTGTACGACGCGGAGGCCGGCTTCAGCGCGGATATCGCCGGAGCGCTCGGCGGCAAGGCCGCGCTCAATCCATTCTGGCAGCGGCTCCATATGCCCGCCTCGGTGCATAACCTGGGCGGCTGCACGATGGCCGACAATGCCGCCGCCGGCGTCACCAACGCCCACGGCGAAGTCTATGGCTACCCCGGGCTCTACGTCTTCGACGGCGCGATTTTGCCGATGGCCACCGGCGTCAACCCGTCGCATACGATTGCCGCGGTCGCCGAGCGCAACGTCGAGGCCGCGATCCGGCGCATCCGCGGCGACCCCGGATGGCGCGCGCCGGAAAATGCGCAGGCGCGCCCGGTGATCGATCCGCTCGCGCAAATAGCTATTCCACCAGGGGGAACCGCGGTGCCGAACACCACGCCGATCGGGCTCTCGTTTACCGAAACCATGAAGGGCTTTCTGGACCGCGGCCATAATCCGCCCGATGACTACACTGGCGCGGAGCGCGCGGGTCAGCTAGCCAACACCATCGTCGATTTCACACTGACTATTACTTTTCCCGACCTCGACGCCTCATTGGCCGACAAGGCGCACGGCGGTATCGCCGACGGCGTCGTCCGCGTCGCCGGCTTCACGGCGCCAGCGGGTGCGCCGGTGAGCAACGGCGTCTTCAACCTGTTCATCGACACCAGCCAGGTATTCGAGCGCAAAATGCTCTACGCGCTGCCTTTCACCGGCGCCGACGGCAAGCCCTATCTCCTCGACGGCTTCAAGGAGGTCAAGGATAACGGCAGCTTCGACGTATGGGGCGCCACCAGCACGCTCTACACCGCGATCCGTGCGGGCCACGATCGCGCCGGCGCCGTGCTCGCCACCGGCATTATGCACATCCTGATCATGGATTTCATGCATCAGATCGGCACGTTCGAGATCTCCGGCACCAACGACCCGGCGAAAAAGGCCGCCGCACTTTCACGCTTCGGCGATATGTTCATGGGCACGCTGTGGGACGTATTCGTGAAACCACGGCTGCCTTGACCGGCGCGTTCCTTAAAAGGGGGAATTGACAATGCCGTTACCCAGTCCCGAAATTTACTCAGTCAAGACGCCCGACGGCGTCGATCTCACCCTGACTCGTTATCGCGGCGGCGACAAGGGTCCCGTGATGCTCGCGCATGGCGCAGGCGTATGGAGCGGGATGTTCATGCTGCCGACGATCGGCGAGCATTTCGCCGATTACACGGTCAAGAACGGCTACGACACCTGGCTGCTCGATTGGCGCGCGAGCATCAAGTTGCCCTTGCGGCAGTTCACGATGGACGAGGCCGCGGTCAACGATTTTCCCGCGGCGGTGCGCTTTATCCGCGATACCACGCGCGCGCAGTCGGTTCAGGCCGTGGTCCATTGCGCGGGCTCGAGCACATTTTTTCTCGCGCTGGCCGACGGTCTGCTGCCCGATATTCGCTGCGTAACGTGCTCGCAGATTGCGCTGCATTACCAGCCGCCGGCCGCCACCGAGATCAAATGCGCATTGCATCTCGGCGAAGCGCTCGAGAGTATTGGACTGAGTTATCTGTCGGCCGGGGAAGATCCCGGCGATCCGATCTTTCAGGCCATCTTCACCAAAATGGTCAATGCCATTAACCATCAGTGCGACAGCTCCGTATGCCATCGCATCACATTTATGTATGGCGAGCTCTATCGCCACGAACAGCTCAACGCCGTTACGCACAGCCGCCTGGCCGAGCAGTTTGGCAAGTGCAATATAACGGCCTTTCGCCATCTGGCGCAGATGGTGCGCCGCGGCGAGGCGGCCAAATTCGATTACGGCGCGGCCGAGAATCTCAGGCGCTACGGCAGTTCCGTGCCGCCGAGCTATCTCAAGTCCGAACATCTGAAGCTGCCGATAACCTTTGTCTCAGGCGCGCTCAACCAGACTTTCCTGCCCGTCTCGACTGAGAAAACCTACGACTGGCTATGCGCCGCGAACGACCCCAAACTATACAAGCGTCATCTGGTTCCGGCGTACGGCCATATCGACGGATTCATGGGCTTTCAGGCGAACCGCGACGTCTATGGAATGTTCCTCGAGCAATTGGAGAGCTGCCCGGCCTAGCGGCAAGTGCACCGTCGGCCTACTTGATGCGCCGGGTCGGCGCGGCGCGATCGGCGCGGACCATGCCGCGCGTCACCGCGTCATCGCCGAAGCGGCGCGCGACCGCGTCGAGCGCGCGATTGAGCCGATCGCTGCGCGCGGCGGCGCCATTGGGCGAATCGAACAGACCGAGTTGCGCCGGCGCCGCGCGTTCGAGGTTATGCACCTGGATACCCGCCAGCCGGACCTTATCGCGCTCGGTCACGCGCTCGATGAGCGCGACGGCGCGGCGCGCGATCGCCGCGCTGTCGTCGGTCGCCGAATTGAGCGACGCGCTGCGCGTGATGATCGGATAGCGGCCGCCGCCCAGCGGACGGGCCAGCTTGAGCTTCAGCGTGAGCGTGCGGGCGCGCACCGCGTCGGTCCGCAGCCGGCGCCCAATCGCGTCGGCATGCGCGATCAGCACGCGGCGCAGATCGAGCGATCGCAGTTCCAGGTCGTGCTCGAAGGTGCTCTCCTCGCCGTAGGATCTGCGCTGCCAGTCGGCCAGCACGGGACGCGCATCGCGCGCGTGCGCCATCTCGCCGAGACGTGTGCCCGCCATACCGAAGAGCGCCTTGAGCCGCGCTGCGTCATGCGCCGCCAGGTCGCCGATCGTGCGGATTCCCGCGCGATGCATCGCGGCGAGCGTCACCCGTCCGACGCCCCACAGGCGCTCGACCGGCAGCGGTTGCAGGAACTCGCGCAGGTGCTCGGGGCCCAGGCACAGCAGGCCGTCGGGCTTGGACATGTCGCTCAGAATCTTGGCTGCCATCTTGGTCGGCGCCACGCCCACCGAGACGATCAGGCCGGTGCGCTCGAGCACGCGCCGCTTGAGGGCGCGCGCCACTTCGATCGGCGCTCCGAGCAGCCGCTCGCTGCCGGTCAGATCGAGGAACGCCTCATCGAGCGAGAGCGGCTCGACGATCGGGCTGAAGCTCTCGAACACTTCGCGAATCGCCCGCGAGATTTCCGCGTAGCGCTCCATCCGGCCGCGCACGAAGATTGCCTCGGGACATAGTTGCCGCGCCGCCGCCGTCGGCATCGCCGAATGCACGCCGAACTTGCGCGCCTCATATGACGCCGAGGTGACCACGCCGCGCGCGGCACTGCCGCCGACGATCACCGGCTTGCCGCGCAGCTCGGGATTGTCGAGCATTTCGACCGCCGCGTAAAAGGCGTCCATGTCGGCGTGGGCGATCACGCGCTCCCAGCCCGCCGTCGCGGCGGATTGCGAGTTGGTTCCGTTCGCTTCGCCGGGAGCTTTCATGGTCATGCACGCGCCTTCGCATTATCGCACGATGCGGCGATTCGCGGCATCGTGCGGCGCGGACGCCCGGCGGCGACGCTTATCCGATAGCCGGCGCGAGTTGCGCAAAAATCGCTTCGGCTGCGCGCTCGCCACTGGCGATACAATCCGGGATGCCCACGCCGCGCAGATACGCGCCGGCCAGCGCGAACCCCGCGATTGAAGCGCTCATTCGTTCGATCTCCGCGACCCGGGCGAGATGGCCCACAGTGTACTGCGGCATCGATCGCGGCCATCGCCGCACGTACCCGAAGGCCGGCTCGGCGGTCACGCCGAGCAGGCTTGAGAACTCGGCGCACGCCGCGGCGATCATCGCGGCGTCATCCATTTCCATCAGCGAAGTCTGCAGCGCGCCGCCGACGAAGACCCGCGCGAGCACCATCGCCGCCGGTGCGCGGCCGGCGAACTTGAGGCTCGAGAAGCTGCCCGCGATGATCCGGCGCCCCTCGGCAATCGGCACGACGAAGCCGAACGCGTCCGGCGCATGCGGAAAATCCGCTGCGCGATACGCCAGGTTGACGGTTGCCGCCGAAGCGTAGGTTAGATCGGCGAGCGTCGCGGCAAGGTCGCGGTCGAGCGGCTGGACAAGCGGGGCGATCGCGAACGAGGGCGCGGCGCAGATCACGGCGTCGGCGATCGCCACGGAGCCGTCGCGAAACTTTAGCCGCCACGCCGGTGTTTCACCGGTGGGCGTCAGCGCGGCGAGTTCCGCGCCCATCCGCGCGCGATAATGGATCGATTCCTCGAGCCGCGCCGCGATCGCCCGCACCAGCGTTTCGATGCCGCCGCGAAAGCTGACGAAGAGGCTCCAGCGCGCGCCGCTGGTGCCGCGCAGCTCGGCCGTGCGCGCCCGCGCCGCCGCCCGCAGGCCGCGAATCACGCTGCCGTAGCGGCGTTCCATCTCGACAAAGCGCGGCAGCGATGCGCCGATACTCAGCGTCGCCGGGTCGGCGGTGTAGATGCCGCCGGCCAGCGGCTGCGCGATCCGCTCCAGGGTCTCACGGCCGAGGCGCCGGATCACGAACGACGCGAGGCTCTCGTCGGCGTCGCGGCGGCGGCGTGGAATCAGCGGCTCGATCGCGATGCGGAGTTTGCCGCGCGCACTGAACAACGGGCTTTTGAACAACGGACCGAGCCAGGTCGGCGCAAGCAGCGAAAAGCCCTCAGGGATCGCTACCAGCCGCCCGTCGCGCACGACGAGAGTCTTGCGGAACTGCTCCTGCGTCGCGATCTGCTCGCCGGCGAGTCCGAGCCGTTCGGCGAGCTTGATCGCCGCGGGTTTCTCCGACAGAAACGAATCCGCGCCGGTCTCGATCACGAAGCCCTCGCGGCGGATCGTTTCGAGCGCGCCGCCCAGCCGCGCACCGCGTTCGTAGAGGTCCACCACCAGCGGAATTTCGTGTGCGACGGCGAGTTCGCGCATCCGATGCGCCGCGGCGAGACCGCTGATTCCGCCGCCGATTACCGCGACGCGGCGCGGCCGCTCGACGTGGTCCATCGCGTTTACGCGCCCCCCTGCGCCGCGCTCACCCAATCAACCCTGAGGCGGTGGCGGCGCGAGATATGGCCGCGCGATCGCCGCCATCATTTCGATAAACCGCGGATGATCCCCGACCGTCGCCGCGCGCACCATCGCCACGCCCGCATCGCGTGCGGCCGCCGCCGCCTCGACGTCGAGATCATAGAGCACCTCGACGTGGTCGCAGAGAAATCCGATCGGCACGACCACCGCGGCGCGGCCCTTGAGTTCGCGCAGGATCGCAACGACGTCGGGCTCGAGCCACGGATCGCGCGGGCTGCCGCTACGGCTCTGGTAGCCGACGCACCATCTCGCCCGGCCCAGTGCCACGGCCGCGAGCGCCGCCGACTCCTCGAGTTGTGCGACGTAGGGCGCCCGCGCGGCCATCGCAAGCGGGATACTATGGGCGGTGAAGATCAGTTCGGCGCCGTCGCGATCGGCGGACGCGAGGCGCGCGATCGCGTCGCGCGTGCGGTCGGCGACCGCCGCGATAAAGCGGGGATCGGCATGCCACGGCGGCGGATAGACGATCGCGGGCGCCGCCGCGCCAATTCGCGCGCGCGCCTCCTCGACGTCGGCCCGGTAGCGCTCCCAGCTCGCCTCGCATCGATGGGCCGCAAGGACCAGGCCGAGCGCGCGGGTGACGCCGCGCGCCGCCAGATCGCGAAGGGCATCCTCGATGAACGGCCGGGCGTTGCGCAGGCCCACGACCACCGGCACGCCGGCGCCGGCGCGAGCGAGCATTTCGCGCAGTGCGAGCGCCTGGCGCGCCGTGAGATCGTTGTACGGCGAGCGTCCGCCGAGCACCTCGTAGTGATGCACCACGGCTTCGTAGCGATCGCGCGGCACCGGGCGGCCCGCCAGCACGCGATCGAGGAAGGGGCGGATTTCGCCGGGCTCCGTTGGGCCGCCAAAACCGATCAGCATCACCGCGCCGCAGGCTTCGCCGGCCAGCGGGTCATTGCTCAGTTGAATAGCCATTAGGGTGCGCGCCCGCCGTAATAGTCAGTTGGCGGAGAATAGTTATAATGCCGCAAGGAATGTCCCGATACTCATAGCGCGATAGTCATCGGCGCGCGCTCATCTCATGGACCGCGTCGACCAGGGCGATCACGTGGCCGACCGGCGTTTCGGGCAGGATCCCGTGGCCGAGGTTGAAGATGTGGCCCGGACGGCCCTGCGCGCGCTCGAGGATCGCGCGCGCCCGCCGGCGGATTTCCGCGGCGCCGGCAAACAGCGCGATCGGATCGAGGTTGCCCTGTACGGCGACGCCGGGGCCGAGCCGATCCCACGCCTCGCGCAGATCGACGCGCCAGTCGAGGCCGATTACATCGCCACCCGCCTCGCGCATCAGTTCGAGCAGGTTGCCGGTCACGGTGCCGAAATGGATCACCGGCACGCCCGGCCGCACCGCCGCGATCACGCTGCGGGTATGCGGCAGCACGAAGCGCCGATAGTCGTCGGGCGAGAGGCTGCCGACCCAGCTATCGAAGAGCTGCACGATATCCGCGCCGGCCGCGATCTGCATATTGAGATAGTCGGCGGTGACGCGCGCGATCATCTCCATCATGCGATGCCACGTGGCGGACTCGGTGTACATCAGGGTTTTGGTCGCCTGGTACTGGCGCGACGATCCGCCTTCGATCAGATACGAGGCGAGCGTGAAGGGCGCGCCGGCGAAACCGATCAGCGGCGTGCGATCGCCGAGCGCGCGGCGCACCAGGCGGATCGACTCGGCGACGTAGCCGAGCGCGTCGGCCGCGGCGACCGGCGGAATCCGATCGAGGTCGGCCGCCGAGCGCAACGGACGATCGATCACCGGCCCGTCGCCCTTTTCGTAACGCAGTCCGACACCCATCGGGACCAGCGGCAGCAGGATGTCGGCGAAAATGATCGCGGCATCGACGCCCAGCCGAGCGACCGCGGTGGTCGTGACTTCGGCCGCAAGGTCGGGCTGCTGGCATAGTTCGAGAAACGAATAGCGGTCGCGCACGCGCCGATACTCCGGCATGTAGCGACCCGCCTGCCGCATCAGCCAGATCGGCGTATACGGCGTCGGCTCGCGGCGGCACGCCCGCATGATCGGATGATCGTGCAGGGCGCCGCGCTGCGCCGCATCGGCCGCCTGCGGATCGGATCGTTGCGCGAGCGCTTCGCCGCGTCCGGCCGCTTGCGCCGCGCGCGACGTGCCGCGCTTGCGTGCGAGGATCGATCCGCCGCGCACTGCGGCCTCCTTGATCAGATGGCCGAGCTTCGCATGCTCCGGTTCGAGGTCCACCGCGATCCCGCGTCCGCGCAATTCCTGGGTGCAGACCGGCCCGATCGAGGCGACCACCAGCGTGCCGAGTCCGCGGATTAACGCGCCGCCGGCGCCGTCGGCATCCGCCATCTGCATCAGGTTGGTGACCTGATTCGAGCTGGTGAAGAGCGCGATATCGGCCTCGCCCGCCGCGATTGCACCGATCGCCACGCGCAGCGGCGCGCGATCGACTGGCAGCGTCCAGCGGTAGACGGGCACCCCCGTCACGATCGCGCCGCGCGCCTCGAGTCCGGCGTTGAGGTCACGATTGGTCGAGCCGTATTCCTGCACCGCGACGCGTTTGCCCGCCAGTTCGATCTGCGCGGCCATGCACGCGAGCACCTCGCGCCAGGTGTTGGGCTCGGGAATCGTGATCGTCGGCGCGAGCCCCAGCCCGCGCATCGCGGCGACCGGTTTGGGTCCGCGCGCGACGGTCACGATCCGCCCGAGCGCGGCCACCAGCGCGGCGCGATCGTGGCGCGTCTCCATCACGCGGAACAGTTCGCGCACGCCGACTCCGGTGAGAAAGATCGCGGCGTCGAGATCGCCCGCCAGGATGCGCGCGGCGAAATCCAGCGCGGCGTGATTATCCTCGAGCGGCACCTCGCGCATCGACGGCGCGATAATCGCGCGCCCGCCAAAACGCTCGATCAGCGTGCGCGTCTCGGCCGCCATCCGGCTCTCGAACGCGACCACGCGCAATCCCTTGAAGTCGGGATTACTGCTGTTTTCCGTCGTCGAATCCATCGGCCGTCAGGCTGATCTCCGCGTTTCGATTAATTGGCGCACCGCCCGCCGCGATCGCGCCGCGCGCGATCCATCTTGATGCGCTTTGCGGCGCCGCGCTATCGCCGCGCCGCACGCCTCGCTCGCCAAAGAGTATCGCCGATAGGGCGACGCGCAAAGCGCCGCCCGCGCCGCCACCGTCGTTTTGCCACTTCCACCGCGCCTATGTTACGACTTCCCAATGGAGGTTCAACGATTACCATGAGTGAACCGGTGGTATTGGTCGCCAAGCACGCGGGCATCGCGACCGTCACGCTTAATCGTCCCGAAAAGCTCAACGCGCTCAATCGCGACCTGCGTTCGAGCTTCTGCCGCGTGATGCAGGCCTTGCGCGACGACCTCGAGGCCGGCGTGGTGATTATCACCGGGGCGGGCCGCGCGTTTTGCGCCGGACTCGACCTGCAGGAGCTGGGCGCCGAAACGACCACCGAAAACGGCACCTTGGTGCGCGACGGCACCTCGGTGAGCTTCATCACCGTGATCGAAGAGATGCACGTGCCGGTGATCGCCGCCGTCAATGGCTTCACGGTGACCGGCGGCTTCGAGCTCGCGCTCGCCTGCGACATGATCGTTGCCGCCGAGGACGCGCAATTCGCCGACACCCATGCGCGCGTCGGCGTGATGCCGGGTGGTGGGATGACCGCGCGGCTGCCGCGTGCCGTCGGCATTCGCAAGGCCAAGGAGCTCTCGCTGACCGGAAATTATTTGAGCGCGCACGAGGCCGAACGGATGGGCCTGGTCAACCGGGTCGTGCCGCGCGGCACCGCACTGAAGGTCGCGGCCGAAATCGCCGCGCAGATTTTGAGCGCCAATCAGGGCGTCGTGCGGCAGTTGAAGAAGCTCTACGATCTGACCACGCGGGCGACGCTGGGCGACGCGATCAAAATCGAGCAGGAGTTCTTTCGCGCTTACAACAGCAGCGCAAATCTCAAGGATCTCGAAACCCGGCGCGCGGCCGTGATGGAGCGCGGGCGATCGCAGACCGCGGCCAAGCGCTAGCCGCGGATCGCTGTGCGCTATCGTCGCGATCCGCGCGGCCCGGGCGATGCGCCGTCGCGGCGCGATTGGGCCATTAGCTCCGCAACCGGCTATTTTCCCGAGCCGCCAATCTCCGCAACCAATGAGGTGCGCGAAATGATCGGTCGCCCTTACCGCATAATCTTGGCCGCGATCGCCTTTGCGATGCTCGCCGTGCCGCGTGCCGGATTCAGCGCCGCCACGGCCGCCGTGCAGATTCCGCCCTACATCGCCGCGGCGATCAGCGCGCCCGCCCGTCCGGCCAAGGATCGCGAGATGGACGGCTCGCGCCAACCCGCCCAGGTGATGGCGTTTTTCGGCGTCAAGCCGGGGATGCAGGTGGCCGACCTGTGGGCCGGCGGCGGCTACACCACGGAACTGCTCGCGCGGATCGTCGGACCCGACGGCAAGGTCTACTCGCAAAACGGCCCCTTCCCCGAAAAGTTCAAGGCGGCGAAGACCACCTGGCAGGGGCGCTTGAGCGAGCCTGGGATGAATAACGTGGTCGAGGTGATCAAGCCGATCGACGCGCCCGATTTGTTGCCGGTTGCGCCCGGCACGCTCGACGCGGTCTTCATCAACCTCAACTATCATGACCTCTTCGACGTTGGCGCGGACCCGGCCAAACTCAACGCGAGCGTGTTCAAGGCGCTCAAGCCGGGCGGCATCTACGCAATCGTCGATAACAGCGCTCAACCCGGATCGGGCATTCGCGATACCAACACGCTCCATCGCATCGACGAGGCGTTCCTGATCAAACAGGTCGAGCAGGCGGGGTTCAAACTCGCCGCCAGCTCCGACCTTCTGCGCAATCCTAAGGATCCGCGCACGGAACCGTTCTGGAAGATGAACCATACGCAGGATCGCTTTATCCTGAAATTCGTCAAGCCGTAATTTGCGCCCCGGCGCGGCTCAGCGCGCGCGACGCATAGCCACCGCCCGTCGTCGCGGGCCGGCCGGAGAGATTCGATGAAAATTGGCCTGTTGACCGCGGGATTAGGCAAAGCGGCGCATCCGCGCGTGCTGCGTACGATCGCCGAGCACGCCGATCGCCTGGGCTTCGGTACGCTCTGGGCGCCCGAGCACGTGGTGCTCTTCGACGCCTATCGCGAATCGAAGTATCCCTACTCCGACGACGGTGCGTTCGCCGCGCCCAGCACCATCGACTGGATGGACCCTTTCATCGCGCTGACCTTCGCCGCCGCGCGCACCACCAGGATTCGCCTCGCCACCGGCATCTGCCTGGTCCCCGAACATAATCCGCTGGTGCTCGCGAAAGTCATCGCCAGCCTGGACTACTTGAGCGGCGGCCGCTTTGCCTTGGGCGTGGGTATCGGCTGGTCCGCGGAAGAGTTCACGGCGCTGGGCATCCCGTTCGAGCGCCGCGTCCAGCGTACGCGCGAATATGTCGACGTGATGCGCAAGCTGTGGAGCGAAGAGCAATCGACCCATCACGGCGAATTCGTCAACTTCGAGGGCGCGCGCAGCTTCCCGAAGCCGGCGCAGGGCGGCAAGGTGCCGATCATTTTCGGCGGCGAGAGCACGCCCGCGTTGCGGCGTGTCGCCGAGTACGGCAACGGATGGTTCGGCTTTAACCTGACGCCCGCCGCCGCCGCGGCGAAGATCGAGCGGCTCGGCGCGCTGCTCGCCGAAAAGGGCCGCAAGCCCGCCGAAGTCGAGCTGATCGTCTCGCCCTATACGCTCAAGGTCACGCCGGCCGAACTGCCCGCCTATCGCGCCGCCGGTGTCAGCGAGATCGTCCAGTTGCTCGATATCCCGGGCGACGAGGCCGAGCTTCCCGCCGTGCTCGAGCGGATGGCGCGCAAATGGGTTGAACCGGCGGCCAAGCTCGGCTGAGCCGCGCCGATCGCCGGACGTGCGAGATGCGCGGCCCGTGCGCCGCGCGCGCGTCCGATCAGGCGAGCAGCAGGATTTCGCGCGCGCGCTTCAAGTCTGCGGTGATCTGCGCCGCCAGCGCTGCGGCCGACTCGAACTTGCGCTCCGCGCGAATCCGCTCGATCAGTTCCAGGCGCACCGGCTGATCGTAGATGTCGCGATTGAAGTCGAAGATGTGCGCCTCGATCGTGCGCTCGGGCTCCGCAAACGTCGGACGCATCCCGATATTAGTGATCGAGGCGTGAGTCGATGCGTCGGGCAGAATCAGCCGCGTCGCGTAGACCCCGTCGGGCGGGATACATTCGGTGCGGCTCTGGATATTGGCCGTGGGAAAGCCGATCGTGCGGCCGCGCTCGCGCCCATGCACCACCGGACCGCTAACAAAATGATGCCGCCCGAGCAGGTTGGCCGCCGTGCGCAGGTCGCCCGCCGCGATCACCTCGCGCACCCGCGTCGAACTCACTTCCATCCCGGCGACCTTGATCGGCCCGATCACCTTCACCGCGAAGCCCGCCGCGCGTCCGAGTTCCGCCATCACCTCGGCGTTGCCCGCGCGATTATGGCCGAAGCTCACGCTATGACCGACGATCACCGCGCGCGCCCCAATCCGTCCAACGAGGTATTGGCCGACGAAATCGCGCGGCGTCAGCACGCTCAGTTCGCGCGTGAAATTCAAGACGATCACGCCGTCGACGCCCGATCGGCGCAGCAGTTCGAGCTTGTCCGCGGGCGCCAGGATCAGGCGCGGCGCATGCTCGGGCGCCAGCACCCGCGCCGGCGCCGGCTCGAAGGTCAGCGCGAAGGCGCGGCCCGCGCTGGCCCGCGCGCTCTCGATCGCCGCCTTGAGTATCCACTGATGGCCCATGTGGACGCCATCGAAATTACCCAGCGCGACCACCGCAAAGGGCTGCGGCGCCAGTGCCTCGAGGTCGCGGATTATCTCCATCGCGCGGCGCGCTCCAGCGTCATCGATCTTCCCATCGTCAAGTTGCGCACCCTCGGCTAGCCGTTGGCTAGCGAACTCATCATCGCGCGGGCGGTTGGCGCCTGGGCCGACGCCGGATGATCGCTGAGCAGCTTCTGCAGGGTCAAACGCGCGTCGATACGGTCGCCGATCTTCATGAACGATTGCGCCTCGCTGAGCAACGACGCGCTGGCGAAACGGCCCTTGGGAAAACGCATCACCAAGTCGTTGTACTGCAGAATCGAATCATCGTATTTGCCCAGCTCGTAGAGCGCGTTAGCCGAAAAAAATTCCGCCGGCTCGCTCAGAGGCGATTTCGGGTAGCGATGCTGCAAGGCCTGGAACTTGCCAATCGCGCCGGCGTAGCTGCCAGTGCGCATCTCGGCCAGCCCGGCGCGATAGTATTTCGCCGCCGGGTCGGTGCTGCTCTGTGCCGCCGCAAGCTCCTGGTTGAGCACCGTATGCCAATCCGGCGGCGGTGCTGCGGCCGGTTCCGGTGCGGGCGGCGGCGGATTGACGGCCGGCGGTGCGCCCGCGGCACTCTCGCTGTCGTTGCTGTCGCTATTGTCGCTGCTGTTGTTGTCCGCGTTGGCGGAGCTATCCGAGTTTGCAGAACTGGCCGCGTTAGCGGGGCTGTCGGAGTTAGCGGAGTTGTCGGTGTTGGCACCCATCGCCGCACCCGCGCCGGCCGCCGCATCCGCGCCACCGGTCATCGGCATGCCCATCGTATTCGCCGCGCCCGGCGCGATCGTGCCGGGCGCGCTCGGTATGCCAGGCATCACCGGAATGCCCGGCGGCGCCGCGTTTGCCGCCGGCTGCAGCGCCGCGACCTCGCTCTCGAGATGCGCCACGCGAGCCTTGAGCGAGCCCGGTTTGCCGCCGCTGCCGATCGCGGCTTCACCGCCATGCTGCATCTCGGTGACGGTATCGTTGAGCCGGCCGACCTTCTCTTGCAGGTCAGCGATCTCCTGATGATCGTTGGCGATGATCCCGCGCAGGTTCGAATCGCTGTCCTGCAATTGCTGCACGTCGGAGGTCGGTGCGCATCCGGCGATCGCGACTGCGGCACCGCAGGCCGCCAGGCCAATCATCCAGCGCGAGCAGCGCGAGCGGCCGGGCGCGCGTGCCTTCATTGCGATACCGCAAAATGATCGCGCCGGTTCTGCGCCCAGCAATCGTCGGTCTCGTCGCTGCACAGCGGCAACTCCTTGCCATAACTGATCGTTGACATGCGATCGGCGCCGATGCCCAGGGTCGCCAGGTAATCCTTGGCGGCCTGCGCGCGGCGCGCGCCCAGCGCGATATTGTATTCCTCAGAGCCGCGATCGTCACAATGACCCTCGATCTGCACGCGGGACTGCGGATGGTTGGTCAGCCAGGCGGCGTTGGCCTTGAGCACCTCGCTGTCCTGCGCCTGAATCGCCGAATCGTTGTAGCCGAAATGGATATCGCTCAGCGGACCCTGCTGGTTCTGCCCGAGCGTGCCATTCTGCATACCGCTAAGCGAGCTGCCATTCGTCCCGTTCATCCCGTTTTCGTTCATTCCATTGCCGTTGAGGCCGTTGGCGCCCGCGCCGGCCGGCTTCTTCGACGAGCACCCGCCGAGCGCCAGCCCCATCACCAGAACCCCCATCGCGGCCACGCAGCCCCAGCCGCCCGCCCTAGTCACCCAACCATCCCGACCATGATGGACTCGTATCATTGCTTTCTCCTTCCGTTAGCGGACCGATGACATAGCCGTCGAGCGCCCGCATCAGGAGAATCCTGGAGCGGGCGCCGCGGCCCGAACTGTAAGCGATATAACGCCCGTCGGGCGACCAGGTGGGCGCCTCGTTCGATCCGGACTGGGTGAGCTGGCGTGCGCCGCTGCCGTCGGCGTTGATCACGAAGATCTGAAAGCCGCCGGGCTGGCGGCTCTCGTAGGCGATTTTCTTGCAATCCGGCGAGAACGCCGGCGCCGTGTTATACGATCCCGCAAAGGTCACGCGATGCGCATCGCCGCCATCGAGCGTGCCGACATAGACCTGCGGCGTACCGCCCCGATCGGAGGTGAACGTGAAGCTCGAGCCGTCGCCGCAGGCCGACGGGCTGACATTGATCGCGCCGTTGTCGGTCAGCGCGCGGATTTCGTTGCCCGACAGATCGAGCAGGTACAGATTGGTCCGTCCGCCGCGCTGGAAGCCGGCCACGATCCGTCCGTCCGGCGTCAGCGTGCCGCCCACCGCCTGGCCTAGCGTCGCCGGTATGCGGGTCTCGACCTGCTGCGACAGATCGACCAGGTAAAGCTCCGGACTGTAGGTCTTGTACGACAGGTACAGCAGATGCTGCGCGTTGCGGTCGAAGCTCGGGAAGAGGTTGATCGTCGGATTATCCGTTACCCGGAACAGCGCGCCGCCGTCGAGCCACGACGTGTAGATTTCCTTGAAGCGGCCGCCGCGCGTCGAAACATAGGCGAGCTTGGTGTCGAACGGCCCGCGGATGCCGGTGGCCGCCAGCAGGATCGCGTCGGCGAAGCGCCGCGCCATCTCGCCCACGTCCTGCGGATCGCCGCTGAACTTCTTGCCCATCATGCGCCGCTGCTGCGCCACGTCGAACAGCAGCGCCTCGACCGTCACCGCGTTACCGTGGCGCGTGATGGCGCCCTTGACCAGGAAGTCGGCGCCGAGCGAACTCCAGTCGGCGAAATTGAACTGCCCGATGTCGTAGCCCGACGAATCGGGATTTTCGATATAGGACTTCGGCGCGATGATCCGGAAATAGCTCGAGAGCTTCAGATCGCGCATCAGGATCTTGTCGAACGCGCCGGAAATCGCGTGGTCGTCGTCGCCGCCCAGATTCTTGAAGCCCGACACCGCGATCGGCTGCGCGGTCGCCCCCTTGCTGATATCTATCCTGATCTGCGCCCGCGCCATCGCCGGAATTGCGATCGCCGCGATCGTCAGCGCCAGAGCCAGTACCTGTCTCTTCATCATGCCCATCTTATTTCGCGCGGCCGCTCCCAATGAAGCGCTCGCCGTCGTTCGCCCCCGCCGGTTTCCACGGCACCGCCCGGCGGCGTCGCGCGCCCCCGTCCTCCGTGCCCTGGCGGACATCGTATTGCTTCCAGATCGCTATGAATCCAGATCGCTCAGCTTGAACACCGCTTCGACGCCGCCGGCGAATTGCGACTGATACTTGCCCGGCGGCGGTCCAAACGGCGCCGCGCGCCGAATCGCGCGCACCACCGAATCGTCGAAGGCCGGATCGCGCGAAGTGTCGGTCACCTTGACCGCGTTGAGACTGCCGTCGGGATTGATGCCGAAGGTGACCGTCGCGGTCAGGTCAGGGTTGTTGCCGTCGAAGCTCCACGCTTTTTTGATCCGTTCCTGCACGTCCTGATAGTAGAGCAGAAAATCCGGGTCCTGTTGAATCCCCGCGCTGCCGCTGCCCGGTCCGACGCCGTAGCCTTTGCCCGCGCTCTCGCGATCGGCCACCACCGGCCCACCGCTCGGATTCGCGATCGGCTTCGCCTTGCGCGCCGCCGCGGTATCGGCTTCGGCCTTGTCCCGCAGCTCCTTAAGATGCTCGGCGAGCAATTGCTCACGCACCTTCTTGAGCCGCTCCCCCACGTCGGGCGTCGGCTCGGCCCGCGCCATCGCGATCGGCGTGGCCGTCGGCCGGGGCCGCGCCTTCGGACTTGGCCGCGGCGTCGGGCGCGGCCGTGGCGTCGAGTGCGGCTTCGGCGTAGGCCGCGGCGTATGAGGTGGACGCGGTCGCGGGGTCGGCGCCGGGGTCTCTTCGATGGTCGGAGTCGGTGTCGGAGTTGGCGTTGGCGTCGCGGTGGAGGTCGCCTTGATCGAATTCAGCGCCAGCGCATTCTTGTCGTCGATCGGCGGCGGCGCTGGCTTCTCGGGCGGCGGCGGCGTTTCGCGCTTCGCCTCGGGCGGCGGCGGCGCCCGCCGATGACTGTCGTCGAGCCGCGGCAGCCGCGTGCCCAGGTTGCCCGCCGGAATCGAATCGACCACCTTGACCGTGTAGGCGACCGGCGCGATCGGCTCCGCGCTGAACAGGCTGGGCAATACGAACAACACGATCAGGACGATCGCGATGTGCGCTATCGCCGAGGCGACGATCGCCGCGATGTAACCCAGGCGGCCGGGTCGATCATCGCCGCTAAGGACCGGAGCTGCCACGCTTTGACCCGTTCCCCGCCCTCGCTGTGTCGCTTTCTCCCGCCGGCATCTCGGTCACCATCCCGACGTTTTCGATCCCCGCCGCCTTGATCGCCGCCATCGTTCTGATCACCTGGCCATAGGGCACCGCGTCGTCGGCGCGGATAAAGACCTGGCGATCGGGCCGTTCGGCCGCGATCGCGGTCAGCTTTTCGGTCAGCTCGGGCTCAGACATCCGCGTGTCATTGAGATAGACCTCGCCGGTGTGCGTGATCGAGACGATGAATTGCTCTTCCTTGCCGGGCAGCGGCGCGGCCTTGACCGCCGGCAGATTGACCTCGACGCCCTGTTGGATAATCGGCGCCGTGACCATGAAGATGATCAACAGCACCAGCATCACGTCGACCAGCGGCGTGACATTGATCTGCGATACCAGTGAGCCGTGCGGTCCGGATTCGAAGGCCATGATTGATACGTCTTTTGCCGTCGCGCGCGGCTTCGGATACGCCGGTTCGCCCTACGACAAAAAGTGACGTTCCGCGATATTGAGAAATTCAGACGTGAAATTGTCCATCTCGATCGCCAAGACGCGCGTCCGAGCGACCAATTGATTGTAAAAGAGCTGCGCCGGAATCGCCGCGACCAGCCCCACCGCGGTCGTGATCAGCGCCTCCGCGATCCCCGGTGCGACCGCCTGGATATTCGACGTATGCGCCGCCGAGAGCCCCAGGAAGGCCGTCATGATGCCCCACACCGTGCCGAACAGGCCGACGAATGGGCTGGTCGATCCGGTCGTGGCGAGAAACGTGACTCCCGCCTCGAGTTTCGTCAGCTCGACGTTGGCCTGCCGCTTCATCGCCCGCGTGACGTTCTGGACGCCGCCCAGGTCGGTCGAAAAACCGCCCTCGGCGCCCACCGCCTGGCGCTTGGCCCGCGTCAGTTGCAGCAATTCCTGATAGCCGGCGCGAAACACCTGCGCCACCGGGCTGCGCTTGAGGCCCACGCTCGCCGTATGAATCGCCGCCAGGTTCTTCGACTCCCAGAAGATCGCGATAAAGCGCTCGGACTCGCGCCGCGCCCGCGAAATCTGGATCAATTTGTAAATGATTATCCCCCAGCTGCCGACCGAAAAGGCCACCAGGATCAGGAGCACCGCCTTGACTACAGGCCCGGTGCCCCACAGCAAGTCGACCACGCTCAGACCGCCACCGCCGTTCACCCACCCACCTCGCGTGACACGCCGGCGCTCGCCGAATCAGCCAAAGGGCACGATCGTGCCGTCGATGCCCACGTCATCATAAATGCCCGGCCGGATGCGATCATTATTTATGTCCGTCTGTGCATAGTCAAATTTTGCCGCCGCGCGCCGCGCCGTCCGCCGTGCGGCTCGCTACCCGTTAATGACGATCATGCGCGCGATCGGTGCCGCACGGCGAATCCGCTGGCATGTGGTTTGGTTTATGCTACGTTGAAGGCAATCCGGTTTTGATGGCACATTTGCCCGGGGGGAATTCATCGGTGGCGACCAGGATCGCGATCAATGGCTTTGGCCGTATCGGCCGCATGTTCTTTCGTGCGGCGCTCAATAAGAAAGACCTCGAAGTGGTCGCCGTCAACGATATCACCGACGCGCCGACCCTCGCTCATCTGCTCAAGTACGACTCGGTCCACGGCGCGCTGCCGCACGCGGTCAAGGCCGAGGGCGATCAGATCATGGTCGACGGCCACGCCTTCAAGGTGCTGGCCGAGCGCGATCCCGCCAAGCTGCCATGGAAGCAATTGGGCGTGCAGGTGGTCGTCGAATCGACCGGCCTGTTCACCGAACGGCCCAAGGCCGCACTGCATCTGGCCGCCGGCGCGCGCAAGGTCGTGATCAGCGCCCCGGCCGACGGCGCCGACCTGACCATGTGCCTCGGCGTCAATCACGGCGTCTACGATCCGGCCCGCCACGATGTGGTCTCCAACGCTTCATGCACCACCAACTGTCTTGCTCCCGTGGCCAAGGTGCTCAACGACAGCTTCGGCATCGTCTACGGCCTGATGACCACGGTTCACGGCTATACGCAGGATCAGATGCTCCAGGACGGTCCGCATAAGGACCTGCGCCGCGCCCGCGCGGCGGCGCTCTCGATGGTGCCGACGTCGACCGGCGCGGCCAAGGCGATCGG
>JADMIL010000078.1 GCA_015478645.1 Candidatus Binataceae bacterium
CTCTCCTCCACATCCGCCGACCCAACTAACTATTTATACCCGAACCGAAACACTTGTGCAGAGGTCCCCTAGTACGAGTAGTACGAGGCGCCGGTGGAGGCGCGCGGCAGCCACTTTCGCTTTTGACCCGTTCGGACGCTAGACGGGATCGATCAACTCGACCGATTCCGGATTCGCCAGGCCGGTCTCGAGGCTGATTAGGGTACCGCGGGCCTCGATCTGCGCGGGCCGCGTCGACTCGGCCTTCGCAATCGCCTCGTCATGCGAGCCCGCCGGCACGATGAGTTCGTACCAGGTCACGACCTGGATCTTAACGCGATATTGAGTCATAGATTCGCGCGCAGGGCCGCCATCGCACGATACTATCAGAGCAATAAAGCGACAAAAAGTAAATACATCCACTAAGCGCTCTAAAAGAACTAAATTAGTACTAAGTTGTGTGATTGTACGTCTATTTGTCGTACAGAGCATCACGATACGCAAATGTGAATCGTCGTGGGCGCGATTGTCTGCCGCCTGCGCCAGCAATTGATCTTGCGCGCGTGCTAAAAACCGGCGATGTCCCCGCCGATTTTCCTGACCAATGCTCAGCGGCGGCGCGCCGCGAGCGGAAGCGGACCGAGCGGACGTCCTCCTCCCGGCACGATTGTACCCAGTTTGCGCAACGCCTCGACCAGCAGGTCGAGTTCCGCCGCGGCACCCTCGTTGAGTGCGCCGTCGGTGAAATCTGCGGCCGAGAGGTAGACGCCGGTGGGTGCGACGATCGCGCCGAACCAGGTCAGCACGTCGCGCAGATGCCATTCGACGGATAAAAAATGATGCGCCGTCGCGCCCATCGCGACGATTCCGCACGGCTTGCCCATCAGCGCCTCGGCCGGCAGATGGTCGATCAGGTTCTTGAGTGCGCCGGTAAACGAGGCGCGGTAGACCGGCGTCGCTAAGATCACAAGGTCCGCGCCGCCCACGCGATCGACCACCGCCGCCGTGTCGTCGCCGTAGGCGGCCGGCGCGCGGCCGTCGGCGAACGCGATCCGCAGGTCGGCCAGATTGGTCACGCTTGCCTCGAGAACCGGATCGGCCGCGCGCGCCCGTTCGACCATCGCGGTTACCGCCGCGAGCAATCGCCCCGGCGGCGTGACGCTGCCGACAATCGCTGCCAGTTTAGCCATCCGGCTATTTTCGCGATTGGACGCGCAGATGCAACCTCATCGGGGATGCGCCAAGCGGCGGCGCGCGCGGGCCTACCCGCCGGCGCGCCGCGTGGCGCATCAGCCCTTCACAGATGGGCGCATCTTAGCCTGCGCGCATCGCGTGGAACATCGGCGCGGTCGCGCGCGACGGTCGCTTGACCGGCGTTTGCCGCGCGGACCACCATCGCGATGCGCGCGAAAACCACTTCGCGCCGCGGCCGTAATCGACAGGCGAACATGAAGAATATTGCGCACGCTCGATCCGTCACACTTGCCCCTCGACCTGGCGCCGCTCGATCGCGACCCCGCGCCGCGTCGGCCACGCCCGCCAAGCCGGTCGCGTCGGCTATGTCGATTCCGCGCGCGGCGGCGATCGCCGCGATCCTGGCCGCGAGCCTCGCTGCCGGATGCGCGCGGTTCGGCGAGCAACCGGAGATCTCGCCTGACCGCTACGCGCCGGCCAGCGCCGCTATGCTGTGGAATCCGGCGCCCGCCGACAGCTACCGCGAGCCCGCGGCGGTGCGCCGGGCACCCGGACTCGCGATCATTCAACAAGCCCCAACGGCTTCAGCCGTTTCCGCGCAAGCGCCGCAAATCGCCGGAACCGGCGCGACCGGCAATCCAAAGCGCTACGATCTGCCGGCCCTGATCGACGTCGCGCTGAGCAACAATCCCGCGACCCATCGCGCATGGGAGAGCGCCCGTGCCGCGGCGGCCGGCTACGGCGAGTCGCGCGCGGCCTACTATCCGCTGGTCGGCGCGGAATCCACGAGCGGCTATCAGCGGACGCCACTGCAACTGCCTGGAACGATCGTCGCGCTCAAGCAATGGCAGTCCGATCCGTCGCTGACGCTGACCTGGACGCTGCTCGATTTCGGCCGGCGCAGCGCCGCGGCCGAGGCCGCGCGCGAGCAACTGGCAGCCGCCAACTTCACCTTCAACCGCACGATGCAGGACGTGGTCTTCGCCGTCGAACGGACTTTCTACGCACTGGCCGCGGCGATGGCGGCGGTCGCTGCGGCGCGCACCAACCGCGACCTCGCCCAGACCGATTTCGCCGCCGTTGCCCAGCGGCGCGACCTGGGCCTTGCCACTCAGCCCGAATATCTGCTGGCCCAGGAGCGCGTCGCCCAGTCGCAATACGAACTGGCCAATGCCAACCTGATCGTGGCCGACGCCCACGCCAACCTCGCCGTCGCCCTCGGAGTCGAGGCCGACCAGCCGATCGAACTTGAAACGCTCGACAATCTGCCGCTGCCGGAAACCCTAGGGCGCCCGGTCGAGGCGCTGATCGATGAGGCGCGGCGGCTGCGCCCCGACCTCGCCGCGCAGGTCGCCGACCTCAAGGCGAGCGGCGCCGCGCGCCAGCTGGCGCATGCGCAATGGTATCCGCGCATCGACCTCGCCGCGCAGTACGGGCAGGATATCTGGAGCTTCACGCTTGCCGGTCCGCCGACGGTCAACGTCAACGAGCCGCAATACGCGGCGCTGATCGCGCTGCGTTGGGATTTGTTCACCGGCTTCGGCCGGCTCAATGAAGACCGCCGCACCGCCGCGGAGCAGCGCGCCGCGAGCGACGCCGTGCGCACCGTCGAACTCGACGCGGTCGCCGAAGTCTGGCGCGCATGCCACGAATTTACCGCCGCGCGCGATAAATACCACTTCGCCCTGGCCCTGCTCGCCTCGACCACCGAGGCCTATGCCGCCAACGGCGAGACCTATCGGCAGGGTCTCAGCACGATTATCGAACTGCTCACTGCCTCGCGCGATCTGGCCAATGCGCGCTACACCGCGATTCAGAGCCGCGCCGATCTCCTAACCGCTTACGCCGCCGTGGCCTACGCCGCAGGTTCGATCGCGCGGCCGCCGGGCAGTTGATCGCGGCGCGGGCTGGCGCTTTGGCTGCGCAGCGGCGCGCGGTTAGCGCGTGGTCGTAATCAGGTTGGTGCCAACTTCAAGATCGGGCGCGGTCGAGAGCACGATCGTCGCCACCTTCTGCTTGTCCAGGTCGGTGGACACCTGCCCGCTCAGATAGGCGGTTTGGCCGACCACCTTGACGCTCACCAGCGTATAGCCGGCCTGCGCCAGCGCGGCATTGACGCGCACCTGCTCGTCGAGCCAATGCAGTGTTTGCGTGGTCAACGCGTTGATCACCCGCTTGACGCCTTCGACGGCTGCCGCGGTCTGTCCGGCCGCCGCCTGGGTCGTCTGATCGAAGACCTGGCCTTCGAGCACGATCACGCCCGGCTGCGTGACTGTCACGCGCACGTTCTTGAAACGCGCGTCGGCCTGCATCGCCAGTTGCACCTTGGATTGCAGCACCCAGCTCGGCGGCTTGTGCCGTACATGATGGGTCGCATGGCGTTTCGCGGGCATGCGCTTTGGACGCGCGGAGGGCGCTTCGACCACCGTCGGCGAAATAGTCGCGGGCGCTCCTGCGGCCGGAATCGCTTCCTCATGAACTGCCGGCGGCGCATCGGATGCGTCCTGCGCGAAGCCGCATCGCGGCATTGCGAGCATCCCCGCGATCGCGATCGCGGCGGCGCCGAGCACGCCCGCGATCGCGATCGCGGCGGCGCCGCTCATCCCGATGCGTATTCGCCGCTCGATAGGCGCACTAGCCGCGCCGGATCGGTTCGCCATTTTTACCCCAGTGGAATTTTCGTTAGCAAGAAGCCGCGTTGAAGTGGTTGGAGTGAAGAAGCTTCTTTCGTGATGCGGGCCGGCGGACGATCTGCCCTGCGCTAGTAGCCGCGCTTTACCATTGAGGGATGGAGGATCGCGCACGGCCGCAGCCCGGATGAGGGGCTGCGGCCGTGGCGGGTTGATGCGGCCACCGGGGCCGATGACGGCCG
>JADMIL010000023.1 GCA_015478645.1 Candidatus Binataceae bacterium
TGCCGGTGATTCCGCCCGACTTGCGGCCGCTGGTGCCGCTCGACGGCGGACGCTTTGCGACCTCGGACCTGAACGATCTCTACCGGCGGGTAATTAATCGTAACAACCGGTTAAAGCGGCTGATCGAGCTCAACGCCCCCGACATCATCGTGCGCAACGAAAAGCGCATGCTGCAGGAGGCGGTCGACGCGCTGTTCGACAACGGCCGGCGCGGCCGCGCGATCACCGGACCGGCCAAGCGTCCGCTCAAGTCGCTCTCCGACATGCTCAAGGGCAAGTCGGGCCGCTTCCGCCAGAACCTGCTGGGCAAGCGCGTCGACTACTCGGGCCGCTCGGTCATCGTGGTCGGCCCCGAGCTTCGGCTGCATCAATGCGGCCTGCCCAAGAAGATGGCGCTCGAGCTGTTCAAGCCGTTCATCTACAGCAAGCTCGAGGAAAAGGGCTACGTCACGACGATCAAGAGCGCCAAGAAGATGGTCGAGAAGGAGGGCAAGGATGTCTGGGATATCCTCGACGAGGTAATCCGCGAGCATCCGGTGCTGCTCAACCGCGCGCCGACCCTGCATCGGCTGGGTATCCAGGCCTTCGAGCCGGTGCTCATCGAGGGCAAGGCGATCCAGCTCCATCCGCTGGTCTGCGTGGCCTACAACGCCGACTTCGACGGCGATCAGATGGCGGTGCATGTGCCGCTGTCGATCGAGGCGCAGGTCGAATCGCGCGCGCTGATGATGTCGACCAATAACATCCTGTCGCCGGCCAGCGGCAAGCCGATTATCGTGCCGACCCAGGACATGGTGCTGGGCCTGTACTACATGACGCGCGAGCGTCCGCTGGCGCGCGGCGAGGGCAAGTTTTTCTCCTCGCCCGAAGAGGTGCGCATCGCGTATGACCACGAGCAGGTCGACCTGCACGCGCGGATCATGGTGCGGATGCTGCCGCATGGCGCGGCGGCCGCGGCGGCCGAGGACGAGGACGGGCGGCCGGCGACGCCGGGGGGCGGACGCGCGGCGGCCAACGGCAGCCTCAAGACCGAGCGGGTCGAGACCACCGTCGGCCGCGTGCTGCTCTACGAGATCGTGCCGGCCGAAGTGCCGTTTGGCGAAGTCAACCGCACGATGAAGAAAAAGGAGCTGGGCAACCTGATCGACCTGGTCTACCGCCGGGCCGGCAACAAGGCGACGGTTATTTTTGCCGACCGTTTGAAGGATGTCGGCTTTACCTTCGCGACCCTGGCCGGGATTTCGATTTCGATCAAGGACATGACGATTCCGGCCAAAAAGGCCGAACTGCTGGCCAAGGCGCAAAAGGAAGTCGGCGATATCCAGCAGCAGTACAACAACGGCGTAATCACCGACGGCGAACGCTACAACAAGGTGGTCGATATCTGGGCCGAGGTCCAGGACGAAATCGGCAGCGCGGTGCTCAAGGGACTCTCGACCGAGGTCTTCCACGGCACCGACAAGACCGGCAAGCAAAAGGAAGAGACCGGCCCGTCGTTCAACCCGATCTTCATCATGGCCGACTCGGGGGCGCGCGGTTCCGAGCAGCAGATTCGCCAGTTGGCCGGCTTGCGCGGCCTGATGGCCAAGCCGTCGGGCGAGATAATCGAGACCCCGATCACGGCCAATTTCCGCGAAGGGCTGACCGTGCTGCAGTACTTCATCTCGACCCACGGCGCGCGCAAGGGTCTGGCCGACACGGCGCTCAAGACCGCCAACTCGGGCTACCTGACGCGCCGGCTGGTCGACGTGGCGCAAGATTCGATTATCACCGAGGGCGATTGCGGCACCCTCGACGGCATCGAGATGACCCCGCTGGTAGAGGGCGGCGAGGTGATCGAAGGACTCGGCGACCGGGTGCTCGGGCGCGTCGCGCTCGAGGACATCCGCGACCCGTTCACCAACGAGGTGCTGATCCGGGCCAACGAGATGATCGACGAGGATCTGGTCGTGCGGGTCGAAGAGGCCGGGCTCGAGCGGGTCAAGATTCGTTCGGTGCTGACCTGCCAGTCGCGCCAGGGCGTATGCGTGAAATGCTACGGACGCGACCTGGGCCGCGGCCATCAGGTCAACATGGGCGAGGCCATCGGGATCATGGCGGCGCAGTCGATCGGCGAGCCCGGCACGCAGCTCACGATGCGCACGTTCCATATCGGCGGCACCGCCAGCCGGCGGGCCGAGCAGACCACGCTGGAGGCGCGCAACGAAGGCATCGTGCGCCTGCATAACGTCAAGACCGTGCCGAGCCGCGACGGCAGCCGGATCGTGATGTCGCGCCACGGCGAAGTGGTGGTCGCGGCGCCGGTCCATGCGGATAACGCGGTGCCCGGAGCGCCGGCCCGCGAACGCGAGCGCGAGCGCTACACGCTGGTCTACGGGGCCAAGCTGCGCAAGTCGGAAGGCGACCGCATCAAGGCCGGCGATCTGATCGCCGAATGGGATCCGTACACCACGCCGATCATCACCGAGGTCGCGGGCAAGATTAAGTACGGCGACATCCTCGAAGGCAAGACCATGGAGGAGCGGGTCGACGAGCGCACCGGCGCGCGCTCCAACGTGATCGTCGAGTTCAAGGATCTCGACGTGCGGCCGCGCGTCTCGATCAAGGACGAGTCGGGCAAGACCGCCAAGCTGCCCGACAGCGCCAACTTCGCGCGCTACTTCCTGCCGGTCGGCGCGTATATCAACGTGCCCGAGGGCGCCCAGGCGGACGCCGGCGACATCATCGCGAAGATTCCGCGCGAGACCACCAAGACCAAGGACATCACCGGCGGCCTGCCGCGGGTGGCGGAGCTGTTCGAGGCGCGCAAGCCCAAGGAGTTCGCGGTCATCTCGGAAATCGACGGCCAGGTCTCCTTCGGCAAGGATACCAAGGGCAAACGCAAGGTGGTGGTGACGCCCGAAGTCGGCGAGCCGCGCGAGTACCTGATCGCCAAGGGCAAGCATATCGGCGTGCATGAGGGCGACCTGATCAAAGCCGGCGAGCCGCTGATGGAAGGCTCGTCGAATCCGCACGATATCCTGACCATCCTGGGCGAAAAGGCGCTGGCCAAGTACCTGGTCGATGAAATTCAGGAGATTTATCGACTGCAGGGCGTGCGCATCAACGACAAGCATATCGAAGTGATCGTGCGCCAGATGCTGCGGCGGGTGCGGATCAAGGAGGTCGGCGACACCGATTTCCTGGTCGGCGACCAGACCGAGAAGTGGCGCTTCGACGAGGAGAACGGCCGCGTCCTGATGAAGGGCGGCGAGCCGGCGATCGCCGAGCCGTTGCTGCTCGGCATCACCAAGGCGTCGCTCTCGACCGAGAGCTTCATCTCGGCGGCGTCGTTCCAGGAGACTACGCGGGTGCTGACCGAGGCGGCGATCAACGGTAAGGTCGACAGGCTGATCGGGCTCAAGGAAAATGTCATAATGGGCCGCCTGATCCCGGCCGGTACCGGCCTGCCGCAGTACAACCGGATGGACGTGCGGGTGGAAGGCACGCCGATCGACGAAGAGCCCGGAAAAGCCGAGCTCGCCGCGGTCGCGGTGCCGGGCGGAGATTGACGCGGCGGGGTCTTTCCTATAAAAGATCGTATTTCCCCCAAGGGCGATAGGCGCCCTTGGGGATTTGTTTGAACAGCCGTGTGCGGGGCGCCGGGCAAGGTGGCGCGCATCACGGAGCGAGAAGCTCCGCCCTCAGCGGATGGCGCGGCGGAGGCGACTCCGCGGTGGGCGCCACACGCCGGGCGGAACGCAACTAAAAGAGTGAAGCGTCAAGACTGTGCCGACGATAAATCAATTAATCCGCGCCGCGCGCGTTAAGAAAAGATACAAGATGACGGCGCCGGCGCTGCAGGGCTCGCCGCAAAAGCGCGGCGTCTGCACGCAGGTCAAGACCACCACGCCCAAGAAGCCGAACTCGGCGCTGCGCAAGGTGGCGCGCGTGCGGCTCTCCAACGGCTACGAGGTCAACACCTATATACCGGGCGTGGGCCACAACCTGCAGGAGCATTCGGTGGTGCTGATCCGCGGCGGCCGCGTCAAGGATCTGCCCGGCGTGCGCTACCATGTGATCCGCGGCACGCTCGATTCGATCGGGGTGCAGGACCGCCGCAAGAGCCGCTCGAAGTACGGCTCGAAAAAGCCCAAGTAAGCAAGCCCAGGCAGTCAAGTCCGGGCAGACAACAGGTCGCAAGAAAAAATTATGTCGCGTAAAGGACAAGCCCGCATCCGGGACATCGCACCGGACCCGAAATTTCACGACCGCACCGTGACCAAGTTCGTCAACGTGGTGATGGAGCGGGGCAAGAAGGCGACGGCCGAGCAGATTCTCTATCTGGCGCTCGACCTGGTCGCCGAACGGACCAAGGAAGACGGCCTGGTGGTCTTCAAGCGCGCGCTCGATAACGTGCGGCCGGCGGTCGAAGTCCGTTCGCGGCGGGTCGGCGGCGCCAACTACCAGGTGCCGGTCGAAGTGCGGCCGCTTAGGCGTTCGTCGCTGGCGATGCGCTGGCTGGCCACGGCGGCGCGCGCGCGCGGCGAGAAATCGATGCGCGAGCGGCTGGCCAACGAGATCATGGAAGCGGCGGCGAATCGCGGCGGCGCGGTCAAGAAGCGCGAAGACACTCATCGGATGGCCGAGGCGAATCGGGCATTTGCCCATTACCGTTGGTAAAATGGCTCGTCAGACACCAATAGAACGGGTGCGCAATATCGGCATCATGGCGCATATCGATGCCGGCAAGACCACCACGACCGAGCGGGTCCTCTACTACACCGGGATCAATTACAAGATCGGTGAGGTCCACGACGGCACCGCGACCATGGACTGGATGGTCCAGGAGCAGGAACGCGGCATCACGATTACTTCGGCCGCGACGACCTGCTTCTGGCATGACAACCGGATCAATATTATCGACACGCCCGGCCATGTCGATTTCACGATCGAAGTCGAGCGCAGCCTGCGCGTGCTCGACGGCGCGGTCGCGGTCTTTTGCGCGGTCGGCGGGGTCGAGCCGCAATCCGAGACGGTCTGGCGGCAGGCCGACAAGTATCGCGTGCCGCGCATCGCGTTCATCAACAAGATGGACCGCGTGGGCGCCGAGTTCGAGCGCGTGGCGGGCGAGATTCGCGACAAGCTCAAGGCCAAGCCGCTGCTGGTGCAGATTCCGATCGGCGCGGAAGAGAAATTTGTCGGCGTGATCGACCTGGTCGGACAGCGCGCATTGATCTGGGACGACGAACGGCTGGGCGCGGACTATCGCGTGAGCGCGATTCCGGCCGAGCTCGTGGAGTCGGCGGCGAGCTGGCGCGACAAGCTGATCGAAGGGCTGGCCGACCATGACGATTCGATCATGGAGCTCTATCTCGAGGGCAAGAGTCCGACCGAGGCCCAGCTCAAGGCGGCGATTCGCGCGGCGACGCTCAAGATCGAGCTGATTCCCGTGCTGATGGGCTCGGCGTTCCGCAACAAGGGCGTGCAGCCGATGCTCGACGCGGTGATCGATTACCTGCCGTCGCCGATCGATCTGCCGCCGGTCACCGGCAAGCTCGAGGACGGCAAGACCGACGAGCGCTGGCCGCGCGACGACGCGCCGTTTTCGGCGCTCGCGTTCAAGATCATGACCGACCCGTATATCGGGACGCTGACCTTCGTGCGGGTCTATTCGGGCAAGCTGGAGAGCGGCAGCTCGGTACTGAATTCGACCAAGGGGCGGCGTGAGCGGATCGGGCGGCTGGTCAAGATGCACGCCAACAAGCGCGAAGAGATCACCGAAGTCTTCGCCGGCGATATCTGCGCGGTCGGCCTGCGCGACACCACCACCGGCGACACGCTCTGCGACGCGGCGGCGCCGATTATTCTGGAGGCGATCGAGTTTCCCGATCCGGTGATCCAGATCGCGATCGAGCCCAAGACCAAGGCCGATCAGGAAAAGCTCGGCGAGGCGCTGCAGAAGCTGGCCAAGGAAGATCCGTCGTTTCGGGTCAGCGTCAATCGCGAGACCGCGCAGACCCTGATCTCCGGGATGGGCGAGCTGCATCTGGAGATTATCGTCGACCGGATGCTGCGCGAGTTCAAGGTCGACGCCAATATCGGCAAGCCGCAGGTCGCCTATCGCGAGACGATCCGGCGCGCGTCGGAGGCCGAGGGCCGCTTCGTGCGGCAGACTGGCGGCCATGGCCAGTTCGGCGTGGTCGAGTTGCGCATCGAGCCGCTGGCCAAGGGCACCGGCTTCGAGTTCGAGGACGGGACCAAGGGCGGGGTGATTCCGCGCAACTTTATTCCGTCGATCGAGGCGGGCGTGAAAGAGGCGATGGAAAACGGCGTGCTGGCGGGCTATCCGATGGTCGATATCAAGGCCACGCTGCTCGACGGCAAGTATCACGAGGTCGACTCCTCGGAAATCGCCTTCAAGATCGCGGGCTCGATGGCTTTCAAGGAGGCCTGCGAAAAGGCCCGTCCGGTGCTGCTCGAGCCGGTGATGGATGTCGAAGTGGTGACGCCGCAGGAATTCATGGGCGACGTGATCGGCGACCTGAGTTCGCGCCGGGGCAAGATCCAGGAGATGGAGAACCGGGCCGGGGCCCAGGTAATCGCGGCGCGGGCGCCGCTGGCGACGATGTTCGGCTACGCGACCAAGCTGCGTTCGATCACGCAGGGGCGCGCGAACTATACGATGCAGTTTGCGGTCTACGAACCGGTACCGCAGGCGATATTTGAAGAATTGACCGCGCGCGGCTCGGGCGACGACGATAGCCGCCCGCGCGCATGATGAGGGGCAAGTCAAGGAGTCGGAGGGTAAGCCATCATGGGCAAAGCCAAATTTGAACGTAACAAGCCGCATCTCAACGTCGGCACGATTGGACATATCGACCACGGCAAAACCACGCTGACCGCGGCGATTACCAAGGTGCTGTCGTCGAAGAAGCTGGCCCACTTCACCGCCTTCGACCAGATCGACAAGGCACCTGAGGAGCGCGAGCGCGGCATCACGATTGCGATCGCGCACGTCGAGTACGAGACGCTCAAGCGCCATTATGCGCATGTCGACTGCCCGGGCCATGCGGATTACATCAAGAACATGATCACCGGCGCGGCCCAGATGGACGGCGCAATCCTGGTGGTCGGCGCCAACGACGGTCCGATGCCGCAGACCCGCGAGCATATCCTGCTGGCGCGCCAGGTCGGCGTGCCTTCGGTCGTGGTCTTCATGAACAAGGTCGATATGGTCGACGACCCCGAGCTGCTCGACCTGGTCGAGCTCGAAGTGCGCGACCTGCTGAAGAAGTACGATTTCCCCGGCGACGACGTGCCGGTAATCCGCGGCAGCGCGCTGAAGGCGCTCGAATGCGGCTGCGGCAAGGCCGATTGCGACAAGTGCAAGCCGATCCTCGACTTGATGGACGCGGTTGACAGCTACGTGCCGCAGCCCACACGCGAGACCGACAAGCCGTTCCTGATGCCGATCGAGGACGTCTTCTCGATCTCGGGTCGCGGCACGGTGGTCACCGGCCGGGTCGAGCGCGGACGCGTCAAGGTCAGCGAGGAGGTCGAAATCGTCGGCTTCCGCGATACCAGCAAGACGGTCGTGACCGGCGTCGAGATGTTTCGCAAGCTGCTCGACGAGGGGCAGGCCGGCGATAATATCGGCGTGCTGCTGCGCGGGCTCAAGCGCGAAGACGTCGAGCGCGGCCAGGTCCTGGCGCATCCGGGGACGATCACGCCGCATACCCAGTTCGAGGGTTCGGTCTACGTCCTGACCAAGGAAGAGGGCGGACGCCATACGCCTTTCTTCAACGGCTACCGTCCGCAGTTCTACCTGCGCACGACCGACGTGACTGGCGTGGTGACGCTGCCCGAAGGCACCGAGATGGTGATGCCGGGCGATAATATCAACGTGGTTGGCGAGCTGATTACACCGGTCGCGCTGGAGCCGGGCCTGCGCTTCGCGATTCGGGAAGGCGGCCGCACGGTGGGTGCGGGGGTGGTCGGCAAGATTCTGAAGTAGGCAACGGCCGGCGGCGCAAAGACCAAGCGCCCCGCGCCGATGAATCGCGAGGGCGGTGGCTGCCGGCGGACGATTTGAACGATTTGGCTTAGGGATTGGGTGGCCGGGTTTGGGGATTGAGTGGACTCGGCATCGACGGCTTGAATTGAACATTGGGTACGCAACGGCGCGGGTCTCGGTGCGCTTCGATACGGTGCGCGCGATTGCCGTTAGGGCAACGTGACTGACGCTGGCAAGTGACTAATCGCGAACGTGGCCGATAGCGGATCATGACTGATAGCGGAAAGTGGCTGAGAGAATGAACGATAAAATTCGCATACGCCTGAAGGCGTACGACCATCGGCTGCTCGATCAGTCGGTACGCGAGATCGTCGATACGATCCGGCGCACCGGCGGGCGGGTCGCCGGGCCGATTCCGCTGCCGACCCGGATCGAGCGTTTCACCGTGAATCGCTCGCCACATGTCGACAAGAAATCGCGCGAGCATTTTGAGATTCGGACACATAAGCGGCTGCTCGACGTGCTCGAGCCGACGCAACAGACGATCGACGCCCTGGGCAAGCTGGACCTGGCCGCGGGTGTCGACGTGGAAATCAAACTCGAGTAGCGCCGTGCTGACTGGAATGATTGGCAAGAAGCTGGGCATGACCCAGGTGGGCAACGCGAGCGGGCAGGTTAGCGCCGTGACCGTGATCCAGCTGGGACCGTGCGCCGTGACGCAGATCAAAATCGCGCCGACCGACGGCTACGAGGCCGTCCAAGTGACCTTTGGCAAGCGCAAGCTGTCGCGCACGACGGGCGCCCTGCGCGGCCATTTCCAGAAGGCGGAAGTGGCGGCGGGTGTGGCCACACGCGAGTTTCAGCGGCGCGGCGAAGGCGATCTCAAGCTCGGCCAGATGCTCAGTGCGGGCGAAGTCTTCAAGGTGGGCGACGCGGTCGACGTGTCGGCGGTCTCGAAGGGGCGCGGCTATGCCGGCGTGATCAAGCGGCATCATTTTGCGGGCTTCCCGGGATCGCATGGCACGCACGAATATTTCCGCCACGGCGGATCGATCGGTAACCGTTCGTATCCGGGGCGGGTGCGCAAGGGCATGCGGATGGCCGGCCAAATGGGTAACGAGAAGGTGACGATCGTGAATCTGAAGGTGATCGAGATTCTGCCCGAGGATAACGCGATCCTGGTCGCCGGCTCGGTGCCCGGATTCGACGGCGCGCTGGTGGTGGTCAAGCATGCGGCCAAGGAACGCCACGCTGCGCCCAAGCCGCAAGCCGTCGCGGGAGCCGCGCGCTGATGGAAAAGCGAATCGACAAGGGTTATCAGAAGGGTCATCGGGGGAAGGGACATCAGGTCGATGGTCCGGTCAAAGTCGCGCTGTTTTCGGCGAGCCGCGAGCGCACCGGGGACTTCGAGCTGTCGGCGGCGGTCTTCGGCCGCACAGGCCATGAAGGGCTGCTCCATGAGGCGGTGCGGATGCAATTGGCGAAGCGGCGCGCGGGCACCGCGGCGACCAAGACGCGCGGATTGATTTCGGGCGGCGGACGCAAGCCGTGGCGCCAGAAGGGCACCGGACGGGCGCGCGCCGGCTCGACGCGGTCACCGATCTGGCGGGGCGGCGGAACGATTTTCGGACCGGTGCCGCGCGACTATTCGTACAAGATGCCGAAGAAGGCGTGGCGCCGCGCGCTCAGTCTCGCGCTGTCGGACCGGGCGCTCAACGGCAAGCTGATGATCGTCGAGTCGCTGGAGTTGGCCGAGGCCAAGACCAAGCAGGCGGCGGCGTTCTTGACCGCGCTCGGGCTTCGCCATGCGTTGATCGTGATCGGCGACGAGGACGAGAAATTTTTGCGCGCGGCGCGTAACCTGTCGGCGCATAAGCTGCTGGCGGTGGCCGGGCTCAACGTCTACGACGTGCTCAATTACGACGAAGTGGTGATGACGGCGAAGACTGCGCGCGCGATCGAGGCGCGGCTGGGCGTCGCGCCGGCGTCGTCCGATGACGCGGCGGCGGGTGACTCAGCGGCGGCGCCGGGAGTGGAATCATCGGGAGTGGAATCATAATGAGCGCCGAAGCGTTGATTATCGCTCCGCTGATCACCGAGAAGGGTACGGCGGTCGGCGCGCAGGGCAACCATGCGGTGTTCAAGGTGCGGCCCGAGGCGACCAAGGATACTATCCGGCTGGCGATCGAGGCGATGTTCAAGGTCACGGTGCTGCGCGTGCGGACCTCGAATTTTTTAGGCAAAGAGCGCCGGCGCGGCCGCACGATAGGCCACAAAGCGAATTGGAAAAAGGCCTACGTGACCCTTAAGGCGGGCGACAAGATCGAATTCTTCGAGGGACTTTGATCGGGGGAATTCGATTAACGGAATCTGACGGACGTATTCAGCGATGGCAGTAATACAACTTAATCCGCGCACGCCGGGACAGCGCTTCATGCAGATCGCCGACTTCAGCGATCTGAGCAAGAAGGCGCCGGAAAAGGCGCTGCTCGCGCCGGTCAAGAAGTCGGGCGGCCGCAACAACCGCGGTCGCATGACGATGCGCCATCGCGGCGGCGGCCATAAGCGGCGCCTGCGCATTATCGATTTCAAGCGCAATCGCGACGGAGTGCCGGCGGTGGTCGCGGCGATCGAATACGATCCTAACCGCTCGGCCAATATCGCGCTGCTGCATTATGCCGACGGCGACAAACGCTACATCTTGGCACCGGTCGGCCTGAAGGCGGGCGACAAGGTCGAATGCGGCGAGACGGCCGATATCAAGCCGGGCAACGCGCTGCAGTTGAAGCATATTCCGGTCGGCACCTTCGTCCATGCGATCGAGCTCAAGCCGGGCGCCGGCGCACAGTTGGCGCGGGGCGCGGGTACGCAGGCGCAGCTGATGGCGAAAGAGGGCAAATTCGCCCTGCTCAAGCTGCCCTCGGGCGAGCAGCGGATGGTCCAGGCGGCATGCCGCGCGACGATCGGCCAGACCGGCAATATCGACCATGAGAATATCTCGATCGGCAAGGCGGGCCGTTCGCGCTGGGCGGGCAAGCGGCCGCATGTGCGCGGGGTCGCGATGAACCCGGTCGATCATCCGCATGGCGGCGGCGAAGGCCGCTCGAAGGGGAATCATCCGCAGTCGCCGTGGGGACAGCCGGCCAAGGGCTACAAGACCCGCGGCAAGAAGCTGTCGGATCGCTTTATCGTGAGCCGCCGGCCGCGCGGCAAACGCGGCTGATCGAGCGCCTGGCGCGGGGCGACGGCAAGTCCGCCGCAAGCGTGAACAGAGCCGCGAGACCTGGTGGAATCCATTGGCCAGGTGGAGTTGGAAGAACTGGTGGAGCTGAAAGATCTGGAGCTGAAGGATTAAGATGCGCTCGCTCAAAAAAGGTCCCTTCGTCGATGGCCATCTGCAAAAAAAGGTGGAGACCGCCAATAACGCTGGCGACAAGCGGATTATCAAGACCTGGTCGCGGCGTTCGATGATTACGCCGGACATGATCGGGCTGACCTTTGCGGTGCATAACGGCCACAAGTTCATCCCGGTCTACTGCACCGAGAATACGGTAGGGCATAAGCTCGGCGAATTTTCGCCGACGCGCACCTATCACGGCCATGCGGGCGACCGCAAAGGCGAGGTGCGGGCGGGTGGCAAGGGCGGATGAAGTTCGGGTCAAGCTCGGGTCAAGCACGGAGCGCAACGGCGGACCAGGGCAACGCCGGACGGGCAATGGGCGATAAGTAAATAAAAACCGGCGGGGCCGGCGGGTTAAGGGATCGATAGCGAAGAGGACGGATGGCGATGGAAGCAGTTGCGCGCAGCCGCTATGTGAGGATTTCGCCGCAGAAGTTGCGGCTGGTCTGCGCTTTGGTGGCGGGAAAGAAGGTTGATCAGGCGTTGTCGATTCTGGAGTTCACGCCGAAAAAGGGCGCCAAAATCGTCTCGAAGGTGCTGCTGGCGGCGATCGCCAACGCGCGCGATCAGCAGAATCTCGACGAGGACAAGCTCTTCGTCAAGCGTGCGCTGGCCGATACCGGCGCGACCTGGAAGCGCTCGATGCAGCGTGCGCATATGCATGCGACGCCGATCTTGAAGCGCACCAGCCATCTGACGGTAATCGTCGACGAACAGGCGTCCTAAAGGAATCTATGGGCCAGAAGACACATCCGCGCGGCTTGCGCCTGGGCATTATCGAGGGCTGGGATTCGAAGTGGTATGCGAGCCATGATTACGCGGCGCTGCTGCACGAGGATCTGAAGCTGCGCGACTTTATCAAGCGGCGGCTCTATCACGCGGGCATCTCGCGGATCGAGATCGAGCGGATGGCCAACAAGGCGAAGATCAATATCTTCACCGCGCGGCCGGGAATCGTGATCGGCAAAAAGGGCGTCGAGATCGACAAGCTCAAGGCCGATATCCAGAAAATGATGAAAGGCAAGGAAGCCTTCATCAATATCCACGAGGTGCGGCGCCCCGACCTGGATCCGCAACTGGTGGCCGAAAATATCGCGTTGCAGCTCGAGCGGCGGGTGGCTTTTCGCCGGGCGATGAAAGAGGCGGTGCTGCGCGCGATGCGGATGGGTGCGCTGGGCGTCAAGGTGCATTCGGCGGGACGGCTGGGCGGCACCGAAATCGCGCGGGCGGAATGGTATCGCGAGGGGCGTGTGCCCTTGCAGACCTTGCGCGCCGACGTGGCCTACGGCTTTGCCGAGGCGCATACGACGTACGGCGTGATCGGGGTCAAAGTGTGGATCTTCCGCGGCGAGATTCTGACTCGGCAGGCGGAAGCGGCCAAGCGGGCGGGCGCCGCGGCGCAGCAGCAGTAACCGGCGGCAGCAGGGATTAAAAAGGCCTCGCGGCCTTAAAGTTTGAAGCAATGCTTTCACCGAAGAAGGTAAAATACCGGAAGATCCAGAAGGGGCGCGTGCGCGGCAAAGAGTCGCGCGGCCTGGAGCTGGCCTTTGGCGACTACGGGCTCAAAAGCGTCGAGACCTGCCGAGTCGATACGCGCGCGCTCGAGGCCGCGCGCATCGCGCTGACGCGCCATATCAAGCGCGGCGGCCGGGTCTGGATTCGGGTCTTCCCCGACAAGCCGTTTAGCAAGAAGCCCGCCGAGACCCGCATGGGCAAGGGCAAGGGACCGCCCGAGGGCTGGGTGGCGCGCGTGCGGCCGGGGCGGATTCTGTTCGAGATGGAAGGGGTCGATCGGGCGACCGCACTCGAGGCGATGCGGCTGGCGGCGCATAAGCTGCCGGTCAAGACGATCGTCGTGGAACGGGAGGCGCAGGCCTTTGGAGCTTAGCGAACTCAGGCAGATGAGCGCGGCCGATCTGCGGATCAAGGAACGCGAGGCGCGCGAAGAGATTTTCAAGTTGCGGCTCAAACTGCGCACCAATCAGCTCGAGAGTCCGGCGAACTATCGTACGGCGCGGCGCGAGCTGGCGCGGATAATGACCCTGGTCAGCGAAAAGACCGCCGCGGCGGCGCAGTCCGGACGGGCGGGACAGACGGGAAAGAAAAGCGATGCGGCAGCGGATTAAGCGGCGCGAGGGTCTCGTGGTCTCGGCCAAAATGACCAAAACGGTGGTGGTGCAGGTCGAACGCCTGGTACAGCATCCGCTGTACGGCAAGCGGCTGCGCCAGCGCAAGCGCTATATGGCGCACGACGAAAAGGCCGAATGTCACGAGGGCGACCGGGTGCAGATTATCGAATCGCGGCCGCTCTCCAAGCTCAAGCGCTGGCGCGTTAGCCGGGTGCTGCTGCAGGCGGCACGGTAGAGGAATACGCGATGGTGCAGGTGCAGACAGTCTTGACCGTGGCGGACAACTCGGGTGCCCGCAAGGTCATGTGTATCAAGGTGCTGGGCGGCTCGCGGCGGCGCTATGCGAGCGTCGGCGACGTGATCGTGGTTTCGGTCAAAGAGGCGATACCCAACGCCAAGGTAAAAAAGGGCGACGTGAGCAAGGCGGTGATCGTGCGCACGCATAAGGAAGTCAGCCGCGACGACGGCAGCTATATCCGCTTCGACGACAACTCGGCGGTGCTGCTGGATAATCAGAACGAGCCGGTCGGCACGCGGATCTTCGGACCGGTGGCGCGCGAGCTGCGGGCCAAGCGCTTCCTTAAAATTATCTCGCTGGCGCCGGAGGTGCTCTGATGGCCACGACCCGGCATACCGCGAAGTATCGGATTCGCAAGAACGACATGGTGATGGTGGTCACCGGCCGCGACCGCGGCAAGACCGGCAAGGTGCTGCGCGTGATGCCCGAAGAGGGGCGCGTGGTGGTCGAGCGGCTCAACGTGGTCAAGCGCCATTCGAAGCCGCGCGGCCCGCAGAGCCAGGGCGGGATTATCGAAAAAGAGGCGCCGATCCAGATCTCCAACGTGATGATTTTCTGCGATCGCTGCAACGCGCCGGTGCGCGCCGGAATCAAGATCGACGCCGACCATGCGCATACGCGGTTCTGCCGGCGCTGCAACGAGGGGCTGGGCAACGATTGAGCGCGGCCGGAGATCGCAGAAATGGTTCGGCGGTCGCGGACGATGATTACGATTGAGTTGGGCCGGCGCGACGCATGCGCCGTCCGAAAAGAAAGTGTCTTGAGGAAAGCGGTCCGAGGAAAGGTTAATGGCTGACGAAGAAAAGGGCTCCAAGGGCGGCAAGCCCAAGCGCGAACGCGGCCGGCGTCCACCGGCCGACACCGGCGCGGCGGCCGTCGCCGAGCCGCTGGCGCCCGAAGCGCCTTTGCCGGCGCGGATGCGTCTGCGCTACGAGACGGAGATCGTGCCGGCGCTGATGCGCGACCTCAAGATCACCAACCGGATGCGGGTGCCGCGGCCGGTCAAGATCGTGATCAACATGGCGCTCAGCGAGGCGCGCGAAAACGTCAAGATTCTCGACTCGGCGGCCGACGAATTGCAGCAACTGACCGGCCAGAAGACGGTCACCACGCGGGCGCGCAAGGCGATTTCGAATTTCAAGCTGCGCGAGGGCATGCCGCTCGGCGTGATGGTCACGTTGCGCCGCGAGCGCATGTGGGAATTTCTCGACCGGCTGGTGAATGTCGCGCTGCCGCGCGTGCGCGATTTTCGCGGCGTCAGCGATAAGGCCTTCGACGGACGCGGCAACTATTCGCTCGGCCTGCGCGAGCATACGATTTTCCCCGAACTCAATCTCGACAAAGTCGAGAAGACCAAGGGTATGACGATTTCGATAACCACCACGGCGACGAGCGATTTCGAGGGCCAGACGCTGCTGCGCGCGCTCGGGATGCCGTTTCGCGGGGCCGCCGAGCGCGAAGGCGCGGCGCGGGCCGCGTAGGGAGCGGGATTTTCAATGGCCAAGACGAGCCTCAGGGTCAAGGCGGCGCGCCCGCCCAAGTTCAAAGTTCGCGGCTACAATCGCTGTCCGCTGTGCGGGCGGTCGCGGGCGTTTTACCGGCGCTTTCGGATGTGCCGGCTGTGTCTGCGCAAGCTCGCGCTCAAGGGCGCGCTGCCGGGTGTGGTCAAAGCGAGCTGGTAGGCTGCGGCCGGGCCAGATTTATAAGCGGGACAGCCAGATTTATAGCGGGACAGATTGCTATTCCGGATAGGATTTATAGGCCGGATTGAAATGCTGGCTGAGCAGCTTGACGGGCGGGAAAATTTGACGGGCGGGAAAATTTTGAATGTCGCAAACTGATCCGATCGCGGAATTGTTGACCCGGATTCGCAACGCGATGCATGCGCGTTACAACCAGGTCGATCTGCCCCATTCGCGGCTGCGCGAGGCGATCTGCCGCGTGCTGC
This sequence comes from Candidatus Binataceae bacterium, assembly GCA_015478645.1. Taxonomy (GTDB): domain Bacteria; phylum Desulfobacterota; class Binatia; order Binatales; family Binataceae; genus JADMIL01. The sequence continues at coordinate 15,772 of JADMIL010000023.1, forward strand.
TGGCGCAGGGTTTTCTGGCCGGTATCGAAACCTCCGGCGAGGGCTACAAGAAGCGGCTGATTCTGGCGCTGCGCTATTCGCCGACGCGCGAGCCGGTGATCCGGGGCTTGCAGCGGGTGAGCAAGCCCAGTCTGCGGCGCTACGCCGGGGCGGCCACGATGCCGAAGGTGCCGGGCGCGATGGGCATGCATATCGTCTCGACGCCGCTTGGCGTGATGACCGATCGCGAGGCGCGGCGCCGCAAGGTCGGCGGCGAAGTTTTGCTGAGGATCTGGTAGGCCATGTCGCGAATCGGCAGATTACCGGTAGTGCTGGAGAAGGGCGTCAAGGCGACGCTTGCGGACGGCCAACTCAAGCTCGAAGGGCCTAAGGGCAAGCTCGAAATCCGGGTTCATCCGGGCTTCAAGCTCGAATTGAGCGAAGGGCAGATCCTGGTGACGCGGCCCGGCGACAGCAAGGACGAGCGCAGCGTGCACGGCCTGATGCGCAAGCTGGTGGCCAACATGGCCGAAGGCGTGGGCAAGGGCTTTACCCGGGTGCTCGAGATCAACGGGGTCGGCTATCGCGCGGAGGCCAAGGGCACGCAGATTAACCTGTCGCTGGGCTACTCGCATCCGATTGTCTACCAGTTGCCGCCGGGGGTGACGGCCAAGGTCGATCGGCAGGTGCTGGTGACGCTGGAGAGTGCCGACCGGCAACTGCTCGGTTCGGTGGCGGCGGAAATCCGCAGCCTCCGGCCGCCCGAGCCGTACAAGGGCAAGGGCATCAAGTATCAGACCGAGAAGATTCGGCGCAAAGCGGGCAAGGCGGCGGCCGGTTCGAGTTCGAGTTGATTGAGAGGTGCGCGGGCCGAGCGAAGCCGCGCACGCGCGATAACGTTGGGAGAGCGACGCCCGGGGCAGTGGCCGGGCTGGAATGAATATGGCTTTGCAGCGATCAGAAAAACGCCATCTGCGCCAGGGACGGGTGCGCACCAAGGTGATCGGGACGGACCAGCGGCCGCGGCTGTCGGTCTACCGCTCACTGCATCATATCTACGTCCAGGTGATTTCGGATCAATCGGGGCGCACGCTGGTCTCGGCGTCGACCGCGGTCAAGGAGTTGCGCGAGGGCTTGAAGAGCCAGCGCAGCGTGGCGGCGGCCAAGATGGTCGGGAAGGCGATCGCGGATCGCTGCCGCGAGCGCGGTATCGCCAACGTGGTCTTCGACCGCAATGGCTTCCTCTATCACGGACGGGTGCGGGCGCTGGCGGAAGCGGCGCGCGAAGCGGGGCTCAAGTTTTAGGGCGCGGCAAGTTTTAGGGCGCGGGACGATTCGCGCAAGCGATCGACGCGGCGGGATGCAAGCGGCCGCGCGGCGGCAGTATCGGCTAAGCCGTATTGGCTAAGCCGCAGTGGTATAGAAGGTAAATCGTGACTCAACGGATCGACCCGCAAGGACTGGATATCAAAGAGAAAGTGGTCCACATCAATCGTGTGGCCAAGGTCGTCAAGGGCGGCCGGCGCTTCAGTTTCTCGGCGCTGGTGGTGGCCGGCGACCATAACGGACTGGTCGGCTTCGGGCTGGGCAAGGCCAAGGAAGTCCCCGAGGCGATTCGCAAGGGCGTCGATCAAGCCAAGAAGAGCCTGATCCGGGTGCCGATCAAGGACGGCACGATACCGCATCAGGTACTCGGCCATTTCGGCGCCGGCAAGGTGGTGTTGCGGCCGGCCGCCGAAGGCACCGGCGTAATCGCGGCGGGCGGCGTGCGCGCGGTGGTCGAGCTGGCCGGGATCCGCAATATCCTGACCAAGCGGCTGGGCACCTCGAATCCGCATAACCTGGTCAAGGCGACGCTCGAGGCGCTGCTCGATTTGCGCAGTCCGGCCGATGTCGCGCGGCTGCGCGCGGTCGAAGTGCCGCCAGCCGCGTAGGCTGCGCGGAGTAGAATTGCCGCGGAGAATCAAGATGGCCGAGACAATTGAAGTGAAGTTGGTGCGCAGCCCGATTGGCACCAAGGTGCGCGTGCGGGAAACCCTCAAGGGCCTGGGACTGCGGAAGGTTGGCAGTACCAGCGTCCTCAAGAGTTCGCCCGAAGTGCTCGGGATGCTGCGGCGCGTGATGCATCTGGTGGACGAAGTACCTCAAGCCCAAGCGGCGAAGAAATAGGCGGGCGGACCTGACCATGAAATTAAAGGATCTCAAGCCGGCGGCCGGCTCGACCCATCGCAAGAAGCGGATCGGCCGCGGCATCGGCTCAGGGCATGGCAAGACCGCCGGCCGCGGGCATAAGGGACGCGGCTCGCGTTCGGGCGGCAATACGCCGGCGCGCTATGAGGGCGGCCAGATGCCGCTGTCGCGGCGGATTCCGAAGCGCGGCTTTCGCCGCCTGCAGAAGAGCGAGACGGCGCGCGAGCAGTTCGCGGCGGTCAACCTGGGGCGGCTCGGCACGTTCGGCGCGGGCGCGATGATCGATCCGGCGGTGCTCGCGGATCGCGGAATTGTGCGCGCGGGCAAAAAGATCAAAGTGCTGGGCGGGGGCGATTTCAACCTGAAAATGACCGTGCGGGCGCACGCCTTTTCCGACAGCGCGCGGGCCAAGATCGCGGCCGCGGGCGGCGTCGCCGAACTGATCGAGGGCTGAACGGAACTCGATGCTTGACGGGTTTTCAAACGCCTCGCGTATCCCGGAGCTGCGCCGCCGGCTGTTATTCACGGCCGCGATGCTGGTGGTCTACCGGGTGGGCGTCGCGGTGCCGACGCCGGGGATCGACGGGCAGGCGCTGGCGTCGTTTTTCGACGCGGCGTCGAGCACGTTGTTCGGCTGGGTCAACCTGTTCTCAGGTGGCGCGCTCGAGCGCTTTTCGGTCTTCGCACTCGGCATCATGCCGTATATCTCGGTCGCGATTATTCTCGACCTGATGAAGATTGGCTGGCCCTACCTGGATGAGTTGTACAAAGAGGGCGAGGCCGGGCGGCGCAAGATCAGCCAATATACGCGCTACGGCACGGTCGGGCTGGCGTTAATTCAGGGCACGATGATCGCGTTTTCGCTCGAGCGGATCCAGGCGCCAGGCGGCGGCACAGTGGTCTACCATCCGGGACTCGGCTTTATCGCGATGACCGTGATTACGGTGACCGCCGGTACGATGTTCGTGATGTGGATTGGCGAGCAGATTACCGAGCGCGGCGTCGGCAACGGGATCTCGCTGATTATAATGGCCGGGATTATCGCGCGCCTGCCAAGTGCGCTGGGCACGACCGCCCAGTTCGTGCGCGAAGGCGAGATGAGCATCTTCTTGCTGCTGTTCATCCTGGCGGTGGCGCTCGGCGTGGTCGCGGTGGTGGTCTTTGTTGAAAGCGGGCAGCGGCGGATCCCGGTGCAATACGCGCGGCGAGTGGTCGGCCGCAAGGTCTATGGCGGGCAGAGTTCGCATCTGCCGCTGAAGGTGAATACCTCGGGGGTTATCCCGCCGATCTTCGCTTCGTCGATCCTGGTGTTCCCGGCGACGCTGGCGACCTTTGTGCCCTCGATGAAGTGGATGTCGGCGTATGTAACGCCGGGCGGACTTGTATATAATGTCGTTTACGTAGCCCTGATTGTCTTCTTCTGCTACTTTTACACGGCGGTTACCTTCAACCCCGTCGACGTGGCCGACAATCTCAAGAAGTACGGCGGATTTATTCCGGGGATCAGGCCAGGGCGGCCGACGGCGGATTATATCGATCGGGTACTGTCGCGGATCACGCTGGGCGGCGCGATCTACGTGAGTGCCGTATGTGTGCTGCCGACGATTCTGATTCAGCGCTTCAACGTGCCATTTTACTTCGGCGGCACCGCTTTGCTGATCGTGGTCGGTGTCGCGCTGGATACGGTGGCGCAAATCGAAACCCATCTGCTCTCGCGCAATTACGAAGCGTTTATGGGGCGCAAGGGCGGCAGCCGCGGCGGACGGCGAAATTGAGGCGCGGATGAACATGAGGCGCGGAGCTTAACCGGTGCGGCTGGTAATGTTGGGTCCTCCGGGGGCGGGTAAAGGAACCCAGGCGCGGCTGCTGGAGGCGCGGCTCAACTCACCGCAGGTGGCCAGCGGTGATTTGCTGCGCGAGGCGGTGCGCAAGCGCACGGCGCTCGGGATCGAGGCCAAGGATTACATGGATCGGGGCGTGCTGGTGCCCGACGAATTGGTGCTGAAGCTGATTAATGAGCGTTTGAGCCAGGCCGATGCGCATGGCGGATTTATCCTCGACGGGTTTCCGCGCACGGTGGAGCAGGCCGAGACGCTGGCGAGGATGCTCGAGAAGCGCGGCGAGACGCTGGACAAGGCGGTCGCGATAATCGTGCCCGACGAAGAGATCATCAAGCGGATCTCGGGACGGCGCACCTGTCGCAGTTGTGGCGCGATGTACCATATGATTTACGATCCGCCGCGCAATATGAATCTGTGCAACTCGTGCAATGGCGAGCTGTATCAGCGCGATGACGACGCCGAAGATACGGTGCGGATGCGGCTCGAGGTCTATGCCGCGTCGACCCGCCCGTTGCTCGAGCATTACGAGCGGCTGAACCTGCTGGCGCTGATCGAGGGAATTGGCCGGCCCGAGGAGATCGAGGGGCGGATTCTGGTGGCGCTCGGCCGCTTGCCGGCCGGGGACGGAACCTCGAACGCGGCCGGAGCGCGGAGTAAGACCGGAGCACAAAGCAAAAATTGATCACGCTGAAAAACTCCGCCGAGATTGCCGTGATGCGCGCGGCGAGCCGGATCGTCGCCGAGGTGCTCGAGGAGCTGGTCGCGGCGGCGCGGCCCGGCGTATCGACGCTCGAACTCGATCGGCTGGCGGAAGAGTTGACGTTGAAGAAGGGCGCGCGGCCGGCGTTCAAGGGCTATCGGCCGGGCGAGGTCGAGTATCGCCACAGCCTGTGCGTATCGATTAACGAAGAGATCGTGCATGGGATTCCGAAGGCCGGGCGCAAACTCAAGCCGGGCGACATCGTCGGGCTGGATTTCGGCGTGGTGTACCAGGGCTTTTACGGCGATGCGGCGCGGACGGTGGCGATCGGCAAAGTGACGGAGGGCGCGGTGCGCCTGATGCAGGTGACGCGGGCGGCGCTCTATGCGGGAATCGAGCGCGCGGTGGTGGGCAATCGGATCAGCGATATTGCGCGCGCGGTGCAGCATACGGCGGAGGCGGCGGGATTTTCGGTGGTGACCGATTTCGCCGGCCACGGAATCGGCCGCAAGCTGCACGAGGATCCCCAGGTGCCGAACTATTTTCTGCCCGGGATGCCGAATCCGCGCCTGCAGGAAGGCATGGTCCTGGCGATTGAACCGATGATTAACGAGGGCACTGCGGAGCTGGAGATTCTCGCTGATGGATGGACGGCGGTGACCGCCGATGGCAAACTGTCGGCCCATTTCGAGCATTCGATAGCGATTACCGCTTCCGGGCCTGAGATTCTGAGCGAGTTGGCCAATGCCTAAGGGTGACGCGATAGAAGTCAGCGGGACGGTGCTCGAGGCGCTGCCCAACGCGGTGTTCCGCGTGACGCTGGACAACGGGCATCGGGTGCTGGCGCATATCTCGGGCAAGATGCGGATGCATTACATTAAGATTCTCCCAGGCGACAAGGTCACGGTGGAGCTGTCGCCGTACGATCTGACTCGCGGACGGATCACTTATCGGATGCGCTAGCGGGCGCGCCGGGGTGCGCTTGGTGCGCCGCGGGGAAATCGGCGCGGACGTGAGCGACGACGATAGCGCCATTTGACAACAAGGCCTGGGGCAAGCAGGGCCATCTGAAAAAGATTGTTCGGGACGGACTGGTAAAATGAAAGTTCGGGCGTCGGTCAAAAAAATTTGCAAGAACTGTAAAGTGGTGCGCCGCCAGGGCGTGATCCGGATCCTGTGCGCCAATCCGCGCCATAAGCAGCGCCAGGGATAGGGCGCGCGCGGGCGATAGCGACGATGAGCAAGATTATGGATAACGCCGCGGACAAGGGCGTCAAGAGCACAAGGAGCGATCGATGGCACGCGTAGCCGGAGTCGAACTGCCGCGCAACAAGCGGATTGAGATTGCGCTGACTTACATCTACGGAATTGGGCGGACGTCGGCGGTCAATATTCTGAAGCAGGCGAGCGTCGATCCGATGCGCAAGACCGACGACCTGACGGCCGACGAGCAGGTGCGGATCCGGCAGACGATCGACGCGGACTACAAGGTCGAGGGCGACCTGCGGCGCGAGTTCCAGCAGGCGATCAAGCGCCTGATGGATCTGGGCTGCTATCGCGGCATACGGCATCGCCGGGGCTTGCCGGTGCGCGGCCAGCGGACGCATACCAATGCCCGCACGCGCAAGGGTCCGCGCAAACTGGTCGCGGGCAAGAAGCAGGCGCCGCCGAAGTAAAGAGTGCGAGAGTAAACGGCGCGAGAGTTATCGGATCAACATTGAATCGTGTCGGGCGCGGGAAGTGGCGCGAGCGATTCGCGGCGCGGGAAAGAAATTTTCCGAGCGCTGGAACAAGCTACGCAGACAGGCATTAGAGGCTGATGGCAGAAGAGACCAAGGAAACCAAAGCGGCGCCGCCCAAGGCCGCGGCCGCCGCGGGCGGAGCACCGGCGGCGGGAGCGGCACCGGCTGCCGCGCCGCGCAAGCGGCGCACGCGCCGATCGGTGCCCGAGGGCATCGCGCACGTGCATGCGACTTTCAACAACACGATCGTGACGATCACCGATCAGCAGGGGCTGGTGGTCGCGTGGTCGAGCGCCGGTTCGGTGGGCTTCAAGGGCTCGCGCAAGGGGACGCCGTTTGCCGCGCAGATGGCGGCCGAGGCGGCTGCGCGCAAGGTCTCGGAGTTCGGGATGCGCGCGGTGGTGGTGCATGTCAAGGGGCCGGGCGGCGGACGCGAGTCGGCGGTGCGCGCGCTGCAGGCGACCGGGCTCAACGTAATATCGATCAAGGACGCGACGCCGATTCCGCATAACGGATGCCGTCCGCCGAAGAAGCGCCGGGTCTGATCCGGGCGTCAGCAGAGGAATACGGTGGCAAGAAATCTTGGTCCAGTATGCCGGATGTGCCGGCGCGAGGGGCTCAAACTCTTTTTGAAGGGCGAGCGCTGCTACAGCGACAAGTGCGCGATCGAGCGGCGCAACTATCCGCCCGGAGCGCACGGCCAGGCGCGCACGCGCTTTTCGGAGTTCGCGATCCGCCTGCGCGAAAAGCAGAAGGTCAAGCGCATCTACGGGATGCTCGAGAAGCAGTTCGCGCATTACTTCGAGATGGCCGAGCGCATGCCGGGCATCACGGGTGAGAATCTGCTGGTGCTGCTCGAGCGGCGGCTCGACAACGTGGTCTACCGGCTGGGCTTTGCGAGTTCGCTGGCGCAGGCGCGCCAGTTGGTGCGCCACGGCCATTTCGAGGTGGCCGGCAAGGTCGTGACGATTCCGTCGTACCTGCTCGAAGTGAACCAGGTGGTGAGCATCAACGAGAAGAGCCGGACCAAGAAGGTGATCGTCGAAGCGATCGAACTGGCGCAGCGCCGGGGCGTGCCGCCGTGGATGACGCTCGAGCGCGAGCAGTTTCGCGGGGCGCTGCGATCGTTGCCGGCGCGCGGTGATCTGACGATGCCGGTGAGCGAGAAGCTCATCGTGGAGCATTACTCGCGTTAGGAGGCCGCCGCCCTGAAGCTTCGCGCACAAAGAAAAATTATCCGCGGTTAAAGAATACAATTATGCAGAATGATTGGCGTGACCTGATCAAACCCAAAGCGGTCGAGTTCGACGAAAAAGAAGTGAGCCCGACCTACGGGCGATTTTTCGCCGAGCCGCTGGAGCGGGGCTACGGTATCACGATGGGCAACGCGCTGCGGCGCGTGCTGCTCTCGTCGCTGCCGGGTTACGCGATAACGGCGGTGCGGATCAAGGGCGTGCTGCACGAGTTCTCGACCATCCCGGGCGTCAAGGAAGACGTGACCGACATCGTGCTCAATCTCAAGGAGGTCCGCCTGCGGCTCCATGAGGGCGAGCAGATCACGGCGACGCTCAAGGCCAAGGGCGAGGCGGTGGTCGCGGCCAAGGATATCACCGGCGGTCCGAGCCTGGAGATCCTGACGCCCGAGCGCCATATCGCGACGCTCGACAAGGGCGCCGACCTCGACATGGAGCTGGTCATCAAGCGCGGCCGCGGCTACGTGCCGGGCGAGCGGACCGAGGACGAGGAGCCGATCGGCACGATTCGGCTCGACGCGATCTTCGCGCCGATCAAGAAGGTCAATTTCCTGGTGACCAACGCGCGCGTGGGCCAGCGTACCGACTACGATCGGCTGGCGCTGGAAATCTGGACCGACGGATCGATCTCGCCGCGCGATGCGCTGACCTATGCGTCGCGGGTGATGCGCGACCAGATGTCTATTTTCGCGGGGGTCGAGGAAGAGGCCGAAGCGCCGGCGGCGGGCGAGCGCACCGAGGTCCGGCCGGCGTTTAACGAGTACCTCTACCGGCCGGTCGAAGGGCTGCCGATTTCGGTGCGCGCCTTCAACGGCCTGCAGAACGCGGATATCAAGTATATCGGCGAGCTGGTGCAGCGCACCGAGCAGGACATGCTGAAGATCAAGAACTTCGGCCGCAAGTCGCTCAACGAGATCAAAGAAGTGCTCACCGACATGGGGCTTTCGCTCGGGATGCGGCTGGAAAACCTGCCGTCGCGCAGCGAGCTCGACCGGATGTGGGAGGAGCAGGAGCGGCGCGAGTCGGCTTGAGCCGCCCGCACTGGGGAGTTTATCGATGCGTCATCTTAATCAGGGCCGCAAGCTCAATCGGACTGCGTCCCATCGCAAGGCTCTGTTCCGCAACCTGGTGCTGAGCCTGATCCGCCACGAACGGATTCGGACCACCGACGCCAAGGCCAAAGAGCTGCGGCGCTATGCCGACCGGATGGTCACGCTGGGCAAGCGCGGCGATTTGTCGGCGCGGCGGCTGGCGTTTGCCTTTATGCAATCGCGCGACGCGGTGAAGAAGCTGTTCGACGAAATCGCGCCGCGCTTCAAGGAGCGCGCCGGCGGCTACACGCGGGTGGTCAAATTCGGCGTGCGGCGCGGCGATGCGGCGCCGATCTCGATCGTCGAGTTTACCGGCACGGCCGAAAAGGCCGACGCCAAAAAGCCGCGCAAGAAGAAGGCGGCGCGCCGCGACACGCCCACCGCGGAACCGACGCCGCGCCAGCGGCGGGCGGTTGCGGGCTGATCGCCGACCGTACGATTGCAATAATCCGCGGCCGCCAGGCCGCGCCACGCGCGCTCCCGCACGATGCGGGAGCGCGTTTTTATTTGGCCGGATCGCTTGCCTGGTGCGGCGAATCGTGTTGCGCGCGAAGCCCACGGCGATCGATTTATCGCGCAGGCTGACCGGCCAGTTCTGACGCGGGTGGCGGTCTGGTAGAATACGACGCAAGGACGGGTGATGCCGATGGCGAATGATCTGGTCCAACCGGAAAAATTCTTTCTCAACCGCTTTGGCATGAATCAGGGCGCGCTCGAGCAAATTCTCGGCAGCGCACTGGAACGCAAGGCGGATTATGCCGATCTGTTCTTCGAGTACCGCAGCGCCGAGGGGCTGGGGCTTGAAGAGTCGATGGTGAACCATACCAGCAAGGCGATTTCGCATGGCGTGGGCGTGCGCGTATGCGCCGACGATCGCACGGGCTACGCCTATTCCGACGAAGTGACGGTCGATCGGATGGGTATCGCGGCGCAGGCGGCGCGGGCGATCGCCGACCACCGCACCGGAGCGCATCCGGCGGTGCAGGTCGGCGAGCAGATGCGCGGCCACGATCTCTACGAGCTGGAGACCTCGCCGCTCGACGTGCCGCTCGAGGAGCGGGCGCGGCTGCTGCGCGAGATCGACGCGCTGGCGCGCGGCTACGATCCGCGGGTGCGCAACGTGATGGCGTCATTTTCGGCCGAGCGCCGAATCGTGATGATCGTCAACAGCGAGGGGCGTATCGCGGCCGACGTGCAGCCGCTGTGCCGGCTCAGCGTGACGGTGATCGCGGAGGACGGCAAGGGCCGGCAGGTCGGCACGTTTGGCGGCGGCGGGCGGCTCGAATGGAAGTATTTTCTCGCGGGCGAGCGCTGGAAGGAATATACGATCAAGGCGGCGCGCCAGGCGATCGTCAACCTCGACGCGGTCGACGCGCCGGCCGGCGAAATGATCGTCGTGCTGGGCAACGGATGGCCGGGAATTTTATTGCACGAGGCGATTGGCCACGGCCTGGAGGGCGATTTCAACCGCAAGGGCGTGTCGGCCTTCGCCGGACGGATCGGGCAGCCGGTGGCGAGTCCGCTATGCACGGTGGTCGATGACGGGACGATCGCGAGCCGGCGCGGCAGCCTCAACGTCGACGATGAAGGCACGCCGACCACGCGCACGGTGCTGATCGAAAACGGCATCCTGCGCGGCTACCTGCAGGATCGCACCAACGCGCGGCTGATGAAGATGGCGCCGACCGGCAACGGCCGGCGCGAGAGCTTCGCGCATGCGCCGATGCCGCGCATGACGAATACCTTCATGCTGCCCGGCGAGTCGCCGCCGGAGGATATCATCAAGTCGGTCAAGCACGGCCTGTACGCGGTGAGCTTTGGCGGCGGCCAGGTCGATATCACCAACGGCAAATTTGTTTTTTCGGCGAGCGAGGCCTACCTGATCGAAGATGGCGAGGTGACCCGTCCGGTTAAGGGGGCAACGCTGATCGGCAATGGCCCCGACGTGATGACGCGGGTCGCGATGGTCGGCAACGACCTCGAGCTCGACCCGGGCGTCGGCACTTGCGGCAAGGACGGCCAATCGGTGCCGGTCGGCGTCGGGCTGCCGACGATCCGGATCGACGGAATCACGGTCGGCGGCACACGCGCATAATTGCGCCAAGGAGCGGTGATGGCACAGGTTGACGCGGCGCTGGCCGAATGGGCGCTGGATGAGGCGCGGCGCTCGGGCGCGACGGCGGCGGAGGTTTTGTGCGTCAGCGCGGAATCGCTGGCGGCGGGCGTGCGGCTGGGCGAAGTCGAAAAGCTCAAGAGTTCGCGCGAGCGGCGGCTGGGGATCCGGGTGTTCGTCGGACAATCGTCGGCGACCGCCTCGACGGCCGAGCTCGAGCGCGACGGCCTTAAGGATTTCATCGCCCATTCGGTGACGCTCGCGCGGCTGACGGCGGCCGATCCGTGGGCCGGATTGCCCGACCCCGTGTTGCATCCGGCGCACGTGCCCGATCTCGATCTGGCCGATCGCGCGCAGGGTATCGTCGACGCCGACACGGCGCTCAAGATTGCGCGCACGGCCGAGCAGGCGGCGCTCAAGGCCGACCCGCGGATCAAGAATAGCGAGGGCGCGGAGTTCGATTCCGGCCGCTACCAGATAATGTTTGCCAACAGCCAGGGCTTCGCGGCCGAATACGCGGGCACCTCGTTCAACCTGGGCGTCGCGCCAATCGCGCAGGACGACCAGGGCGCGATGCAGCAGGGCTACTGGTTCACCGCCAACCGCCATTTCAGCAAGCTCGAAGATCCCGCGGAGGTCGGCGCGATCGCGGCTCAACGGGCGCTGCGGCGGCTCGGCTCGCGCAAGATCAAGACGATGCGCGCGCCGATCGTTTTCGATCCCGACATGGCGGCGAGCCTGCTGCGCGCATTGGCCGGGGCGGCTTCGGGTCCGTCGCTCTACAAGGGCGCGTCGTTCCTGGTGGGCAAGCTGGGCGAGCCGATCGCGTCGCCGAACGTGACGATCTGCGACGACGGCACGATCGTCGCCGGGATGGGATCGAAGCCGTTCGACGGCGACGGCCTGGCCACCAATCGCAAGCATCTGGTCGATGCCGGCGTGCTCAAGACCTACCTGCTCGATACCTATTCGGCGCGCAAGCTCAAGCTCGAACCGACCGGCAACGCGGCGCGATCGGTCGGCGATTCGCCCACCGTGAGTCCGACCAACCTGTATCTCAAGCCGGGTAGCCATTCGGCGGAGGCGATTATCGGATCGGTCAAGCGCGGGCTTTACGTCACCGAGCTGATCGGGTTTGGCGTCAACGGCGTGACTGGCGACTACTCGCGCGGGGCCGGCGGGATGTGGATCGAGGATGGCGAGCTGGCGTTTCCGGTGCAGGAGATCACGATCGCGGGCAACCTGCGCGAGATGTTCAAGTCGATCGAGATGATCGGCAGCGACCTGCGCTGGCGATCGCCAGTGGTCTCACCGACGATCAAGATCGCCGAGATGATGATCGCGGGCGAATAGCGCGGCGTTTCTTTAATAGTCACTGGTTTGAATCAGTAGTCGTTGTTACGCGACGGCGGATTCCGCATAGGCCCACGTGCCGCGCACCGCGATCGTAATCGCCGGCCGGGCGGTGCGATCGCGGCGTCCGCGTGGCCCATAGGCACGGCGATCCGGCTGAGATTATCGTCCTTACAGTTAGTAGAGTAACGCTTCTATCTGATCCTCGTGCGGCGCTGCGCCCAAGAATGCGCAGTATAGGTAATGCCAATCGACGTTCAGTGGCTATTCCCTTGGACCGTAAGTGCAATGCTGCTCTAATGGCGGGAATGGACCAGGGAATCGCGCCACGAGCGGTTACGCAGGGGCAGGGTCGCCTGTCCGCGCGTCTCGAACAATACGGCTTGCCGCGGGCGGCGATCGAAGTGCTGCTGAGCCGCCATACGCTGGTGCGCTATCCCAAAGGTGCTTCGCTCTTTGGCAAGGGGTCGCCGGCCGACGTGGTCTTTGCGGTGATGAGCGGGATGATCAAGATTTTCTGTAGCGCCGGCCCCGACCGTATCCTGATCGATCTGGCGGGTCCGGGCGATCTGGCCGGGTACGCCGACTTCAGCGAGATTGGCGGCGCGCGATCGCAGATTTTCGAAGCCGAGGCGCTGACCGCAACCTGCGTGGCGCTGTTTACGCGCGATCATATCCTGCGCGTGCTGCGCGGACTCGAGAGCGGATCGCTGCTGGCGGTGACCGAGAGCATCAATTCGCTGTGGGCTTCGATGGTCTATCGATGTGCGGGGTTTCTCGCGATGCCGCTGCGGGCGCGGCTCGAGTCGGTCCTGGTCGATTTGGCCCGGCGCTTTGGCGCCAACGACGCGCGCGGCGTGATGCTGACGCCGGAACTCGGGCAGGAGTCGCTGGCCGAGATGATCGGCGGCTCGCGGCCGATGGTCAGCCGGCTTTTGATGGAGATGACCCAGGAAGGGCTGATCGTGCGCGACGGCCGCCGCTATATCCTGTTGCGCGCGAAATGGCCGGGAATGGAAAGCGCGGGCGCATTGCCGGCGAGCAATGCATTGCCGCCGTTGGCCGCCGCGCGTAACGGACGGCAACTCGATGGCAAGCCGCGCGGCGCATCGGCGCGTGCGTCGGCCTGACGCCGGGGTTGCGCGCGCGCTTTAGCCACCACGCTTATAGCCAGAAAACAGAGACCCCGCCGCGCGCCCGAAGTGAGCGTTTGGCGGGGTCCGAGGTTAGCAATCGTCGCCTGAAAGGCGCCGACGATCAGAACGTGCCGACGACCGCGGGATCGTTGATTATGTCCGGATAAGTGTCCTGAAGCGACGATGAGGTGCTGATGATGCGGGCCTGGCCGCCGACCGCGTACAGGTTGAAGGTGATCGAATTGCCCGTGCCCATCGCGCAGGTGGAGCTGTCAGCGCTGCTCACGGTCAGCGTCAGCGTGCCGACGCCCTTGGTCAGGCTGTAGGACAGATCGGCCGGGTTGGTCAGTTCGCAAGCTAGACCTTCGTCGCTGTTGTCCTGGTATGAAAGGGTCACGTCGAGGCCGTTGGCGCCGCCATGAGTGTTGAGCACGGCCAGACCGGCGATGCCCATGTGGCCGCTATCGCCGAAGTCGTCGGTGGTGCCGCCGACCGCGTTGAACAGATGCGATCCGCTGAGCACGTTGAGCTGTCCGCCCGAGGCCGCCTGGACCGTGCCGGTCACCGCGACGGGCGAACCCAGCGTGTCACCACCCTCGTTCTGTAGAGTGGTCGCCGTTCCCACCATGCTGCCACTGCCGTTGCGCGCATACAGGGTGAAGGTGACGGAATTGCCGGTGTTGTCGACCGGAATGCTGGGATCATTGGTCTCCCAGCATGAATCCAAAGCGTTCACGGTCAGCGTCATCGTGCCAGCCGAATTGAGGCCGTTGGGAAAGCTGTAGCTGAGGTCGCCAGGCTGCGTGAGCGAGCAAGTGGTGCCTTCGTCTTCGTTGTCGCTGTCCTGAATCCCGATCGTGACATTGAGGGCCGTCGCGCCGCCCTGATTCGTGAGCACGGTGGATCCGGCTACCACTAAATGGCCACCTTCGCCTTCACCGGCTTCATCAATGCCGCCGAACGCGCTGATGAGCTTTGGACCGGCCATCTGCGCGTGTGCGACACCCATCGATACGAGTGCGATGGCGGGCATAATCGCCGCCATTTTGAGCAACATCCGTTTGAACTTCATACTTTTTCCCCTCCCGGTTGCAGAGTTAATCGAGACGCTCAGCGTTGTAGCACTAAGCATGGCGGAAAATCAAATGAATACTGAATGACGAATTCGAGAGTGTAAATTGTTCGGACGACGGGATATCAGGGCCAACGACGAGATACCTTTGGTTTTACCTGACTCACGGTCGCGCGGCAGCAATTGCCGTATGCTGCGGCGCGATGGCGCGAGCCGTCATATTAGCCCGCGAGTGACTGCGGATTGACGTGAGGTGTAATCGGGCGCTCAGACGTTGCGCGGAAGAGCGAAGGAGCCTTAAATCCAGCTCGTATAATTTACGGATGCGCTCGAAATCGCCTTTTATCAATGTGTTCCGTGTCCGACGACTCTTCCAAGTTCTGTGGCAAGAAATCCCATTGGAATCGCAGCGTTCTGGATGCTATTGCTAGCCGTGCCGTTCAACTCGTCATCGGGATTGACGGCGAGCGAATGTGATGATCCCTGGCTTAACTCGGCAGAGCAGAATTCTTGGGGGTCTTTGGGGTGTCGCAGTTGGCGATGCGCTCGGTGTCCCGGTTGAGTTTTGCAGCCGGGAGAACCTGGATCGCAACCCAATCACGGATTTACGCGGCTATGGCACGCACAATCAGCCGCTGGGTACCTGGTCCGACGACACTTCGCTGACGCTTTGCACGGTCGATACTCTACTGCACGCCGGCGAAGATTATCAGGCTCTCGGCCGGTCGTTTGTGCGATGGCTTGACGCAGAAGTTTGGACGCCTCGCGGTAGAGTGTTCGACGTCGGCAACACTACCGCCGCCGCTTTTCGACGCCTCGCTCGCGGCGTTCCGCCGCTTGAGGCTGGCCGCGATGACGAGCCTTCCAACGGCAACGGCTCACTGATGCGCATTTTGCCGGTGGCGATCTGGTTCGCCGGGCGGCGAACGGCCGACGCCATCGAGGCGGCGCATCGGTTCTCTGCACTGACCCACCGACACCCGCGCTCGCAAGTCGGCTGTGCCCTGTTCTGCCTAATCGTTCAACGTCTGCTTGCCGGCGTCGATGCGGCCTCAGCCATCGACGAGGCGTGGCGGGACGCGAGCGCACATTACGGCGCGGCTCCGTTCTCGTCAGAATTACTCGCGTATTCTCGAATTGTGCCGGCGGCCAATCTTAAGACGCTCAAACTGCGCGAGATAAGGGGGTCCGGATACGTAGTCGATGCACTAGAGGCGAGCCTGTGGTGCCTACTGAATTCCAAGAGTTTCGATGAGGCAGTGCTGAGAGCGGTTAATCTCGGCGACGATACAGATACGACGGGCGCAATAACCGGCGCACTCGCCGGTATCCGGTACGGCCTGCAAGCGGTGCCCGCGGATTGGCGGTCCAACCTCGCGAGACATGACGACCTTGATGCGCTCTTCAATGCGTTTGTCGCTCGCACGATCGCGCCCATTAGCCTTCTGAAGAGGGAGTGACATTCGGAAGCGGGACGAGGCTTATTTCATTGGTGGGCGGTGCTGGGATCGAACCAGCGACCACCGGCTTGTAAGACGGGTCCGCCAGATCGGCGGATCAAGGAAAATGTCGCTATTTCCTAGAGTTTCTGTCATCGGAACTCATCCGAGAGCACCAAAAATCGATCTGCAACCGGCACCAAAACCGGCACCAGATTTTCGGCCAAAAACGATCTCACCGTGATCGCTTTATGATCTCTGAATGGCCTTTCGTCCGCGGAATATCTTTCGAAGACGCTGATTCGCTTCTTCGACCGAGAAGCTTCTCGGATCGAACGGTCGGCCGACCCAGCTCTTCATGTGCGCGTGCTCTTCGTGGCTGGGGTCTGCCAGCGCCTGCAGAAATTCCTCGTACCCTGGCGCGCCTCCAACGTCCTCGGGCGGGGTGCTGCAGTCGCCGCCGAGACAACGCGGCGATAAGTCATTGGCATCGCCCTGGAGCACTTTTTCGAGTTCGCACACATGTTGCCAGTCGTCGCCGAAGTCATAGAGATATTCGAGTCGATCGCCGGGCGAGAGCTGAAGGTCGCAAAGGCGAACCGCACCCTCCTCAATGACATTGTGTTCGTCTTCAGGATCTGGAACACCGTATGCGCGCCCACATATGGTGAATTGATGCAGGTGATAATCTTGCCAGCCCATGACGGCTTGAACGACGCGGTGAAGCCGCGCCAGTGTGAAATCAATCGGCACTTGGATCCGCCGCCATACCGCTGGCTCGACGCCTTCGAGAACTAAACGGAACTGAAGTACCTGCCTTACGCCCATCGCTCTAACCGTCATGATCCTCGTTCTGGATCGATCCGCAGTTATTCGAGCTTTGGCAGCTCGTAAACGCGCACTTCGTCGGAGTCGATCTCATCGACCCGGTTTATCATATCGGAAAGCTTCGAGGCTTCAACGAGAGCCCGCTGAAACAACTCGCGTTAGATGGCCGGCGTGACGTTCGGGATGATCACGATCAACCCTGCGTGCAATTCGCTCTCTCCCATCAACTTACGAAAATCGCGCGCGTCGTTGGTGACGAATACGAATTCCTCACGCAGAATCAGCTCTCGCAGCTGATGATCTTTGAAGCCCGACCACGCTCGCCAGTTCACGTGATGCGCTTCGTGGCCGACGTTGTTCGCAACCTGCGTCAGGCTGGTGTGCAGGCATTCGTCGATCAGAAACCTCACCGGCGAGTCTCACTCCGCGAGATCTCGCGCCAAGGTGTTTGGTGCCACGGATGGCGAGGCGGTCGGCCCTTGCGCGGGTACGCCTGTGCGAAAATTTTGGCGAGTTCAAGCTGCTCTCGCTTGAGCGATGGGAAGCCTTCCAAGATCTCCTCTTCGGAGGTGTCCTGTTCGAGCATGCTGGAGACTTCATAGACACCAATTCGGGTCCCGCGAATGCACGGCTCGCCGCCCCTGATCTCAGGTTCTTCGACGACCAATCGTCTTGCCCGTTCAAGGCGTTCCACTCTGGAACGAACCTCCTCGAGAACTCGCTTGAGGTCAAGCGACAGACCGCCTCCGAAGAGGGGAAATTCCCGCTTAGCTGGCCCGCGCTTTCGGCAGTACATGACGATCGCGTCGTGAAGCTTGCCCTTACCCTCGCTCGTGAGTTGGACCAACCGCGTATCGAGCCCTTTTGCGACCGCCAGGTAAAACAGGTCTTCTTCCCGGAGAGTTCTCCTGCTTCTCGATCTCTTGCGCGCAGGCTTCAACGGGCCTTCATCGATTTCGCGGTGCACCGTTTTCAATGGAACGCCCGAAACTACAGCCGCTTCGCTGGGCGTGAATATCCGCTCCTCAATCAGCATAATTCGTCCTCCATTCCGGAAGACTTTATCATACCGCCTCGGCTTGATCGAGGCCGTGGCACGATCAGCTTAAGCAAGGCCTACTTGCTCGCTATGGGGAGACGTCGCCGGATTAGAGGTGACTGAAATCGGACACGAGTTTTATTAGGACTGACGTTCTGCGGTCAGATTCTGCCGCTGATACCAGCCATCCAGGCGACGGATCGCTTCGCGCTGATGCGCGGCGCTCAGATGCGCGTAACGCTGCGTCATCAGTGAGCTTCGATGTCTCATCAACGCTTGCAGGGTGTACAGATCGACGCCACTCATTGCCGCACGCGATGCGAACGTGTGACGGAGATCATGAAAATGAAAGTCTTCAATGCCGGCGCCGCGAAGGGCAGGGTACCAGTATCGCTTGAGATTCTGGATGAATCCGCCTCTTGGCGCAGTGAACACGAACCCGCTTCTATCTTGGCCGCCTGCTTTCACGAGCACGTCCTTATGAACGCGGTTTCAACCAGTTCGGCATGGCCTCAAAAAGCGCAGATTCCTCCTCGTCATTGAGCCACCGGAGTCGCTTATTGTTTTCCTTGCAAAACTTGACCCTGCTTACCGGGTTTGACCCGACTGATTGCGCGCGGACGGCGCGCATGAAGATCGCGCGGAGCAACTTCCGGTGAAGGTTCACCGTGGCAGCGGAGAGCTCTCCGGCAAGCCTGTCGCGAAATGCCTCGATTTGAGCCGGGGTTATCGAATCGGCTCTGTCCCGGCCGAAAGCGCCGTGGAGCCGCCGATAGCCGATGTCTCCGCGCATGATTTCCCGGCCAGCCTTGAGCGCTGAACTCCTGTAGTCGGACAGGATCGACTCGAACGAGACGGCTTCTCGTCTTTCTGGCGCGAAGAAGCGCCCTTCTCGAATTTCGGTCTTTCGCTTTTCATACACGCGCCGAGCGAGACCTTTCGCTCCGATCTTCTCTGTTCACGCCCGTTGCGGTCAAAGTATCGCACCCACCAAATTCCGGAACCCGGCGCACGCTCGAACAGACCGCGGTCTTTTGCTTGTTTCCGAGCCATATTTGCCTCCTGGAATTAAGTCAGATGACGAGCCTATTCCGCTGCTCGCTCCAAGCAATAAGGTCGATCAGCCGATAGCGAACGCCTCGGGCGCCGATCTTCACCGAGGGCAACTCGCGACGATACGTCAGGTTGCGCACTGTGCCGAGTTCGAGGGCGAGAA
This sequence comes from Candidatus Binataceae bacterium, assembly GCA_015478645.1. Taxonomy (GTDB): domain Bacteria; phylum Desulfobacterota; class Binatia; order Binatales; family Binataceae; genus JADMIL01. The sequence goes on from JADMIL010000023.1 coordinate 34,764, forward strand.
ACTCTGCAGCCTCTTCGGCCGTCATTAGCTGGAAGAGTTCTCGGACCTTGACCTCGCCGGCTGTGGCGCGGAGCGCCATCTTGAAGGCTTCCTGCGTTGCGGCAAAACCAGTGCTTTCTCGTATGGATTTAGACGTGAAACTCATGTGCGGGACCGTTCAGAGTCGAAATGCAATGGATTTAGCTACATAGCTAGCATTGGCGGAATTCTAACGCAAGAGGAAATGAGCGGCACGAAAACCGCGGTTCGACGCGGAGTCCCTTCGCTGCCTCCCGCCCGCGTCCCAAAGGGAAGGGCGTTTTGGTTTGTTTGCAGCATTTCGGAAAAGCGCCGCCCTCTCGACCGAATCTGGAGGGCGGCGCAGGATTCTGAGATGCGCGTGGCGGAGCGCGAGCGGCGCGATGCGCCGCGTGGCCTCGCGGCGAAGCTTGCGCAGCCCGAGCGTCCGCGCTCACAGCGAAGCGCCGATGAAAAAATGTTTCGACGGCAGGGTTCGGCAAGACCAGTCACCTTCTGATGCCGTGGGCAGGTGTGATGTTCTGGCGCGGCGGTTCTCTAACTATCTGGATATCGCGACCGGCGTTTAGGTTGAGCCGTTCCAGGGCGATCGACTTTTCGCGATTGCGCCCCACGGCTGAGTCGAGTCTGGCACGGTCGTCGGTGTACAGGCTCATCGCGTGCCGCGCGCGACTGATCGAGACGTAAAACTGTTTACGGTTGACGAGTTCAGCCGAGCGAACGGTATCGATATTAGCGATCACACGATCAACCGTGGCGCCCTGGCTGGAATGCGAGGTCGAGGCGTAGCCGTAGTCGATGTGCTTCAGACGATCGACTGCCGCGCTGATCTCGCGCCTGTTATCGCTGCGCAGGCGCGCTTTGCGATCGTCGATGGCGATTACGGTCGCGAATTCTCCATTGGCGACGCCAAGCGCGCGATCCGGCGCGCGGAATTGAATCCGGTCGCCTACGCCGAGCACGCGGCGCTCCTGATGAAAGACCTCGACTCCGGACAATCGCGAGGGATCGTAGCTGACAGCTTTTCCGCTTTCATCGCGCACCACCATTTGATTCTGTTCCGAATCGATTGCTTCGATGCGGGCATAACTTCCGCGGGCGATGCCCAGGCGCGCACTACCACGCCGGAATCGGAGCACGTCGCCGACGTCGTAACTCTGCGCTCGTTTGCGCTGAGGCCGGGTCAGCGCGCGGTTTACGAGCACGATTTGTTCTCGTCCGTCGGAGCTGATGTGCCCGCGTTCCTTGAGGGCCGTGCGAATTGCGGCGTTCAACTCGCGACGCTCGTCATTCGCTGGACTGACGACCAGAACTCGCTCCCCGAATTGATGGGCAGCAACGTACTCGCGCGCGATCGCCGCGTGGCGCGCATTCGGATCGACCATCTCGCGGATGCGGCCCTGCTGCTCGAGGAGCGCAATTGCCTGTCCGACCTCTCCGCGCGAAGCGAGCGTGACCGCCTCGCGCAATCCGGGATCGAGTTGGCGACGAATGGTCTCCAATCGCGCGACGAGCATGCCCGCTTGTTGCATCTGTTGGATGGGCCGGCCCGCCTCGATGGCGTGGTGCTGGCGCTGGTCGCCGACGAAGACGACCCGACCGACTTCGGCCTGTCGCGCCTTGTGCAGCAGCGCGTTCATCTGGCGAGTGCCGAGCAGGCTCGACTCATCGATGATCCACAGTTCTTTTCGCGCGCGGTCGGAAAGCGGGCTGGCGAGCAGGCTCGCCACAGTCCGGGATTCGAGTCCGGCTTCGGAGAGCGCTTTCACGGCGCGCGTGGTCGGTGCGAACCCGCGTACCCCGTAGCCAGCGCTCTCAGCGAAGTCGTTGAGCGCTCCGACCGTGGTGGTCTTCGCTGCGCCTGCTCGCCCTTCGATCGAGGTAAGCCAATCGGTAGCAGCCAGCGTCAGCACTGCGGCCTGTGCCTGCTCGGCGGATAGCGAACGCGCGGCTGCCCAATTGCGCGCGTTTGGTTCAGTGGTGACTGCTTGGGCGTGCGCTCTGCCGGCGCGCATGAGTTCGACATTCTCGCGCTCCAGCGCCGCCATCTCCGGGGTAGTGTAGACGACTCCCGGAAACGAAGGGGAGACAGCGAGGGCGATTAGATCGCCAAGTGATTCCCGAACGCCGGTCTCCCGCCGCACGCCCTCGAGATCGGCGACTCCCATCGCATACTGAAGAGCGGTGCGTTCGAGCGCGCGCCGATCCGTGACGGCTTCGCGTTCAGTGTTGTGAGCTACGCTGAAGCTGACCGCTTCTTCTGTCGCGGCCGGAGAAACCGTCAGCGAGGGGCCGCGTGCGAGCGCGCGTTCTGAAATCTCGGTGAGAGCGATTCGATTGTCATGAGCGCGCACCTTCCATTCCGCGCGAAGCTTGTTTTCGTCGCGCGATTCTTTGGCCAGCCTGCTCTGATGGGCGGCGATCTGGGCCGCGGCCGCTCCGGTCGAGTTTTGGCGGGTAAGAAGTGCTTCGATGTCCTGGCGACGACGCGAGAAGGCCATTACCTGCCCGCGCGTGTAGCCGTCAAGCTCCCAGCGTCCGTCTCGTCCGGCGATCTCGACCGGGTATCCGAGTTGCTGAACTTCGCGGGCCAGCTCCGAGCGATAGACGGCGGTCGCGAAGCTCTGCGCGCGATAGATCTCGATCGGGTCGAGACTCCGCCACATACCGTCCGGCCGCAGCGTCATGTTGGCGATGACGACGTGGGTGTGAAGGTGAGGGTCGGGACCGAAGCCGTCGTTAACTCCACTGGCAGGCCGAGCGGCAATGTGATCGAAGCGCGCGGCGACGATATTGCCGGTCACGACCCATTCGCTGCCGCCTCGGCGGCGCGAGAGCGCATATTGTTCGAGTTCTATGAGTGCCCGACTGACTGCCTGACGGTGCGCCTCGATAAGGCGATGATCGCCTCCGACGAGGCCTTGAATGCTCACCGACTTCGGTGCGTTGAAGGTCGCGTCCCAGCCAGCGCGCCGGTCGTCGTAGCCGTTCGCCTTATGAACGAGCACCTCACCGGACGCCGGACGAAGCCCGCGCAGCACGGCCCGAAAATCCTCCTCGCTGACTGCTCCGCTCAGCCCGAGAGTCTCCGCAGCTCTCCCGTACCACTGGCCGGTGACGCGGTGGGACTCGGTATAATAGTCGTCCTCGGAGTATTTCTCCTGATAGTAGGTCTCGGCCTGGCGGACGCTGAGCGCGCCTTTCGACATTACCAGCATGGCTCAGATCCGTTTCCTTCGTATGCTCGCCGCTGCGGGACGAAGCGCGATCACCTGCGATCGTCGCGCTGGATTCATCGGGGCAGACAGATTGATGCGCGGGATGAAAGCTTCCTGCCGGACTTGCGGCGCGAGATAGTCCAAACGCACTAACGAGCGGTGATGACCGGTGACGCAGAGGTAGCCAGATAGCGGCTGGAGCAATTGCATTTCGGCGGGCATCACCGCCGGTTCCGTCGTTCGCTGTTCGCGAATGCCGAACGAGTATTGCTCTCGATGACTCGCGTTGGCGCTCAGGTGGCCGCGCTCAACCTCGCGCTCGCCGATCTGCGCACTGCACCATTGGGCGGTCTCAGGTTCGCCGGTTCTGAGAATCAGCTTGGTGGCGGGCGAGGCGACCAAGGTGGCGGCCTGGTTGACGCCGTAGATGGTCCGCAGTTGCGTAATAGCCTGAAAGCCGAGCACGACCGCCAACCCGCGCTTGCGTCCGCGGACGACCAGATCCTCGAGCTTCGCTTGCCGTCTCAGGACCGGAAGCTCGTCTGCAACGATCCAGACCTGTTCCCGTCGGCGCGGCATAAGTTCCCGGCTCAGCAGGCGGTGGATGATGCAATCCAGCCAGACGCTCTGCAACTGAAGCGCTGCGTCTTTGGATTCTTCCGACGAGGTCAGGAACAGCCCGCCCTGCCGCTTCGCCGACCAATCGAAAGCGCTCCAGCTTCGCGACGCGTTCTCGGGCAAGTAGTGAAAGGCCCTGGTTGCGTTGGCGGCGGTGGCGACGATGCCGGCGCCCTGCTCGTGCGCTCCGGGATCGATCAGCGCTTCGGCTGGCGTCCCTATGAGCGCCCGTCTGAGTTCGGCCCGCGGCAGCGTGAGCAGGCGCGGGATCGACGACGCTTCCCTGGGCTCGGCGATCCGGAAGATGCTGGTCAGGAGCGTCCGGCTGCTCTGACGGAAGAAGAAGCTCGCCCCGCCCTCGTGATAGGCGTCCGGTGGGTCCGGGAGGAGCGAGGCGGCCAGCGCCTCGCAGTGGCGTCGTGACTTTCATCGCGGAGCTCGCGCCACGGTGACCAGCGCGGGCAACGGGCATCGAGCGGATTGAGGATGGAGTCGCCGCGCCCGGGTTGATAGAATTCCGAGACGAACTCGCACTCGGGATCGACCACGACCGCGGTTTCGCCGCGCTCCTCAATCTGCCGAAGCAGCGAACGTATCGCGACCGACTTGCCGGACCCGGTCGAGCCGGTGACGAGAAAGTGTTGGCACTCGAGGGCGCGCGGTATGCGAACGCCAGCGAGCCGGATGCCCGCGCGGCGGGCGAGGTTGCGCGCTGGAACCAGAGTGACGCCGCGAATATGTCTGGCTTCGCCCGGACCGCTGCGCACAAAGAGAACCGCTACGGCGGCGGCTTCGATCAGACCGGTCAGCGCCGCTCCCCATGGTGCGTAGTGCCAGTACCACGCAGCGAACGAGCCGCCGAGATAATACTTGTAATTGAGAAAGGCGTACATGCTGGTGATGGTGTAGCGTCCGCCGCGATAGGGGAGCGATGCGAAGGTCAGCGGAATCTCCTGGGTCAGGAACCACGCCAGAAACCAGCGGATGAAGTAGCGATGCGCAGCGGGACCGCCATAATGCCCGCTCCAGTGCCAGACCAAGCATACGGTCATCTCGACCCAGAGCGCCGCGGTCAGGAGGACGCAACGCAACGCCTCTCTGAGTCTGAACTCCAGCGAAGCATAAAGGGCGCGTTCGTGGATTGCCTGACGAATGGAGGACGTCATGATTGGGTCTCCTCGCTCTTCAGCACCTGCGCGACGTGTTCCTTGGCGGTCTGCTCGGCGGTGTCGATGATCTCGTCGACCACCTCCGCTCCCAGCGTGTGGTCCAGCGAATGCAAGATGACGGAGCGGGTCTTGGCGACCTCGAAGATGAGCTGCGCGTACTCATCCAAGGATTGGATTTTTGGCCGAGGTTCCATCGCTGACCGACTGGCGTCGAGGTAGCGCGCGGCGATAATCTCGCGAATCAGATCGCTTTCGGTCACGCTTCGGCGGCGCGCTTCGGCTGCGAGTTGATCGGCGATTTCCTGCGGGACTCGGGTTGAGATCGATCGGGTGCTCATGGCAGTTTCTCCAAGGGTTGCTGTAGACGGGTGTTTACGCTGATTTGGCGGGGGTTTAGACGGCTTCGCACGTGTTCCTGTAGACAGCGTCTGCTCAATGTTTACGGGCACTTGCACGAATCGCGTTCATCCAGGCGATGAGTGACGTGTCACGTATGGACCGCGCCCCTCAAGGGCGCGGCAGCGGAAGCCGGCAGTCAGCAGGAAACCGGTTGCGGTCGCGTATACGGCCTGTCTGCGGGGCACGACTGACGGTTGCCCCAGGCCCCGATGGAAATCCGCGCACTCGCGCCTAATCGAACGAATGGCCTCGAAGGCCCGACACGTCGCAGGCTTTAGTGAGTGCCGGTCTGACCGGTTCGCCAACACTGCGGTTCTTAACCCGCGCAACCTTGGGTGGGATTCGAACATAGACTCCGTCTTCCGGCTTTGCCTGCTCTGGTATTAAAGCGGCTTTTCCGCCCGCCCTCTCACCGGCCTCGAGGGCGGCAGGGAAGCCGCCGGTTTCGGATCCGCGACGACGCGCACTGCACCGCGCCGGCCAGTCTGCTGGCCCAGCGGTGCGCGCGGCGCCCGCGTTCCACGGTCTGCGCTCTGGTTCGGACGTGGTGGGAACGGGCGATAGTGCTCGCCGCTGCTCAAGAGCTTCCACGCTACGCGAGCGTTCTTGTTGGCCAGTGCGACCGCGGCGATGTTGGGTCCCCGCCGCGCCTTCAGACCCTCCGCCCACGCACCATGTGCACCGCGCCAGCGCGAGTTGATGCGCAGCGCCGCGCGAGCACCGTGGATCGGCAGTGTGCGCAGATACGTGTCGCCACGTTTGCTGATGCCCAGCATCACCGTCTTGCCGCCGCTGGCGCGATGTTTCGGCACCAGTCCCAGATAGGCCGCCAACTCGCGCCCGCTTCTGAATTCGCGTGCATTACCCACCGCAGCCACCAGCGCGGTGGCAGTGAGTTCACCGATGCCGGGGACTTCCGCCAGCCGCTGGCAGCGTTCGTCTTGACGCAACAAACGGCGCACCCGCAAGTCGTAGTCATGCAGCCGCTGCTCCATGAACTTGAGCCGCTCGCTCATCTCCGCGATCAGCTCCAGCAGCAGTCCGCTCAACCGCTGTTCCCGATTCTCGAGAATGGCCGGCAGGGCGCGCCTGAGCGGGGCGAACCCCTTGCCGATGACGATCCCATATTCCGCCAGCAGTCCGCGCACCTGGTTGCTCAGCGCGATCCGCGTCTTCACCAGCTGCGCGCGTATCCGATGCACCGCCTGCACATCCTGCTGTGCGATACTTTTGACGGCGACAAAGCGCATGGTCGGCCGCCGCACCGCCTCGCAGATTGCCTCGGCATCGGCGGTGTCGTTCTTGTTGGCTTTCACGTAGGGCTTGACGAACCGCGGCGCCATCAGCCGCACCTGATGGCTATGTTTCTGAATTTCCCGCGCCCAGTAGTTGGAAGTCGGGCAGGCCTCTATACCCACCAGACACGGCGGCAGCTGCGCCATGAAGATAGTCAGTTGCTGGCGAGTGAGCGCTTTACTCACTACCGCCTTCCCGCGCGCATCGCAGCCGTGCACCCGGAAGATGTTCTTTGCCAGATCAATTCCCAACGTTGTAATCTTCATCTCCGGACCCTCCTCGCTTCGCTGTTGTCGATGGTCGAACGTACCATCGTGGCCCTTCGAGGCCGTTATCCAAGCGGGGAGCGGTCCATCCCATCAGTCGTAAACACGTGCGAAGCACGTCTGCCGACTTTCCGCTGATGGCGGTCACGATTCGCGCTTGGCGCTGCCGTTGGACGAAGACGAACTGGGGCGGCGATAATGACTGCGACCGCTGGAACGTGACCAACTCTGGAACTCACGGTCAGCTTGGAGGAAGGCACCGAGAATCTCCGGAATCAGCGCCTTCGACTCCACGGCGTCGCCATGAACGTGCTCGTAGTAGCGCGCGTAACCCTCGAGGGCAGCATTCAGGTCGCCGGCTAGCGTCACGCGCGTACTTGCTCGGAACGAAGCGGCTTTGCGATGCGTGCGAGTTTCATATCGGACCTCCAATGGTCGCTAAAAAGGGACTGCTCAGAAGGGCTCGAGGTAAGTCAGCAAACGGACGGCAATCAGCGCGGCGTAAGTTGCCAATCCGCCGGCTAATAAGCGTCCTGCCCGCTCGTGGCTGCCGATCGTGTACAGGATTGCCGACAAGGCGAAGTTCAGCGTTATTACGGCGTGAGCCACGGGACCGACCAGCAATGTCCTGAATCGCGCCAAGCGTCTGGTCCCACGGCAGCGCGGCGGCGTATTGCGCGGCCCACGATGGCTCGGCTCGAAGCGCGAACAGAGCGGCGGCGCAGGCGGCGATGAGCCATCTGAGGTTCGATCTCGGCGCTTGCATTACTGCGGTTGGGGTCATGGACAACATGCGTTCTTTGGCTAGGTGACTAATTCGCTATGTAGCGATATATCGAACGAGTGTCAAGCGTGAAGATTCGGTCTGCGCGAAACGGTCGGGGGCTTGTCGGCGGGCTACTCGGCGAGATAGCCCAGTTGCTTGAGCCGCACGCTGGCGGCTTCGACGGATACATCGAAGCCGAGGGAAATACGCTGGCAGAGCGCTGACGCTTCCGGCGAACCTTTGGCAATCGGCGGCCGTTCAGAGCGATTCCGGAAATATGCCTCGATCGTCCGCCGTGCGAAGCTCTCCGGCATCAGCAGAGCACCCGAGGCGTAACCGGCCTGCCACTCAAACCAATCTATCACCCGCTCGGTCGGCAGCAGGCTCTGCCAGTAACAGCGGTCGGGACCTCGTCAGCTATGCACGAATCGCGGCACGCTGCGCTACTGCAAGCAGCAGGCTCTGCCAGTAACAGCGGTCGGGACCTCGGGCAGCGCCGTACTTGTCGTACAGCCACGCGTGAGCATCACGTGGCCATATTCGTGGGTCAGGGTGGTGCGCAGGCGATTGTTGCGATGCCGTTGCTCCCACAGTTCCCTCGCGATTTTGACCACCGGCTTTTGGCCGCGCTCAAACTGGGTGAAGCCAAAGACCTCGTGAATGTCGTCGGAGAGATTCGTCGCCAAGTCGAGGTCGGCGGCGTCACGCTCGATCAGCATCGTGACCG